>JAFTLT010000012.1 GCA_017452785.1 Clostridia bacterium | reverse complement strand
CGAAGACAGGCTTTCTGCGTAATTTGTCTCGTAAAAAAAGCATTTCCTGCCTGCGGAAGTGTTATTCATGCTACGCACGCATAACTTTCCGCAAACAGGAAAAAATAGTTAATACGAGACCAATCCCGCAGTCTGACTGCACAGCAATCAACCTATTATTTGCTTGGTATGGGGATTGCTTTTACACAAAATTTTCGGGGCTGCCTTAATGTTTGAAAAATTTCACCTATTACTATTCTGTTGACTTTTAAAAGATTGAACATTACCCATCTTTCGAACACAATCTAAATATTCATATACCTGTGAAGGTGAATATTTGTTTTTTCCACTGTCATCTTTGACATTGATTAATGCAGAGGCCATCAACGCATATTCATATTCAAGTGATGTATCAAAAACGCCTTGATCGTCAGTGTTTATTGATACTGAAAGTTGAGGACAATTTTTAATTATTTCATCATTACTTTCTAAATGGAGATTAAAAAAAGAGGTAATTGGATGTTTTTCGTATGTTTTAAAAGTACCAATTAAACAATTAGAAGAAGGATTGCACTCAATCATAATACCTTTTGCAGCAACTTCGAATTGCATTTTTTTCTGAATTTGTGAAACCAATGCTATGTATTCAGGAGTTATTTCGAACTCATAGGGTTTTTCTCCTGCAGCCCTAACACTATATTCATAATGATAAGCATAATAAAGAGCAGTAACACTGTCTTGGTTTCTTATGTCATTAAGCTCAGGTGTTTCTTCATATTTTGCTCTATCGTATCTAGTTTGTATTTGACCATTTGATGTAAATTTAATGTTTCGGTAACACTCAGGATTATCCCCTCTTAATTTCCATGCACTAAACAAATCATAAGGCGATACTGATATATTAAGATTTGGTGTTCGCTTAATAAAATCGTAATATATATAATTTGCCAGTTCATTAATTATTGATTCTATTTTTTGTTTTAATATTGGTTCAATTGAAATATTCATCTCATTTGAACGCATATATATCCAAACAAAATCATCTAATGCATCTTGACATGGAAGTATGATTTTATAGTTTTTAAATTTGTAATAATCGTGGGGATTGATTCCCAATGCAAGAGCATGACCAAATCTGTCTCCATAAGAAAAGCCCAAAAATCGAATTGTTTCATCGATTGATCTTAAACCATCAATAATATCAAGAAAATCTTCCCCAACATGATAAGTTCTATTTAAATAGAATGTAGTTGAGTTTTCTAGATTAAACTGAGAATAGCGATGTTGCATATTATATTCTTTTAAATATCGATATTCGGTTGCGAATACTTCTGGTCTGCAACCTATCTCATTTGAACAAGCATCTATTCCCAAAACCCTATTTCTTAAACAATTCAAGTGGCTTAACGAATACATTGTTGTTTTCGAACACTTCTTGTATTTTTCTCTTTGTTTCTGATTTCTTGCTCTTGAAACGCCATGTTTTCGTTGCTTAAGGTTTTCTGTTCCTTTTGGATAGTGAAGAACATAAAAATGAGGATATGTAATGCTTTCTTTTTTTGTTATATTATTTAATTCTTCAAGAAAGCTTTTATAAGTCTCGTCATAATAATTTATGTTCTTTACAAGCAAATCATTTCTGTCTCTAGGCATAATTCTTGTTTCTAATGATATAATGGGTTGTTCATCAAGCACTTCATTAATGGATGTGCGAATTGCCTCTCTTGCATATTTTGGTATCCCTTCTATTGCATATCCTTTTCTATCCTGATAGTTTGCAAAATTTTTAAAACCACTTAACTTATTGCTCTGTATTATTTCTGCTCTAAAATTGGTTTTTATCAATACATACTTATAAAACAAATTGTTCTGTTCATCATTAAACTTTCCACTAAATGACGAAAAAAAGCAGTCATACAGAAATTTTCGTTCGCCTGCAAGTATACGGTTATAATGATAATTATTTACATCTATGCGTTTTGTCAAAGCGTAGTCTAGAGAATATTTATACTTTGTATCTTTAAAAGCTGCATAAAAAGAAATGCCAAATATGTTTCTTTGCAATTCAGCGAATGACACATAACATTTTTTTGTATCAATTTTCATGTTATAGTTATTCAAAGCACAGAAAAGATTGTATCTTATTGCCGCAGCTTCTTTTAACAATTCATTCCACGAAGATTGATTATCGCTTTCACCCCACATTAAAGATGAAGTCAAATTAACTCCCATTTTTTTTGTAACATCTACAATTTGTGTTGGTAAATTCATAAGGCTTACCCATGTAATTGGAAAAACTTGCGTAGAACCATTTAAATGATAATGATTTTCTGATATACCATTATTTAAAATGTTCTGAAGTTGTCGGTTCGATGTCTTTAGAGTGGTAGGCCACGCAAAAAAATCTTGTTTTACTCGTTTTTCAAGAGAATTATTTGCCAGATATGCAGAAATAATTAAATCTTGACTGATTTCATGCGATATATCATGCCAATCAATTATGGAATCAAATTTTACGACAGGTGACCCATTCCACAGTTCTAATGTCTTTTTTCCATAATCAGCTAACAGATAAAAATAGTTTTTTGTTTCATGTGTGCTACACAAGTAGTTTAATTGATTATAATACTCTTGTATCTCATTTTCAGAATATGTTGGATAACATTCACGAGCATAATCGATATAAAGCTGTTTTGAAATTTCATTAAAACGAAGAAAACGATTTTTTCTGTTATGTGTTACTGAAATTTTATCAGGTTTTGCAATTCTAAAAAGTATTTTTAAATTATTACATTCTGAATTCATAAGCAAATCCTCTGTAAATTAAAGATATTTCGAAAGTTTTTCCTTTGCAGATTTGATGAATTTATTTATGCTTGCTTGATGTTCTGAACACTTTTTTTCTGAAAGCTTTTCCTTACCTTCGATTGTTTTCAATATATTTTCAATTTCACCATTTTCAAATGACAAGTCAATCACCGAAATACTATTTTTTATTGAGGTAAATAATTTACTAGTACTTATAAGCCTTTCTTTTAAAAGTTCTATTGTATAAGTTTTTTTGAATGGTTCAAGTTGAGAATAATATCTTAACAGCAAGCCATAATCATCAATTGCTAATTCTCTTCGTTCGTATATTTTCATAAAAATTTTCTCGTTAAATTCCATTTGCTTTGTTATCCACGCAAAACTGAGTCCATCTGTATTTATATAATTAATGCTTTCCAAATACATAATAATAGTATCATATGCATTAATATATTGTGAAATAATGTTTTTGTGTCTACGAGATTTAACCCTCCTTTTTAAATTAAATATATGTGATTTGTTTTGGATTATTTTCTCTAATTCTAATATCAACTCTACATTAGCAATTATTTGAAAACAAGTTATACGGGTATTAAATAAGTCGGAATGATTACTTTTGTTAATATCAAAAAAATATGATGGACCTTGGGCACATTTTACTATTGGCAAAGATACATCAAATGAATAATTCATATAATCATTCATTTTGTCTATTGATGATGTACTTAACTCATTATAATCCCAAATGCCAAAAAGCGAAATTAATCCCATTACAGATGAAAAATCATAGTTAGTTTTCTCTTTCAGCACGTTAGCAGGTAATCTAGAAACAAAACAAGTTTTTGATTTGTTTCTTTCCTTGGGAATTAAACTTTGGAAAAGCTCTTGTAGTACAGAACCAGTAAAATCAATTAAAGATACATCACTATAAATACTGCTTTCATTACGTTTTCTTTCATTCTCTAACAAGATTTGATTGCAGAAAAATTTGTTTATTGCTATAGAATAAATTGTTTGTATTGCAAAAGTTAAATTTTTTGTTGCTTCATTATTATAGTATTTTTCATAATTTCTCAATATTTTCAGGACATTACGAACAGTATTTTTATTACTTACGATATCAGATTCTGTATCATAATCATCAATGTTAACAATATTTATCCCTTCATCAGAAGCAATTGCATTTGTTTTATAAAGAGTTGAAATTGTACTGTTTAAAAATGCAATCATAAATTTGTTTTTGTCTTCAAACGTTGCATTGCGCCATTCTTCTATTGTTCCGCGAGCAATTACTCCTACATTTTCCTCAATCCAGGTAAACATAAAGTATTCTTCAAGCTTTTCGATATTTTCTATTCTAGCTTTAATCCTTTTAATGTTCTCTTTTCGTTTATTTTCATCACTTAAATCAAACATATCATTAATGCAACAAGAATCTTTATTTAAAGACAACTCTGTCATATCATTTAATATAGATAAAAAGTTGACTAAAGAACGTGTATTCTTGGATATTATTGGATGTAATACTTCTGAGCGTTTAACAAAAATTATACCTGTTTTCTCATGAATCAATCCCAATACTTTTTCCTGAATATCACCGTAAGAAACAAAATCATTTTCATCATCATATGAGCTTTGCTTTTTATCGTTATCGATATACTGAAGTTCGATTGAACTATCAAAAGGAGAGCAGTTTCTTGATATTTCCGGAAGATTAATTCTTCTACTACCAGGAATTAATTTGTTGATGTATCGCAAAGCCATTGCATGAGTTTGATTCGTATTGATAACGGAATTTTTCATTAAAAGATCAAAACTTTTTTGGAAACTTTGTTCGATTGCACTTACAAGCAATTTTGTATTAACAGCCATCAAAATTATTACGTTAGGAATCATAAAGTACTTTCGAATATCTTCTGCTATCTCGTAAGCTTTACTTACATTTAAATCGGTATCATCAACTTGAATAACAAGATAATGGTCATTTTTGTTACAAACAAAATCTAAAAACTTATTAACCAATTTTGAAAAATGCTCTTTTATGTTAGCACTGTCACTAAGCATTGATAATTCTTCCAGATCATCTTCGTAACCATAATTAAATTTTTCGAAAGATTTCGCATTTTTTATTATATCAATATCTTGATAACATAGTTGAAAAAGATTAATCAACTCATTTTTTTCCTGAGAAAAGGTAGTGCTTTCGTTTGATTTTTCTTGAAATTCATGGAAAATCCTTGAAATAATTACACTTAATATGCTATGACAGCTTTCAAGCTCAGTAGGATCAATTCTGTTTAATACTTTAAATTCATAGTTACTAAAATCTCTGTAAAATTCACTAAAAGATTCAACCACCGTGTTCTTGTTGCCATTTTTCAGAAGTTTAGAGAAACTGAGCATTGCACTACTTTTTCCTTGTCCTCTTTCTCCGCAAAATGCTATAATATTGTTTGTTGTTTCTTGAAGCTCTTTATTTTTGTTGTTACTCTCAAGAATGATTTTTTTTGCTTCTTTATATGCATCACTGTAGACATAATAGAAAAAATCATTAGTAATATATCTAGTTTTTGATATGTTTACTATCTTTAGTTGGAACTCCTTTCCTGCAACAACATTAATTCTTAATTTTCTTTCTGCGTTTGTATCTTTCATAACGATATTCTTCTCCTTACTTTATTTTGACATATCTAATAATATGACATATTTTTTAACTGAACAGTTGTATGATTATGTAAATATCAACTTGGAGGGAAAAAAATGAAACCAACTAAACTTTGTCCTATATTACATAAAACCATAATTATTCACAATACAATTCACGATGCTCGTGTTCCCCATATAGGAGTCAATGCTATTCGTGATAACGATGTAATTGTTTCGGAATTTTTACCTTGTGTAAAAAACAGATGCATGATGTTTAATAATGATACAGGAAAGTGTTTATATAATAGAAGCACTAACCTTGAAGATTAAAATAATAATTATTTGTGTAATATTTACTTATAAAAATATATTGTTTTATCTTAAAACTCAACAAATTTTACAAAAACGCTTCATTTTTTCGACAAAACGCTTGTTTTTCGCATCATTTTGCATTTCTTTCAAACTCCGCTACAGCCTTCTTAAACGCACCTATCTTTCTCATTGAAGTATAAACCTTATACTCATACTCACCGCATTTGAGTGTAACGAAATCCTTAGTTACCTCTTCCACATAATGCAGGTTGACTATGTAGCTGTAATGGGGTTGGGCGAAGGAATTTTCATCAAGAACATTTTTCCAATAGTCCATTGAGCAGTAGGTTTCGATTTTCCTGTCGGTTAGATACAATACGGATTTTCTGTCCTCAATGGCAATGTATATAATTTTGTGCGGGTACACTCTGCAAATGTCCTTGTTACACATTGTCACGGATATACCAGGGTAGGTACGACAACTTTCACTGTCACTTGCAGGAATGAAAAATCCGTTACAACCGTGATATGTTACTGAATAATGTGATAAGCCATTGCTATTCAGAATTTCCACTATTTCCTCTTTGGTTTTGATGTGTTTGTTTTCTTTTGTTTCCATAAGCATTTTCCTTAAAATATAATCTGTCTTATATCTATAAAGTGCTGTATAAAGGAAAAAGTAACACCATTTTCTCGAAAAATATCGAACTTTGTCGAAATCAACAATTAACGCCCTCTCAACTTGTACAATTTTTCTAACAACAACAACCGCCTTACCTGCAAAACACAAGTAAGGCGGTTGGTTCATATTCACTTTTATAAATTATTCAAGCACTCCAAAATCTCATCTCGGACACCATGATAATATACTATATGCTCCATAGTTTCACGGACCTCTGAAATGCCCATTTCAATTTCATCTTTTCCGCAATCAATGCCTAATGCACGCTTAACGTTATATTCAAGCCACTCTAAACGACCATAACTGCTGTAATAGATTGTTTCCCAATCATCAGGCAGTACACCACCATTGTTAGCATAAGACTTGATAAGAGCTTTGAAAAGATTGAAGTCAATATTACAGTTTTCATAACCTGACCAACACAAAGCCATTTCATATAGTTCAACAAACGGACTTGAATAGCAAAGACATTCCAAATCAATAATTCGGCAATCGTCACCGTTCCAAAGAACATTTTTGCTGTCCATATCATTGTGGCATATTGTCAGTACAGGCGGCATCTTCTTTACAGCAAGATTACCCTTTTGCTGGCTTTCATAAAGAATGTCAAGGTTGCCACTTAAAAGATTATATAACTCGGTATTATTTTCTGAAAGCTTTTCAATAAGCATATCCCAATCAACATTTATTTCACTTCGATTGTGAGGCTGTGATTTCTTTTCGATATTATGTATTTTAGCAAGAAATGCACCTATTTTGCGACAGTGTTCAATGGTGATTTCTTCATCTTTGAGAGATTTACCCTCATAAAAATCGAACAAATAAAAATACTGTCCGTCAATTTCTTGCATCTTATTGCCGTGAAAAGTCAAAGCCGGAAGTATTGGAATATCCGTTTGCTCTAACTTTGCTTCAAGTTCTTCAGCAATACGGTAATTTTCAAAAACAGTATCACGCTTCATAACATAAGGATTTAACAGCTTGATTGCATATTTGCCATTTGTTGTGAACAGTGAATACATCTTGTGCATAAATCCGCCTTTAAGCTGAGTCGGCTCTGTTATTATTTCGCCTAAATCTAACTGTAGGCAAATTTTATTAAACATATCCATAGTGTTTAGTTTTCACTCCTTAATCAAGATAATTATTTATTTTCCCCCAAGCCTCAACAAGCCTATCCATACTCCACCCCGCATTTGCAGGTGAGGTTGAGGGCAAACAAACAGCTTCTCTGCCGATAGTGTCACGAATGTACTTGTTGTAATACTTTTCAGCAGTTTTGCCGTTGACGATAATCTGTCTGATGTCTGCGTTTTCAAGTATCTCTGTGAGGTCATTTGCAACCACATTTTTAATTGAACTGTCAGAACTGCCTGTAATATCACAAGAGGCAATCACATCCCACAAAGCAATGTGATTTAAGTGCAGAAATTCGCTTTTCTCCTCAATAGTTACAGGAGTATCGGTACCTATAACGGCAGAAACAACCTTCCAAAATCTGTTCTGCGGATGGCCGTAGAAAAACATCTGCTCACGGGATTTCACCGACGGAAAACTACCGAGAATAAGCACTTTTGAGTTTTTATCATATAAGGGTGGAAATGGGTGTTGTGGCATATTATATAATCCTCATAAATTCATCGACTTGTTGTTTTGTTTTCAAAACAACAGTTTTGTCCTTATACTTGTCTGCTATTTCAGCATAATAATTTCGTCTTTCTTTGTTTCTGCAACCGAAAAGAGTAAACTTTACAAACCACCAATTCATATCGTTTGCGTACCCGTCTTGTCTGCGGATCTTTGTTCGTTTAACAGCACGGAAAAAGCAGGTCATTCTCGGAAGCTGAAGCAAAACTATTTTGTCCGCCTTTTGCAGTCGCTCGTCTATCATCAGGTAAGTATAGTAGCCGTCAATAATCCAATCTTCTTTTGCCATAAAATCTGCAACCTTTGGCAGTACAACTGAATCGTCAATCGGCTTCCATTCCTTGTCCCACTTGATATCATCAAGGTGAAGGACGGGGATGTTTTTCTTTTTTGCTATGTGATCAGACAGATATGTTTTACCGCTTCCGGCATAGCCTAAAACTGCGATTTTCATTTCCTTCACCTCTGTTTGCTTGCTTCAATCGAGCTGATTTTCATCTGTGACAATATGTAATATTCCTGTGTTTGTATTGTTCAAATATTCTTTCAGAAATGTAGGATATACCATATGTTTATCAAGTTCATCAATGGGTATCCACACCATATTTTCTTTTATACCTTGAGTATAACTATCACTGTTTAAATTTTGCTTACCTTTAGATTTCATAAGAAAATATAAGGCTATTTCATGGCAGTTCAAATCCTTGAAAAACTCACTAGAATCATTAAAAAAGTTTTCGTGAATAACTGCTAAACGGTCAATTTCATAATGAACTCCCGTTTCTTCAAAAACCTCACGAACAACAGCATCCTCTGCTTTTTCGCCCATTTGTACGCCACCACCGACGGAGTAGTAATAATCTACCTTATCATTGGTTGCAAGTAATGCACAATCGTTTTCAACAATAATTGCCGCTGCACGGTATCTGAACCAATTATTTTCTTTTGTAAATCCACAATCAAACATTTTCATTGCTCGCTTTCAAACAAATTTATAACCATTCATCAACAAATCTTTCAAATTGCCATTCGGGACCTTCAAACAAGAGCTGTGAGAGCACTTGCTTCAAATCATCCGCAGACATACTCTCTATGGTATCAAGCACCTTGTCGCAAAGCTCCTCAAATTCCTGTTCTCTTTGTTCCTCTTCGTCTTCATATTCTTCAAGCTGTCTTTTATAATCTTCCGCTTCATCAGGAAACGCCGTGAAATATACTGCCACCATATGCTTGCATATTCTTCTGCCGTTTGCAAAAGGACAGTCACAAACCGAAGTTTTGGGTTTGTTGATATTAAGATGTACTTTATAAGGCTTTTCTTCACTGCCTTGTACAAAAGCCTCATATTCAATATCGCTGATTTTGATAAGTTGCGAAACCTTATTGTTAAGAAAATAGTCATATCCTCGATAAACTGATTTTCCGCTTGCGCTTGTAAATATACTCATAACTTTGTCCTCTTAAATCGTTTTCTCATATATGTATAAATTATTCTCAGGTGATTTCTCTCCGCTATCGGTAAAACCAACCGCACTCCAAAACGGCTCACCTGTAACAGGATCAGCAGTCAGCCAAATGTTACTGACACCGTTTGTCTTAAATATATTTTCAAGATGTTTGTACATCTCTCTGCCATAGCCGTTTTGTCTGTGTTCAGGCTTAACATAAAACTCCATAACATATCCCCAACCGGGTCTTACATAACCTCGGTGTTCCTCACTGTCAATCTTGCCGTAAGCAAAACCGATCAAATCTTCATCAAGATAGCAAAGCTCTACAACTCTGTCTTTATCTTCAGACATACTGACAATACTTGCAATGAATTTTTTCAATGTTGCTTCGGGAGTTTCTCTGCCAACATTACTGTCAAGTTCCTGACAATAGGGAAGCATAATGCTTTCAAGGAGTTTGTGATGCTTTTTCTTGTTTTTAACCGTTACAAATTTTAATTCGCTCATTACTTTACCTCTTTCATAAAATTAAAAATGCATCTCTGATCGTGAAATCAGAAACGCATAAATCCGTATAAAAGATGTATTATTTGCAAACGGACAAAACGGTAACTGACTTCACTAAGTAAATTCTTTTCATCATTTTGTCCACCTGCCTTTCAAATGTTTTTATCAGTATAGCACTGACAGTATGAAAAGTCAATATTTTACAGGATTAAATGGTATATATCAACTCATCACACACAATTTCCCTCGCCCGTGCCCGAATATTCCCCATTCTCTGAATCCACTCCATCTGGTCCTGCTCTTTCAATTCCTCTGTCACACCCTCTGCCACTTTCATCTGCTCAATCAGAAGGTCGTACATTTCATTTGCTTGTCTTTCAACCTCAGCACAGTGCTGATACAGCTTACCTTTAATAAGCAGAGAGTTAAAAACCGCTGACTTATGCCTTTCAATATAAGATTTGTGCATCATGTCTCGCCTGCCGGCTCGGTCGGTTCGCCCGTTTTGAGTGCCCCCGGCACTCGCTCACCCCATTTCCCAAGCCTGATATTTGCCTCTTCAGGTGGCAGTTCGAGATTCGGAATAAGATAACCGTTTACTTCACGGTATGTAATTTTCATTTGATTCATCCTTTCATTTTTCTGTTTCGTCATAATAACGCTGATTTTTGGTTCGAAAACTAATTGTAAACAAAATGTTAATGAGTGATTTTTGCAAATTTTGTCTTCGGTGAATTTGCTACCCTAAAACGCCCGTAACCCCAGTAAAATAGGGGATTTTCACCACCTTTCCTGTCAAAATTTGTGTAAGATTTTGTGGCGACAACCACTTAATTTATGGTTCTATTTTAACATCTACAGGTGCCATTGCTGCACCCATATTGTTACTGTCGGTTATGCCGTAATCTTGAATGGTGCCAAGGTGGATTTTATCTATATATGGGCTTATATCCGAATTGCACTTTTTCAGCACTGCCGCACCTGAACCGGTTACCGTCCACTGCGCTGAGGGTGGTCGTTGTCCGCCGTATTCAAGAGGCTTTCTGAACTGCTTTTCCGCCGAACAGAAATGCGAGCTTGTTGCCGCCACACAGCAGCTCATTCCACCGCTTTCTATCATAAGGGAGCTTACGCACATACTCAGCGCCATGGTTGAGCAAGCACCGTAAACGCCACAGAAGGGAATATTGAAATCCCTCAGGCCAAAGGTTGAGCCAATGCACTGATTTAAAAGATCCCCTGAGCATATGGCATCCACCTCACTCGTGCCGACAGCAGCCTTTTCAAGTGCCCTTGCAACTGCCGATTTAAGATAGAGACTCTCTGCCTTTTCCCACGAGTCCTCGCCCATTGTTGTGTCTTCGTAAATCTCGTCAAATTCACTGCCTAAAGGCCCCTCGCCCTCTTTTTTGCCAACCACTGCAGCGTTACCTATAATCCGTGGCTTAGAGTCTAAGATAATTGTTTTGCCAATTCTTTGCGCCATAGCTACACCTCAATACAATCCGAAAAAATAAACAAACATTCCGTACACTGCCGCTGTGGAGCAGCCGAAGACAATAACAGGGCCTGCAAGAGTGAACATCTGCGCCGCCGTGCCTAATATTCTGCCCTCTGTCTGAAACTCAAGAGCAGCTGAAACTATAGAATTTGCAAAACCGCTTATGGGCACGGCAGTACCTGCACCTGCAGTTTTTGCTATTTTGTCAAAGACGCCAAGAGCAGTGAGAATAGCCGTTATCGCAATGAGTATCACTGTAGTCAGCGCTTTGCTTTCCTCTAAGGTCATAGCTGTCGACTTGAACCAAGTCAGCAGTACCTGAGCGAAACAGCAAATTGCACCGCCGAAAATAAAAGCCATTAAGCAATCTTTTATTACAGGTGAAGAAGGCGAAGCACGCTTTGCCATCTTGCCGTATTCTTCATTTGAAATTGACATAGTATCCCTCTTTCTGTTCTTCTGTGATTTATTTTTCTGCAAAAGGGCAGCAAATATACTTTTGTATTGACAAAGATTTGCAAATATAATAAAATAAAATCAGTAAATCAAAGGAGACTTTATTATGGCAATTTTCAAATCTTTCAAAGCAGTACGCCCCAAAAATGAATTTGCTCACAAGGTTGCTGCTCTGCCCTATGATGTTATGAACAGTGAAGAAGCAAGAAATATGACTCAGGATAAGCCCTATTCATTTTTGCATGTGGATAAGGCTGAAATCGACCTGCCGACAGACATTGATATTTATGATGAAAAGGTTTATCTCAAAGCAAGAGAAAACCTCGACAAGCTGCAGAGTGACGGAATCTGCTGTCAGGACAGCGCACCCTGCTTTTATATCTATCGACAGATTATGAACGGCAGAAGTCAGACCGGTCTTGTTGGCTGTGCTTCAATTGATGACTATATGAATAATATTATTAAAAAGCACGAATTCACAAGAGCCGATAAGGAAGCTGACAGAATAAGACACGTTGATTACTGTGACGCTAACACCGGTCCTATTTTCCTTACATACCGTGAAAACGAAGAAATCAGCGGCATTATAAATGCGTGGAAAGAAAACAACGCTCCTTGTTATGATTTCATTACAGATGACGGCATTGCAAACACTGTATGGGTTATTGACGATGCTAAAATTAATGAAAAACTTCAGACTGCTTTTGACGGTATAGACTATCTCTATATAGCTGACGGACACCACCGCTGTGCAAGTGCAGTAAGAGTAGGCGAAATGAGAAGAAAGGCCAACCCTGACTATAACGGCAGTGAAGAATTCAACTTCTTCTTGGCTGTTGCATTCCCCAAGAACGAGCTCGAAATAATGGACTATAACAGAGTTATGAAAGACCTGAACGGTTATACACCTGAAGAGTTCATAGCAAAAATGAGCGAGAAATTTACAGTTGAAGCCTACGAGGGTGAAGGACAGTATAAGCCCGAAGCAAAGCACACCTTCGGCATGTATTTCGAAAATAAATGGTATAAGCTTACAGCAAAAGAGGGCACTTTTGACGAAGCTGACCCTGTGGACAGACTTGATGTGTCAATTCTTCAGAATAACTGCATCACTCCCATTTTCGGCATTGAAGATCCGAGAACCGATAAAAGAATTGATTTTGTTGGCGGCATCAGAGGACTCGGTGAGCTTGAAAGAAGATGCGAAAATGATATGGTTATTGCCTTCTCAATGTACCCGACTTCACTTGAGGACTTAATGGCAATTGCAGATGCCGGCAAGGTAATGCCTCCCAAATCAACATGGTTTGAGCCTAAGCTTTTAAGCGGACTTTTCATCCATAAGCTCAGCTGAAACAGAAAGAAGGCAGACTATGACAGAGAGGTTATATGACGCCGACAGCTACCTTACGGAATTCAAATGTAAAGTAGTTTCGCTTTACAGCAATGATGATAATATTTACATTGAAACTGACCGCACAGCCTTCTTTCCTGAGGGCGGCGGTCAGACTTCCGATATAGGTGAGCTTGGCGAAGTACATGTGGAAAATGTACAGATTATTGACGGAAAAATATTGCATTTTGTGAAAAACTCCGTTGAAAATGCTGAAAAGTTAAAAAACCAAGAGGTTTTATGTGGAAAAATAGACTTTAAAAAGCGTTTTTCCGATATGCAGCAGCATTCGGGTGAGCATATTTTCTCAGGAATTGTCCATTCCCTTTACGGTTATAACAATGTGGGTTTTCATCTCGGCAGTGAAATTGTCACCCTTGACTTTGACGGTGAACTCAATGAGGATGATATCTGTAAAGTAGAAAACCTTGTCAACAAAACCATATGGGATAACATCGAAATCAGAGTTCTTTTCCCCACTGTTGATGAACTCAAAGCACTCACCTACCGCAGCAAGATAGAAATTGAGGGTCAGGTGAGAATAGTTGAAATTCCCGGAATTGATGTTTGTGCCTGCTGTGCTCCCCATGTGAATAGAACAGGCGAAATCGGCATTGTGAGAGTAGTTAATTTTGAACGCTATAAAGGCGGCACAAGAGTGAGCATACTTTGCGGTGAAAGAGCTCTTTATGACTTAAGACATAAGCTAAAGCAAAACCGCCTTGTGTCAAATCTCACCTCGTCAAAGCAGGATGAAACTGCTGCTGCAGTTGAAAGACTCAAAAATGAAAATGAAAAGCTCAAATATGATATTGTCGGTCTTACAAGAGAACTCCTTTCACTTAAAAGCGAGAGCATAAAAGCTGACAGAAGAATTATCATCTTTGATTCTAAACTTCAAGGAAAGCTCCTTCAGGATTTTGCTATATCCCTTATGGATAAGGTCACGGAGTTTGCCGCTTGTTTTTGTGGCGAAAACGGCTCATATCGCTACTGCATTGTCAGCAAACAAGTTAATCTCCAACCTCTTTGCAAAGCCTTAAACACCGCTTTTTCGGGCAGAGGCGGCGGAAAGCCTGAGATAGTGCAGGGCAGCCTTGCGGGCAGTGAAGAAGCGATAAGAAATTTCTTATCGCAATTAGCAATTAGTAATTAGCAATGAGCAATTTCGGTCGCAGGCTTACTTCTGCCAACCGTTAGCTATTGCCTGCAAAGCAAAAGCTCAGAAACTTAAAGTTTTATCAATCTTAATAAAAAATCAGGTCACTTCCAAATATGAACAAGTCCGTTAAAAACGGACAATAGAAAAAAACAGGTCCCCTATGGTAGAATAAAAGAAACTACCATAGGGGGATTTTTTATGCCACGAGAATATAGAAATGTAAAACAATATGAAAGAGAAATATTATCCTTAAAAGCTCAAGGATTAACACTAAGAGAAATAGGTGAAAAGTTAGGGTTTAGCAGAAAACAAATAGATAACTTTTTAACAAGATACAATAGCAACCAGCGAAAACTTGCGACAGGAATAACATTGAAACGAAGAGGCAGACCACGAAAAGATGATAACAATTTGCCACCATCAATTCAGCAATTAAGTAAAGTTACACAGTTGCAATATGACCTCGCAAGGAAAGAAAGACAAATCAAGCAATTGGAAATGGAAAACGAATTGATGCGGGATTTTCTCTCGCTCACAGAAAGGAAGTGAGAACAAGTGTAAAGTTTATGGTTATCTATCGTCATAAAGAAAAATATTCAATAAGTGAAATGTGCCGTTTTTTTGGAGTATCAAGAAGCGGTTACTATGATTATGTAAAAAGAATGGATATCCCTGCGAAAGACTTACCGTTAGCCGAAAAGATAAAGGAATGCCAAGTAAAGAACGGAAAAACCTATGGTTATCGCAGAGTGCATATATGGCTTGAAAGACAAGGAATACACTATGATCCAAAGACCATATTAAGAATTATGCAGAAATATAACTTGTTATCAGAAGTCCGAAGAAAGAAATATCGCAATTACGGGAACTGTCTTCACCGGTATGAAAATCTTCTGAACAGAGATTTCAAAGCAGAAAGACCTAATCAAAAATGGGTAACAGATATATCATACATAAAGACACATCAAGGGTGTTGTATCTTTCAGTAATCAGAGATTTGTATGATAACAGTATCATAGCATACAAAACCGGTACAGAACAAAACATAAATCTTGTATTAAGCACAATCAGAGCAGCTAAGAGAAAAGAAAAAGTCACTGCAGAGTTGCAGCTCCACAGTGACCAAGGGTTTCAATATACATCGCAAGCATATTTTAACCTGACTAAATCTTACGGCATTACGCCCTCAATGTCAAGACGTGGTAATCCATATGATAATGCTATGGCTGAGAATTTCTTTTCTATTCTCAAAACAGAATGCATATACCGAACGAATTTGCGAACCTATGAGGAGGCTCGCCTCCTCATAGATCAATACATTCACTTTTACAACAACGAAAGAATTCAATTAAAATCAAAACTGACTCCGCAAGAAAAACGAAGTCAGTATGTTGCTTAAAGTTAATATTTGCTACCAAGGGTACCTTTTTTGTGCTGTCCGTACAAATTGGGGCAGTTCAAATATCGGTAGTGACCTGCTATGTTTTTAATTTTCATATTTTAAAAGCCATGACCCAAAAACCGTGTCATCTCTATTTTCACCACTGACAGGGTCAGGCAACTGATTATATGAAATTACTTTATACCCTAAGCCGTAATATATTTTTGTTCCACCGTCTTTAAGCGTTGCTGTTTTAACTGCAAAACCTGGTCTTTCATCGCCTCTTGCTCTGAAATAATCAGTTATCCCCATACTTACTGACAACAAAATAATAATAACGCAAACAACAATCGCTATTTTCTTTTTCATCTGTTTTGCCTCCTGTTAATTCATAATTGCTCAACATATTCTTCCAGGCACAAATTATTCTCGTACATATAGGTTGCGGCTTTTTTGCCAACATATCTGTAATGCCACGGCTCATTGATTATTCCTGTTATTTCAGTTTTATCCTCAGGGTAACGCTTGATAAAGCCATATTTATGGGCGTTATCTCTCAGCCAGTCATAAACTCCCTCACCGTCTGAAACAGAGTAATCAGGGTTGATATCAACTGCAATTCCAAGCTGATGCTCACTGGTACCGGGAAGAGCAACCCACTCTGTGGCGAGCTCTTTTGCCCTAGCCTTACTGTATCCTTCACTTCTGTAAGCGAGATATTTTTCCTCTAAAAGATCTCTTTGCTCATCGTAGCTTCTGTAGCCTGACACAACTGTGGGATAAATACCCTTTGCTCTCATATCATCAAACATTTCCTGCAAGGGCGGATATATTCTTTTATCTATCTGCTGACCGTTTGACAAAGTCAGAAGCTCTATTTCATAGCTTTCAGGCACCCGATATTCTCTGTTTACCAATATCAGCTCCCATCCGTTTTCGGTTGTGGCTTCTTTTTTGCTAATCTCCCATATGACACTCCCCTGCAGGCTCAGAAAATCCTGCTGCAGGCTTTGAATAGTGCCGAAAATCAGCACCGAAACAGTAGCAAGAGTCACCAGTATAATCATCAGCTTTTTCATTTTATCATCCTCTCCTGTTACTATTTAAGTATATCCGTAAAAGGAGTCGAAAACAAGCGTTCCGAGGTTTTTGTAAGAATATCTTAAGAAAGTGCCACGTCAAGGCTCATCATAACTGCAAAGCCTACCGCAAAAGGCAAGGCTCTCACAGGTACTCTGCCGTGGTCTTTGATGTCGGGAATAAGCTGCTCTGTGACAACAAACATCATAGCACCTGCTGCAAAAGAAAGAAGATAAGGTAAAAGCGCTGACGCTGTGCTGAGGGTAAATATTGTAAGTATTGCCCCTAAAGGCTCCACTGCTCCTGAAAGAGCACCGTATAAAAATGCCTTGAATTTTGACACACCACCTGCGTGAAGAGGCATTGATATTATTGCTCCCTCAGGAATATTTTGCACTGCAATGCCAACTGAAAGCAGAAAAGCCTCGGCTAAAACCACATCCTCTTTGCCTGCAAGATATGCACCGTAAATTGTTCCCACTGCCATTCCTTCGGGAAAGTTGTGTATTGTAACAGCAAAAACAGTGGTAGTAAGTTTTTGCATTTGAGCACTGTTTCTTACTAATATTTTACTTAAATCATTAAGCAGCAACATAAAAATGTTGCCGAGAATAAAGCCTGTCACTGCAGGCAAAAAGGCAAAGTGTCCCATATTTTCCGAGCGTTCAACTGCAGGAATTATCAGGCTCCACACTGAAGCAGCTGTCATAATTCCTGCCGCCAGAGCTGAGAGTATATCGGTAAAAAACGTGCTGAGGTTTTTCTTTAAAAAGAAAACAGCCGCCCCACCGGCAGCGGTACCAAGCAAGGGAATAAACACACCTGAAATAATCTGTGAATTCAAAACTTCACCTCCCTGATTCAGCCCCCTATATTCAATATACTCACAAAAACAAAAACGGACACAAAAAAGAGGCAGCCAAAACTGCCTCTTTAATATATGAAATTACTTCTGCGGTGAGAAACTATGTTTCAATGCGAGCTGTATCGCAATTCATAATTCCTCATAATTCATAATTGAATTACACGCTCCAAACGATTTTCTTTTCTTCTTCGCTTGTAGTGTCTTCAAAGTCAACCTTGCTGTAGCACTTCATGCCGGTACCTGAGGGAAGGAGCTTACCGATGATAACATTTTCCTTAAGACCGAGAAGCGGGTCAACCTTACCCTTGATAGCTGCATCGGTGAGAACTCTTGTTGTTTCCTGGAATGATGCTGCTGAAAGGAATGAGTCTGTAGCAAGTGAAGCCTTTGTGATACCCATAATCATGGGAGTGAAGGTTGCTTCCTGAAGCTCTTCGCCTGTTTCAGCTGCTCTTGCTCTGACAGCTTCATTTGCAAGGCGGAATTCCTTCTTATCCACAACACTGTTGGGAAGAAGATCTGTATCGCCTTCGTCCTCAACCTTGATCTTTCTCATCATCTGGCGTGCAATAACCTCGATATGCTTATCGTTGATATCAACACCCTGAGTACGGTAAGTCTGCTGTACCTGAGAGATAAGATAGTCGTGAACTGCGCTTACGCCAAGTACGCTGAGCACATCCTTCGGGTCGATTGAACCTTCAGTGATGGTCTCACCCTTCTTGATATACTGACCTTCAGAAACTCTTGCACGAGCATCAAAAGTAAGGAAGTATTCTTTTCTTTCGCCTGTTTCTTCGTTTGTAACAACAATGTGAGGATTCTTCTTAATTGTTTCGAAGGAAACAACACCGTCAATTTCTGAAAGAATTGCAAGTGTCTTAGGCTTACGTGCTTCAAAGAGCTCTTCAACACGGGGAAGACCCTGTGTGATGTCGGCACCTGAAGCAACACCACCGGTGTGGAATGTTCTCATGGTGAGCTGTGTACCCGGTTCACCGATTGACTGAGCAGCAATAATACCAACTGCTTCACCAACAGTAACAGGCTGACCTGATGCAAGGTTTGAACCATAGCACTTGATGCAAGCACCGTGGTCTGAGTTACACGTCAGAAGTGAACGGATAGTTACACGGCGAATCTTGAGAGCTTCTTCTCTTTCCATACCGTCATCAAGAGCCTTATTCATCTTAGCTGTGAGATAAGCGTCAACCTTTTCAGCATCTGCTTCACTCATCATATGGTCATTATCCATAATGATTTCGCCTGTTTCCTCATTAGCAAGAGGATTGAGAAGGTAACGGCCCTTAAGTCTTTCTGTCAGAGGCTCAAGCACACGGTTACCGTCCATGATGTCATAAACTTCAAGACCTTCTGTGCAGCCACAGTCCTCTTCACGGATAATAACATCCTGTGAAACGTCAACAAGACGACGTGTAAGGTAACCTGAGTCAGCAGTACGAAGAGCTGTATCGGCAAGACCTTTACGGGCACCACGTGATGAAATGAAGTATTCCTGAACGTTAAGACCTTCACGGTAGTTAGCACGAATGGGAACTTCAATTGTTTTACCTGCAGTGTTGGCAATAAGACCACGCATACCTGCAAGCTGACGAAGCTGGCTGTTTGAACCACGGGCACCTGAGTCAAGCATCATCCAGATGGGGTTAGTTGCCTCAAATGAACCTGTAAGTGCATCAGCTACACGGTTTGTACAGATATCCCAAGCCTTAAGAACCTGTCTTGAACGGTCCTGATTTGAAAGAAGACCACGGTTATATTTTCTGTTGATTTCGTCAACGATATCTTCTGTTTCCTGAAGAATTTCCTTCTTGGTTGCAGGAATTGTGGCGTCACAAACTGCAACGGTGATGCCTGATTTTGTTGAGTATTTGTAACCCTGATTCTTAACATTGTCAAGAACCTCAGCTGTCTTAGCTGTGCCGTGTACCTGAATACACTTAGCAATAACCTTACCAAGAAGCTTTTTATTAACAAGACCTTCAACCTCAAGGCGGAACATATTTTCAGGGTCTGTTCTGTCAATAAATCCGAGATCCTGAGGGACGGGATCGTTGAATATAATCTTACCGAGAGTTGTTTCGATAATCTTTGACTTCTTTTCACCGTCAATTGTCTTTGTCATACGAACCTTAATTTTTGCATGAAGGTCGATAACACCGCTGTCATAAGCAAGTCTTGCTTCGTCAACATCACGGAAGACCTTGCCCTCGCCCTTGCTGCCGGGAATTTCGAGTGTAAGGTAGTATGAACCCAGAACCATGTCCTGTGTAGGAACAGCAACAGGCTTTCCGTCTGAAGGCTTAAGAAGGTTGTTAGCAGCAAGCATGAGGAAACGAGCCTCAGCCTGGGCTTCTGCTGAAAGAGGAACGTGAACAGCCATCTGGTCACCGTCGAAGTCGGCGTTGAAAGCGGTACAAACAAGAGGATGAAGCTTGATAGCCTTACCTTCTACAAGTACGGGCTCAAATGCCTGAATACCAAGGCGGTGAAGTGTGGGAGCACGGTTAAGCATAACGGGGTGGTCCTTGATTACAATTTCAAGAGCATCCCAAACGCATTTTTCCTGACGGTCAACAGTTTTTCTTGCTGTTTTTATGTGAGTAGCCTTGCCGGTTTCAACAAGTCTCTTCATAACGAAGGGCTTAAACAGCTCAAGTGCCATTTCCTTGGGAAGACCGCACTGATAGAGCTTAAGTTCGGGACCGACAACGATAACTGAACGACCTGAATAGTCAACACGCTTACCGAGAAGGTTCTGACGGAAACGACCCTGCTTACCTTTAAGCATTTCTGAGAGTGACTTAAGAGGTCTGTTATTGGGACCTGTAACGGGTCTGCCTCTTCTACCGTTATCGATAAGTGCATCAACGGATTCCTGAAGCATTCTCTTTTCGTTTCTGATGATGATAGCGGGTGCACCAAGCTCAAGGAGCTTCTTAAGACGGTTGTTTCTGTTGATAACACGTCTGTAAAGGTCATTGAGGTCACTGGTTGCAAAACGGCCACCGTCAAGCTGAACCATAGGACGAATATCGGGAGGAATTACGGGAATTACATCGAGAATCATCCATTCAGGTCTGTTGCCGCTTGCCTTGAAAGCACCGACAACATCAAGTCTTTTAAGGATTCTTGCCTTTTTCTGACCTGTTGCAGTCTGAAGCTGTTCACGAAGCTCAGCATCAAGTGCATCAATATCAATTTCGCTAAGAAGCTCTTTGATAGCCTCAGCACCCATACCAACTTTGAATTCCTCATCGTTGTAGTAGTATTCCTTAATATCGTCATACTGCTTTTCGTTGATAGCATCACCCTTTTTAACATTGGGAACTGAACCGGGATTGATAACAACATAAGCAGCAAAGTAAAGTATTCTTTCAAGATCTCTGGGTGATATATCAAGAATAAGACCCATTCTTGAGGGGATACCCTTAAAGTACCAGATATGTGAAACGGGAGTTGCAAGCTCGATGTGACCCATACGTTCACGGCGAACCTTTGCCTTTGTGATTTCAACATGGCAGCGCTCACAAATCTTACCCTTGTGGCGGATTCTCTTATAGCGTCCGCAATGACACTCCCAGTCTTTAAGCGGTCCAAAAATCTTTTCGCAGAAAAGACCGTCGCTTTCGGGCTTGAGTGTACGGTAGTTTATAGTTTCAGGCTTTGTTACCTCACCGTAAGACCATTCTCTGATCTTTTCCGGAGAAGCCAGACCTATTTTGATTGATTCAAAGGTTATATTTTCCATATATATTAAGCCAGCCCTTTCCTGTATAATAACATATTTTTTTGAGTACCCGGGGAAGCTGTGCGCAAACACATAATTGCTTCCCGGGACTGATAATTACATATTGTCTTCGTCGGGTACAAAGCCTGCAGAGTAACCTGCATCATTGATTGTGGGGTTCATTTCATTGAAGAATGCACCGTAATCGAAGCCTGCGTCTTCATCCTCGTCATCATCCACTGCCATAGCGGCTAAGAAGCCTTCATCGCTATCTTCATCATCGAGATCAAGGTCGAGATCGAGTGAATCCTCATCGTCTTCATGCATTTCGCTTTCCTCGTCATCCTGAGGAATGGGTCTTCTGTGAATTGAAACACCTTCATCACCGTCAATATTCTGCTTAAGGTCGATTTCTTCGCCTTCGCCGTCAAGCACCTTAACGTCAAGACCAAGGCTCTGAAGTTCCTTAACAAGAACCTTGAAGGATTCGGGAACACCTGCCTGAGGCACATTTTCACCGTTAACAATAGCTTCGTATGTCTTAACACGACCTACAACGTCGTCTGACTTAACTGTAAGAATTTCCTGAAGAGTATAAGTTGCACCGTAAGCTTCAAGAGCCCAAACTTCCATTTCACCGAAACGCTGGCCACCGAACTGGGCTTTACCGCCGAGGGGCTGCTGAGTAACAAGTGAATAGGGGCCTGTTGAACGGGCGTGCATCTTATCATCAACAAGATGGTGGAGCTTAAGGAAGTACATAACACCGACAGTAACTTCACCGTCAAAGCGGTCACCTGTACGTCCGTCATAAAGAACTGACTTACCGTTTTCGTTGAGACCTGCTTCTTTAAGAGCTTCTCTGATGTCCTCTTCATGTGCACCGTCAAAAACGGGGGTCATAATCTTCCAGTCAAGCTCACGGCAAGCAAAACCGAGGTGAACTTCAAGAACCTGACCGATGTTCATTCGAGAGGGAACACCGAGGGGGTTGAGCACAATGTCAAGAGGTGTGCCGTCTTTGAGGAAGGGCATATCTTCCTGGGGAAGTACACGGGAAACAACACCCTTGTTACCGTGACGACCTGCCATCTTGTCGCCGACCTGAATCTTACGCTTCTGAGCGATGTAGCAGCGAACTACCTTATTAACGCCGGGTGAAAGCTCGTCTGAGTTTTCTCTTGTGAACTCTTCAACGTTAACAACGATACCGTATTCACCGTGGGGAACACGAAGTGATGTGTCACGGACTT
Source organism: Clostridia bacterium (assembly GCA_017452785.1). Lineage (GTDB taxonomy): Bacteria > Bacillota > Clostridia > Oscillospirales > Acutalibacteraceae > UBA6857. The sequence continues at coordinate 60,171 of JAFTLT010000012.1, read as the reverse complement.
CTCTTGCTTTTTCGCCGAAGATAGCACGAAGAAGTCTTTCTTCAGCTGTGAGCTCTGTTTCACCCTTGGGTGTAACCTTACCAACAAGGATGTCGCCTGAGTGAACCTCAGCACCTACACGGATAATACCTCTTTCGTCAAGGTCCTTGAGAGCATCACCGACATTGGGAATATCGTTTGTGATTTCTTCGGGTCCGAGCTTGGTGTCTCTTGCTTCGAGCTCATATTTTTCAATGTGGATTGATGTATAAACATCATCACGAACAAGTCTTTCGTTAATGAGAACAGCGTCTTCGTAGTTGTAGCCTTCCCATGTCATAAAGCCGATAAGTGCATTCTTACCGAGAGCTATTTCACCGTGGTCTGTTGCAGGACCATCAGCGATAACCTGATTTACTTCAATTTTTTCGCCTACACTTACAACGGGCTTCTGGTTTATGCATGTACCCTGGTTGGAGCGCATAAACTTAATGAGGTTATATGTGTCAACTCTGCCTTCGTCTGTAACAACGTCAACCTTGTCGGCACTCACATATGTTACTGTACCTGCATTCTTGGCAAGCACGCAAACACCTGAGTCTGTAGCTGCTTTATATTCCATACCTGTGCCGACTCTGGGTGAATCACAGGTAAGAAGGGGAACTGCCTGACGCTGCATGTTTGAACCCATAAGAGCACGGTTAGCGTCGTCGTTTTCAAGGAAGGGAATAAGTGCTGTAGCAACTGAAACAACCATCTTGGGTGAAACGTCCATATAATCGGCTCTTGAGGGGTCGATTTCAAGGAACTCGTCACGGTGACGGGCATTAACCTTGTTTCTGACAAATCTGCCGTTTTCGTCAAGCTTTTCGTTAGCCTGAACTACAGTGTATTCGTCTTCAACATCAGCTGTCATATATTCATAGGTGTCAAGCACTACGCCTGTTTCCTTATCAATAGGACGGAAGGGAGCCTCAATGAAGCCGTATTCGTTGATTCTTGCGAATGTGGCAAGGTACGAAATAAGACCGATGTTGGGACCTTCAGGAGTCTCAATGGGGCACATACGTCCGTAGTGTGAATAGTGAACGTCTCGAACATCGAAGCCTGCACGGTCTCTTGAAAGACCGCCGGGGCCGAGGGCTGAAAGTCTTCTCTTATGTGTCAGCTCTGCAAGGGGGTTGTTCTGATCCATAAACTGTGACAGAGGTGATGAACCGAAGAATTCTCTTACAGCAGCAATAACCGGGCGGGTGTTGATAAGTGCTTGAGGTGTAACCTTTGCACTTTCCTGAGTCTGAAGAGTCATTCTCTCCTTGATAACTCTTTCCATTCTTGAGAAGCCTACACGGAACTGGTTCTGAAGAAGCTCGCCTACGCTTCTGATACGGCGGTTGCCGAGATGGTCAATATCATCAGCACTGCCCACACCGTTAGCAAGGCAGTTAAGATAGTTGATTGATGCCAGGATATCATCAACTATGATTGTTTTGGGGATAAGGTCGTCAGCCTTGCTTTCAAGGTATGCAAGACCTTCTTCCTTGCTCATATCACCGATTTCCTCAAGGATTTCGGTAAGTACACTGAATCTTACATGCTCATTGATTGTTGCTTCAAGCAGGTCTTCTCTTGTGTAACCGAAAGAAGCAAGATAAGGTAAAGCGTCAACCATGTGGTTAGAGATAACCTTAACAGGTTCCTCTCTGCCTTCAACGCTGACATAAGCAATTTTTGCACCTGCTTGCTCAACCTCAAGGGCTCTCTGCTTTGTCATAAGCTCGCCCTCTTCGGCGATGATTTCGCCTGTCAGGTCATTGACAATGGGAGCTGCAAGTCTGAAGCCGCGGATTCTGTCAGAAATAGCCAGCTTCTTGTTATATTTGTAACGGCCAACTCTTGAAAGGTCATATCTTCTCTCGTCAAAGAACATGCCTTCGATGTGAGTCTGAGCACTTGAGAGCGTGGGGGGCTCACCGGGACGAAGCTTCTTATAGATTTCAATAAGAGCTTCCTCTGTGTTCTTTGTGTTATCCTTTTCGAGGGTTGCTTCGATTCTGTCGTCTGCACCGAAGAACTCACGGATATCTGCATTGGTGGAGCAGCCGAGGATACGGATAAGAGTGGTAATGGGGATTTTTCTGTTTTTATCAATTCTTACATAGAAAAGATCGTTCTGATCTGTTTCATATTCAAGCCATGCACCACGTCCGGGAATGATTGTTGAAGTATAAAGCTTCTTACCCGTTACGTTGTGAGTCATACCGAAATAAACACCGGGGGAACGGACAAGCTGTGAAACGATAGCTCTTTCAGCACCGTTGATGATGAAAGTACCGCTCTCTGTCATAAGCGGGAACTCACCCATATAAACTTCGCTGTCCTTTACTTCGCCTGTTTCTTTGTTGTAAAGACGGGCGGTCAGACGCATGGGAGCTGCATATGTTGCATCTCTTTCCTTGCATTCCTTTACGCTGTACTTCGGTTTGTCGTCCATACGGTAGTCTACAAATGTCAGAACAAGGTTACCTGTGTAGTCGGTAATCTCAGCCATATCCTTGAGAGCTTCCTTCAGACCCTTTTCAAGGAACCATTTGTAACTGTCTTTCTGCACCTGAATGAGATTGGGCATCTGCATAACTTCCTGGATTTTGCCGTAGCTCTTTCTCGTTTTGGTACCAACCTTTACATCGGTCGTGTTAACCATTGGCTTATCACTCCATATCTTTTTTATTTGCCTTACGTGGCACTGCGAAACTGCTGACACAGTTTTTTTTGTGAAAATGTATTGACATTTTTCCGATAAAATGCTAATATGCAATTAGTGGAGAGGTGGTCTCTAGGCATATTACCACATTATAGGTTTAAGTATTTTATCACATAGCTCTTGTTATGTCAAGAGGTTTTGTGATGTTTTTTCTTTATATTAGCAAATTTTTCCGCTTTTTAGGCGGATTTTTTTATTTTTTACCCATTTTATTTCTTGTTTTGCAATTTAACGAAGCGTTATTCGCAGGTTTCACCCCACCCTCCCAATTAACTCCGTAAAGCCTGAAAAACCGCTTAAATTCCGATTTATAATTTTAAACACGAGGTTAAGTTGACGAAATGTAATTAAACAAAAAGGCCGCCATAAAGGCGACCTGAGTATTCAATTATCAGTTAAGACCCTTTTCGTCGAAATCAAAGACAGTCTGAAGTGCAATATTGATCACCTTCTCAATGCATTCAGGCACAAGAATATCAGCTGTGTCAAGTCTTGTGTGATAATATCTTGCCGGTGTGGGATCCATCGCAACGAGAGAAGCTGCAGCAATGCCTGCCTGTGAAGCGGCAGCAGCATCAGTTGAACCAAGAGGAATAGCACCAACAGGGATATCCTTGCCGAGCTTTTCGCCTGCATTTTTAAGCAGCGCACAAACACGCTTATCATTTTTAACCATGCCTGTCATATCTTTTTCATAAATCATCATAAAGTCTTCATCACGGATTGTATCAAAGCCTACGAATACAGTTTCAACACCGTCATTCTTCATTTCGGGGTGAGCCTCAAAGAATGCCTTTGAGCCACGAAGACCTGCTTCCTCACCGCCTGCAAGCATGCAGATAACTTCTGTGTTTTCAAAGCGGATATCGTTGTCACTGAGATACTTCATAACTGCGGATGAAACATAGCAGCCTGAAAGGTCATCATTAGCACCGTCAACATAGTTTTTGTGATCAGCAAACTTGAAAAGAGCAGCATATGCAGGAAGGAACGCAGCCTGACCAATAGCCATTTTCTTTGCAAGTGAAGGGTTCTTGCCCTTAAGAGCCACAGCAGCAGTTGCACCTGTGTATGCAAGACCTGCAACGGCATAGCCTGCAACACCTAAAACACCGTGTGAACCGAGCTTATATGTATATGTCCATTCGGGAGCTGAGTCTGTGTGACCTGAGAGGATAATTCTTCTCTTTGTCTCACCCTTAGCTTTTCTCACAGCAATAACATTGCCTGAAATTTTCTCTTTGAAAAGAGGGTCATACATCTTCTTATAGAGAAGGAACTCCCCTACTATTCCTGCAAGAGCACCACCCATAAGAGCAACACTGCCCAGAGCTGCTTTAGGCTGCTTTTTGAAAGCAGCAGCTGCATTGATAGCACTCGCACCCATAAGGCACGCACCTGCATGGGGTACAAAAGACATAAATGCTTCGGGATTAACCTTAAAGGTTTCACGGCGCACTTCATCTGAAAAAGCTGCAAGCTCTTCCATCATTGTTTCCTGAGCGAACTGCTCTGCAGGTTCTCCGCAGGGTCTTGGGCCGTAAGCCTCACAAATCTTTGTTATACCCTTAACAGCATAGTCTGTGCAGTCACTGACAGTTGTTTTAACCTCTTTAATCTTGTCTGTAAAAATCAAAATAACACCTTCTTCATAAAATTCTGACTTATATATTATAACTGCTATAAATAAAATAATCAATAGTAAAAGAATTAAAAAAGCAAAATGCCCGAAGACATTTTGCCTTTTTGTTTATGAGTTAGTCATTGCACCCATGTTGATATAGTACCATGGCGGTGAAGCAAAGAGTGAATCGTCAACACTTGTGCTTATTTTTACAAAATCAATTTTCTCTGTCTGAGCACCGGGATATATTCTCTCTGAGGCAATAAGCTCATCGGCTATAAAATAATAGTTAACCTTATCCCCTGTTGCTGTGTCCGTGTAGCTTTCGCATATAGCATTTTTGCCGCCATAGGTTGTCTGAGTGACAGTTATATCACCCACATTAGTTATAGCCATGCCTTCGATTATAGACTGCATATCCATGCTTTCCATATCTTCCTTTGACATTTCCATATACATATTAAGTGAGTCGATAATCATATATGACTTGTCTTCTTTTTTGTTATAGACTATTCTTGCATCCATGCCCTCAAGAGTTGCTTTCATGGCAAGGCTGCCGTTTTTTCTTGCAAACTCAACGGGCAGAGTACCCATATCCGGGTCATTGGTTGACATTTTTATATAAAGCACATCCGAGCTGAATATACTCTTATACTTTTCTATTCTGTATGCTTTAAGGTCGCTTTCGCCTGCTTTGGTCACAACCTTGACTGCATTACTTTGCGTGTACCAAGTAACCTTTGTGCCCACCTTTTTATATGCTCTCACGGCAAAGGAATACTCTTTATTGCTGTCAAGACCTGTTATTTTATAGCTGAGGGCAGTGGTGGATTTAACCCTTTTCCACTCACCCTTTTCAAGCACGCTGACTCTGTAGCCCGTGGCACCCGACACCTTGCTCCACTTAAGAGAAACCGAGGTAGTGCCGGCAGAACAGGATGTTATTTTTGTCTTGGTCGGGTCAATTGTTTTAACGGAAACCGCCTTTGAGGTGTCACCCCATACGGTACCTGAATCTGTTTTTGCATAGGGCTTTACTTTAAACTTATAGGTCGTTGCACTTTTAAGCGATTTCACCGTATATTTATTTGCTGTAGTGGATTTGATTTTGACCCACTTTTTATTTTTGTACTGATATACTCTGTAGCCGGTGGCACCTGCAACCTTATCCCATTTGATTGTAACGCTGTCTTTGGTTGCTGTGGCACTGGGTGTCTTTATGTCCGGCATTGCTTTAGTCTTTACCTTAACTGTTTTCAGCTTTGCCCAATAGGTTTTACCCCCTGATTTACGGTATGTCTTAATGCCGAAGGTGTATGTAGTTGAGGCTGTAAGGTCTTTTGCAGTGTAAGAAACAGCACTCTGACTTTTCAGCTTCTGCCACTTACCGCTCTGCTTGAGATAAACTCTGTAGCCGCTTGCCTTGCTGACCTTTGACCACTTAAGGGTCACACTGTCTGACGTGGCAGTGGCAGTGATTTTCGTGGGAGCCGCAACACTTACCGCCTCAGCTATGCTCCCCGTACCCAGCAAGGAGCCTATCATTATCACACTGACTATAAGCGTAAAGATTTTTCTTAGTCTGTTCATTGTTTTCACCTATCTTAATATATTTTAATAATCTCAGTATATCAAAGCAAAATTTCTTTGTCAACGGAAAAAAGGCATTGTTAATATTTACCTGCGCCTTGTTTACAGGGGCGTTACACAGCTTTCACATAAGCCACACAAAAGAAAAATACGAGAGCTGAAAACTCCCGTATTTTTTTATTTATTACATCATTGATGAAGCATCAATATAGCCTGATGTGGGTCTTTGCAGCAGCTTATCGTCAACAGTGGTTCTCACTTCGTCAACATAAATAACCTGCTTGGTTTCATTTTTATATACCTTTTCAAGACCAACAAGAGTTGCACCGTCGAAATAATACTTCACTATATAGCCGTACTTTGAGTCAATGTACCCTTCACAGATAACATTTTTTCCGTTGAATGTAGTTTCAGTTACGGTGACAAAGTTACCCATATTCTGAACCTTCATTTCGTCAAGAGGCTCGGTTATATTCATCTCTTTCCACTCAGCCTTAGGCACTTCATAATAGAACATAAGGAAATATGCAAACATCTTATCTGTCTTCTTTTCATAATACATCTTTGCATTTATGCCCTCATCGGTTGCATTGACATAGATGTTGCCGTTTTTCTGTGCGTATTCCATATTTGCAAGGCCGCCGTTACCGTTGTCACTTGAGATTTTGAAATAAAGTGTATCACTCTCAAATATCTTCTTGTACTTCTCAATTCTGAAAGCCTTGAGCTCGTAATCGGGATTGATAGTTGTGGTCGGCTTTGTTGTAGTCGGTTTTGTGGTAGTCGGCTTTGTTGTAGTCGGCTTTGTAGTGGTCGGCTTGGTGGTAGTCGGCTTTGTTGTAGTCGGCTTTGTTGTAGTCGGTTTTGTGGTAGTCGGCTTTGTTGTAGTCGGCTTGGTTGTAGTCGGCTTAGTTGTAGTCGGCTTCGTTGTAGTCGGCTTAGTTGTAATCGGCTTAGTTGTAGTCGGCTTTGTTGTAGTCGGCTTTGTTGTAGTCGGCTTAGTTGTAGTCGGCTTTGTTGTAGTCGGCTTTGTTGTAGTCGGCTTAGTTGTAGTCGGCTTAGTTGTAGTCGGCTTTGTTGTTGACTCTGATGTTGAAGGCTCTGTGGTTGGCTCCTCAGGAATTTCCTCAGGTGCCTTTGTGGTAGTTACCTTCTTGACATCACTTTCGGGGTACCATGTAACCTTGCCGTCAACCTTTTTATAAGCTCTGACCATATAGGTGTATGTTGTGCCCGGTGTCAGCTTTTTAACAGTGTATTCAAGTGCCGGTGTTGACTTGACTCGCTTCCACTCACCGTTTTTTTGCAGCACACTGAGTCTGTATCCCGTAGCAGATGAAACCTTGCTCCATTTAAGGGTAACAGTGGTATCTGTAACTGCAGCGTAGGTGATTTTTGTCTTTGTGGGGTCTGTTGTCTTAACTGATAAGGTCTTTGAGGTTGAGCCCCAGACAGTGCCGCTTGCAGGCTTTGCATAGGGCTTGATTCTGAATTTATAGGTTGTTGCGCTCTTAAGTGATTTAACAGTATAACTGTTTGTGGTGACAGACTTTATCTTGACCCACTTGCCGCCTTTGTACTGATATACTCTGTAGCCTGTGGCACCTGCAACTGCACTCCATTTAAGAGTGATGCTGTTTTTAGTTACCTTAGATGCCTTGGGTGTGGGAGTCTTGCCCATTTTTGCTGTTTTTGCAGTTACTGTTTTATACTTATCTGCAAGATAGGTTTTTCCGCCCGAAACCTTATATGCTCTGACGGCAAACTTATATGTTTCACTTGCTGTCAGGTCTTCGAGCACATATTTATTTTTCTTGACGGTTTTTATGTGCTTCCACTTTTTTCCTTCACGCAGATATATTCTGTAGCCTGTAGCACCGCTTACCTTTCTCCAACGAAGTTCAACGCTGTCTGAGGTGGTTTCAGCCACAAAGTTTGCTGTAACACCAACCTTGACAGCAGCTGCCTCGGCAGCAAGGCTGCCTGCAGTGAACAGCACAATAAGGCAAAGAATTAAACTGAGAATTTTCTGACTTGCTTTCATATTTTCTCACCTTTCTTTTGTTAATATTTTCCATACTATTAGTATATCAAAGCCTCTTTTCTTTGTCAACTGAAAACTACAATATATTGCCTATGCTGAGCTTTTGAGACTCTATAACTTCCTCAAAATAGCCCTGACACTCTCTGATAAGCATAAGGGCACTGTCATAATTTTCATCTCTTACACTGTCATAAATTGCAGGGATATTTTTGCCGGGTCCTATGAGCATATCATCACCTGAAACAACGCTCAGAAGCGTGATATTTTTCTGCCACTGAGCCTGCAGACCTTCAAGATGAAACAACGCTTTCTCATATTCCTGAGCCTTTATTTTTTCGGCACAGATTTCCAGCTCATCTGACATATAACTGCAGCACTCTTTAAGATAATCCCCGGCAAAAAAGCTCAGAGAAAAGAGAAGCCCTGCCAGCAAAAAGGCAGTCACTATCCGTTTCATATCACTGCTCTCCCTTTCTTACAATATATGTGTTACCCTTTTTGTCTGCCGTCATAAGAAAAACCTCCTTTGGGGTGAGATTTTCTTTTTTCAACAGTTTTTCGAGCTTTTCCTCGGTCATGCCGCAAAGACTAAACTCTCTTGTTATAACTCTGCCGTCACTGATAACCAGGCATGGCAGAAACTCCTCATCAATTTTTTTATTCATATCCTCTGCAGTTATGCCCTGATATTTCTTTTTCAGCTGTATGCTCACAGAGCCGTTAGTTTCAATATAGGCATATTGCACTGTGTTTATGTCAAAAACATCCTTGAGCCTTAAGGCTTCCATAAGATCGTCATTGCTGTATCTTATCATTTTCATATTCCTTTTAAGAAGCCTGCCCTCTTTTATAATAAGCACACTGTGTCCCTGAGTCATAGTGCGATATACACGGCTTTTCATGCTGAGATATGATGAGGTCATTTCAAGCACCACAAGCAAAAAAACAAGGCTCACACTTGCAAGAATAGGTATATTATCGCCCTGCAAAGGCATTGCCGCCACCTCTGAGAGCAAAAAGGTTATAACAAGCTCACCCGGCTGAAGCTCACCAATCTGCCTTTTGCCCATAAAACGCATTGCAATTATAACTGCCACATAAACAATAATTCCTTTAAAAAGAAGATTCATAGTTTCACCTCTGGAAAAGTATTGACGAGGTAATTATGAATTATAAACAAAAGAAAACATCCACCTCTTACCGTAACGGTGAGGTGGATGCAATATTGTAAATAATGAATCGCCTAACGGCATGAATTGGCTAGAGCCATGAATTGCACGATATGCATGAATTGACCCTATGGGGTCATGGAATGAAGCAGAGCTTCATTAATTCGGCAGCCGTCACGGTGCAATTCAGAGTAAATTAAACTACTGCAGGAAGAAGCTCAAAGAGATAGGTGAATATCATCTTGATAAGTTGAACTGCAAAATTGATAATGTTACCCGGTAAGGTGAGAATAGGATCTGTAGGTAGCTTAAGATAATCCTTCTGTTCATCTTTAACAGTCTTTTTAATTGCATATGAGTCAATAAGCTCTTTTTCGCCTGTTTCGTCATCAACTATATATGCCTTATAAACGAAATGCTCATTATCCATTGAAACAGTTGCGAAGCAGCCGCCTGCCTTTGTATCTCTGACAACATCGCCGCACTGAAGAATGGGCGGAATTGCACTCTCGTTAACACTGTAACGCTTTGTGCCTGTTGTTGAGGGAAGAATGTGAACGGTACCTGCAGGATTGAGCATAAATGTTGTTTCTTCGCCGTCATAAACTTCAGTTACACTTTCGCAAAGCTGAACCTCGTCACCCTTGACCTGCTTTGTTCTGAAATACATATGGTCGTGACCTGCAAAAACAACATCAATGCCAAGGTCATCAATGATCGGCAGAAGTACCTCACGCATAATGATTGTGTCAGGCTTGTTTATGTTTTTACCTGCTGAGTAGACGGCTCTGTGCATAAGGATAATCTTCCACTGAGCGTCACTTGCTCTCATGTCATTTTTCAGCCAGTTAAGCTGCTGCTGTGACATGGGGTACATATCATTTGAGTTAAGCACTGCAAAGTGTGCATCACCCCAGTCAAAGGAATAGTAACAACCTGTGGTTGTCATGCTGCCCTTTGCAGCACCGACATTAAAGATATTGTTAAACTTATTCCACTGCAGATTGCCCTCATGGTTGCCTGCAACGGGAATCATTGTGGTGTTCATATTTGAGAAAGCAAAGTTTCTGAAAAAGCTGTCCCACTCTTCGTTGGTGCAGTCATTGACAAAGTCACCTAAATTAACAACAAATTCGTGTTCGGGCATTGTTTCAACTGCCTGCTTCATAACAGCTGCTGCTTTTTGGAAGTTCTCTTCATTGCTTGCCTGAACGTCAGAAATAACAATAAACTCAGCTTTATCGCTGTCAGGGTTGCTTGTGGTGAAATAGCCAATTTCACTCCAGACACTGCCGTCACCCACTCTGTAGGCATATCTTGTTGCAGGCTCAAGGTCAGTAACTGTAACCTTATGTACATACTTTTTCATTGCCTTGTAGCCATCACCCTTAACGAGCTTGCCGTTTTCAAGGTCTTCACCTGCTTTTGCTATCTGCACAACTGAGTCGCATTCTTCATCAGTGTACCAGCTTATACCTCTTGCATTAGCGCTGTCACCGTTGATTGTAACTGCCACTCTTGAAACCTCGTTACCTGCTGCATAAGCAGTAAAGGGTACACTCATAAGCATAACAAGGCATAAAAGCAATGCAGTGAGTCTGGTTGTTTTAATTTTCATATTATATCTTCCTTTCAATAGCCTTTCGGCAATTATTTACTGATTAAGCATACACAGTGAGCAGCTATTCCCTTGCCCTCACCTGTGAAGCCTAAGCCTTCTTCCGTTGTGGCTTTAATGCTGATTGAGTCCATGTCCACACCCAAAGCTGAGGCAACATTTTCCCTCATTGTGTCGATATAGGGTCTGAGCTTAGGTCTTTGTGCAAGCACTGTTGCATCAAGATTTATGAGTTTGTAGCCTTCTTCCTGCAAACAGGCATAGACCTCTTTTAAAAGCACAAGGCTGTCTGCCCCCTCAAACGCAGGATCATTATCAGGAAAAAGCTTGCCTATATCCCCCATTGCAGCAGCACCTAAAAGGCTATCGGATATTGCGTGAAGGAGCACATCTGCATCAGAGTGACCCAAGAGTCCCTTTTCATAGGGAATATCAACACCGCCGAGAATAAGCTTTCTGCCCTCCACGAGCTTGTGAACGTCATAGCCGTGACCTATTCGCATAAATTCAGCTCCTTTACTTTAGCAATAAATTCATCATAAGTTACGAAGGTGTTAAGTATCTTAATGAGTGATGAAGTTGACATTCTTTCGGGCAATGCGAGGCTTTTAAGCAGAAGTTTTCTTTTTTCTTTGCTGTGCTGCCCACCCATAAGACCACACTCATAAAGGTCTATATTTGTTATAAGCTGTCTGTTTTCATTTTCACTCTCACTGCAGGTGACACCTGCTTTTCTGAGCGCTTCAATTATTATATTTTCAGGGGTACCCTCAACGCCCAGCTTTCCTTCTTTTGAAGCTTCTGTTTTGCGCTTTTCCTTGCCGTATAAATCAGGTATATAGACGTGGGTTATCTTTTCAGGCGGTACACTTGAAGAAATAAATTTTCTTATAAGAAAGCCTGCCGAATCACTGTCGGTCATAACAATTATACCTTTTTCACGGGCAAGTCGCCTTAAAAGAAGCTGCTTTTCTTTATCCTTGAATATGCCGAAGCCGTCAGTTTTGATTATAATCGTGTCTATTATATTGCTGAGCTTGATTATATCATATTTGCCCTCAACGATAATGGGTCTGTCAAGCTTTATCATACTCTTTCACCGTTTGTCACAAGAAACAGCCTGACCATAAGCTGCTCAAGAACTATAACATTATCGTCACTGCTCATTTTCAGCTTCATATCAGCCTCACAGAGCACATCAAGGCATTTGCGAAGTGTTGGCAAGTCTATTTTTGAAGAGTCCCTTGCTCCGTTTGTCAGAGCAAAGGCACGTTTGCCGTAATCGAAATCAGCAGCCAGCTCGTCGGCTCGCCCGCCACATGAAAGTGACACCTTGCCACGGTACATATCAACATAGGTGCTCACAATTGTGCCGAAGATATATTCGTGGGAAACCTTGTTTTTAATGAGAGTGTGAAGCACCTTATAAGCCTTGTCAAAATCCTTTGCCATAAGAGCTTTTGTCAGATCGTAAATCTTTGCTTCGTCTGTTTTGACAGCAACTGCATCGATATGTGAACGTGTTATTTCACCGCCGCCCACATAGCCGCAGACTTTATGAAGCTCATTTATGAGCACATTGAAATCGTCACCCACGCAGGACACAAGATAGTTTGCCATCTGCACACTCAGAGTGCAGTTCTGTTTTGAAGCTGAGGAAATAAGAGGCTTTATAAGGTCATTTCCCTTTCTCTTATTAAGCAGACACACTGCGCCGTGCTTTGATATAATATCTGCCGCCTTTTTTGCTTTTGCCAAAGAGAAATCGGCACTTTTCTGGTGAAAGATAACTATAGAGGTGTCTGGAATAGACTCCACATAAGCTGAAATCTGAGAAAGAGTGTCTTCGCCTGCGCCCTCTAATTTATAGTCCTCAACAATGATGCAGCGTTTATCGCTCATCATAGGCATAATGCTTGCCTGCTCAAAGACATCCTGAAGGTCAAGACCCTTGCCGTCAAATTTCTGCAGATTAAAGCTCTCGAAAGCCGGCTCAACATTTTTGGAAGCTATCATATCAGCATAGTGCTTTTTGAGATAGTCTTCATCACCGCACATAAGATAAATGGGATAATACTCCCCTGCTTTGATGTGTGATTTGAGCGTTTTTTCATCAAACTGAGCCATGCTTTCACCTCTTTCTGACCATATATTATAGCACATTATTTTTGCCTGTGCAATAAAAAAAGAGCAGAACTTCATCAATTGACAAAATTCTGCTGCTTATTAATAATCATAACCACTTTACTTCTGCTTCTTTTCTCGGCGGTATTCTCTCATAGTCTACGGCAGGGTACCCGATAACAAGGCAGGTGACAAGCTTGCTGCCCTTTTCAAGGTTTATAAGTGAAGCAATTTTTTTGCTGAACTTTGCCGCCGCAACAAAGAAGCCGCTGTAAAGCACACCGAGACCAAGGCTATAAGCCATAAGCTCCATATAGGATGAAGCAAGGCATCCGCTTGTGCTGCCCTTGGAGGAAACCAAAATGACAACGGGAGCACCCTTAAAGAAAAATTTATCGTCAATTTCAAAGTGCTTGATATAAGATGAAAAAGGTGTTGCCGCCTTTTGTGCAGTGCGGAAAAACTTAACCGCTTCCCTTTCGGCATCATCTTTTTTCGAGCGAAGCACTGTAAATGAGAAATCCTGAGCGTTGGTGCCGGTGGGGCAATATCTGCCTGCTTCAAGGATTTTAGCAATATCTTCGTCACTGACAGCTTTATCGGCAAACTGACGGATAGTTCTTCTTGATTTCATAGCAGTGAGAAGTTTTTCGCTGTCAAACTCTGTCATGCTCACGGGCTTTTCATCTGTAGCATCGGGGTAAGCCGCCATTGACACGGCACCCACGGGGCAAATGGCATAGCAGTGACCGCACTCTATACAGCGTGAAAACATAAACTCAGCCTTGCCGTCCACCATTTTCAGCTTGCCGCCTACGCAATCCTTCACGCACTTGCCGCAGCCTATGCATTTATCTTTATTGATAGCTATTGCTTTTTGTTTTTCCATAATGTTCGCTCCTTAAGTTGATGGAATAAGTATAAACCATACTTCGGTGCATGTCAAGGGCGGGGTTTGGTACTCTGCCGAGGGGGGTAATTAGGAATTAAAGGGATAGTGCAGTAGTTTTTAGGCTACTGCACTTGGGGTTGATATCAGTTGCTAACCTGATGACTTGTATATTTCTTATAAATCAAAGGCAGACAAACAATCATTACCGCTAAAGCAACAAAGGGGAAGAAATAACGCATATCAATAAAATTGCCGTCAAGATAAACATATCTTGATGAATATATGTACGTACCGAACACAGTATTTATCGGCATAACTTCCAGCAACTGCGAAATGTATTGGTTATCAATGTAAATGATAAATTCTGTCAGGAAAGGAAGAAGACACACAAGCGATGAAACTGCTATAGATGTAATCTGCTTTTTACAGAACGCTGACACAGCAAGAGTGATAAAGCAAAGAGAAATACAGCCAACAAGAATAAACGGAATAACCGTTAAAAGTTTTGTCAGGTGACTTTCACCCTGACCTACATTCATACCTTCTGCGCCAAGAAAAATAAAGCTGATAATAAGTGCCAACAAAGCATATACCACAAAACAAATTACTGTATAAATAAGAGCTGCGATTATTTTTCCGCCTGCAAGGGTACCTCTGCCTTTTTTGCTTGAAAGCAGAAATGCATCTACGGAAAGTGAGTATTCTAAGGTGAACACATTACAAAGGCCGAAAATTATAATAATTGCAAGAAAAATTCCCACATCCTGAGAAAGTATAGAATAGAAATTCTCCCAACCGTAGTCATAGCCGGAAACAAACCCTTTTTCGAGTATCTCTCTGTGTTGCTTGGCTAAAAATGCATTGTAATCTCTGTAATATTGAGTTTCATCGTTACTGCTTGCATAAAACTCTTCACGCTCGATGGCTCTTTCAATATTTTCATATTCTTCTACACCCCAACAAAGCTTTATGTATTCGGGAAAATATTGTTTTTTTATTGAGGTTTTAGGTGTGTTTGACATAAGAGCTTCAAACTCTTCTTCTGTTATTTCTCCTTTTTCTAATTTAAAGAATATATCTGAAGTATTTATGTCATATTTTCCAAAAAAGACCGTTCCGCCATCAGCATAATCACTCAGGCGTTCCTCGTGACTTTCATAATAAATGTCATCACGTTCTTCAAAATCCTCAACCGCTTTTCTCAGCTCATCAATAGTATCGTTCGACACAAACACCTCGGTCGGCTTTCCGTTTTCCAGATATTCCATATCAAAACTGCCTCTTACACCTGTGTTGTACTGATAAACAGCAACTGCTGATATTGCTATCATAGCCACAAAGCAGATAATAAAAGCTCCTATAAACAGCTTATTTTGAAAAATCTTTTTAAGCTCATACCGTATAATGGTTTTCATCTGTTGACACCTCCCCGAAGAAATTCAGATAAACATCACTTAAATCAGGCTCACAGGGTTCAGCGTTTTCGCAAGGCTTTTCAGCAGAAATAAGTCGCAAAGATACAATACCGTCACTTTCTGTAAAAGCTTCACCGATAACAAAACGCTTCTGTATAACAGTCAAAGCCTCTCTTTTAGCTTTTATTCGCCAAACCTTACCTTTTACACTTTCTGTCAGGCTCTGAACTGTTCCGTCTGCAACAATTCTACCTTCTTTCATAATAAGCACTCTGTCAGCAATAAAAGATATATCCGACACGATGTGTGTAGCATAAATTACAATTCTGTCCTTTGACATTTCCATCATAAGGTTACGAAAACGGATTCTCTCTTTTGGGTCAAGACCCGCTGTCGGCTCGTCAAGTATAAGAATGGCAGGGTTATTCAAAAGTGCCTGAGCTATACCTAATCTCTGACGCATACCGCCTGAAAAGGTTTTGATTTTCTTTTTTCTTTCACTGTATAGATCTACATATTTCAGCAGTTCTTCTGTGCGGCTTTTTCTGAACGAACCGTTGATACCTTTAAGTGCACAGAAATAATAAAGAAAATCCTCTGCTGTAAAATCCTTATAGTACCCAAAGTTTTGTGGAAGATACCCAATTAGATTGCGGTATTCTGCATCCAGCTTTTTTATTGATTCACCATCGAGACGAATTTCACCTTGAGTAGGCTTCAGTACATCTGCAATCATTCTCATAAGGGTTGTTTTTCCTGAGCCGTTTGCACCTAAAAGTGCATAAACTCCGTTTGTGAGAGTAAGACTCAGATTATCTACGGCTTTTTTATTGCCGTACTTCTTGGTAACATTAATAATATCAATCTTCATACATTTTCACCAGCCTTTCAAAATTGAAGTTTTTAATTGCAATTAAACCTATGAACAAAGCTGAAAGAATAAGCACAAATAAAGTTACAGCAATACTGCCGATTGGTAAGGCCCATAAAACACTTTGGATTCGGGTTGTTACTTCGCTCTGCGAAACAACAAAACCGGCGAAAACGAACACCATTCCTGCTGATAGGCCTATAACAGCTTTAACATTGAAGATGCAGCACATTGAAAGCACCGCAATTGACGATAGCAGAAAACCGATAAGAGAGAGTGAAATTGTATATAAAAAGGTTTCTGACATGAGACTTCCGATGCACACCACTGCAAGGTCATATATTCCGCACAAAACCAATCTTCCCGCAAAAACGGTTTCCGGCTTGTAAAGGCACGCACTTTCCATTTCAAGGAACTGCGGTGAGGATGAAAAGTATATGCAACCCACACTGCCCACAGCAAGCAAGGGAGTCATAATACAGGCTATAAGAGGAGAAGCAGCCGATTGCGAATTTGAAGTTATAATAAAAACAACAACAAGATATCCAAGAGAAAGCACGAAAAACCAAGGAGTAAGACCTTTTATAACTCCTGACAAAAATCCTGCTAATGAGAATTCAGGGACATGTCTTATGCTTATAGCAGAAACTTGTGCTTTGAGATTATCTTTAGCTTCTTTGCTGTACTGTTCGGTTTCGTATAACGAGAGAACATCTGATATTTCTTTTTTGTTTACCATAATTCACACTCCTTTAAAGCCTTCAGAGCTCTTCTCAAACGGGTTTTTACCGTAGGTATGGGAACCTTCTGTACAGATGCAATTTCTTTGATTTTTAAGTCGTGATAAAACCTAAGAATAATTACATCTCTTTGTACTTCGGGAAGTGAAAGAACCGCCTGACGCACAATTAAGGCTTTTTCTTTTTGCAAGGTTTCATCTTCTGTGATTTCTTCGCCTACATTATCAAGGGAATGTAAGGAAGTTTCTTGTTTATGCCTGCGAAAGAAATCGTTTGAGGTGTTTATTGCAATAGTAAAAAGAAAACTTTTGAGTTTATTCTTTTCTTTGTAATAAGGAAGGTTTTTAATAAATTTTATAAAAGTATCCTGAGTAACATCCTCTGCAGCGGCTTTGTTACCCATACGGCGATAAAGAAAACTGTAAACTTCATCATAATATATTTCAATCAGTTCGCTTAACGCTTCTTTATCTCCGATTTTTGCTCTTTGGACAAGCTCTTTTTCATCCATTTTTATCACTTCCTTACATAAATATAACGTTTAGCATTATCAAAAAGTTTCACCAAAACTAAAACAGGCGGGGAATTTTTACATTCCACCGCCTGAGTTTCTCGTGTACAATATTAAATTGTCTCTATTATGCACCAAAGAGAACAAGAAGTGATGCCACAAGTGCAAGGATGAAGAAAAGTGAACCTGCAATCTTTGTGAAAAGCACCAGCTTAGCTTCTGCTGTCTTGCCCTTGTTTTTGCCGAAGAAGCTTTCTGCAGCGCCTGAAATTGCGCCTGAAAGACCCTGCTGCTTGCTTTCCTGAAGCATAACAAGACCAATGATAACAATAGAAACTAATATAATAACAATTGCTAATACATACTGAAGAGCTGTCATGAGATTAAACCTCCGTAATTTTTATGCTATGGTATTTTATCATAACCCGATATAAAAAGTCAATAGATTATTCAGACTTTTTGCGTTTTGGCAAAGGTATTCTGGCATTTTTTATGCTTTGAATGTCCTTTTCTTCAAAAACAGGTGCCACGCCGTCGGTCACAGTGTCCTTTGTTATGGTGAGTACCCCTGCAGTGCCGCTTGACGGGAAGTCATACATATACTCCATAAGCAGCTTCTCAATTATAGAGCGAAGACCTCGTGCGCCTGTGCCTGCCTCAAGAGTTTTTTCTGCAATTGCTCTGAGAGCATCTTCTTCAAAACGAAGCTCTATGCCGTCAATGCCGAAAAGATACTGATACTGCTTGATAAGGGCATTCTTGGGCTCAGACATAATTCTCACAAGGGCATCCTCGTCAAGGTTGTCGAGAGCTGTTATAACGGGAAGTCGACCCACAAGCTCAGGGATAAGACCGAACTTGACAAGGTCGTGATGCACAACCTTATGCATTATCTTATCTCTTTCATATTCCTTTTTGTTCTTTATCTCTGCACCGAAGCCAAGACCCGAATTACCCATTCTCTTTTCAACCTGCTTTTCAATGCCGTCAAAGGCACCTGCGCAGATAAAAAGAATGTTTGTGGTATCTATCTGGATAAATTCCTGCTGAGGATGCTTTCTGCCACCCTGAGGCGGAACATTTGACACGGTACCCTCAAGAATTTTGAGCAGTGCCTGCTGCACACCTTCACCGCTGACGTCTCTTGTGATAGATGTGCTCTCGCTCTTGCGGGCAATCTTATCAATTTCGTCAACATAGATGATGCCTCGCTCAGCTCTTTCAACATCAAAATCAGCTGCCTGAATAAGCCTTAAGAGGATGTTTTCAACGTCCTCACCCACATAACCTGCCTCAGTGAGAGTTGTTGCATCGGCAATTGCGAAGGGTACATCAAGTATTTTTGCAAGAGTCTGGGCAAGCATTGTCTTACCAACACCTGTGGGGCCCAGCATAAGAATATTGCTCTTGCTTATTTCAACATCGCCTTTGTTTCCGGTGTAAATTCTCTTATAGTGGTTATAAACAGCAACACTGAGAGCTTTTTTAGCCTCATCCTGACCTATGACGTACTCATCAAGCTTTGCCTTGATTTCGTGGGGCTTCTTAAGGGCAGTGAAGTCAAGCTCGCTTTCCTTTTCATTCTGCTCCTGAGCCATATCGTCAACAATGCTTTGGCAAAGGTCTATGCACTGATCGCAGATGTAAACACCGGGGCCGGCAATCAATGATTTGACTTCATTCTGTGTTTTGCCGCAGAATGAACATCTTATATTCTTTTCTTTGATGTCACCATCTCTTGCCATAAGATTACTCCTTAATTATCTCTTATAGAGAATTTTGTCAACAAGACCGTATTCGAGAGCTTCTTCAGCTGTCATAAAGTTGTCACGCTCTGTGTCTGCAGCAATAACATCAATGCTCTTGCCTGTGTTATCAGCCAAAATCTTGTTGAGCTTTTCTTTTGTTCTTAAAATATGGTCAGCCACAATCTTGATATCTGTTGCCTGACCCTTTGCACCGCCTGAAGGCTGATGAATCATAACCTCAGCGTTGGGGAGAATGAGTCTCTTGCCCTTTGTGCCTGAGGAAAGAAGAAATGCGCCCATGCTTGCAGCAAGACCCATGCAGATAGTTGAAACATCACACTTGATATACTGCATTGTGTCATATATTGCCATGCCTGCAGTTACACTTCCGCCGGGGCTGTTGATATAAAAGCTGATATCCTTTTCGCTGTCCTGACTTTCAAGGAAAAGCAGCTGTGCTACTACGAGGCTTGCAGTTGCATCGTTAACTTCGTCTGAAAGAACAATGATTCTGTCATTTAAAAGTCTTGAATAAATATCATACTGCCTTTCGCCACGATTTGTCTGTTCCACAACATAAGGTACTAATGCCATAGTAATTGCCTCCTTTAAAATAATATTATAAGTGGAAGAGAGGAACTGACAAATTAAGCCAGTTCCACCTCATTATAGTAATTATACTTTAAATTAACACTAATTATTCAGCAGCTTCTTCTTTAGCTTCTTCCTTCTTAGCTCTGGGCTTTCTTGCTGTTGTAACCTTAGCGTTATCTCTTACGAACTTGATTGCCTTTTCTTTGAGCATATCAGCCTTAAGACCGTCAACGGGAACTACTTCCTTAATCTTGTCTACTTCCATGCCGTACTGAGCTGCAAACTTCACATATTCTGCTTCGATTTCTTCTTCGGTAGCATCGAGGCTTTCGAGCTCTGCAATCTTTTCAAGTGCAAGACGGATCTTAACGTTCTTTTCAGCCTGAGGCATAGCCTGCTCTTTATACATTTCGATTGTCATGCCTGTGTACTGAAGATAAGTTTCAAAGTTCATGCCCTGCATTGAAAGTCTGTAATCAATGTCTCTGATCTGACCGTTGATTTCGTTTTCAAACATAACCTCAGGGATTTCACCCTTAACGTTTTCTGCAAGCTTTTCAAGAAGCTGAGCTTCGATGTCTCTTTCGTTCTGGCTTTCTTTCTGAGCCTTGATTTCGTCCTTGAGGTTCTTCTTCATTTCTTCAACAGTGTCGCAGTCTGCTGCATCCTGAGCAAATTCATCGTCAACCTCAGGGAGCTCCTTAACCTTGATTTCGTGAAGCTTAATCTTGAAGACAGCATCCTTGTCAGCAAGTTCGGGAGTATATTCTGAAGGGAACTTAACATTTACATCAAATTCTTCACCGATTGAGTGGCCGACAACCTGCTCCTCAAAGCCGGGGATAAACTGACCTGAACCGAGTGTAAGCTCATAGTTTTCACCCTTACCACCGTCAAAAGCTACGCCGTCAACAAAGCCTTCAAAGTCGATAACTGTGATGTCACCTTCCTGAGCTGCTCTGTCTTCAACTGCAACAAGACGTGCGTTTCTTTCAACGAGGCTCTTAATTTTTTCTTCGATTTCTTCCTCAGTTGCGTCAACCTTCTGCTTTGTTGCCTTGAGCTCTTTATATTCTGTGATTTCGATTTCGGGCTTAACGAAAATCTCAACGGTCATTTCAACGCCGTCTTTACCGATTTCCTTAACATCAGCACTCTTTGTGCCAACCATGTCAAGACCTGCTTCTTTAACAGCCTCTTCAACTGCATCGCCAAAAAGAAGATCGAGAGCATCCTCATAGAGCCATGCTGTGCCAAAGAACTTTTCAGCAACCTTACGTGTTACCTTACCCTTACGGAAGCCGGGAAGCTGAATCTTATTCTTCTGCTTATTAAAAGCCTTGTCCTGTGCTTTTTCAAATGCTTCGGCATCAATTCCGATTTCAAGAGCGTAAACATTTGTTTCAACTTTGTTTGATGATTTTAACATTTCAAAACTCCTATTCCGTGGGTTTCATACACCCACTCACAATTTAACCCATATATTATATCAGCATTGTTTGCAAATTTCCATAGTTTTTTCAAAATTTTTCCACTAATTGAGGAGAAAAAGATAAGAAATCTGCAGAAATCAGTGATAATTTCACACCACCTACGGTTTCAGTGACACTTCGTCTGGTTGATTCACCGTGTAAATGACCGTAGTAACAGCGTCTGACATTGTGCTTTTGCAGCACTGAAAATATTTCTTCGCACACACCCATCTGCATAACCGGCGGATAGTGAAGAAAAACAATTATCTCACCGCCTAATTTTTCGCCCTCTTCAATGGAGCGCTCAAGGCGTGAGGCTTCTCTGAGAAGCACCTTCATATCGGCACTTTTTTCGGCATCGTAAAACCAGCCTCTTGTGCCGCAAAGCACATAGTTCCCCACCTTGAAAGCATTGTTATGCAATATGCTTATTGTGTCAAAGCCTTTTTCAGTTAAGAAGGCATCCATCTTCTTTTTAGTGTTCCACCAATAATCATGGTTGCCCTTGAGTATTATTTTCTTGCCGGGAAGATTGTGGATAAAGCGGAAATCTTCCTCGGCTCCCTCAAGAGACATTGCCCAGGAAATATCACCGGGGATAACAACTGTGTCATCTTCACTCACAAGAGCTTTCCAGTTGTTTTCAAGGCGTTGCACATAGTCGCTCCATCCCCCGAAAATATCCATTGGCTTGTCACAGCTGAAGGATAAATGAGTGTCTGCTATTGTGAATATTGACAAAAGAGCTCACCTCATATCAGATGCCGAGCATCTCATAAACTTTATTCACCATATCCTCTTTATTGCAGCAATCGGTAAATCTGGGTGACTTGCCTTTGAGTGTTGCGAGCTGTTCGGGGCAAGGCTCACCTGTTGCCTCTTTGAGAAGCTCAACTTGCTGGAATTCATCAGCATCGGCGGGTACTTCTGCAACTGCACCGAGCACAGCGGCAGAGAATTTATAGGGGTTAGCTGTTGAAGCGATAACAGTTTCCTTATCGTCACCTGTAGCCTTGACATAATCCTCATAAACCTTGACTGCAACAGCAGTGTGAGTGTCAAGAAGATATCCGTTTTTATAGGTTGCGGCAATAGTCTCGGCAGTTTCTTTATCGTCACAGCAGCCTGCGTCAAACAGGTCAAGAATGAGTGATTTTACTTCTTCATTTACTGTGTACTTGCCTTCGCTTGAAAGAAGACCCATCCACTCTCTTATTGTTTCGTCATTTTCGCCTGAGAGATGATAGAGAAGTCTCTCAAGGTTTGAGGAAATGAGAATATCCATTGAGGGTGAGGTTGTGGTGAAAAACTTTCTGTTTCTGTCATAGGTACCTGTCTTGAGGAAGTCGGTAAGTACATTATTGGCATTTGAAGCGCAGATAAGCTTTGCAAAGGGTACGCCCATCTTTTTAGCGTAGTATGCAGCGAGAATGTTGCCGAAGTTACCTGTAGGTACAACAACATTGACCTCATCGCCGTTTTTGATAGTGCCGTTTTCGATAAGGTCACAGTAGGCACTGATATAGTAAACAATCTGAGGAACGAGTCTGCCCCAGTTGATTGAGTTGGCTGAGGAGAACATCATGCCCTTGCTGTCGAGCTTTGCAGCAACATCCTTATCAGTAAAGATTTTCTTAACGCCGTTCTGAGCATCGTCAAAGTTGCCGTTGATAGCGCAGACTGCCACATTTTCGCCTGCCTGAGTTGTCATCTGCAGCTTCTGCATGGGGCTGACACCGTCATTGGGATAGAAAACCATTATTTTTGTGCCGGGCACATCCTTGAAGCCTTCAAGTGCTGCCTTGCCTGTGTCACCTGATGTAGCAACAAGAATAACGATAGTCTTATCTGCAACTGTCTTTTTAGCTGCAGTGGTGAGAAGATAAGGAAGAAGCTGAAGAGCCATATCCTTAAATGCACATGTGGGGCCTCTCCACAGCTCAAGGATATTTTCACCCTTAGCAATTGTCTTTATGGGTGACACCTTATCACTTGAGAATTTGCCCTTGGCATAAGCACCGCCCACACACATATCAATTTCATCTTCGGTGTAGTCGGTGAGGTAAAGTGAGAGCACCTTTTTAGCTCTTGAAATATAATCAAGACCGACGAGTGAGTCAACGAAATCCTTGCTGATAGCAGGAATTGTTTCGGGCACGAACAGACCGCCGTCCTTTGAGATGCCCTGAGCGATAGCCTGAGCAGATGTTACTTTTACGCTTTTGTCTCTTGTACTTGTATAAAGCATTTTAAAACCTCCAATTTTACAGAGAATTATAATCGGTTTATTGTAACACATTAAAAAGAAAAAGTAAAGGAAAATTATAAATTATGAGTTATGAATTATGAATTGCGAAGGAGTTTTTGCTGATAAAAAGTTTAAATCCATAAAGAAAAGCTGAGCAGGTCACTTCCAAACGGTAGTGACCTGCCTTTGATTTAAGATTGATAAAATTATAAGCTTCTGAGCTTCGGCTCTGCGGATAAGAATTTAAGGCTTAGTAGGCGGTAAATCCACAACCGCAATTCTGCATTCTGCACTCTATCGCCCTCGCCGGGCAGGCATTACTTTTTTTGTAAAAAAAGTAATCAAAAAAACTTTACTGCTTCTGCGGTATCTTATTTCATCCTTTGACAAAACCAACCCGCAATTCTGCACTCTGCACTCTGCATTCTACATTTAAAAAACGTCTTCGTCGTTTTTTATCTGAGCTTTTCAATCATTCTGTCGGGGAAGTTGCCTATAAGCGCATCAACACCCATTGCGGCAAGGCGCTCGATGTCGGCATATTCGTTAACTGTCCATGTGTTGATTTCACGGCCCTGCTTATGCATTTCGTCAACCACAGCCTGACTGAGTGTTACATGCCAAGGATGGCAGCACTGAACATTTCTCTCTTTTGCGTACTTGCCGAAGTCGACAATCCAGTCCCCTGTCAGGAAGCCTCGTTTGATTTCGGGGGCAATTTCCTCACAGCGTTTAACTGTAAAGTGATTGAATGATGAAAAAATTATCTTGCTTTCAAGACCGTATTCTCTTACAAGGTCAATAACCCTCTGCTCAATTGTGGGGTACTCATAAACGCCTGTCTTAAGCTCAATGTTTGTGATAACATCTGTGCATTTCACAAGCTCAAAATATTCCCTGAGGGTGGGAATTTCGTTTTTGCCGTAAACACCCTTGAAGGTTGCACTTGCATCAAACTTCTTAAGTTCACTCAGAGTCATATCCTTAACAAGACCCTCACCGTTGCAAGTGCGCTTGATATCTTCATCGTGGATGATAACAACCTCGTTGTCTTTAGTCAGGTGAACGTCAAGCTCTATGCCGTCAACACCAATTTCCACAGCTTTTCTGAAAGCTATCATTGTGTTTTCAGGGTACTTACCGCTGAAACCTCTGTGAGCAAATATTTTTGACATTATAAACACTCCTTTATATTGATAATGAAGCGAAGCTTCAATTCATGCCGTCAGGCAATTCATGGCGAAGCCAATTCATGACCGCAAGGTCAATTCATTTATACCGTCAGGTATTTCATAATTACATCTCAAACAAACTAATCTGTCTCGTTTCAGGCAGACTGCCGAAGGCACCCACCTGCTTGAGCAATTCAACCGTTGATGAGCCTGCGCCTGCTCTTTGGGCAAAATCGTCAATTGACACAAATTCGTCTACGCCCTCTCTTGCACCCGCAAGGGCAATAGCAGCGTTTTCACCAACACCGCTGAGTGCACCGAAGGGCATTCGGATTTTTCCGTCTTCAATCTTATAGACAGTAGCCTCCGATTTATAAATATCAATACCCAGAAATTCCACGCCTCGTGCCATCATTTCATTTACAACCTGCAGTGTAGGATACATATTGATTTCCTTAGGCTGTGCCTCTTTGCCTCGTCTTTTTATATCCGCCATCATATCCTTGACAGCCTGTCTGCCCTTGAGCACGGTAACAGCATCAATGTCATCACCACGCACTGTCATAAATGCAGCATAATATTCAAGGGGATAATAAATCTTATACCAGCCCAGACGAAGTGCAGCACTGACATAAGCAGCAGCGTGAGCCTTGGGGAACATATATTTGATTTTCATACACGAATCGATATACCACTGCTCAACACCGTTTTCTTTCATTGTGTTGATATGCTCCTCTGTCAGCAACTTTGTTGCGTTACCCTTACGCACAATTTCCATAATCTTGAAGGCCATACTGGGTTCAACACCCTTATGCATAAGATAAACCATAATATTGTCTCGTGTGCCGATAACCTCAGAAATGGTGCAGACACCGTCTTTGATAAGATCCTGAGCGTTTCCGAGCCAAACATCAGTGCCGTGTGACAGACCTGAAATCTGCAAAAGGTCTGAGAAGTTTTTCGGCTTTGCATCAAGAAGCATCTGTATAACGAAGGGTGTACCCATTTCGGGAATTGAAAGAGTACCGAGAGGGCAATCGATATCCTCTGCCGTTACACCTAAGGGTTCGGGACTTGCAAGAAGCTCATAAACCTTCGGGTCGCATATATCCGTTTCCATTACGGGAATTCCCGTCAGATCCTCAAGGTGCTTATAAAGGGAGGGAACATCATGGCCGAGATTATCCAGCTTGAGAATTGTGTCATGCAAAGCGTGGAAATCGAAGTGAGTTGTTCTCGTGTCACTCTTATTGTCATCGGCAGGGTGCTGTATGGGTGTAAAGTCGGAAGCTTCGAATATATCGGGCACAACAACCATGCCGCCCGGATGCTGACCTGTTGTACGCTTGACACCGGTGCAGCCGATAGTGAGTCTGTCCTCCTCTGCTTTTGAGACAACCTGACCTCTTTCGGCAAGGTACTTTTTAACATAGCCGTAAGCTGTTTTATCTGCAACACTGGCAATGGTACCTGCCTTGAAAACGTGGCCGTCACCAAAGAGAGTTTCTGTGTATTTGTGAGCTCTCGACTGATATTCACCTGAGAAGTTAAGGTCGATATCAGGGCTCTTATCACCCTTGAAGCCAAGGAAGGTCTCGAAAGGAATATCGTGACCGTCACGCACCATGGCAGTGCCGCATTCGGGGCAATCCTTAGGCGGAAGGTCATAGCCTGAGCCAACCTCACCCTTGAGGAAAAACTCGTTGTAACGGCAATTTGGGCAACGGTAATGAGGAGCAAGGGGGTTAACCTCTGAAATGCCTGAGGCATTGGCAACATATGATGAGCCGACAGAGCCTCGTGAGCCGACGTGATAGCCGTGCTCCTCTGAGTTATGCACAAGCTTCTGGGCAATCATATAAAGAACACCGAAGCCGTGCTTGATAATTGATGTAAGCTCTTTTTCAAGTCGCTTTGCAACATATTCGGGCACAGGGTCACCGTAAAGAGCCTTTGCCTTATCCCAGCAAAGTCTTGTCAGCTCTTCGTCTGCACCTTCAAGGCTTGGCGGGAAATTGCCATTAGGAATGGGAATGAGAGTTTCAATCATATCCGCAATTTTATTTGTGTTGGTTATAACTATTTCCCTTGCAGTCTCTTCACCGAGATAGTCGAATTCACTGAGCATTTCCTCAGTGGTGCGGAAATAAAGAGGCGCCTGATTATCGGCATCACCGAAGCCCTGACCTGCCATGAGAATAGCTCTGTATTTTGCATCACCCGGATCAATAAAGTGAACGTCGCAGGTTGCAACCACCGGTTTGCCGAGTGCATCAGCTATATGTATAACCTTACGGTTTAAGTTCTGAATATCCTCGACAGATTTGATGTGAGGGTACTTCTCACTTCTTATCATGTATTCGTTATTGCCGCAGGGCTGAATTTCGAGATAGTCATAGAAGGAAGCTATCTTTAATATTTCATCATTGCTCTTGCCCTCGACAATAGCTCTGTAAAGCTCACCTGCCTCACAGGCTGAACCTATAATAAGACCTTCTCTGTGCTTAACAAGCTCACTTTTAGGAATAATCGGTCTTCTGTGGAAATATTCAAGGTTTGAAAGTGTAATGAGCTTATAGAGATTTTTAAGTCCCGTAGAGTTTCTTGCAAGAATAATCTGATGAAAATATTTATTCTTTGCCTTTTTCCAGTCCTCAAAGCTCATTTCCGTGTCGTCTATGAAATAGCCTTCCATACCATAGATGATTTTGATTTTGCCGGCTGCTGCCTTAACTGCATCAGGGTAGGCCTGAACAACACCGTGATCGGTTATGGCTATAGCCTTGT
This sequence comes from Clostridia bacterium, assembly GCA_017452785.1. Lineage (GTDB taxonomy): Bacteria > Bacillota > Clostridia > Oscillospirales > Acutalibacteraceae > UBA6857. The sequence continues at coordinate 32,809 of JAFTLT010000012.1, read as the reverse complement.
GACCCCACTCAATTGCACGCTTAACAAGGGTACCTGCATCGGTAACACCGTCCATCATTGACATCTTGGTGTGAAGGTGAAGCTCAACACGCTTTTCCTCGGCAGTGTCCTGCTTAGGAATTTTATCTATCATAGAGATCGCCCTTGGTGAAATGACATTTTCGCCTGAGAACTTGTCAAAACGAAGGTCACCTCTGAGCAGCACCGTAGCACCGTTTTTAATTCTTTTCATTATGATTTCGCAGTCTTCTTTTCTTTCAAAGACCTTACAGGTGTAAGAATAGGTGCCGTCAGTTATGTTAAAGGTGATAATAAGACTTCTGCCGTCTCTGGTTTCTCTGCTTTCAAAGCCGAAAACATCACCCCACACAACACAGCTGCCCTCGTCAGGTGAAATTTCACTAAGAGGCTTGGGATTTTTTGTTATCTTGTTGCCGTAAATAGGCTTTGCAGTTTCCATATAAAGGGGGATGCCCTCAATTATCTTATGCTCTTTAGGCTTGGGCTGACCTACGGTTGCAGGGTCAATACCCTTTGAGCGAAGATTTTCTTCCTCACTTTTTTTAACCATCTGGGTCACCTGCTCATCTTCAAGAGCAATTTCTGTCTTGCCGCAGAACTCAATGGCTACCTCACGTCTGAAGCGTTTTGCAATAAGCCTTTCCATAAATTCTTTTGCACCTATAGTCTCAAGCACATCCTTGCCGCCGTGGGTCAGCTCAATATAAAGTACTCTGCCGTCAAAGCGGCATGAAGCACCCTCAAAGAAGCCGTTTGAAGCTGCAAGAGCTTCGTTTGTTTCTTTCACAAGTGAGGCGAAATACTCCTCACTGAAGCACTCTGAGGGCATACGGCTTTCTATTTTTAAGGTATTCACCAAAAGTTTTTGGCAAAGCACACGCTGAGCCTCGGCAATATATCTGTATGTGACTAAACGAGGAAACAGAGCGTCTATTTCAACGCTCTTTTTTTCCATAGATATTCTGACATTTTCAATTTCACAGTCACTAAACGCCTCGTGGAGCTTTTCGTTTTCAAACACTCCGAAAAGGCTTTCAAAATTATTACTCATTATTTAATCCTTTTATTAAAGCAGTTCTATTTCTTTCATAAGTTCGTCTATTATTTTATCTTCCGGGACTTTTCTGAGAATTTCACCTTTTTTAAAGATAAGTCCGCTTTTGTCGCCGCCTGCAATGCCGATGTCAGCTTCTCTTGCCTCACCGGGGCCGTTGACAACACAGCCCATAACAGCAACGGTTATGTTCTTTTTAACGCTTCTCAGGCGCTCCTCCACTTCGTTGGCAAGACCGATAAGGTCAATCTTTGTTCTGCCGCAGGTGGGGCATGAAACAAGCCTCGGAGTAGAATTGTCAAGACCGATTGACTTAAGTATATCAAAGCCTGCATAAACCTCCTCAGTGGGGTCAGCAGTGAGAGACACTCTGATAGTGTCGCCTATTCCTTTAGTGAGAAGTGAGCCTATGCCAACGCTTGACTTAATAAGTCCCATTCTCTGCGTGCCTGCCTCGGTAACACCAAGATGAAGTGGGTAATCACACATTTCGGCAACTCTTTCATATGCCTCAATCATATTGATAACATTTGAAGATTTAATTGAAATGACAATATCGTCAAAGTCAAATTTTTCAAGGAGTCTGACATGATACATTGCACTCTCTGCCATAGCTTCAGGTGTGGGTGCACCGTACTTAGCGAGAATTTCCTTTTCAACGGAGCCTGAGTTAACGCCTATTCTTATGGGTACTCCCCTGCTTTTGCAGGCATCGGCAACAGCCTTCACATTTTCATCCTTGCCGATATTTCCGGGGTTAATGCGGATTTTATCCACCCCTGCTTCAAGAGAAGCAAGAGCTAATTTATAGTCAAAATGAATGTCGGCAACAACAGGAATTGAAACAGCTTCTTTAAGTGCCCTGACAGTGTTTACGCTTTCCATATCAGGCACTGCAAGACGGATAATTTCACAGCCTGCCTTTTCTAAAGAGAGTGCCTGCTTTACATTACCCTCACTGTCACGGGAGGGTACATTGAGCATAGACTGCACACTTATTCTGCTGTCACCGCCGATATATATGTTACCGACCTTAACTTTTTTTGAGTTTCGTCTTTCTGTCATAATCCTCACCTTTTATCAATTAATAGCACCCGAAGGTTATACATTATCTTACAAACATACTAACTTACGTATAAATATATAAATACATATAATGTAATAAAAAATATAAAATATATAATTATTAGTTGTTTAGTAAGAAAACCCCTTAAAACCCTTATAAATACTGGGGTTTTGCGTCTTACCAATTCTTACCGAAATGTTACTGGTCAGACACAAGTCTATGAACAAATTGTAAACTAACATTATATTTCTAACCAAGCAATATATCAGCAGTTCTCTGTAACTATTTTACTTACTCTGCGGCAACTCATTTCATCCTTTGACAAAATCAACCCGCATTTCTGCACTCTGCACTCTATCGCCCTCGCCGGGCAGGCGTTACTTTTTGCTGCCGCCCAAAAAGTAACCAAAAACGCGTTGCTTCTGCGGCTTCTCATTTCATCCTTTGACAAAACTAACACGCAATTCTGCACTCTGCATTCTGCATTCTGCACTCAATAAAACCCTCTGCCTGAAATGAGCTTCCATATATCGCTTGCCGAAGTAATAGCCATAATACCAAACAGTATTACAAGTCCTGCGGCGTGAATGTAGCTTTCATATTTCTGAGGAATCTTCTTTCTGAAAATAAGCTCAAAGAACATAAAGAATAAGTGTCCGCCGTCAAGAGCAGGTACAGGAAGAAGATTGAAAAGTCCGATATTAATAGTAATCATAGCCATTATCATAAACAGCTGTGACCAGTCAACAGACGCTATGCTTTCTTCGGCAATATCAGTTATAACCGAAATTGTGCCGATAGGACCTGCAAGGTCGTTCATGCCGTATTGACCTCTGAGTAAATCGAAAAGACTCAGATATACCATTCTGCCAAGACTGAAGGCATATCCGAAAGCATTTTTAGTTACATTGAAAACATTTTTATCCTCACCTAAAATGACAAAGTCAAAAACTGTCACCGTCATCATTTCCACTTCGCTGAGGTTTATGTTTTCACCCTCACGCTCCACGGTGAAATCAAGAATATAGTCGCCATCTTTGCCTATAGCTGCTATAAGCTCTTCACCTGATGTGACCTTTTCACCGTTAACTGAAACAATTTTGTCGCCGTCTTTAAATCCGAAATCCTTCATATTTGCGCTGACATTGCTTATAGTGCAGTCAGGGTTATATGAGAAGTTTCCGCTTGTTCTCTTAGCGAACTTAACATCATGCAGTGTGATATTTTCACCCTCACGCTCCACGGCAAACTCATAGCTGCCGCTGCCGTTTCTCTGCATTAAAAAGCTGATGTCATAGTCTGAAAAAACACGCTTGCCGTCAATTTTGATAATGCGGTCGCCTTCCATAAGTCCTGCTTCCTGATTGCTGACGGCACCCTCATAAAACTGCAAAATCTTAGTGGTACCCACAAGATCTTCACTGCCAACAAGAAAGAAGCAGACAATGAGTCCGAGAATAAGGTTAAATGTGGCACCTGCAGCAATGATTATCATTCGCTTCCAGACCTTCTGGTTGCAAAAGGCTCTGCTGTCGGAGCTTTCCTCATCCTCACCCTCCATAGAAACGAATCCGCCTATAGGGAAAAGTCTGAGGGCATATTTAGTTTCCTTGCCCTGTTTTTTTAAAAGAGTGGGACCCATGCCGATTGCGAATTCATTAACCTTAACACCAAAGATTTTGGCAAATATGAAGTGACCGAATTCATGTATCGTGATGATTACACCGAAAAAGAGCACTGCAATCAATATGGGCAATATTTTGCCTTTAACATCGGCAAATGAAAAAAGTAAGTTTAAATCCATAGTTTCACCTGAATGTATCGTTGAGTTAATTATTTTAAAGAGTTTTCGACAAATAATCTTGCTTGTTTGTCAGCTTCAAGAACATCCTCTAATGTGTAGCTGTCACATTTCGGGGCATACTCTACTGCCTTTTCCACCATATCGGCTATCTCTAAGAAACCGATTTTGCCCTGACGGAAAAGATAGTTTGCCACTTCATTTGCACCGTTTGCCGTGCATGGATAAAGTCCGCCCTTTCTTATGGCATCACGGCAGATATTTATGCATCTGAAGGTGTCATAGTCAGGCTTAAAGAAGGTCAGGTTGCCATATTCCCAGAGATTTAATTTTCTCACAGGTGACTCAAACCTTTCGGGATATGTCAGAGCGTACTGAATAGGTATTCTCATATCAGGCACCCCGAGCTGAGCTATAACTGAATTATCATTATATTCTATAAGAGAATGAATTATACTCTCTCTGTGAACAACTATATCAATTTTGTCGGGAGAGACATCAAACAGCCACACTGCCTCAATAAGCTCAAGGCCCTTATTCATCATTGTTGCGCTGTCAACGGTTATCTTTGCACCCATTTCCCAGTTAGGGTGCTTAAGTGCCTGCTCCACAGTGACATCCTTAAGCTCGTCTCTTGTTTTGCCGAAAAAGGGGCCGCCTGATGCCGTTAATATAATTGACCCCAGCTCCTCTTTTTTATTCATGCCCTCAAGGCACTGAAAAATTGCGCTGTGCTCACTGTCAACGGGAAGTATCTTCACACCCTTTTCTTTTGCTTTTTGCATTACAAGCTGACCGCCTGCAACAAGAGTTTCCTTATTTGCAAGAGCAATATCCTTGCCACTGTCAATAGCTGTCAGCGTGGGAACAAGACCCGCTATACCTACAACTGAGTTGAGCACTGTGTCGGCTTCGTTGGCAGCTGCACACTCGCAGACACCACTGAGACCTGAGAGTACCTTAGTGTCTGTGTCGGCAACAGCAATTTTCAAGTCAGCAGCAGCCTTTTCGTCATAGAGTGCCGCATATCTGGGTTTCCATTTTCTTATCTGCTCTTCAAGGAGCTTTTTATTGCTGCCTGCAGTGAGAGCTATAATTTCATAGCCACGCTTCTGAGCAACATCAAGGCTCTGGGTACCAATAGAACCGGTGGAGCCGAGGATAGAAAGTTTCTGTGCCATAGCAAGCTTCCTTTCTTAAGCTGTGTATTCAGCGATGAGCTTTAAAATGCAGTAGAGTGTGGGCAACACGAAAACGCAGCTGTCAAATCTGTCCATAATTCCGCCGTGGCCGGGGAGAAGCTGACTGTAGTCCTTTATGCCGAAGTTTCTCTTGATAACGCTTGCGGCAAGGTCGCCCATCATGCTGATAAAGGAAAGCACCATTGAAATGGGGATGATGTAAAGGAACTTCATGTTGCTCTCACCCATAAAGCTGTAATCATAGAGATTTCTGCAGCCGAGAGTGAAAAGGTAAAGAAGAAGCACATTTAAGGCTGCTGCAAACACAACACCGCCTATAGCGCCCTCAATTGACTTTTTGGGGCTGATAACGGGTGCCATCTTATGCTTGCCGAACTTTCTGCCCACAAGATAAGCAAAGCTGTCTGTAAACCATGAGCAGGCAAAGCCGAGGCCGACAAAATATGTGCCCTCATGGTGTGTGTAGCCGCTGAACCAATCAGCAATATTGTTGAGCCTTAGGAAACACAAAAATGCAAAAGGCAGTGCAATTGAAGAGAAGAAAGCAGTTGCACAATGCACAAACTTTATTTCTTTGTTGAAGAACACCATAAGGCACATAAGCACCAGAGCATAAATGCAAAGAAGCACTGCTCCACTCGGCAAAGCAAGAGAAAAGCCCTCTGCCAGAACAGTAAATAAGCTCACTGTGCAGGCAAGAGTGAAGAGTATCTTACTCTTTGTGCCCACTGCTCTTGTCACCTCAAAGGTTGCCGTTGCAGCAAGAGCAGCAAGTATTGCTGTTACAGCCGGCGTAATATCAAAAATTATAAGCAGAAGAAAAGCTGCAAGACAAACACATATAACTATGGTTGATGCTGTTCTTTCCCCTTTAAAAAGTTTCTTTTTCGTTTTAGTTTCACTCATAAAGCTCACCTGTTTATTATTTATTCTCTATTCTTTATTATCTTTTATCTTAGAAGCGCAGCTTCGCTCACACTCCCCCAAAGCGTCTGTTTCTTTTTGCATAAGCCTCAAGGGCTCTGTCAAGGTCTTCGGGCTTGTAATCAGGCCACAGCACATCGTCAATATAAATTTCAGCATATGCCGATTGCCATAAAAGGAAGTTAGAGAGTCTGTATTCTCCGCTTGGTCTTATAATTAAATCCGGGTCAGGCTGACCTGCAGTGTATATGCCTGCAGATACAGTATCCTCGGTTATATCTTCGATTTTAAGTGTGCCGTTTTTCACTTTTTCGGCAATTGACTTCACGCTCTCAACTATCTCAGCTCTGCCGCCATAATTGACAGCAAGGTTGACATAGGTGTTGCTTTTATCCTTAGAGCGTTCTTCAACGGTATCCATAAGCTTTACAATATCCTTGGGCATGCCCTCTCTTGAGCCGATGAAGCGTATATTATAGCCTGCTTCTTCGTTTTCTTCGGCTCGTCTTTGCATTTCGTCAAGATATTTTCTGAAAAGATTCATTATTGCTGTTACCTCTGTTTTAGAGCGCTTCCAGTTCTCTGTTGAAAAAGCGTAAAAGGTAACGTGCTTTATGCCAAGGTCACTGCAATATTTGGCTATGTTTCTGAAAACCTCTGCACCGACCTTGTGTCCCTCAGTGCGTTTGAGACCTCTCTGCTTTGCCCATCTGCCGTTGCCGTCCATAATGATAGCCACGTGCTGAGGCAAATTTTCTCTGCTGATTGCCATATTATATCCTACCCTAAAAAATGATTATACAGTGGCTACCCTGAAAGATAGCCACTGCTTTTGTATATGGTTAGATTTCCATAATTTCCTTCTGCTTTGCTGCAGTTACATCATCAACCTCTTTAATGAAGCCGTCAGTAATTTTCTGGATTTCCTTTTCGCCGTCTTTAAGGTCGTCTTCTGTGATTTCAGAAGCCTTCTTCATAGCCTTGAGCTTTTCAAGGCAGTCACGGCGGATTGAACGGATAGCTACCTTTGAGTTTTCACCGATTTTCTGAATGTCCTTAACAAGCTCCTTACGTCTGTCTTCTGTAAGAGGCGGGAATGTAAGTCTGATAACTGAGCCGTCATTCTGAGGATTGATGCCGATATCAGATGTCTGAATAGCCTTTTCAATTGCTTTGAGCACTGACTTATCCCAAGGCTGAACAACAAGAATTCTTGCCTCTGCAACTGAGATTGAGCCAAGCTGATTTACAGGTGTAGGTGTGCCGTAATAGTCAACTGTGAGTTTGTCAAGAATCTGAGGATTAGCTCTGCCTGCACGGATTGCACCGTATTCTGACTGAAGGGCACTTATTGTTTTGCCCATCTTTGTTTTTGCTGTTTCAAATACTGTTTTCATAATAAATTCCTCTCTTATGTAAATATAATTATTTTACTGTTGTGCCAATCTTTTCGCCCTGAAGAGCCTTGACGATATTCTGCGGGTCATTGAGATTGAAAACGAGAATGTTGATGCCGTTATCTCTGCAAAGTGAAGCAGCAGTTGAATCCATAACCTTAAGGCCCTTTGCAAGAACCTCTGAGTGGCTCAGCTCGTCATATTTCACTGCATCGTCATATTTATTGGGGTCCTTATCATAAACGCCGTCAACATTAGTTGCCTTAAAGATAACCTCAGCTTCAATTTCTGCTGCACGAAGGGCTGCTGTTGTGTCAGTTGAGAAGAAGGGAAGACCTGTTCCGCAACCGAAAATAACAACCTCACCCTTTTCTAAATGCTCCACTGCTGCTCTCTTTGAGAAGGTTTCTGCAACCTGAGGCATTGAGAAGGCTGAAAGCACACTTGCCTTAACACCGAGCTGTTCGAGTGTGTCACAAAGTGCAAGAGCATTTATGCAGGTTGCAAGCATGCCCATCTGGTCAGCTCTGCTTCTGTCCATTTTGCCTGAAGATCTGCCACGCCAGAAGTTACCACCGCCGACAACGAGACCCACCTGAGTACCCATATCAACGCACTGCTTGATAACACCGCAGATTTCATTAGCCACATCAAAGTTGATACCCTTACCTTCTTCGCCGGCTAAAACCTCGCCGCTTATCTTAAGGAGTATTCTTTTATATTTAACTGCCATAATTAAATTCCTCCGATATATTCCTTTTACACCATTTTACTAAATATAACCTTAAGTGTAAAGTCTTTTTTGGCTTTTTTCTTAAATTATTTTTATGCTTTCATATTCCTCTGAAGCACTTTCGCACTTAAAGCGGATCATATCAAGACCCTTAACATTTTCGGCATAAAGACCGTGTGCATAATCCTTGCAGATGTTTTTGTACCCTGCCGTGGACTTTTCGATTGTGACATTGACAGCATTTTTAATGTGGAAACAGGAATTTTTGCTGTCTGTCAGACCGTAATCAATTGCAGGACGAAGGTCATAAAGTCCGCAATCCCACTTTGAGGTTTTGTCAAGTGTAACCTGCACATTTTCAAAGTGCACATCCTCAATGGGGTTATCCTTTGTGCCGTGAACGAGCACACCGTTTTCACCCTTGCAGGTGATGTTATTGAAGCGGATATTTTTAATGTGACCGCAGACAGTGTTTTCATCACGTCTGAAAGCAGTGATTGCTATAGGCTCTGCACTGCCCCACCAATCGGGACAGAAGCGTCTTGTTTCGATGATGATGTTGCTGAAAGACACATTCTCAACATTGCCGCCGTCTCTTATCTGAATTGAAATGCCTCTGTTTGACTTTGAGATAGTGCAGTCGGAAACGATAACATTTCTGAAGTCGCCCACTCCCTCAGTACCGATTTTGATAGCAGCCGAAGTGGAAGTGAGTGTGCAGCCGCTGATGATAACATTCTCAGTCGGACCGTATTCACTGTTGCCCTTTGAAGCCTTGAGACAGATGCAGTCATCAGCGCAGACAACATGACAGCCCAGTATTCTCACATTTGAACAGTGGTCAGGGTCAATGCCGTCACTGTTTGCAACATCAATGGGGTTGAGAATTCTTATATTTGAAATGAGCACATCGTCACAGCCTGCAGGATGAAGAGTCCAGAAGGGTGCATCCTTTATTGTGACATCCTTAACGGTGATGTGGTTGGAATTTTCGATATAGATAACTGTTGGTCTGGGGTAGAAATTGCCCGTAACATAATACTGACTTTTTCTTTCTACAAAAGCGTAGCAATTGGCATCAATTACACCCTCACCGCTGATTGTGCAGCCGTGAGCACCGTAGCCGTAAATAAATGCAAATGAAGGCTTACCCGTTACAGGATTACCAACAAGGGCTGTTTTCGGGTCATTGATTGTTTCGCAGGGTCTGATGTAGGAATCAATATCACTGCTTGCTTTGAGAGTAGCTCCCTTCTGCAGATGAAGCTCAACGTTTTCTTTAAGTGCAACTGAATGGCTATAGTAGTTACCGCTTTCAAGCACTACTCTGCCGCCGCCCTTTGACGCACAGTCGTCAATAGCCTTCTGTATAGCCTCGCCGTCGTCGGTTACACCGTCAGCCACAGCTCCGTAATTTTTAACATTATAAAGTATCATAAGGTTCCCCTTTCAGTAATTATCCACGGTCAAAAAGAGTGCAGATATTTATGTAAATGTTTCTGAATATTTCAACAAGTCTCATAAAGAAGCCACTTTTGCCGCTTGTTATATCAGCATTTATTTCGTCACCTGTGAGGCTTGTGAGCTTGCCTGTGTTTTTATTAAGTGACATAAACTGAGGATAGCTTTCGTCGGAATGAACATTTACATAGCTTTCGCTTGTAACAAGATAGGTCATCAGCTTCTGACAGTCTGTGCCGCAAGGCATGCCCACATGCTTATTATACTTAATGAACCATGTGTTTTCAGGGAAGCCGCAGGTTGAAGCATCAATTATTCCGTCAGTGGACACATGGTTATGGCTCTTATCAGCACATTTCGTACCTATAGCTTCATAATCTTCTGAGAAGCTCTCACCGTAAAGAGCCGTTGTTGCCCAAAGGCTCTGATTTGCTGTTTCAATAAGGCAGTCAGACTGATTCATAGCCTTATTGGTGTAAGGGCCGCCCACATAGCCGTAGGAAGCGAGAACATAAATTTCTGTGCCGTTATCGGCAGCTGATTTCATAATTTCCTCGGCTCTTGCCTGCACGTTATAGTGATAGTTATCGATAACACTCTCGAAGGTCTTGTTTATCTTGCCGCCGAAGAAAATATCCTTAGCTTCATCATAATAGCTGTCAGGCACAAGTGACCAGAAGCCCGGCAGAGTGCCGAAAGAAATGCACATAAGCTCATCATAAACTCTGTCATTGAGCTCATCAAGGGATTCGTCAATAAATGAATCCATCCACTTTGTTATTGCGGGAGTAACCTCTGTAAATGAAGCCAGAGCCGACATAAGAATCTGCATAGCAAGGTCGTCTCTCTGCATTGAGAAAAGATAAGCCATAAGCACATCAACATCAACATCAATATTTCTGTGGAAAACCTCACCCACAGCATCAAGCCCCTGAATGGCTGTCATTGCATAAATAACCTTATTGACACTGCCGTTACCGTATTTATAAAGGTAGGAGTTTGTTACGGTGCCGCCCATGCTGCAGGGGATAAGTGTAACCTTATGGCTGCCCTTTTCTTTTTTGACATTTTCGATGTAAGCATTAAGATCATCGGCGTGCTTCATGGGGTCAAGACGCCAGTCATAGTTAAAGAAATAGACATTCTCACCGCCGATATCCTCAATAAGACCCTTGACTATGCCGATTTCGTCTTCGGTTTCTTCACCGCCTGCAAACACATCAGGATAATTGTCAACACTCTTGGGGAAGATTGAGGTCTTGATTTCATTTACGGAGTTGCCCTTTTCATCACAGACTATCTCATTGAAAAGGTCTTCGTAAACATCATAGATGATTTCGTCGCCTAATTTCTGCCAGTCACCTGTGGCAAGAAAGCCTAAAAGAGGCTTTATGTTATCCATAACAAGGCTTGTGATTTTGTCACCTGAAGGGGGATAAACCTGCTCACCCTGAGCATTTGTCAAAGGGAATGAGTTCATACCGCTGACAACTATAACCGGGGTCACATCTTCCTTTGCTGCTGCAACTGAAAGCGTACAGAAAACAAGAATAACTGTGAGGATAAGGGAAATTGCCGCTTTGAATGTCTTTTTCATAAAAGTCGCTCCTTTATTTCTTTTCAAGCTTGGCGTAATTTGCCATAAGCTTTTTAGTGCCCGCTTTTTCAAAGGCTATTTCAAGCATTGAGTCGTTGCCCATAGGCTTGCTTGAGAGTATAACACCCTGACCGAAAACCTTGTGGATGACTGTGTCGCCCACACTGAAGCTAAGCTTGGGAAGCTCCTCTTTTTTAGGCTGTGACTGCTGCTTGATTTTTGAAAGATAGCCTGTGCCCATATATCTTGAATAGCCCTGTGAACGCTCGAAATCAGCATCTGCTCTTGTGGGCTGTGAATAGTTATTCATCTGTGAGGTGTCACGTCTGCCCGTTCTCTCAATGAGAGCCTCAGGCACTTCAACAAGAAATCTTGAGGGCAGGTTTCTTGAGGTGGTACCAAAGAGCATGCGAAGGTTTGCGTGGGAAATATAAAGATTACGCTTAGCTCTTGTGATGCCGACATAGGCAAGTCGTCTTTCCTCTTCAATATCGTCGGGGCTATACATACTCTGTATGCCGGGGAAAATGCCCTCTTCCATACCCGGAAGGAAAACAACGGGGAACTCAAGACCCTTGGCAGAGTGAATTGTCATAAGTACAACAGCATCAGTCTGAGCGTTATAATTGTCAATGTCTGTCATAAGAGCAACTTCCTCAAGGAAGCCCGAAAGTGTTGCTTCCTCATTTTCCTGCTCATAGGTTTTAAGGTTTGAGATAAGCTCGTAGATGTTTTCTTCTCTTTCTTCGCCCTTTTCTTTATCAAGACGAAGGTGACCGAGATACTGAGTTTTGTGAATAATCTCTGTGAAAAGCTCATCAAGAGGCACCTTGTCAAGGCTTTCACGAAGCTCCTCAATCATCTGAGTGAAGGCTATGAGCTTTTTGGCACTTCTTCTCAGAGCATCAAATTCCTCAGACTGCTTGAAGACCTCAAACATACTTATGCCAAGACCTGTTGAAATTTCTGCAGCTTTATTGAGTGTTGCCTCGCCTATACCTCTTTTAGGAATATTGACTATTCGGCGAAGCCTTATATTGTCACTGGGGTTATTAACAACAGTCAGATATGCAATAGCATCCCTTATTTCCTGTCTTTCATAGAAACGGTGACCGCCGATAATCCGGTAGGGAATACCTGCTCTGACAAGAACCTTTTCAATAAAGTTTGACTGTGCATTCATTCTGTAAAGCACTGCATGGTCACTGAAGCCGAATTTGCCTGAAGCAACATTTTCTTCAATTGTGTCAGCTATAAATTTAGCCTCGTCGCTTTCATCATAGGCAGTGTTCACCACAACCTTGTCACCGCCCGGATTAGATGTCCACAGACTCTTGCCCTTACGCTTGTGATTGTTTGAGATAACCTCATTGGCTACGTCAAGTATTGTCTGTGTGGAACGGTAGTTCTGCTCAAGACGGATAATCTGGCTTTCTGCATAGCGATGCTCAAATGAGAGGATATTCTCAATGGTTGCACCTCTGAAACGGTAAATGCTCTGGTCATCGTCACCCACAACGCATATGTTTCTGTGCATGCCTGCAAGCAGCTCCGTCAGCTTATACTGTGCATGGTTGGTGTCCTGATATTCGTCGACCATAATATATTTAAACTTTTTCTGATAATATTCTCTTACATCGTCATATTTTTCAAGAAGGTTAACAGTGTTGACAATAATATCGTCAAAGTCCATTGCATCGGCTTTTTTCATTTCACTCTGATACATCTTATAGCAGGCAGCTATTTTCTGCATTCGTGAGTCTTTTTCGTTTGCTGCCTTTTTCTCGTACTCTGCCGGGGAAATAAGGTTATCCTTTGCACGGCTGATTTCACCTATAATTGCCTTATATGAAATAGTGTTATCAGAAATATTAAGCTGTCTCTGACATTCCTTGATAAGACGCTTGGTGTCATCTGTGTCATAAATGGTGAAATGCTTTGTGTAGCCTAAAACCTCACCGTCACGGCGAAGTATGCGAACACAAGATGAATGGAAGGTTGAAGCCCATATGTCTTTTGCTTCTTCACCAAGCATTTTTTCAAGACGCTCTTTAAGCTCGTTTGCAGCCTTATTGGTGAAGGTGATGGCAAGAATCTGCCAAGGTCTTGCAGGCTCAACTGAAAGCAAATCCTCTATATCAAAGAGCACACTCTCATCACCGTCAAGATATGCTCTCATGCTGCGAAGGTCGTGAACTGACGGCTCAAAGGCACACTCTTTGCTGTTATATGCGTTGCCGTATTTAACTATATTTGCAATTCTGTTAACAATAACCGTTGTCTTTCCGCTGCCTGCACCTGCCAGAATGAGCACAGGACCCTTAACCTGAAAGATAGCCTGCTTCTGCTTATCATTCATATGCTGAAAGTCTTTTTCAATTATTTTTCGTCTTAAATCTAAAAATTCTTTATCTGCCATTTTTTACCTCATTATTATATAGTCATACATTATGAATTGTACTATAATTAATAAAAAAATACAATAGCTTTTAAGAAAATTGAAACCAGTCATCTTGTTTAAATGTTTTAAATGTTAAATATTTTGCATAAGGTTGACAACTTGATAAAAAAGAGTTATCATATTATTACAATAATTTTCTCGGAGGAAAACACTATGGATTTTTTAACTGAATTTTACAACGCAATCGTTAAGTTCGTTCTTGACATTCTCAACTTCTTTGGTCTTAACACCGACAGAGTTCCCGGTGAAATTCCCACAACAGAAAAAGAAGGCGAATAATCGCCTACTGATAGGCCTTGCTCCGGCAGGGCTTATTTTTTTACTCAAATTGTTAACAATGAAAAAAAGTTATTGACTTTTTATGGAATATGTGTAAAATTGAATTGTGAAAACATTCACAAGAAATTTAATTACGGAGGATACTAAAATGAATTTCATCAAAAACATTCTTGAAAGCATCTATGACATGATTATGAGCATTCTCAAGGCTTCAGGTGTTGATGTAACAGCATTCAACGAAGACCTTTTCCCCGCTGAATAATTAAAGCAAAGATAAACTCCGCTTCAAAGCGGAGTTTGTTTTTTATGTTGACTTTTATGTAAATATTATGTACAATGGTGTTGTGATAAATTCACACGATATTAAAGAAAAGGAGAAAACATTATGGGTTTCATTTCAAATTTAATCAACAACATTTTCAAGCTCGTTGTAGCAATTCTTAAAAATAACGGTATCAACACAGAAGGTTGGCCCACAGAGCTTGTGTAAAACAAAATTTGCCTCACTCAGAACGGGTGAGGCATTTATATTTATTCTTTTATAACACTGCATTGCTTTATGCCGTAATATAAAAATGCATCCTTGTCATTTTCGCTTATTCTCTCACCGCACATAACAATGGGCACTGCAGGAGGGCAGCCCACCGACGGCTCTGCAAGCACTCTGCCAACGCATTCTTCTACAGGCACAGTTTCGCATAAAGACAGCATTGCACTTCTTATATCCGTCACCTTTTCGTGTGCAGCTATTTTCGGTGACCCAAGTGTTATCTCAGGCTTCATTTCTATGCCTAAAAGCACTTCGCAAAGCTTTTGCAAATCCTTTTCATCAAGGCTCGGTGTGAGCATAAGACAAACAAAGTCAGGGTCGGCAAATTCGGGCTCTATCCCATTGCCACGAAGAATGTCGGCAAACTCCTGACCGCTATAGCCGTATCTTTTGGTGCACAGAGTTATTTTAAGAAATTCATCACCATATAAGCTATAGCCGTGATTTATCAGTTTTTCCTTTATACTGCGTACTCTGCCGACAAAATCCGCAAGCTCCACTTTATAAGAAGAAGCAAGATATTCGTTAGCCTTATCGAGTGACTGCAGAATAAGATATGAGGGACTTGTTGAACCAAAAAGCGAAAGAGCTCTTTTAGCATTATCCTCAAATAAAGGTGGCAAATAGCTACTGATATGAAGATAAGCTCCCCCGGTTAAAACGCTAAGAGTTTTATGTGCTGAGTCACAGCAGATGTCAGCGCCAAGATCTATAGGGTGCATGCTTTCACCCATAAACTTAAGGTATGCACCGTGTGCATTATCAACTATGAGAAGCACGCCGTGTTTTTTGCAGGCCTCACTTAAAGCTCTTATGTCAGCCATTTCGCCAAGATAATCAGGTGATGTCACATAAACAGCTACGGGCTTTTCTTCTGCACTGCTGAGTGCCTTATCAAGCATATATTCACTTGGTGAAGAGGAAAGATAGTTACAGTTTTTTCTGTAAAGCCACTTAACATCAAAGCCAATCAGTGCAGCTGCCGAAAGAAAGGTTTTATGCACATTCCTTGCAGCAAATATCAGAGGCTTTCTGCCAAGGGACTCGGCATAGAGACAAACAAGATAAAGCATTGCCCTTATGCACTGCGATGAACCCTCTGTGCTGTAATATGTTTTGCAGCCGAAAACTTCAGATGCGTTTTTTTCGCTCTCGGCTATTATGCCCTCCGCCTCATAAAGAGAGTCGGCACCCTTAATTTCTGTTATGTCTCTGTCTTCAAAGCCGAGCACAGATTTTCCTTTGTGGCCGGGCATGTGAAGTCGCAGAGTACCCTCACCCGCATACCGTGACACAAAATCACATATCGGTGTTGTCATATCATTCACCTAATTCTCTTGCAACGGCAACCATAATTGCACATTCCATTCTTTTTCTGAAAAGGTCGCAGCCGTATTTATAAACACCTGTTACCGAGCCTGTGGAATGATATGCATTAGCTGCACAGCCGCCTGAGCAATAAAGCTTTGCCCAGCAATCGTGGCAGTCTTCTCTTGCATAAACATTGCAAGCGGCAAATTCATCCTGAATTCCGATGTTTGAAACACCGTGCCATATATCGCCAAGACGGAATTTTTCATCACCCACAAACTGATGGCAGGGATAAAGATCTCCCCAAGGTGTAACTGCCATATACTCTGTGCCTGAGCCGCAACCGCTGATTCTTTTATAAATGCAGGGACCGCCCTTAAGGTCAATCATATAGTGATAGAAGGTAAAGGACTTGCCCTCTTTATCTTTTTCAAGCATAAGCTCTGCCAGCTTTTCATACTGCGAGAGAACTACTTCTTTATCCTCCTCGGTCAGCACTGATGGGGCACCGCTTGCGCAGACAACGGGCTCCATGCTCAGCTCTGTGAAACCTAATGAGAGCATCTGCTTTATATCCTCAAGGAAATCCGGGTTCGCATGAGTAAAGGTGCCACGCATATAATAGTTTTTGTTACCTCTTTCTTTTACGAACTTCTGAAACTTAGGCACTATCAGGTCCCAGCTACCCTTGCCGCTGTAATCAACTCTGTAACGGTCATGAACCTCTTTTCTGCCGTCAAGACTGAGAACAACATTGCTCATTTCACGGTTAGAAAACTCTATAACATCATCGTCAATATTCACACCGTTTGTTGTCAGGGTGAAACGGAAGTTTTTACCCTTTTCCTTTTCGATGCTTCTTGCGTACTCAACCAGCTTTTTGACTACATCCCAGTTCATAAGAGGCTCACCGCCGAAAAAGTCCACCTCAAGGTTGCGGCGGCTGCCTGAGTTTTCTATAAGAAAATCAAGTGCTCTTTTGCCTGTTTCAAAGCTCATAAGTGCTCTTTCACCCTGATATTTGCCCTGAGCAGCAAAGCAATAAGCGCAGTTAAGGTTGCATGAGTGAGCAACATGAAGGCAAAGAGCTTTTATAACACCTGAGGTCTTTCTTTTAAGCTCGCCCGCCATAGGTCTGAAGCTGTCGGGAGTAAAAAGCTTGCCGCTTTCTTTCAAAGAAACAACCTGCTTATAACATTCGGCAATATCCTCTTTTGTTATATCGTCTTCATCTTTATATTTTTCGCAAAGAGAGCTGATTATTTCAGCCTTATCCTTGTTTTCAAAATCAGCAATAATGTCATAGGCAACATCATCCACAACATGAACTGCACCTGAACAGATGTCAAGCACTATATTATAACCGCCAAGCTTATACTGATGTATCATATATAATTCCTCACTTTATAAATAACCGCATAAGAATTGCCGCCTTTTATGGGCGGCATCTTAAATTATTTGCTTTCTTTATTTTCGCATTCCTGATTTGCGATGCCGCAGCTTGTTTTGCAAGCGCTCTGGCATGATGTCTGGCATTCGCCGCAGCCACCGTTCTTTGCGCTTTTGCAAAGGTTGCGAGTTTCAATTGTTTTGATGTGCTTCATTTCATTATCCTCCCTTCGGACTTTCAGATTACTTTAGTCTATTATATACACTTCTTAAAGAAAAATCAATAGTAATAGCAAAGTTTTTTATTTACATACATCCACCCACTGAGTGAAGCCTGAATACTTTTCGAGCTCCTCTATTGTCAGCTCAATTGCACTGTTTGAGCTTCCGCAGGCAGGAAAAACTGTTTCAAACCGTTTCAGGTTTTCGTCAAGATAAACCCTTACACCCTCATTAACAGCAAAGGGACAAACACCGCCCACGGCATGGCCTATCATTTCGGCAGCCTGCTCGTGAGTGAGCATTTTAGCCTTGGCGCCAAAGACTGCCTTATACTTTTTGTTGTCAACTCTGCCGTCGCCCGCAGTGACGATAAGTATTGGCTCATCATGCACAAGAAACGAAAGGGTCTTAGCTATTCTTGCGCCCTCAACTCCGACTGCCAGCGCAGCCAGCTCAACAGTTGCACTTGACACATCAAATTCCATTATTCGTTCTTCAATACCCAAGGTTTTAAAGTGTTCTCTTACTCTTTCGATTGACATGGTTATCTCCTTACAGCGGCATTGGAAAATGAATTCCGAAAAGACCAAGCACTCTGCCGAAAAACATTTTTATATTCCAGATAATTTCCTGCAGCGACATATCAATAAACCTCAGCTAAATCGTAAATGAGTCTTTCTGTTTTTGTCCATCCGAGGCAAGGGTCTGTGATGCTCTTTCCATAGCAACCGTCACCTATTTTCTGTGTGCCGTCTTCGATATAGCTTTCAATCATAAAGCCCTTGACAATCTTGTCGATTTCGCTGTTATGACGGCAGGAATGAAGCACTTCCTTAGCAATTCTTGGCTGCTCAAGGAACTTCTTGCCTGAGTTTGCATGGTTTGTGTCAACTATAACGGCAGGGTTCTTTAAGTCACGCTCAGCATAAAGATGACAGAGCTTGAGAAGATCCTCATAATGATAGTTGGGATAGCTTACGCCGAGTTCATCAACATAACCTCTTAAAATTGCGTGAGTGAGGTCGTTGCCGTGGCTCTTTACTTCCCAGCCTCTGTAGATGAAGTCATGGCTGTGCTGACCTGCTGTGATTGAATTCATCATAACACCCAAGTCGCCGCCTGTGGGGTTTTTCATACCAACGGGCACATTAAGTCCGCTGGCTGTGAGTCTGTGCTGCTGATCCTCAGTGCTTCTTGCACCAACGGCAACATATGACAGAATGTCTGAAAGATAACGATGATTTTCAGGATAGAGCATTTCATCTGCACAGCTGAAGCCGGTTTCGTTGATTGCTCTCATATGAAGCTTTCTTATAGCTACGATACCCTTGATAAGGTCTGCAGCTGCATTGGGGTCAGGCTGATGAAGCATGCCCTTGTAGCCGTCGCCTGTTGTTCTGGGTTTGTTGGTGTAAATTCTGGGAACGATAAGAATCTTATCCTTAACCTTTTCCTGCACAGGAACAAGGCGTGAAATATAATCCATAACGCTGTCTTCATTGTCAGCAGAGCAGGGACCGATAACAAGAATAAGCTTTCTTTCCTTACCCTCAAAAATATCTCTGATTTCCTTATCTCTTTTTGCTTTGATTTCAACAGCTTCTTTAGTTAAGGGATACTGCTCCTTAATATCCTTGGGAATGGGCAGCTTGCAAACGAAATCCATATTCATAATTTTTTACCTCCGAAATTTTAATTTATATTATTTATCAAACTGTTTTCTGCGTCTTGTGGAAATTCTCATCATTTCCATCATACCTTCACGGTCATCCTTCTTAAGACATTCGTGAAGGGCTGTGAAGTTCTTTTCAAAAAGCTCCATCTGCTCAAGAAGTGCTTCCTTATTCATAAGAAAAAGCTCACTCCACATATTTTCGTTAATGTTGGCAATTCTTGTCAGGTCTCTGAAAGAGTCACCTGTATATCTTTCGAGTCTTTCCTGTTCATAGCAGTTCATAAGACTGACAGCTATGCAGTGAGTAAGCTGTGACACGAAGCCGATCATTTCATCATGGCCTTCAGGTGAAATTTCACTTATTCTTCCAAAGCCGAGAATTTCGCCTATTCTTTTGCACGCCTCTATGCCTTCATCTGTGTTGCGCTTTGTAGGCACAACAACATAGTTTGCACCGTAAAAAATTCTTTCGTCACTGTTTTCAATGCCGTAAACCTCTTTACCTGCCATAGGGTGAGCTGAAATAAACTCAACCATAGGCGGAAGCATATTCTGCACCTTATCGACAATGCAGCCCTTAACACCTGTTACGTCAGTTATAATGGTGCCCGGCTTTATAAGCTCGCCGTATTGCTCTATCCACTGAACGAAGGTTGTGGGATAAAGAGCGAAGATAATAACATCCGCATTTTTTATCATTGCTTCATCAACCTCAGTGGTGCATTTTTTTACCATTTCGTGCTCAAGGGCATAGTCACACGAGCTTTTGCCTCTTGTTATTGCCTCAACATAATAGCCTTTTTCCGTCAGTCCTCTGGCATAAGAGCCGCCAAGAAGACCAAGACCGACTATGAGGAATTTTGTATTTTTATTAATCGTCATTAAAATTAACCTCCAATCCGAGAGCCGTCACTTTGCTGAAAAAGTCAGGGAAGCTCTTTTTCACAGCCTCTGTGCCCTCTATTGTGCCGCCGTAAACAGACGAGAGCACTGCCAGAGACATAACTACTCTATGATCATTGTGGCAATAAAGGGTATCTTTCGGTATGTAGAGCTCGGCTTTGTTTACTGTTATCTCGTTTTCATAAAGCTCAATATCTGCTCCGAATTTTGAAAGCTCACGGGCCATAACAAGACCTCTGTCACTTTCTTTTATCTTAAGCCTTGCCGTGTTTGTGAGCCTGCAGCCGTTCGTTGCCGCTGCAAGAGTCATAAGTATCGGAGCAAGGTCAGGGCAATTTTTAATGTCAAGCGTGGGTGTACCCTGCCGCAAAGCCGAGAAATATTCTTTATATATTTTATCTCCCTGCAATGAGTTCTCATCAAGTCCCGTTACGCTCACATCACCGCCAAGAAGATTGAAAGCGTCGAGAAAGGCTGCATTTGAATAGTCACCCTCAACAGAAATGGCTCTGCTTCCATATTGCTGATTGCCTTTTATATAAAGTGTGTTTTCATTCTTCCAATAAACATCAACGCCAAAAAGCTTCATGGCGTAAACGGTCATATCAATATAGCTTTTGCTTTCAATGCCGCCCGTAAGCTCAATTTCGCTGTCGCCCTCACATAAAGGCAGTGCAAACAGCAAGCCTGATATAAACTGACTGCTGATATTGCCGGGAACGGTAAATATGCCTGAAGTGAGCACACCGCCAACTGTTATGCCCTCACTGTTTTTTATATAGGTGAGATTTTTTTCTTTTGCAATGCTTTCATAAACAGTCATGGGTCTTTCCATAAGTCTGCCGTAGCCCGTGAAAAGAGACTCCTTTTCACTCAGCATTGCTATGGGTATAAAAAATCTCAGGGTGCTGCCGCTTTCACGGCACTTATATATGCCTTCCCCTGCCCTTTTCGGCAGAGTACCGCAAACTGTAACATAGTCTTCGCCTTTTTCGATTTTGGCACCCATTGCACTAAGGCAGTCGAGAGTTGCAAGAATATCCTCACTGTAAAGGATATTGTCTATGCGGCTTTCGCCTTCACTCAGACCTGCACAGATAAGAAGTCTGTGCCCCATGCTCTTTGACGAGGGAGCTCTGAGAGTGCCACGGATTTTTGAAGGCTTTATATTTGCTGTCATATTATCACTTCTTATAATTTTCTGTCAGAAAGTCAATTGCTTCCAAATATCCGTCAGTACCGTGACCTGTGATGGTCTTGACCGCTGCAAGACGGATATAGCTTATCTGACGAAAGTCCTCTCTTTCCTCAACTTTTGAGATATGCACCTCAACGGTGGGAATTGAGACACTTTTCACTGCATCAAGAATTGCAACGCTTGTATGGGTGTAAGCACCGGGATTAATAACGATGCCGTCTGTGTTGCCGTAAGCCTCTTGTATTTTATCAACAAGACAACCCTCATGGTTTGACTGATAGCATTCACAGTCAATGCCCTTGTCACTGCAATAGCTTTCTATTTTCTTAACTAAATCGGCATAGGTCTCTTTGCCGTAATGACCCGGCTCTCTTATGCCAAGCATATTGAGATTAGGGCCGTTTATTATGAGAATTTTCATTTTAAGCACTCCAATATCTTATTGACAGCGTTTTCAACTATGCCGTCAACATGAATTTCGCAGTCGCCTGCCAAAACATATTTGTCATATCTTTCATCAAAACGCTTCTTAAGAGCCTCGATATTGCTTGAAAGAGGTCTGTCATCGGTCGGGATAATATCCTCAAGAGGTCTGTTAAGAAAGAAAATCACACCGTTCTGCTTAAGTGCATCCACATTTTCTTTTCTGAGAATTGCACCGCCGCCTGTTGCGATTATCATACCGCTTTGCTTTGCAGCCTCTTTGACAGCCTCAGTTTCTCTGTCACGGAAGTATTCTTCACCGTGCTGAGCAAAAATATCGCTTATAACACCGTGTTTTTCCACTATCATTTCGTCAGTGTCAATAAATGGCTTGCCTGTTTTTTCACTCAGTGCCTTGCCGATTGTGCTCTTTCCTGAGCCGGGCATACCGATAAGAACAATATTCTGCTTTTCAGAAACTATCTCGCCGAAAATTTCATCAGTAACCTTTACGGTGTCAAAATCTTTGCCTGTGAAAATGCTGCAGGCAAGGACTGCCTGACCAACAAGCATATAGAGTCCTGCTGCGTTTTTAACAGAGCACTCCTCTGCCTTCTGGCAAAGTCTTGTTTTAAGCGGATTATAGACAACATCTGTAAGACCCTTAAGTTGCGGAAACTCTGAAGGTTCAACTGCATAGCCCTCAACATTGGGATACATGCCCAAAGGAGTTGCGTTGATTATGTAATCGGCATCACGGTGAAGAGAGTAAACATTCTCATAGTTTACACCCTGATAGCCCGGATCCTGCTCTCTGCCCACAGTGATAATTTCACCTGCACCCAGAGCCGCTGCAACAGCATTAGCTGTTTTTGATGTGCCGCCTGTGCCGAGCACAAGCACCTTTTTATCGGTGTAATCAAAGCCGCACCTTTCAATAAGAGCTTTCATGCCACCGAAATCCGTGTTATAGCCGTAAAGCTTGCCTTCACGGTTGACAACCGTGTTGACTGCACCTATTTTTTCGGCAGTAGGGTCAATATAATCAAGATAGGGAATAACGTCTGCCTTATAAGGAATAGTAACATTTATGCCGCAGAAATCCTTTGCCTTCATAAAAGCATCAAGGTCTTCTCTTGCAATTTCTTTTATTTCATAGGTGTAGCCTGCAATTTTTTCATGTATGGGTTTTGAAAAGCTGTGACCTAATTTTTCACCTATAAGTCCGTATTTCATTTTATCACTCCTGAGCATTTACTTTGCCAGATAATCGGTGCCGAAGCGGCCTGTGAGCAAATCGCAAAGTGCAATAGCCGTTACACTGTCAACAACCACTCTGGCTCTGTGGATAATTGCAGGGTCGTGTCTGCCCTTGATTTCAATTTCAGCGTTTTCACGCTTTTTAAAATCAACGGTCTGCTGTTTTTTATAAATTGACGGTGTGGGTTTCACGGCACAGGAGAAAATTATAGGCATACCGTTTGTTATGCCGCCGTTAATGCCACCGTTATTGTTTGTCTTTGTGTGTACTCTGCCGTCAGAAATAAGAAACGGATCATTGGCTTCACTGCCCTTCATTGCAGCAAAGCCGAAGCCTGCACCGAACTCAATACCTTTTATTGCAGGCACACTGAACAGTGCGTGTGAAATCACACTTTCCACAGTGTCGAACCAAGGCTCACCAACACCTGCAGGAACACCTGTGACAGCTGTGGTAAGCACACCACCGACACTGTCTCCCTCACCTCTCATTTTTTCAATGAGAGCTATCATATCCTTCCCTGCTTTTTCGCATAATGTGGGCATTTCACGATTTTTAAGAAGTATAATATCTTTATTCAAATCGTTAAACTCTCTGTCATTAATGCCGCCACAGGAAGCAATGTGTGTGCCGATTTCTATGCCCTTTGCTTCAAGAGCCTTAAGGCATATTGCACCTGCAGCAACTATGGGAGCAGTTATTCTGCCGGAAAAGTGTCCGCCGCCTCTGTAGTCCTGAAAGCCGTGATATTTACATTCAGCTGTAAAATCAGCGTGACCGGGTCGGGCTAAATCCTTAGTGGCTGAATAATCCTTGCTGTGTTGAGACTGATTTTCTATCATTAAAGCTATGGGTGTGCCTGTGGTTTTACCCTCAAAAACACCGCTTAATATTCTGACTTTATCAGCTTCTCTTCTTGGGGTGGAGATTGAGTTTATGCCCTTGCGCTTTTCCATCTGTGAAGCAATAAACTCTTCATCCACTTCAACACCGGGAGCAATACCGTCAAGAACACAGCCGATGGCTTCACCGTGGCTTTCACCGAAAAGAGTTATGCAGATATTATTTCCGAATGTGTTTTTCATTCTATCACCTTAAATCATTTTACCGAGATCTTCGTTTGTCATATCTTCAAACCTGAATGTGCCGATTTCGTCGCACATGACAGCAGTTATACTCTTGCCCTGAGATTTTTTATCGTGGCAAAGAGCCTCATAAACTTTAGCTTTGTCATATTCATATGAAGTTGGAAGTCCCACAGTTTTAAGAGCCTTGAGCATAGAGTCTCTGACCTTTTCGCCACACATGGGAATCATGCCCAGAGCCACACATTCTCCGTGATAAAGCTCTTCATACTCTACCGTTGCTTCTATGCCGTGGCCTATTGTGTGACCGAAGTTGAGAACCTTGCGAAGTCCCATTTCTTTTTCGTCCTGCTGAACCACATATCTTTTGACCTTAAGTGAGCGTTCAATGATTTCTTCTATATGCTCCATATAGTCTTCTTTAAGGAAAATTTCAAAAAGCGCCTTATCAAAAGTTGCACCCATTTTTATGCTCTCTGCAAGTCCGTTTTTAATTTGCCTTATCGGCAGAGTACCAAGCACATCGGGGTCAATAATAACCTTTTTGGGCTGATAGAAAGCACCGATAATATTTTTTATCTTGCCAAGGTCAATAGCTGTTTTTCCGCCGATTGAAGAGTCAACCTGTGAAAGAAGTGTAGTAGGGATATTGTAAAAGGCAATGCCTCTCATATATGTTGCCGCCGCAAAGCCTGCCATATCACCCGTAACACCACCGCCAACGGCGATAACAGCATCTTTTCTTGTGAAGGATGCATCCATAAGTGTCTCACAGATTTTTCTGTAGGTATCAAAGTTTTTGCTTTTTTCACCCTGAGGGAAGATAAAAATATGACTGTTCTCAAAGCACCAAGCCACCGTATCCGCATACTCACGAGGTACGCCCGTATCAGTAACAACAAGCACTTTTCTGTCCTTGGGTATACCGAGAAGCTCCCCTGCTTTTTTAAGGGCACCTCTTTCAAGGATTATGTCGTAAGAATCTTTTCCTAAATCAAGGGGTATAATCATAATCTGTCACCTCAGATTTTACTGTTTTCATTAAAGGTACCTATCATCTTGAGCTTATCACAGCACTCGGCAAGCTCTTCCATCATATACTTGCCACGGCGTGAGGACTGAAGGTCACCCTTGAGCTCAACATAGAAATAATAAGTCCAGATAAGGTCTTTCATCGCACGGCTCTTGATATGTCTCATTGAATAGCCATGATGACCGATGATGTTGATAGCGTGAGCAAGTGCGCCCGCTTCGTCAGGCACTGTGAAAACGATGATTGAATGGTCTTTCTTTTCTTTTGAAAGAGTGCGTGAGACAACAACAAAGCGTGTTGTGTTGTCGCTTGCCTCATTGACATTTTCTCTTATTACCTCAAGGCCGTAAAGGTCAGCTGTCTCTCTTGAAGCAATGGCTGCCTTTGTGATGTCACCTGTTTCGGCAACAATCTTCGCTGCTCTTGCGGTGTTAACGCAGGAAGTAGCTTTATAGCCCTGACTTCTGATATATGTGGCACACTGGTCAAGCGCCTGCTGATGAGATATAACCTCTGCTATGTCGCTTTCTTTAGCGCCCTTGAGACCGATAAGGTTATGTCTTATATCAAGTGAGTAAACACCGTTGACATAAAGTGAGCCTGAAAAGAGAAGATCGATAACCTGACCAACCTCACCTGCTCGACTGTTTTCAATGGGAATAACAGCACATTCGCACTCGCCCTTTTCAACAGCTTCATATGCCGCTTTGAAATCGGGATAGGATATTCTGTTGCCGTCAGGGAAAATTCTGCCTGCGGCAATGTGGGCAAAGGCACCCTCAACACCGCTGTAAGCTATGTTTGCACCTGAAAGTATGCGATGCTGATAGCGTTTTGAAATATCCATTGTGCTTTTTATAAAGGGCACATAATATTCCTTTATTTCTTCATCTTCAACATTGTTTATGTTGTTTCTTATAAGCTGATCTTCTCTTGCTGCATCAAAAACAGGAAGGCCTCTTTCCATTTTATATTCTGCAACCATTTTAACAGCCTGCATTCTCTTTTCAAAGAGCTTTGCTATTTCCTTGTCAGCTTCGTTTATTATTTTTCTTGCTTCAAGCAGCTTGTCCATTGCTTTTAACCTCAAATCAAACCATATTCCTCTGCCAATTTCTTAAACGCAGGCAGTGAGCGTCTTATCATATCCTCTGCCACACAATAGGAAATTCTCACATAGCCGGGGAAGCCAAAAGAATCACTGGGCACCAAAAGAAGATTATATTTCTTTGCACTCTCGCAGAAATCGCTTGCCGACTCAACGGGAGAACGCATAAACAGATAAAATGCACCGTCAGGCTTAGCTGTTTTGAAGCCGTATTCATTGAAGGCATCAAGGAGTATATCTCTGTTTCTCTTATATGCGTTGACATCGCCTGTGTGACCGACACACTTTCTTATAACAAACTGCAACATTGATGGTGCGCACACATAGCCGAGGCTTCTGCCTGCACCGCAGA
Organism: Clostridia bacterium; assembly: GCA_017452785.1. Taxonomy (GTDB): domain Bacteria; phylum Bacillota; class Clostridia; order Oscillospirales; family Acutalibacteraceae; genus UBA6857. The sequence continues at coordinate 6,303 of JAFTLT010000012.1, read as the reverse complement.
CTGCCTTATAAATAAGCTCAAAGTTTTCCACCTCTGAGGGAACAAGGATATAACCTATTCTCTCACCGGGAAGTGAAAGTGATTTGCTGAAAGAATAGCACACGATAGTGTTATCATAATATTTTGTCAGATAAGGAACCTCAACATCATCATAAACAAGCTCACGGTAGGGCTCATCGCTGATAAGGAAAATACTTTTGCCGTATTCCTTCTGCTTTCTTTCGAGAATGGCACACATATCCTTTACAATTTCTTCACTTGCAACAACACCGCTGGGGTTATTGGGTGAATTGAGCACAACTGCCTTGGTGTTTGGAGTTATGGCTTTTTCAAATGCTTCAAGGTCAATTGTCAGATCCTCTGCCTTGCACTTGACCTCAACTGCCTTTGCACCCTGAGATGTGATAAACACTTTGTACTCAGGGAAGTAGGGAGCAAATATAATGATTTCGTCATCCTTTTCAGTCAGCGCTCTGAAGGTTATGCAAAGTGAAGCGGCGGCACCGCAGGTCATATAAAGGTTATTCATTGTAAAGTGTGTACCAAAACGCTCATTAAGGTTATCGGCAATAGCCTGTCTTGTGCCGTTATCACCCACTGCAGAGGTGTAACCGTGAAGCTCACATGTGGGCATATTGAGAGTCAGCTCTCTGATAGTTTCATTGACAATTTCAGGGGCGGGCACGCTAGGATTGCCAAGGCTGTAGTCATAGACATTTTCCTTGCCGATTTCAGCAGCTCTCTTTTTGCCGAACTCAAATATTTCTCTTATTACGGAGCTTTTTGCACCAAGCTCATACATTTCATTTGATACCATAATAATCACCGTCTTTTTTCCGTTGGGGCAAGGCCCCTGAATAATAATAAGAGATATTATACACCTATTTACAATTAAGTGTCAATTAATTTTGCATATTTTTTAGCTTTTCCCGAATGTTCATGTAATTTTGCTTTAACTCTTTAAAGTTTTAAATCTTTAAATTGAAACGATTATAGCACAGTAAAAACCAAAAAGCAAGTGTTTTTCACTTTTTATATTAAAAAAAGAGCACAGACATCAGCCTGCGCTCCATATTTAATTTATTTAGTTTGCTCTTTCGGCACTGTAATTTATGCCAACAGACTTTTTAAAGAGCATATAGTCATACTGAGGTCTCCACTGGTCGCCCTTCTTTGCTTTGCCGAAGCTTTCTTCGTCAGCGGCAACATTTATCTCAGTTACACCCTTGAGCTCGCCGCCCTCTTTATAAACTGTATCCCAGAATGCATGGTGACCGATATGGTTTACACTATCGGGGATATAAAGATAAGAGAGCACCTGATTATAGCTGAATGCATCTGAACCGATATATTCGAGTCCCTCAGGCAGTGAAAGATAGATTTCACCGAGAGCTGCTTTATCTGTCAGTGCAGTGTCTGCAACATCATCTGCCTTGTAGCTGTAGATGCTATCAAGTGAAGGTGTATTGCTCCACTCGCCCGGCTCGTGCAGCTTGAAGAAGCCGAGAGTTTCAATCTTTTTGAGACCTTCGGGAAGATAAACTTCTCTGAGGTTGGTGTATGCGAATGCAAGCTCACCCACTGTCTCAACTGTTGAGGGCAAAACATAGGTCTGAATCTTCTGTCTGTATTCTTCTGTTGAGGTGACACGGTTAAGTTCTTCAGTTATGCCGTATTTCTCACGCAGATACTGGTCATGGTTGCAGGGATAATTCATAACAACAGTTTTATCCTTGTTATAAAGAACACCGTCAACATCGCAGTAATAGGGATTGTTTTCGTCAACCTCTATTCTTTCAAGTGACCAGCAGGAATAAAATGCTTTTGAATCGATATATTCAACATCAGGGCCGATATTTATGACCTTGACGGTACCGTCACAGTTAAGAGCATAGGGGCCGACTGAGGTAACCTTGATTGAGGTATCCTTATCAATGTTGAAGTTTGTGTCGGGATCTGAGTTGCCCTCGTCATAGCTGACAGAGGAAGCATAGTCAATATCAAGCTCTTTGATAAAGCCAGTGTTGCTGAATTTTGAAAGTGTATAACCTGTATCATTCTTTTCATATTCAAAGGTTTCGTTCTGAACAGTTCTGATACTGAAATACATTGAAAGTGAAACAGCAACAAGAATTACAAGAGTAAGCAATATCTTTTTAGCTATGAAATTTTTAAAAGGTTTGTTGATATGAGGCGCTGCAAGACCCTCAACCTGATAGGTCCAGATTTCGTCGTCGGGAATATCAAGCTTGATTTCTGCGTCAACAACTCGTGATTCTGTGTTAGCAGCATCTGCGCCGCCAAGAGGCGGCATTGCTTTTTCTTTTTTCTTACTCATATTCTCGCCTCCTTAACCTAAATATGCGCCTTTAGTTGATGTGCCCTCTTCAGCAGCCTTTCTTTCCGTAACCTCGGCACGGCGTTTGAGCACTTCCATAACCATATTCTGCTTTTTGCTGTCATAGTCCCAGAAAAGATAAGGAATGGTCATAAGAGCAAAGCCTATAACGTCAACAATAATGGGGATAACGATAATGTTTCTTCTCGAAGCATCAATAAAGAGAACTTCCCAGTTACTGTTGAAGCCGTATTTAAGCAGGAAGATGGGAATAAGAAGACCGACAAAGGATGTGATAGGTCCTGTGAACCAACCGAAAATGCCTGCAAAACTTTCAAGACGCTCACCTGAAAGGTACATCTGATAGTCGCCTATTCTGACGTTCATATCGTGACCTGCTGTGGTGGGAATAGTCTTTGTCATTTCCATAAAGAAGAGAACCACAATACAGATAGTGCCGCAAAGCACAAGATTTTCACCGCAGAACCACATTGCAGCAGCAATAGTTGCGTTGCCTATGGCTCGTGACAGCTGATAGAAAATCATAATCTGTCTGTATGAGAATCTCTTGAGGAAATAAGGAGCGAAGAAATCGGGCGGAGTACCCGCAAAGGAAATAAGTGCAACAATAAGGCTGTAGGGAAGACCGCTCAGACGGAATGTGTAAAGATAAAGAATGGTAACAAAGGGAAGCATACCGTTACCAAGGGAGTCAATAAGACCTACAATTGTGTTGATAAGAAGATATTTATTTCTGAGCACGCCGAACATGCCGTCCCAGAATTTGATCTGAGGCTTCTGCTCAATAGGCGGCTGAGGAATTCTTTCCTTGATTCTGCCTGCAAAGAGCATTGTAAGTGATGCAAAAATCAAGAATGTTATGGGGATAACATATCTGTAAAGGTTGATATCTGCCCACTCGTGACGAAGTGCACCCACCACAGCAGGAAGAATAATTGCAAGAATTGAATGGAAGATGTGTGAAATCTTTACGGGATAGCTTCTGACATAAATTCTTTCCTGAAGATTGGGGCTGATGCTCTTTGTGCAGGTTTCAAGGTTATTTGCAAAGCCGAAAACATTATATGTGGCAAACAGAAGGTTTGCGACCCACACTCTTGTGGCAACATCGGGGATGTTGTAAACGGGAAGCCAGCCGATGAGTATAACCATTATGCACTTTGGCACAACGTCACAGTAAAGTGAATATTTATATCTGCCGTACTTCGGAAGGAGCTTCTTGCGCCAGAAAATATTTCTTGCGCCTACCCAACCTGTATAAAGGAAGTGGGTACCGAAGGTTTTAAAGCACGCCGTGGCACTCATGCCCTCAAGACCGTTGAGATATGTAATAAAGGTGCCCGACTGATTAAACAGCAGTGAATAGTCAAATAGTATAGTCGATATACCGAATAGCATCATTCCCACATAAACGCCGTAGAATTTCCGTTCTGTCTTTTTGGGGAGGAAGCCAAGGTTGTCACAGACAACCCACCACATAAGTGCCGAAATATATCCCAGAGGCATATTAAGAATGCCGATAACAGAGAATGTGAGATAAGGCAGCTTATAGTGGTGCATGATAAGATAACATGCTGACCAGAAGCCGATATATTCGAGTACCTTTGAGCCTGCGTAGTTACTGCCGACTGCAATAACCACGTCTTTATACTCCTTATATGGCACATACTTACCCTCTGCCGGAGTATTCCAATGAGTTTTGATTTCGGTAAAGAAATCCTTTACCTTACCGACGGCACCGCCGGTTTTGTTTTCGTTCATAATATGTTCCTCCTTTATAATGCTATTATTCTATCATAAAAACTTATAAAGGTCAACTCAAAAGCAAGCAATTTAAACAAAAATGAGAAAACGAAATTTTATCAATATATAAACTTTATATAAAACAACACCATGTAACGAAAAAAGCACAGCTCTGAAATGAGCTGCGCTTTCCTTTGTTTATTTACCATTTATTTTCAACATATTCACAAAAAGCAAAGAGGTCTTTAATTTCAAGTACCCTGCCGTCGTCGAGAGTGACGTTTCCGTTCCAAAGGCCGTAAATCTGATTGCAGTCCATTCTTGCAATGCCCAGCTTCACATCACTGCGGTTATTATATGTTGGCTTCATAGTCATATTGAATCTGCCGTCTTCTGAGACAATCCTCCACTCTTCCATAAATCTGCCCTTCGGGAATTTTTCAACATCGACAGCACCTATTTTGTGCACCTTGCCGTCATAGAAAAGGCAGGTCTCCGTGGCGTGACTTTCATCGCCTATTGCCCATGTGATTTCAAAGCCGAAGATGTGTTTTTCCCCTTTATCATCGGTTAAATATGTGGCAGCACTTCCCCAGTACCAGACAAGCTCTCTTGGTGTGTTGACCTTGCCCCAGTCGAGAGTGCAGAAGGAGGTTTCCTTTGAAAACTCATAGGTATAATCACCAAACTGAAAAACTCCTCCCGTTGGCATACAGTTCTGCTTTGTTGTCATAAAAAACTTAGTGTCATCACCTTTAAAGGGAAGCACCGTTGTTATGTTTTCAAGGCCTTCGGGTATATCCATACTCAGGTCGCATTTGAGTATTTTCCCCTGATGCATCATTTTGAAATAAACAGTGCGCTCCTTTTCCATAGTGTTGAAATCGAAAACAGTGTTGCCCTGCTTGCCCGTAAATCTGCCCGGTGCATCAATTCTGTCAAGAGGCAGAAATTTGTTTTCACCTGCAAAAATAGTCATGCCGTCAGCGTGAACCTCACCTGTGTGAAGGTCAATCAGACGAAGCCCCATAAAGCCGCCTATGCCCACATGAGCAAAAGAAACAAGCAACTGCTTGCGACCGTCGGTAACAGTGTAGTAGTCCCACTCTTTTTTGCTGATGAAGCGTTCTTTTTTGACTAATTTTCTGTCGTACCGAAAAACATTGTGCCTTGCCCAGCCTCTTGCATTGAGAGTGCCGTCTGCATTCAGAAGCTCAGTCGGCTCAGTGTATTCGGTCTGCTTTGATTTTTCTGCCCAATCCTTAAAAGGCACATAGGTACGGGGAAATTCCTCGCTCATGTTATTTAAGCTCCTTTCCGTCTGAAAAAGCCTTGCCAACAACCTCACCTAAAACTCTGTAGGTATGTCCCACAGGGTCATAGGTTATGGGTGAAAACTTATCAAGGTCAATTTTTCCTTTTTCGTCTAAGATGCCCTCATCGGCACTGACATTGACAATTTTCCCCACAAGGCGGCAGCTTTCCTTATCATAGCTGATGAGCTCACATTCAAGTGTCATAGGCAGCTGACTGAAAAGCGGAGCATTGACAAGCTCACTTTTTACTGCTGTCCAGCCACATTTTGCAATTTTATCCGGGGCATCATTTCCTGAAACTATGCCCAAATAGTCAGCCGCAACAACGTTATTCTTATCTGCAACACTGACAGTGAAGGCACCGCTTTTAACCACATTTTCTGCTGTTTTGTGTTCATCACTGACACAAATTGATATTTCATTTTCTTCGCTTATGCCACCCCAAGCAGCGTTCATTGCGTTGGGTGTGCCTTCTTCATCATATGTGCCGATAATCAGCACCGGCATAGGATAAAGTATTGTTTTTGCTCCAAAGTTCTTTCTCATTGAAAATTCTCCTTTCAGCATTTTGCACTTTATTTTAGCACAAAAAGCAAACAAAACACAATAGCCGATTAAAAAGCACCTTATTTTTTTATAAATACCGCAAATAATTCATCTGCGTTGTAAATAGATGTGACCCATTTTTTTTAAAAAATAAAGTCAAAGTATAGTACAATGATTTTTGGAAGCCTTTGGAATGGTGCGTAGCGGAATGGAAAAGGCTTCCAAAAATCGGCGGTCACGCAGACAGCTTCTCATCAAGGAGCTGAATCGGACTTTTTCTACCTAATGTCCGCATTGTTTTGTTGTTGCTCCAGATAAGGTGCTTTTTGAGTTTTTCAT
>JAFTLT010000034.1 GCA_017452785.1 Clostridia bacterium | reverse complement strand
CCATTTGCTCATCTCATAGAAAAGTAAAAGCAACACCTGCAGTTGGTGTCGCTTAGATGTGCCTTCAGGCACCGCTGGTATTGTTTACCCTTATAGGGTTATTATCCAAACCACGTCCTTTCGGGCGTGGTTGGTGATTATCAGATTAAAACCCAAGCACCAGCGGTCTTTTTCGAGACATTTTTCATCCGTCAAATACCTCCTCCTGGGGCGGTACTGATTCGCAGATGCCGCCTATGGTGCTTTTTATTTTGCAGAAAGGATGTGTTGCAGAATGGCGTTGGACGATAGAGAAAATTTGTTTGTGACAGCGTATATCAAACACGGTGAAGCGTATCCTGCAGCACTTGAAGCGGGTTACAAGCCTAATACAGCGAAATATGCTTATGAATGGCTGCTTGAAACTCTACCAAACTCTACCGCAAAAAGGCATTTGAATTATAAACCCGAAGTACATTCAGCTATACAAGAAGAACTTGAAAAAATAAAATCTTTGCAAATAGCTGATGCGGACGAGGTCCTTAAATATCTCACTTCCGTTCTTCGTGGCGAAACACAGTCTGAAATAGTAGTTGTTGAGGGTTGCGGTATGGGTGAGTCGGTTGCAAGGACAATGCAGAAAGCTCCTGATGAAAAGGAACGTCTGAAAGCTGCAGAACTGCTCGGTAAACGCTACGGCTTGTATGTAGATAACAGCAAGATTAAAGCTGAAATCGGTATCCCTGTCTTTGTTGGTGAGGATGAGTTCGACAGTGAAGAATAAAATCAACATTCACGCTCTTGTCGGCAAGGGTTACAATAAGTTCTGGACCTTTAAAGGTAGATACAGAGTTGTAAAAGGCTCAAGACGAAGCAAGAAGTCAAAAACAATGGCTCTGTGGACAATTTATAACATTATGAAACAGCCTGAGTCAAATATGCTTGTTGTCAGAAAAACCTACCGCACACTGAAAGACTCTTGTTTTACTGAGCTTAAATGGGCAATACACCGCCTGCAAGTAGATAATCTTTGGCAGATAAAAGAATCACCCCTTGAAATGACATATATACCGACAGGGCAGAAGATACTTTTCAGAGGACTTGACGACCCTTTGAAAGTTACATCAATTGCCGTTGAGGTTGGTATTCTTTCATGGATGTGGATAGAGGAAGCCTATGAGATAACAAGCGAAGAAGATTTTGACACATTGGCTGAGTCAATGATGGGTGACTGCCCGGAACATTTATATAAACAAATAACGCTTACTTTCAATCCCTGGTCTGAAAAGATATGGATAAAGAAGCGTTTTTTTGATGTGTCTGACCCAAATGTTTTGGCGATGACAACAAATTATTTGTGTAACGAATGGCTGTCTGAGGCTGACAGAAAGCTCTTTGAAGAAATGAAAGAGCGAAATCCACGCCGATACAGAGTCGCTGGATTAGGTGATTGGGGTATAGTTGACGGCCTTATCTTTGAAAACTTTGAAGAGAAAGCCTTTAGTGTTGAAGAAATCAAAGGTAAGCCGGGCATACATTCAGCCTTCGGATTAGACTTCGGTTATACAAATGACCCGACAGCTTTCTTCTGTGGCTTAATTGATACAGGCAACAAAACACTGTGGGTCTTTGATGAACTGTACAAAGCAGGTATGAGTAATGAAGATATAGCAGCTGCTTTGATACATCACGGGTACGCAAAAGAATATATCACTGCTGACTCTGCAGAGCCTAAGAGCATTGACAGACTTTATACCTTGGGTATATCTCATATTACTGCTGCAAGAAAAGGTAAGGACAGTATCAACAACGGTATTGACTTCCTGCAGGACTACAAAATAATAGTTCATCCCAAGTGTGTGAACTTCCTGACGGAAATAAGCAACTACACATGGGATACAGATAATAAAACAGGTAACAAACTAAATAAGCCGATAGACGATTTCAACCACCTTATGGATGCTATGAGGTACGCAGTTGAGAAATACGCTGTCGGCAGTACATATAGTTTCGATTAAGGAGTGAGGATAATAAAAACGCTTAATTTATATGAAAATTCAGTAGTGTTGTTAGGTATGGCTACTCATATTAAGACAAGTATGACAGATAAGCAATTCCTTGAAAAAGAAATTGCGTCTTGGCTTAATTCTCCTATAAGGAAAATGCAGTTTGACAGTGTCAGATACTATGAGGGCAACCACGATATACTCGGACACAAACGAATGGTTATAAATGAAAAAGGAGACCTTGAGGAAAATAAAAATCTTGTCAATAACCAAATTGTTGATAACCAGTATTCGAGAGCTGTTGATAAAAAGGTTAATTATTTCTGCGGGTTGCCTTTTACCTTTGATACGAAAAACAAAGCGTATGCAGAGGCTCTTAATAACTACTTCACTCCGAAAAGAAGAAAGAAAATTAAAACTGCAGCTAAAAAGGCTATACTTGGCGGTAAGTCATGGGTATTCCCATACTATGAGGGAGAAAGCAATGAGCTTGAGTACCTCGTATATCCTGCAGAAAGTGTTTTGCCGTTTTGGGCAGACGAAGAGCACACTATTCTTGACTGTGCCGTGCATTTCTATCCCGTAGTGGTTTATAATCATAATGCTGAAAAAGAGATTGTCTTTAAAGCCGATATTATTCATGGTGGCGGTATGGATAAGTGTATTTGGGAAGACGGTTCCCTAATTCCTGACCCTGATGCCGAATCGGGTAACTATATTTCAGTTACAAATCCTGATACAGGTAAAGTTGAGGAAAAGAATTGGGGCAAAATTCCTTTTATCTGTTTCAAAGGCAATGAAAATGAAATACCTCTTATAAAAAAGGTTAAATGTCTTCAGGATGCGCTGAATACTCTTCACAGCAACCTTATGAACGCTATGGAAGAGAATGTACACAATACGGTACTTGTCATTCACAACTATGACGGTACAAATCTCGGTGAGTTCAGAAAGAACCTTGCAGCCTATCAGGCTATCAAAGTACGCGGTGACGGTAAGGTTGAACCCCTTAAACTGGAGTTTGATGTAAGCAATGCTGAAATAGTTGAAAAACTCATCAGAAAGGCGATAATTGAGAATGCCGGATGTTATGACGGTAAAGACGAAAGGCTCAGCAGCACACCAAATCAGCTCAATATCAAGAGTATGTATATGGATATGGACCTTGATAACAATGAGCTTATAAGTGAGTTTCAGGCAGGCTTTGAAGAACTTCTTTATTTCATCAACGCTTACTTTGCTAATGCAGGTATAGGTAATTTTGAGGGCGAAAAGGTTGATGTTATATTTAACCCGGATGTGCTTATAAATGAGTCGGAAACCATTGACAACATAAACAAGAGTGCTGACCTTAGCCTCGAAACAAGAATTAAGATGCACCCCTATGTTAAAGATGCCGAAGAAGAACTTCAACGAATCAAAAAAGAGCGTGAAGAAGCTATGAAACAGCAAGACCCTTATAGAAACGCTTTTGAAAGTCAGAAGAACTCTGGAAAGGGTAATGAGGGCGGTGAGCCTGTAAATGAGGAATGAAAACTATTGGGCTAACCGAATCAAAATAGCCCAGGATAAGACTCTTGACCGCATCTATGACGAATATGTCGCAAACATTGAAAAGCAATATGACAGAGCTATCTGCGATATTGAAAAGGATATACTTGCCTGGTACCAACGCTTTGCGGATAACAATGAGCTGAGCTTTGCCGATGCACAGAAACTGCTTAAGACTGATGAGCTTGAAGAGTTCAAGTGGACCGTACAGGAGTACATAGAAAAAGGCAAAGAGAACGGTATCTCTGCCGATTGGGCGAAAGAGCTTGAAAACGCTTCGGCAAGGGTGCATATTTCACGTCTTGAAAGCCTTAAGTATCAGCTGAGGGCACACGCCGAAGAGCTGACACAGGGCAGAATCAAGAACACTACCGAGGCTTCTGAGCTTGCTTTCACTGAGGGGTATTATCACACTGCCTATGAGTTTCAGAAGGAAATTGGTGTGGGTTTCTCTCTGCAGAGTATTGACAGAGTTAAACTTGAAAAGATACTGAATACGCCATGGACTACCGACAATCAGACCTTCACAGCAAGGTGTTGGACGGATAAAGCAAAGCTCGTTGAAGCTGTCAATCAGGAACTCACCCGAATGGTGGCAACCGGTGCATCCCCGAAGAAAGCCATTGAGAACATTTCAAAGCAATTCGGCACATCAAAGACCAATGCAGGCCGTGTTATTGTGACCGAGAGTGCCTATTTTGCAACAGCTTCTCAGGGTGAGTGCTACAAAGACCTTAATGTTGAGAATTATGAGGTCATTGAAACTCTTGACAGTCATACCTGCAGTTTTTGCGGCGAAATGGACGGCAAAGTCTTCCCGGTAAACAAGATGCAGGCAGGCTCAACGGCGCCGCCTTTTCATCCTTGGTGCAGAGGAACAACGGCACCGTATTATGAAGATATGGTGGGTGTTGGTCAGAGGTTTGCCCGTGATATTGAAACAGGTAAGGCTTATTACCTTCCGTCAGACACTACATACGAGCAGTGGAGAGCAATGCAGGATGCCAAATACGGTGAGGGAAGCGTTGACAAAGCAAGGAAAAAGGCGTATAATGAAAGCAAAGATAGAGAGCAATTTGAGAGATATAAAAATGTTCTTAAAGAGCTTAGTCCGAAAGGTTTTAAAGAGTTCCAAAATGTCAAGTATGGCGAACCGAAACAGTGGGAAACATTGAAATATCAGTATAGAACTGTTAATAGATACGAAGTTGACGGTGAAGTGTCTGCAGGAACTATTCTTGAACTTGATAATGCAGCTTGGTATACAAAGCAAAAAGGATTTGACTATTCCGCATATACAGGAAAAATAAAAAGTAGAATTAAGAATTTATCAAGGTGTGGTAATGCCGCATCAATGAAATTCGATAGCGATATTTATTTTGCTCATAGTAGAATTTCAGATTTGAACTCGATTGAATATAGGGCATATAAGGGTGAATATCCCATTGTGGGGTTGCAAAACGAAAGAGTTTTTGAAGTGTTAGATTTAGGTGATGACATTCCTAGGGAAAACGACACTGAGGCAAAATTCTTAGAGTATGTTGCAACGATAAAGCGACCAAAAGATACTTTTAAAATAACTATTCTTTCAGAGAAACATATTTGCAAAAGTTGTCAACATGTAGTCTCACAATTTAAACAAAAGTACCCCAATGCCACTGTGAATATAGTTTCGGGTAAACGAAATTATAATAACAGTGAAGATGGACTAAATACATGGAGCCATAGGAAGAAGGTGAAGTAGCAATGAAAAAAAGTGATGTATTGCAGAGAATTAAATTATCCGACTATCCCGAGTGTGATTACATTGAGGCTAAAAATTTCTTTTTTTCATATTTTAATAGATTTTTGAAGCAAAAATGTACTATACCGCAGTGTGTTAATGGCACATATTACTATCATTTCGAAGAAGAAATGAATAAAAACGGTATGGAAAAGTTGTGTCTTATGATTGCAGGTATGTTATTTATGATGGAGCACAATGAAGTTAAGCCTGACCAAGCATACGGTACAAAATGGGATATACTTGATTTTGAAACAGGTGATTATGATGATTTATTTACACCTGAAGATTTAAAACTGATAAAAGCTGACATCAAAGTGATTAATGATTATCTTGCTACTCGACCTGAATTAATCGAAGGTGTTGAAAAAGAACGCCAATTAGCTCAAAAATCATAACATAACCGCTTTCATTACGAGGGCGGTTTTCTTATACCTAAAAAGGAGTGATTAAAATGAAATGTCCTTATGCAGTCGACAGACAGACTACAACACAGTGTGTAATAGAATACAACGAAGACGGTCAGCAAAAGAGTTGGACTGAATATCAAAGTAATACAGCTCAGTTTGTAGATTGTCTCGGAAAAGAATGTGGGGCATATGACCCTTACACAAAACAATGTAAATACAAATGTTGACTTAAGCACCTTAACCGGGTGCTTTTTTCATATCCAAATTGCCTGCACAGGCATATAAACGTGCAAGGTCCGATGAACGGTGCCCGACAACACCGGCTTTATAAATCAATCTGTCGTTTAAAATCGGGCAGAAAGGAAAAGTATGAAAATACTTGAAAAACTCTGGGGCGGTCAGACTCTTACCTTTGAGCAGTTCATCAAAGCTCTCGGCGCCGCAAGCGATATAAAGCTTGTTAATCTTGCTGACGGTGGATATGTAAGTAAGGATAAGTTTGACGCTAAAGAAACAGAGCTTTCAACGGCAAATACCACCATTAAAACCTTGCAGGATACTGTAAGAAAGTTTGATGGCGTGGATGTCGAAAAGCTCAAAAACGATGCAAAAAATTGGGAGACAAAGTACAACGATGATATTGCAAAGCTCCGTCTTGACTTTGCAGTTGAAACAGCTCTGACAGCAGCAGGCAGTAAAAACAATGTGGCTGTTAAGGCTCTTCTCGGTGAGTTCCTCAAAGAGGCTAAGCTCGATGATAAGGGTGCAGTTGCAGGCCTCAGCGATGAGATTAAGAAGCTCACTGAGGGCGAAAGCACTTCATTTATGTTCAATGCTCCCGGTTCACAGCAGTTTTCGGGTATGGTACCCGGAAATTCAGGCGGTAATCCGCCCCCGACAGAAGGTGACACAAGCAAAATGAGCTACAGTGAATTTGTGGCTTATCAGCAGACACATCCTGATGCCACATACTAAATCTTTTTAAAGAAAGGAAAAACAAACAATGGCAAAATTCGATTCAAAGTCATTTAACCCTCAGGCGTTTGGAAAGTATGTTGACCGTATTCCCAACGTCAAGAAAAACGAGCTTGCAAAAAGCGGTGCAGTAGGCGCAAATGCTCAGGCAAGAGCTTCACTGGCTAATCAGACAGGCTCACTTTACACAAGAGTGCCTTATTTCGGCAGAATTTCAGGTGATACTTCACAGAATAACGATGGTGCAACCAACATTGCTTCAAGCAACACAACAACTTTTGAACAGGGCTTTGTAACTGCTTCAAGAATGGACGGTTGGACAGAAAGAAGCTTCTCCAAGAGCATCACAGCAGGTGTTGACTTTATGGATAACGTTGCTGCTCAGATTTCCGATTATAAGTACGAAGTTAAGCAGACAATGCTTCTTGCTATCCTCAAGGGTGTTTTCGGTATGACAACTACAGGCGGTACCGGTGAAACTAAGATTGCTAACACTGCAGCTGCTGAGTTCATTTCAAAGCACACCTACGATATCACAGCTAATGAGGGCGAAAACGCTTTTGTAGGTCCCACAACCCTCAACAAGGCTATTCAGAGAGCTTGCGGTGATAACAAGTCAATCTTTAAGCTTGTTATCTGCCACTCAGAGGTTGCAACAAACCTTGAAAACCTCAAGCTTATCAAGTATATGACCTATACCGATAAGGACGGTATCGAAAGAGACCTTACACTCGGAACATGGAACGGCAGACTTGTTCTCATTGATGACAGTATGCCTACAGAGGAAGTTGAAGCCACAGCAGGCAGCGGCACAGAGGGCGAAGCAGACTATGTTGCTCCCACAGAAGCATATACCAAGTACACAACTTATGTGCTCGGTAAGGATTCAATTATCCTTGATGATATCGGTGATGCAAAGCCTTATGAAATGTACAGAGACCCTGCAAAGAACGGCGGCGAGGATACTCTCTATGTTCGTGACCGTTATATCTGTGGCGTTGACGGCATTTCATTTGAGAAGCCTGCTTCAATCACTGCTTCAGCTTCAAACACTGACCTCGAAACAGGCACAAACTGGAAGATTATCCATAATGACAAGGAAGCAATCTCCCACAAGGCTATTGCTATCGCAAGAATTATCTCAAGAGGTTAACTCTTAACTGAAAGGACATAAGACTATGGAAAACATATACAGCGAAGTAGCGAAAAGGCTTAAAGTGCTCGGTGTGCATTATGCTACTGAATCAGACTATGCAATTATATATGCTGCCGATAATGCCGAGACTACCATAAAAAACGAAACTAACCTGGATATAGTTCCCGAAGGTCTTAAGTTCGTGTGGGTTGATATGGCGGCAGGGTACTTTCTGCAGGAAAAGAAGTCACTGGGTCAGCTTAAAATCTGCGGTGTCGACCTTTCGGAAGCACCTGCAAAGAGTATAACTGAGGGCGATGTGTCAATAACCTTTGCTTCCGCCTCTGATGGCGTAAAATCCCCTGAAGCAAGACTTGATGAACTCATTAAGAAATTGATAAATCCGCCTCAGAGTGCTTATGCAAGATTCAGGAGGCTCCAATGGTAGAACAGTATAAAAGTGCTATAAGAAAACTGTGGAAAGGCAAATGCACCGTATCAACCCTTGAAAACTATGAAGATGAAAAGACGAGCAGGACAAAGCAAAGAGAAAAAACACTCTTTAGCGATGTACCCTGCCGTATTTCATATGAAAAGGTTGAGGTCACGGCAGAAACAGAACACGCTTCAAGAAAGGTTCAGACAATGACACTGTTTATCGGCTCCGAGTATTCAATACCCGAAGGCTCAAAGATAACAGTCACGCAGCTGGGCGTAACCAGAGAGTGTGAACGAAGCGGAGTTCCTGCCGTGTACTCCACTCACCAGGAAATACCACTGACAATCAAGAAGGAGTGGGCATAATGGGTAGTTTAGGTAGCGCAGACTTCAAAGAGCTGATAGAGTTTCAGAAGAAGCTTCAACAACTTGAAAAAGACCGTGCGGAGTTCTGTGAGAGGTGCAGTAAGGCACTTGCAGGGCGACTGTTAAGACTTGTAATAGACAGAACACCGGTGGGTCAGTATGAAGAGGACTCCGGAATGGTTGGGGGCACTCTTCGCCGTGGTTGGACGGGTGAAAAAGAAACATCTGCGGCCGCTTATATAAAATCGTTACCCATTTACAAAAATGGTGATTATTACACCATTGTAATTAAAAATCCTGTGGAATATGCAAGTTATGTAGAGTTCGGACACAGAACACGAGGTAAACTCGATAAGGCCACAGGTAAGTGGTTAGTAGGTATAGGTTGGGTTAACGGCAGATATATGCTTACCTTATCCGAAAAGGATCTTGAAGCCATTGCACCGGCGGTGCTCGAAAGAGAACTCAATAAATTTTTCAAGGAGATTTTTGATGAATAGTTTAACTTTTAAGCAGGTGTATGATGCGCTTTGCGGGAAAATTAAAGAAACATATCCCGATAAAAACAGATATGGCAGCGCTGTTCATCAAAACCTTGATGAGGGCAGTTTCAACATTATTCCCATATCCGCAACAGGCATAGGTGAGCTTGGCACAAGAATGAAGAGGAAAGTGACATTTGACTGCCTTTATTACAGTGAAGATTATGAGAAGCTTCTCGGTATTGCTGACAGCTTGCCCTTGGCTATTGCGCTTATCAAGACCTATGACGGACAGCTCCTTCACGGCTCATTCAACACACCGACAACTGAAATGGCTGACGGCGCGCTTCACTGCATTGTCAGTTATGAATACTTCGGCTTAATAACAGAGGTAATTCCTGAAGGTGAGGAAGGCGAAACCGACCTTATGTATTATCTCAAACAAGTAATAACAGAGGTGAATAATTAAATGGCTACAAAAGCAAAAGAAGCTGCAGCTGAAACAAAATACAGCAAACAGCAGTTTATTTCTTCAAAAAAATATGCGGGTCTCAGATATGCCCTTGAGGCAATTCTCGAAGACGGCAAGACATATACAATAACAGAGGTTGACACTCTGCTTGACAGATTTATGAAAGGAAAGGTGAAGTAATATGGCACTTGGCGGCGGAAACTGGCTGACACAGAATAAGAAACTGCCCGGTTATTACCACAATGTTATATCACTTAAAAGAGCCTCAGCAGAACTCTCTGACAGAGGTATTGCGGCTGTTCCTCTTAATCTCTCATGGGGTAAAGAGGGTGAGGTTTTTGCAGTCGAAAGAAGTGATTTTCAGAAGAATTCAATGAAAATCTTCGGTTATGACTACACTGCGCCTCAGATGTGGGCTCTTCGTGAAATCTTTAAACATGCAGTAAAGGTGTTGTGCTACAGACTTAAAGCAACACCCGGCAGTGATGAAACAGATGCCACGGACGTGCTTCAGACGGCGACCAATACATACGCAACTGCTAAATATCCCGGTGTCAGAGGTAATGACATAAATATTGTCATTGAAAAGGATATTGACGATGATGAAAAATTTATTGTCAAAACCTATGTAAGCTACACCTGCTACGATACACAGACAGTAGCTACTGCGGCTGAGCTTGTAAGCAATGACTGGGTCGACTTCAAGGCTGATGCAGTGCTTTCTGCAACAGCAGGAATGCCTCTTGAAGGTGGCACTGACGGTGTGCCGAGAGGCGCAGACTATCAGAGCTTTCTCACAGCTATTGAATCATACGGTTATCACACACTTTGTTGTCCTGCGAGCGACTCCGTTATTGTTGACCTTTTTGTCAGCTTTGCGAAGAGTCAGAGAGAGGATTACGGTGCACCCTTTTCTCTCGTTGTATGGAAGCCTGAAAAGGCTGACCATGAGGGCACTATCGGTGTGTGGAATAAATCTTCACATCCCACTATTGAGGGTGTACCCGAACAGGCTCTCGTGTACTGGGTAGCAGGTGCTGAGGCAGGATGTGCAATCAATAAGACTCTCACCAATATGTCTTATGACGGTGAGCTTACAGTTGATGTTGACTATTCACAGACTGAGCTTGAAGCAGCTATTGAGGAAGGCAAGTTTATGTTCCACAATGTTGACGGTGATGTGTGTGTTCTCGAAGATATCAACACTCTTGTTTCTCTTACTGACACAAAGGGCGAAATATTCCAGTCAAATCAGACAATGAGAGTTGCTGACCAGATTTCAAATGACATTGCCGTGCTTTTCAATACTCAGTATCTTGGCAAGGTACAGAACGATAAACCCGGTCGTGGAGCACTGTGGAATGACGTTGTATGCTATCACAGAGAGCTTGAAAGACTCAGAGCAATTGAGGACTTTGACCCCGAAATCATCACTTGTGATGTCGGCGATACTGAGAAGTCAGTTGTTCTCACAACCAACGGCCTCAATGTTATCAATGCTATGTCACAGCTCTATATGACAACAGCAATGCAGTAAGGGGGTATATGAATGAGCTTTAATGAACTTATGAGAACAGAAGATGCTTCTCTTTCAAAGTTTGCCACTGTCTATATGACAACGGCTGAGGGCAACCGTCTCAAAATGCTTATGTGCAAAAACTTTGAAGCAAAAGCAAATGTAAAAACAAAGGCACTTCCTCGTATGGGCGCAATTGTCGAAGCCTACCGTGCAACAGGCGTGGCACTTCCTTTTAAAATGACAATTTATAAGTGCACTGAAGAATTTGATAAGATGGTTGATAACTTCATCAAAAAGGGTATTATGCCTAAGTTTCAGATTCAGTGTTCCAACGAAGACCCCACAACTGTGACTACAATCGGCAGAAGTGACAAGATATATAACAGCTGTATTCTTGACGGTGACGTTCTTCTCTCCCTTGCAGGCAGTGAAGAAGATTATATCGAACAGGAAATCAACGGTTATGCTGAGGGTGTAGAAACACCTGAAAGATACAGAAACCCCGAATATATGTAATTAAAGAAAAGGAGACATAATATATGGCTAAATCATTAAGTGCGTTCCTTGCTCAGAACGCAAAGGAAATAAAAAATAAGTTTCTTGTTGTATCGGACCGTTTCGTAGACCCCGAAACAGGGGCGCCCGTGGAATGGGAATTCAGAGCTATTTCGTCTGGTGAAAATCAGAAGCTGAGAAAGAAGTGTACAATTAATGTTCCTATCGGAAACAAGGGACAGTATATACCCCAGGTTGATATTTATACATATCAGTTGAAGCTGGCAGCAACGTGTACAGTGTTCCCT
The DNA here is from genome assembly GCA_017452785.1 of Clostridia bacterium. Taxonomy (GTDB): domain Bacteria; phylum Bacillota; class Clostridia; order Oscillospirales; family Acutalibacteraceae; genus UBA6857. Next base: position 118,219 of record JAFTLT010000034.1, on the reverse strand, counting down.
AATCTTAATGCCACAGAACTTCAGGAAAGCTATGGTGTTATGGATGCCGAAGCCCTTCTTGGTAGAATGCTTCTTGGCAGTGAGCTTGACGATTATATTGCAGCGATTACCAAGCATAGCGGATATCAGCTTGAGAGTGAGCTTATTGATGAAGCAAAAAACTGATAGAGGGTGGCGACCCTGAGTCAGTTTACGCAGAAAGTGCTCTCCTTATGTTTAATATGCTTCCTAATGAATTTCTTAATCTCGATATTTATGAGCGCAGTTTCGTCATCGCAACGATGCAACTCAAAGCTAAAAGAAAAAGAAAAGAAGAGGAAGAAATTAACAAAAAAATAAAAAAATAGCGGGGCAGTGCGCTCCGCTTTTGTTTTTAAGGAGCGAATTTTATGGCGACAATAAAATCTTCACTTGTTTTAAATGACCGTATGACCGGCATTCTCAGAAAAATCAATTCGTCTATGGGAATGTTAGTCGAAAATTTTGAAGCAGTGCAGACTGCTGCAGGACAGCCATTTGATGTTTCTAAGATGAATCAGATTCGGCAGGCTTGTGGTCAGATAAATGCTGAACTTGACGAAATGGAAAACGGTCAAGATAAATTTAATCAAAAGCTTGCTCAAGGTTCTTCTCACGCTAACGGTTTGATGAGCAAGATTAAAAGTGCCGTAAGTGCTTATGCTCTTATTCAAGGTGCAGGTAAAATGCTTAATTTGTCAGACCAATTGGTGCAAACTGAGGCAAGACTTAACCTTATTGTTGCTTCCGGCAACTCCGTTGATAATTTAGAGCGAATGATATATCAGTCTGCACAGCGTTCAAGAGCATCTTACACGGAAACAGCGGATGCAGTCGCCAAGATAGGCTTATCAGCAGGTAAGGCATTTAACAACAACTCTGAATTGGTGCTTTTTACTGAAACGCTAAATAAACAGTTTGCAATTGCCGGTGCTACACAAAGCGAAATAAGCGGTGCAACGACACAGCTTACTCAGGCTATGGCATCAGGTGTGCTTCGTGGCGAAGAATTTAACAGCATAGCTGAACAGGCTCCCGGTCTTCTTGATCTTATAGCTGAAGAAATGGGCAAACCCAGAGAAGAACTCAGAAGTTTGGCTGCGGATGGTCAAATTTCTGCAGGCATAGTCAAGAACGCACTATTAAATGCCGCACGAGAAACAGATAAAACATTCAAAACTATGCCTATGACATTTGAGCAAGTCTGTACGACTATGCAGAATGATGCTGTAATGGCTTTTGGAGTGGTTTCGGATAAGAGAAGCGGAATAATAAACAGCGATACATTCCAAAGCATTGTAGGTGATGTTTCAGCTTCATTTTCAACAATTGCTAATGTTGCTGTTGAGGTGTTAGACGGCTTAGCAACGGCAGGTGAGTGGGTATATAACAATTGGTCGATTATAGCGCCTCTTTTAGGTGGTGTTGCGGCGGCCGTGCTTGCCTATAAAATAGCCGTTGGACTTTCAACGGCGGCGGAGTGGCTATCCACATCTGCAAAAATAGCCCATGCAATTGCAACTGGTGCCAATACGGTTGTTATAGGTGGTCAGAAAGTAGCAACTGATGAAGCGGCAAAATCTCAATGGGGACTAAATGCCGCAATTCTTGCGAGTCCTGTGTTTTGGATTGCCGTTGTAATAATCGGTGTTGTGGCTGCTTTGATTGCTCTGTGCAATTGGTTTGCAAAAACTCAAGGTATAAGCACTGACTGTTTCGGTTCTATTGTTGGCGGCGTTTATGTTGTAGGTGCTGCATTTAAAAATATAGGTTTATTGATAGCCAATGTATTCTTAGGAATATGGAGTGCAGGAAGCGCTGTGTGTTCAAATATAGATACAGCATTTAAGAATGCGATTGCAAATGTTAAGATTTATTTCTATGGTTTGGCGGCTACAGCGCTTCTAATCATAGGTCAAATCGCAGAAGGTCTGAATGCTCTGCCTTTTGTGTCTATTGATTACCAAGGCTTATACAATAAAGCAAATGAGTTTACTGCCAAAGCTGCTGATATATCGGCAAATAAAGGCGAATATAAAGATGTTGGTGCCGCTTTTACTGCAGGGTACAACACACATGATGTTTTTGCTGACGGTTGGGCGAAAGATGCTTTTACTCAAGGTGCCACCAAGTACAATGAATGGAAAGCGGCTAAGGGCTCAGATGAACCTGAAGAAGAATTTAATTTTGAAAGTATGCTTAACGACATCGCAGGCAACACAGGCTCTACAGCCGGAAGTGCAGGAAAGATTTCCGACAGCCTCGACAAAACCAATGAAGAACTTGAGTGGATTCGTGATATAGCCGAAAGAGAGGTTATAAACCGCTTTACAACAGCAGAGGTTAAGGTTGACTTCACAGGTATGACCAATCAGATTTCAAACGATATGGACCTTGACGGCGTTATAGCAGCCTTCACAGGTAAATTCAAAGAGTCTTTGCAGACTGCAGCACAGGGGGTGTACTGATATGTATAATTGCTATTTATGTGGTGAACTTATGCCGGTTACACCCTCAAAGATGTCACTTGACATTAAAGGGCAGAATAAGACAATTACGCTTCTCAATGAGGGCGAAATCAACTTTTTAAAAGCTCCCGGTCTAACAAAAATAACAGTGCCTCTGATGTTTCCTATGCTGACAGCAGAAAAAAGCCCTGATTATTATCTTGATTTGCTTGAAAACACAGTTGTAAGCAAGAAAACAACACAGTTTAAACTGCTTCGCTTTACACCTGACGGCAAGGACCTTTTCGGTACGGACATGAAAGTATCTGTTGAAAGCTATAAAATCAAAGAAGATGCCACAGAAGGCCTTGATGTTTTTGTCGATGTTGAACTTTTGCAGTACCGTGATTATAGTACCAAGAAAGTCAGCCTTAAGAAAATAACCGAAACAGGTCAGCAGGTTCTTTCTGTTCAGCAAGACAGAGATTCATCAACAGCTCCCACAGCTACAACCTACACCGTGAAAGACAAGGATTGTCTGTGGAAAATTGCTGCAAATAAATTGGGTGACGGTAACCGATGGAAAGAGATATATGAGCTGAATAAGGATAAAATTTCAGACCCTAATCTCATAAAAGCCGATTGGGAGCTCACATTACCCGCAGCATGAGATATGAACTTATAATCCAGCACGGCACAAAACTTTGCTATCCGCCTGTGGTTGACGGTGTAACCGTAGAGTGGAATTTCAAAGGACAGCCGGGCAGACTTACCTTTGAGGTGGTGAAAACTGCCTCTCTTGAATTTGAAGAGGGCGATGCAGTGAGGTTTTCTGTTAATGGTAAACCTTTCTTTTATGGCTTTATCTTTGATAAATCAAGAAGCGGAAGTACACCTAAGGTTGTTAAAATCACGGTGTATGACCAACTTTATTATTTTAAAAACAAAGACACCTATGTATATAAAGATAAAACGGCATCCGCACTCATCAGAATGATTGCAGAGGATTTCCGTCTGAACTTAGGTGTTATTGAAGACACAAAATATCCGCTATCAAGAACTGAAGACGACTCTTCACTGTTCGACATAACACAAAACGCCCTTGACCTGACAATGAACGCAACAAGCAATATATATTGCCTTTACGATAAAGTGGGCAAATTAACCCTTACATCAATAGGTAATATGAAATATGGTTTGGTGCTTGACGAGGACACAGTGGGTGATTTCGACTACAAAACAAGCATTGCAGAAAACACTTATAACCGAATCAAACTTGTTTATGAAGATTCTGAAAGCGGTAAACGAGAAGTGTTTATTGCACAGGACGGCTCAAAGATTAACAAGTGGGGTGTTCTGCAATTTTATGAGAAAATTGATGATAAGTCTATGGCAAAACAGAAAGCTAATGCAATGCTTTCTCTTTATGATTGCAAAACTCGCACCCTTTCGCTTAAAGATGTTCTTGGTGACGAAAATGTCAGAGCCGGTACCCTTTTAGTTGTGATTTTGGGTCTTGGTGACTACAATCTTTCAAACTATCTGCTTGTAAATCAGGTAAAGCACACCTTTAAAGATAATCAACATCTTATGGATCTTAAGTTGAGAGGGGGAGATAACATTGTCGCTTGATATGGATGAATTTCTCAGAGATATTAAACGAGCTGCCGCAGAGGCAGGTGAAACAAAAAAGCCCTTCGCCCTTCTTTTTGGTACTGTTACAAGTGCTGAGCCTCTTAAGATATTTGTTAATCAGAAACTGACTCTTGACGAACAGCAGATTGTACTCACAAACAATGTGCGTGATTACACAATATACATGTCAACAGCTGAAGACCATTACACCGAAACTGAAGAGGACATTACAACTGTTCCTGAAGACTACGGAATGTTCAGAAGTCACAAGCACACCTACAAAGGTAAGAAAAAGTGGACAGTTCACCTTGCTTTGAAAGTTGGGGAAAAGGTTATACTTCTGCGCTGTGACGGCGGACAAAAATATATAGTTTTAGACAGAGTGGAGGCTCCCGATGAGTAACGAAGATAATTTATACTACCTGCCTAAAACAGGTGAAGACTTAGAGCTTATGGAGTTTGCTGAGCTGAGAATGCCCGGTTATACTCACAAGCTCATCATAGACCAAAACCGCATCAAGGGAATGACGGATAAAGCCAAAGCTCTCTTGCAGGCGGTTTATTTAATTCTTAATACAGAAAGATACCATTATCCTATATATTCATGGCGCTATGGTGTTGAACTTGCTGACCTTATAGGTAAGCCTAAAGATTACGCTATGAGTGAAGCAAAGCGCAGGATATATGAAGCTCTTATTCAGGATGACAGAATTACAGATGTTGACTCCTGGGTGTTTTCATCGGGGCACAAATGGGTTACGGTGTCTTTTGTTGTTCACACAATTTACGGTGATGTTGAGGCAGAAAAGGAGATTGCGGCATGAGTTTATATGAAGACAGAACCTATGAAAATTTAATGGAAGAAGCCTTGTCAAGAGTAGATGATATGTATGACAAGCGTGAAGGCTCTATGATATTCAACGGTAATGCACCTTGCCTTGCTGAAATGGCACAGGTATACATAGCTATAGACTTTCTTCTTAACTCTTTTTATCTTCACTCTGCACCGAGAGAATATCTTATAAAAAGGGCTGCAGACCATCAGATATATCCTGAGGCGGCTACAGCGGCAGTATTCAAAGCAGAGTTTAATATTGATGTACCTGCAGGCACACGCTTCTCTGTTGACGATTTGAACTTCTTTGTTAAAGAAAAACTCGAAACCGAAGAAGAAAAAGAGGGCGTAGTCACTTATGCCGTTGGATGTGAAACTAAAGGCAGACTTGCCAATAGCTACGCAGGCAGAATGATTGCTATTGAATATGTTGACGGTCTCTCATCAGCTGAGCTTATCGAGTGTATTATCCCCGGTGAAGATGAAGAAGAAACCGAGAAGTTCAGAAAGCGTGTGCTTGAAGAACTAAAGTCAATTGCTTTCGGTGGTAACCGTGCTGACTATAAGCAGTGGGTACATGTTCACTGTGACGGCGTAAAAGCTGTGAAAGTTTATCCTGTGTGGAATGAGGATATTAATCCTGCCTCTCTGATTCCCTCAAAAGCTGTAACTGCATGGTATGAGGGCATTATAGGAACAATTTCTGACACAGAGGTAAAGACATGGCTTACAGCGGTTTATACTGCAGCGATTCTTAAAAAGCTCACTGTCGGCGGTACTGTCAAGCTTGTTATTATGGGTGAGGATAATACAACCACTCCCGAACTGATAAAGTCTGTTCAGGAGACAATAGACCCTGTCGAAGCAGCAGGCGAGGGAAAAGGAATCGCTCCCATAGGACATGTTGTGTCAGTTTACGGTGTTGAAGAAGATATGATAACCATTACAACTAACATATCCTGTAAAAACTGCAAATTTGACGATATAAAAGCTGATGTTTTAAAGGTTGTCAATGATTATTTTGAGGAGCTCAAAGCACAGTGGGAAAACTCGGAAAATCTTATTATAAGAATAGCCCATGTTGAAAGCAGAATACTTTCAGAACTCTCAGCTTATGTAGAGGATATAACAGGCACCCTTATTCAGGGTGAGGCTGAAAACTACAGACTCAAAACAGATTATATACCTGTTCTCGGTGATGTTGTTAATATAGGGGGTTAATTTATGGCGAATAAAACTCTATATCCCATATACATAACCTCTCACGATGAATATGAGGGCAATATCCTTTCTTCTAACGGTACCGGTTCTGCCCGTTGGCTCATTGATGTGGGTGATAAATCCCGCGAAATCGGCATCATAGCCTTTGACACAAAGCTCAGAGCATTGTCAAAAGCCTGCACAATAAACAGCTACAAAGTAACCTTTAACCAAAAGCACGGAAATGGCTTTGCAGGACCGTGTGATTGGGTGCTTACACCAAAACTCATAACAAATGCTTATGTAAGCGGAGATATAATCACTGTCTACAGCAGCACAGATTATGGTTCTCAGGGCAGAATATCAAATAATGACCTTGACTGGACAGATGAGCAGGTGACGTTCTTTACAGGTATAGAGGATTCACAGCTTGCAGGTTACAGTGATAGATATGTAGGTTTCCACCTGAGCATGGAAAGAGACGGAGACAATCTTAATCTTCGCGAATATATGTCTGACCTTAAAGCTGAAGTGGTGTACACACAGCGTTATTATGCTAACTTTTATGCAGAAGACGGTGTGACATTGCTTTCTTCTCAGACAGTCAACGGCGGCAATTCTCCGTCGATGCCTGCCGTACCTACAAAAGCAGGATATGATTTTTTAGGTTGGCAATACGGCAGTGCGATATATTCAGACTCCCTACCTTCAAGTGTTGAAACAGATATATCCTTTACCGCTGTTTATCGTAAGATACCTGTTATCATTTCGAGTTCATCAGCAGGCGGCAGTATCACTCCGTCAGGTACAAATGAAGTCGCTTACGGCTCTTCACAAACATACATTATCACACCTGACGAAGGCTGTTACATAAAAAAAGTAACTGTTGACGGTGTATCAAAAGGGCAAATTGATTCATTTGACTTCACCGATGTTACATCTGACCATGAGATATATGCTGAATTTGCACGTTTATGCAATGTTAGTTTTTCTGCTCACTCAAACGGTAAAATACTGTACAGTGTAAACAGTGGTGAATACAAAGAGGTTCCCCGTGACAATAAGTATCTGTTGACTTTAGAGCTTGACACCGGCAAAACGAATACTTTGGAAGTGTACGCCATTGCAGATGAAGGATATGAATTTGGAAGACAATCTCTTGTATATTATTACGAAGACGGTTCAAAGCAAACAATTGAAAAAATAGGCCTTCCGAGCGTAACAATCAATCTGAACTCAAGCAGAAACTGGAATTTCGATATCTCGTTTGAAAAAATAGTATATCCCATTACGCTTGAAACAGACGGCAACGGTACTCTGTCAGGTGCAGAAAGTGTCAGCTATCAGGAAAGTGCAGTTTATACAGTTACACCTAATGACCATTATGTTATTAAAGATATTTTACTTGACGGTGTATCGATTCTTTCTGATGCAGTGCTTGACGGTGTGTCGGCGCAATACACTCTGCAAAACGTCAGCGCTGAGCATACAATTTCAGCCACATTTCAAAGAGTTGTTTATCTCACCTTTGAAGCAGGCTCAAACGGCAGCATAAGCGGTGAAACTGTAATTAATTACGGTGAAAATACTTATTGCACCATAACCGCAGACGAAGGATACAGTATCGATAAGATATATATTGACGGTGAAGAAGTCTATCAGGCAACACTCGCCGTTTCTTCTTTGTCTGTGCCTTTTGAAAGTCTAACTGAGGATAAAACTCTTAAGGCTACTTTCACAAACGATATAGTTACCTTGACGGTGATACAGCCTGCTGAGGGCGGCTATATATACGGTAGTGAAAATGGTAGTTATGTAAGCGGCTCAGAAATAGCTCTTGAAGCAACACCTTTAAAAGGTTGGTATTTCACTTCTTGGAGCGACGGCAACACAAACAGTGAAATTACCTTTAATATAACAGAAAATACCGAATTGACGGCGAATTTTGAACAGTACGGCTATACTGTTGAAGCTACGGTTGAGGGCAATGGTAAAGTTGAGCCTGAAACACATTCAGCCAACTACTGTGATGTTGTTACTTTCAAAGCTGTTCCCGATGACGGATATGTTTTCTCGCATTGGGAAGACGGTAGCACTGAGGCTGAAAGACAATACACAGTTACCGATAACGCTTCCATTACGGCAACATTCATAAAAGGCCATTATGAAATCAAAGCCTACACAAATGAGGGCGGTAAGGTTTCAGGCGGCGGTACTTATGAATTTCAAACAGAGATAACCTTAAAAGCTGAAGCTGATGCAGGATACTATTTCAAAGAATGGAGTGACGGAAGCGCTGCACCCGAAAGAAATATTATAGTTCCTGCGGGTGGCGGTGAGTACATTGCCATTTTCAAAAAGTTTGAGTATCAGGTTGATATTCATTGCAGTATAGGCGGTAAGGCAACAAAGAGCCAGTCTGTGGAACACGGCGACAGTCTTAATATCGAAATAACAAGCGATATCGGATACAAAATCAGCAATATAACCGTTGACGGTGAATCGGTGTATGAAATGCTTACTGCCACAAAAGACGGTGGCAGATACCTTCTTACAGAAATTAAAGCCAATCACACGGTTGAGGTTTTCTTTTCTGAAAGACGTTACAGGTTCAGCAGAAAGCTTCTTGACTATTATCCGCCTGTTATAAGGAATATCCTTGACTTTGTTGAACTGACAAGAGTTCAGGAGCCTCTCGTGGGACAGGTTTGGGATGCGATTTCATTGGCTTATGATAATCAGTTTATTGATGATGCTACTGAAGAAGGCATAGCACAATGGGAAAAGGATTACTCCATAGTACCGTCAAAGGCTGACACCCTTAAGCAAAGAAAACAGTATCTTAAATCAAAGTGGGTACCGAACAACAAATACATTTTTGAGTGGCTTAAAAGTTGGCTGAAGACAGTAACCGGTGATGAAAACATTACTGAGCCTGTACTTGAAGATTATACACTTAAAACATATCTTCCAATAGGGTGTAGCTATTCAACCATTCTTAAAGATATGAGAGAATATGTACCTTCAAATATGGCTATAAATCCTGTTTTACAGCTGAGGGCATTTGAGCAGGGCCTTTTCACAGGTGCGGCTTTCAGACTCAGAATTAAAGAAACTCTCACAAGTGACAGTATTGAGGTGACAAACAATGAAAATTAAACTTACCGATGTCGGCAAGGCTCTGCTTTTAAGGGCTCTTGCCGGCGAAACAATAATAACTTTTACAAAGTTGCAGCTCGGCAACAGTACCGCGTGGCTTGAGGGCAGTGAAACATCTGCGATTGAGCTTAAAAACCCGATACAAGAAGTAGATTTCACCGGTTACGCAATTGAGGGAAACTATATATCATTGACAGCTCAATTCAGTAACACCAATATATCAGCAGGTTTTCATATAACAGAACTCGGCTTTTTCGCTAAAGACAGTGATGAGGTCGAGTATCTTTATGCCATAGGCCTTGAAAAGGAAGAAACTGCTGATTACGTTCCCGGTTATGATGAAAGGGTGTTTGAGTTTGAACTTGGCGGTATACTCTTTATCGGTGACAGTGAAAATGTAACAGCTGTTTTAAATGATTCGCTCACTAATGTCACTGTGGAAGATTTTAAAAAGCATGTTGAAGACTATAACAATCCCCATAGAGTTACAAAAAACGATGTCGGTTTGGGCAATGTTCAAAATCTTCATATTAATGACCAATTGCCCGAATTTACAGAAGCTCAGACTCTTGAGAACATCATATCGGGTAAAGATAAGATGTCTGCACTTTTAGGTAAAATTAAAAAGGCCATCAGCGAACTTATAAAACACCTTAAGGATACTGATAATCCACACGAAATTTCTGCTACTAAGTTAGGAGCAGCGCAAGCCAAGCATGAGCACACAGCTACTGAAATTAAAAGCGGTGTTCTTTCAGTGCTTCGCGGAGGTACAGGTAAAGGTCAGTTTAGAAAAAACGCAGTGCTTATCGGCAATGATAAGGAACCGATTCAGGATGTAAAAGGCACGGGTGCTTTTTTCTCAGACGGTGCAAATACACCTGAGTTTGACACTTTGCCTGTTAAGTTCGGTGGCACAGGTTTGACTGAGGGTGCAAAGTTTGACGGTTCAGATGACTATGGCTGTTACGGTTCCGTTGTTCTTCCCGGTGGACTTCTTGTGCAGTGGGGAAGACTTAACTGTGGTGACAGAACAGTGTCTGTTAATTTTCTGCAAAAGTTTGCAGATACAAGATATGCTCTTATATTCACAACATCAGCAGGTGGAATTGAAACTCTTGCACCGGCAATGCCCGATTGGCGTGTGCCTGAAAAGAGTATTGATAGTTTCACTATAGCAAGAGATGTTTCGGTAGGCTCACAAGTCGCTGACTGGGTGGCTTTCGGCAGAGCGCCTGAAAACAACTAAGAAAGGAGCCAATTATGGCAGTAAAAAAAGTAACAGCCCTCGTTCAGGGGCAGACAGTAGAACTCACATATAACGAAACCACCGGCTATTATGAAGCGGTGTGCACGGCAGGGTCTGACTCATCCTTCCCCGAAGACGGCGGATATTTCCCTGTAGAATACACGGTGGAAGACACGGCAGGCAACAGTGCAAGTGTTGACAGTTCACATTCCACTTTCGGTAGTAATCTTCGCCTGTTCACTTATGAACAGAATAAGCCTCAGATTACCATTCTTTCACCCTCTGCATCGGCATATATCACCGATACAACAAAGCCTGAAATCAGATTTTCAATTGTTGATAACAAGGTGCAGACAAGCGGTTATTCAGGTATCAATAAGGATAGCGTTGTGCTTAAAGTGGGCGGTGTAGCCGTTGATAACAGCCTTATCACTTGGGAAGACACTGAGGGCGGCTATATCGGTACATATACACCTGCTACTGACCTTGCAGACGGTGAAATCACAATCACTGTTGACGGTGCCGATAATGACGGCAACAGCGCAGATACCGCAACTGTTACCTTCAAAATTGATAACCTTGCACCTTCTCTTACTCTCACTTCACCTGCTGACGGTCTTGAGACTAACAAGTCTAAGCTCACTGTAAGCGGTACCACCAATGACACGAGTAAGCCTGTAACTGTGAGTGTCAAGCTCAACGGTGTAGACCAGGGTGAAGTTACAGTTAACGAAGACGGCAGTTTCTCAAAGGATATTGACCTCAGCACTCAGGGCGAAAATGTCATTGAAGTGTCTGCTACAGATGCATCAGGCAAGAGCACTACTATCACACGAACGGTTATTTTCAGCACAACTGCACCTGTGTTCACCGAAGTCGGTATCATCTACGAAGGTGCTCAGGTATCTGCTGACAATAAGGTGCCTGCAGGCGGTGTTTACACCATCCGCTGTAAGGTGACAACCTCGTGAGCACGGAAGTAAAGCGTGTTTGGGGCAAGGCAGATAACTTATCTTTGGAGTTTATGCATGTGGGCGGTGACGATTGGTTGACCCGTGTGCCGCCCGAAACTAAAGACGGCATTTATGCCTGCGAGCTGTGGGCGATAAACTCCATAGGTGAGCTTGGCCATTGGACAGGTGAGCTGTATATGTGCAGCGGTGTTTGCTGTGTACGCATTTTCAGTAAGCCCTATCAGATATGGTTCAGAACTGCCAAAAGAAAAGTCGTTATAAGACCCCGACACAGAATTGTATTTGAAAGAAGGTGCGCTCATGTGCGGTGAATATCTGGAATATTATGTAGGCGAAAAAGACAGTGTCAGCGGATATGTCTTGCCGAAAACAGCAGGTGAAACTGTTGTTATCAACTCAGGTAAATATGAGCTGAAAAGAGAAATCACAGAAGAGGTTGTTACCTCAGGAAGCTGTGATGTTGACGGCTGCAACTTTGAAGCTATGCTCCAATTCGCAGAAGAGGGCAGCTTCATTTTTGAGGTGACACTCATTATCGGGGATATGGTCGAAATAGAGAAAATCCCGGTTAAAGTCAGATAGTGGGGTGGGGGAATGGAAAATAGATTTTTTACCTTTGTATATGGAGGTTGATTGAATGGCTACTAAAACATATTCATATTCGTGGTCGCTTAGCGGTGATTATGGTGTGGAACAATCAACATCTATCAGTTCTTCAACTATAGCAAGTTTTGTGGCAGCCAACATTCCTCCATATTCAACTATCAATAGTGTCAAAGTAAAGATAAAAAATGTTTATCAAAAAATTGCACTTGGTAGCACGAAAGGTGACTGGGGTGTATATATACAATCATCTTCAGGAACTATTGGTACAGAAGTGTATCTAAGCGAAGGGTCAATTACAAAATCATCACAGACCCTCACTTCAAACGATATTAAATCTTATTTCAAGAGTGGTACATCCGATGCAGGTGCTTTAAATGGTTATGCAGGTGTCCGAGTAGCACTAATGGCTACTGTTACTCGCCCTTGGTATGTAAACGGTATAGACATAATTTGGGATTATACCCCACCTACTCATACAGTAACATTAAATGCCAACGGCGGTACAGTTTCACCAACTTCACTTAGTATTACAGGTGGCAACACTTATGGTACACTTCCAACACCGACACGCACAGGCTATACATTCAACTATTGGTCTTTAGAGAATGGCACAAGAATATATTCGACAACGGTAGTTAATACGAGCCATACGCTTGTTGCTAATTGGACTGTAAACACATATACAGTCACTTGGAAAAATGCTGACGGAACGGTGCTTGAAACCGACACAGGAGTTGCCTACGGTACAACACCCACATATAACGGCTCGACACCAACGAAAGCGAGTACAGCTCAATATGACTACACCTTTAGCGGTTGGAGTCCCTCTGTCAGTGCGATAACCGGCGCAACCACATATACGGCACAGTTTACTGCTACCAAAAGGAAGTATACTGTTTCCACTTCTGCTGAAAATGGCTCTGTATCAGGCGGCGGTACCTATGAATACGGTTCAAGTGCCATTCTTACACCTACACCCAATGACGGCTATGTGTTCAAGCAGTGGTCTGACGGCAACACGGACAACCCCCGAACAGTGACGGTCACAGGCAATGTGACATATACGGCTGAGTTTGAGTCGGCAATGCCTGAATTCACAGTAGTGCAAATGCTCTATAACAATAAGCAAATCTCAAAAGATAACAAAGTACCTGCAGGTCAGAGTTTCAGACTCATTGCAGGCGTCAAGTAAAGGAGCGAAATATTATGTATTATCTTTACAAATCAATAAGACTTTACACTGCAGTTTTTCTTCATCTGCTTCTGCAGTTTATGAAAGCAGGTGGTTTTATTGAATAAGAACTACCTTACATATCCCTGCAAAACAATGCGTATCACGCAGAATTACAACGGCAAAACCTCACACAAGCCTCACACAACAGGCAATCCGAAGGATTATCCCATTGATGAGGGCGGCAAAGACTCAGGCAGAGACGGCCTTTACTGTGACTGTGATGAAATGAAAATCGTAAGGCTCTACGGTGTGGGCAACGGCGGTACAAATACCCTTTGGGTTGAGTCAACATCTAAGGTACATTTTGCTGACGGTACCCGTGATTATGCCTGCGGTATGGCTATTCACCCCAACGACAGCGATTTCAAGAGCCTTTATGTGGGTAAGAAATTCAAGCGTGGTGACCTTATCTGCAGAGAGGGCAGTGACGGAGCAACAGCAAACCATTTGCACATCAGCTTCGGCAAGGGCAAACTCAAAGGTAACGGTTGGATAAAAAACAGCAACGGCAAATATGTGCTTAACTGCACAGGTGGCGCCTGCAAGCCCGAAAAGCTGTTTTACATTGACCCTTCCTTTACAAAGGTGCTGTCAAAGGGCGGCATTGCCTTTAAAGAGCTTCCTCAGGAGTACACGGCAGGGTACTATAAAGTAAACACCGCCGTTCTCAACGTCAGAAAAGGCGCCGGCACGAACTTTGCCAAGGCAGGTACGCTCATCAAGGGTAAGAAAATCAAGATAATTGAGGTTGACGGCATTTGGGGCCGTATCGGCAAAAACAAGTGGGTCTGCCTTGAGTATTGTAGGAAGGTGTGAGGTTAAAATGGAAGAAGCAATAGTGTTAAAGGATGTGCTTTTACTCTTGGCAGAGCTTTTCGGCGCAGGTGCTGTGGTATTCGGTGCGATATTCGCTACATATAAATGGGTACTCAAGCAGAACAAGCAAGACGTTGAGATAAAAGCACTAAAAGAAGAACAGACCCTTATTTGTTACGGTGTCCTGGCGGCGCTCAAAGGCTTAAGTGAGCAGGGGTGCAACGGTCCCGTGACAGAAGCTATCAAAAAAATAGAAAAGCACCTGAATGTTCAGGCGCATAAGTAAGGATTTTATTTGACAAAAAGTATCATTTATGATATAAATACTTGTGGGTACCGTGCATAACGGTAGGCGGTTACAATCTTGCCCTCGAAAGGGGGCGTTGCCGATGGACTATCTTACAATGTTAGCAGTAATTATCATTCTGTCAACAGGATACATATTAGCAATAAAAAAGAAATAACCGCCCCGTCTTCCAAACTGGCAGTTATTTCTTAACTATCACTTTGAGGGCGTAACCGCTTACTGCACGGTACCCTTTTCACCTATATTATATCACAATTGTGCTTTTTGTCAACACCTTAGTTTTGGTGTTGATTTTATTTTTTTATGAAAGGAAGATACATATGGATATTATCAAAGAATGGCTTTCAAATTACGGCGGTGAAGTGCTTCTCGGTGTTATTACGGCAGTAGTCACTTTCCTTGGTACCGCTATCAAGAAAATTCTTAAGCAGTGGGCAGACAGCAAAGAAAAGCGTCAGATAGTCAAAGATGTTGTTAAGGCAGTCGAGCAGATGTATAAAAATCTGCATGGTACTGACAAACTCAAAAAGGCTATGAAAACAGCTTCTGATATGCTCAGTGAAAAAGGTATTACTATCACCGAACTTGAGTTAATGACACTTATTGAGGCGGCCGTCAGCGACTTCAACGATGCATTTAATAAGACGAGTTGGAAACAGGGCATTGAGGATGCGACTGACGGCGATGAATACACCGCTAAAACGGAAGAAGGTGACACAGTTGAAGAAGATACTGTGAGTGATACTGCTGAGGCGGTAGGGTGAAATATATAAGCAAATGGATAGCTCCGGGGTTTAGGTCTCGGAGCTTTTTTTGTAATAGAAAACCCCCGGCTTAGCCGGGGGGTTACTATTGCGATTCTGCAAACAGACTTTGTTAATGACTTGTTAACAATATTGTATTATTATAATAAACTATCAACAATAAAATGGCAATATAGACCAGTTTGGTTGATATGTTCGAGTATGTTTTATAAAAGGATTGATATCATGGAACGCACAGATTTTCACTATAATTTTTTAAAGAACGTTATAGTTAGATTAGATTTACAAGGAGTGGTAGATGCCGAATTTTTAAAAATCATACCAAGCATTAAAACTTATTTGAAAGAGCGCAACTTTAATAGATTGGAAGAGAAAACCGCCGCTGAAATTAATATTGAGCTAAAACAAACTGGAATGGTTAATGACGTTAAAACCTTAAATAACCATTCTGTTTATAGCTTTTACGATGATGTTAGAGGATTTTCAGCTAACCTTTCTAGCAAATATATTATACTTAATATACGCTCTACAAAATATTTTCCTTTTGAGGAATATAGAGATATTGTTTCAGATTTATATGAAATTTATAAGCGAAACGTAGATTTTATTCAACCAAAACGTTTTGGTATTAGAAAAGACAATGTTTGCATAGTTGATAGCCTTGAAACAGTAATTAGATATTTTGATTCAAACTACTTTGGATATTTTTCAAAATTAGATGACATTAAAACCAAAATAAGTAACAGAAAAAACCATTTTGAATGTGACGAAAAAAAGATAAACCTTTTTTGTGACATATTTTGGGGAAAAAATGATGTCAAGGAGGTATACAAAGTAGAACTCGACATTGATGTATATTGTGATAATCAAAAACTTATAGAATCATGTTTAACTTCAGAAGAACTCGATAAAATTAATCAATTGATTTTTAAAATATATAATGGTGCCCTTACAGATGAATTTGTAAAACTCCTCAGCCAAGACAAGGATGCAAATTTTGCCGGTATAGAAGGGATAGAGTATAATGAGTAAAGATATATTGGATGATTTTACTTTCATAAATGAAGATATTGTTACTACAGACGGTGTTGTTAGTAGCGATGCTTATAATATATTTACATTAGCAAATGCTTTCTTAACCATAGATTCAATGACACATAAGAAACTCCAAAAACTTTGTTATTATGCGAAAGCGTGGTATCTTGCTTTAAATGATGAGAACATAATTTTTGAGAATTTTGAAGCTTGGGTACATGGTGCAGTTAATTTTGATTTGTACCAAAAATATAGGAGTTATGGTTTCAGTTTGATTCCTATGTTTGATGGGGATGTTAATGATATCCCAGAAGAATTTTTAAGCTTTGCACGAGAAATATATGAGGCTTATGGTGATCTGAGCGGAGATGATCTTGAAAAAATTAATCATCAAGAGACACCATGGTTGAGTGCAAGAAAAGGATTAAAACCATGGCAATCATCTGATAATATTATAAGTGAAGATGAAATGAAAATTTATTACCGAAAATTAATGAACAATGAGCAACAGAATTAAAAAACAAGTAAAACAAAATATACCTGAAAGAATTCCTAAGGCAAAATCACCAGAGAGAAATAATATAAACTTTTCTTTTGGTTTGCTTGAATATACCGAATATTTTGGTATTGAATGTACCTGCCCTGGATGGTCTGTTGAGCTGTTCAATATGTTTAAAGAACTCTCAAAAATTAAGGTAGCAGAGTTGCATTCAACCTACAGAGGTAAATATAGAGTACACGATCATAGTACTGCTAGATCGCCAAGTCCATTTCCAGAAGGAATTTTACCGCAAGATTGCTATCAAATACGGATTGCAACATCAAAAGGAGGGGTACATGGTGTTTTCATCGGAGACACCTTTTATGTTATTTGGTTCGACCCATTACATAATATGTACCCTAGCGAAAATCACGGTGGTTTAAGGAAGATAGTTTCTGGAAAAACTTGCTGCGATGAGAAAGAAGAAGAAATTTTAAAGTTAAAATTAGAAAATCAAAAATTAAATGAAGAAAACGAAGTTTTCAAAGAATTATATGAAAACAGCTAACCCACCCCGAAGGAGTTAACGCTCCTTCGGGATTTTTCGTTACTTTTTCGTTTTTTTGACACTAATATAAATTAAGCACTTTTCACTTCTGAAAGAGAGGTGAACTGTAATGCTTGTTTTTAGTGGCTTTTCATAGTAAAATCTCTTTAGCAGAAAATGAGAAAGTACAGGAGATTTTAAATAATGAATATACACAAACAAACCGAAGCACTCAACCCCATAGCAGTATTTAAGCTTGACAATGGAGTAACCCTCTTAGTCTTTGATGGTTATGCTCTCGGTTCTGACGGCAAAACATATTATCACATCGGCAGAGAAGATGAAGAAGGTGACCTGATAACGGTAGGATGGAGTTGCGAGGTTAGTGAGCCTATGATAATTGAATAACAATAGCTTGGGGGTCAACTTGGGGGTCAAAAACCCTGCAACCTCTTAAAACACTAAGGGTACTAACATTCTGCAAAACCGTTATGCCCCGGTTCAAATCCGGGTGGTACCTCCAAAATCGACAAGTTTCGACAGAAGCTTGTCGATTTACTTTTCCACCACTACCGAAAGTCATAAAAAATTTCTATATTTTATTGATATTTATTACCAATATATTGTATAATAGGTGTGAAATGGGGGATTAAAATGAACGTGTATACAAAAAGCAAAATTTTGGAAATTGACCCATATTTAGCACCTTTTGAAATGGATTTAGATTTGAGAACAGAGCTTTATCTCAGCAAAAGGGATAATCTTTTAAGCGGCTATAAAAAGATTAAAAATTTTGCTAACGGTCATAAGTATTTTGGTTTTCATCGTACCCGTACCGGCTGGGTTTACAGAGAATGGGCACCTGCTGCTGATGAAATGTTTCTCACAGGAGATTTTAATAATTGGGATATTGAAAGCTGCCATATGACTAAGCTTGAAAATGGTGTTTTCGAAGTGCATCTCAAAGGTAAAAACACACTTAAAACGGGCCAAAAAGTGCAAGCCATTGTCATAAACTCAGGGCAGATACTTCGCCGCATTCCGCTTTACGCTACACGAGTTGTACAAGACCCTCAAACATATTTATGGTGTGCCGAAATCGAGGATCCATATGAGAAATTTCCTTGGACGGATAAAGACTTTGTGCCTGAAAAAACACCGTTTATTTATGAATGCCATATAGGTATGGCTCAGGAAAAGGGCGCCGTTGGAACATATAGTGAGTTTACAGAAAATGTCCTGCCGAGAATCAAAAGGCTGGGGTATAACACAATACAGATAATGGCCATTATGGAGCATCCGTATTACGGCTCATTTGGATATCAGGTTTCTAACTTTTTTGCCGCCTCTTCGCGTTACGGTAGCAGCCGAGATTTAAAAGAGCTTATAAACACTGCCCATAAAATGGGTATTTCCGTTTTGTTAGATGTTGTACATTCCCACGCAGTAAAGAATACCAATGAGGGACTAAATGAGTTTGACGGCACAGTATACCAGTTCTTTCATGAGGGCGAAAAAGGAAATCACGGTGCATGGGGAACTAAGCTTTTTAATTACGCCAAGAATGAAGTGTTGCATTTTTTGCTTTCAAATCTTAAATATTGGATGGAAGTTTTCCACTTTGACGGCTTTCGATTCGACGGTGTTACTTCTATGCTTTATCACGATCACGGTCTTGAAAGTGCCTTTACAAATTATAATATGTACTTTTCAATGAATACCGATACCGATGCTGTTACATATTTACAGTTGGCAAATGAATTGATTCACGAAATTAACCCCAATGCAGTTACAATAGCGGAGGATATGTCAGGTATGCCTGGGATGTGCCTCCCGATACAAGACGGCGGTATTGGATTTGATTATCGTCTGTCTATGGGTGTGCCTGACCTTTGGATAAAAACCATCAAAGAATGTGCTGACGATGAGTGGGATATCGGTAAACTGTGGCATGAGCTTACAAATCGCCGTGCACAAGAAAAGAATATAGGTTACTGCGAGTCTCACGATCAAGCTTTAGTGGGAGATAAGACCATAATGTTCAGACTTTGCGATGCCCAAATGTATACCGGTATGAACAAATTTGGCGGCAATATTGTAATAGACAGAGGTATCGCGCTTCATAAGATGATACGTCTTATTACCGCATCCTTGGCAGGAGAAGGATATCTTAATTTTATGGGTAATGAGTTCGGTCATCCTGAGTGGATAGATTTTCCACGTGAAGGCAACGGTTGGAGTTACCATTACTGCCGCAGGCAGTGGAGTCTTGTTGATAACCCCGACCTAAGATATAGAGAGCTTAATGATTTTGACGAAGCTATGATAAAGCTGCTTAAGGAGGAAAATTTGCTCACTTTATCTCCCGAAAACAGATGGCTTCATCAGGACGATAAGGTGCTTATCTATACCAAGGGAGATACTGTGTTTATCTTCAATTTCCACCCGACAAAATCCTTTGACGGATATTTTGTGCCTGTGGGAAAAGAAGGTACATATAATGTTGTTCTTTCCTCGGATGACGGAAGGTTTGGAGGCTTTTCACGTGTTGACACATCCGTCGAATACAAAACCTTTACCACACCTATCGGTTGGGTGGGTTTTAAATGCTATCTGCCAAATAGAACCGCCATTGTTTTGAAGAAAGAAAAGTAAAAGAAACGGCAAAAAGATTGATATGAAACTTATTAAATGTGTATGGGTTCAAACATATAGGTCAAAAAATAAAAGGGCATTGAATTTGTGCAACCTTTCCAATTTAAAAAGGAATCAGTCCGTAAGGATTGGTTTCTTTTTTAATTCTCGTCTATATGTGAAGGGATTCGAACAAGGAGGGAGCGTAAGCGGAAGAAAACAGTCCAGTGGACTGTTTTTGCCGACGTGGGCAACGAGCGTTAGCGAGGCGATAGACGCGTTGCGTCGGAAAAGTCCCTTCAAGCGGACCAAAAATCCTCGTTCGTAAGAACGGGAATTTTTACTTTTTCACTATTACCTCTTCACTCTTCACTTTTCTCTTAAATACTCGGATTTTTGGAAGTAATAAGTAATAGTGAATAGTGAAGAATTGTTTCGCAAAGCATTGATTATAAATATAATTTATGGTATAATCTAACCGATAAATTTTGATTTGTTTTAACAAAGGAGTAGGTTACTATGAAAGAAGCGTATGATTTTTTAAGGGATTGTGGCACTTTTTACATCGCAACAGAAGAAAATAGTCAACCTCATGTTAGACCATTTGGAGCAATAAGTGATTTTGAGGGAAGGTTATATATTGAAACGAATAATCAAAAAAAGTATATAAACAATTAGTGAATAACGGAAATGTTGAAATTTGTGGTATGCATGAGGGAAAATGGATACGAATAGAAGGGACAGTTAAGGAGGATTTGCGACGTGAAGCAAGGGTAGCAATGTTGGAAGATAACCCATCACTCAAAAGCCTGGCTTCTCCTGATAACGGTACAATGACTGTTTTCTATTTTGAAGATGGAACAGCAACGATTTATTCATTTACGGAAGCACCCAAGGTTTTTAAATTATAATTTTTATGGACAGTTGCATAAATTCCAATATATTGAGTAGATTCAAATCTGCACTTGTATGGCTATAATACACTATCTCAAAAATATGTAGGCGTTCGAACACATAGGTCAAAAAATCAAAGGGCATCGAATTTGTACAGCCTTTCCAAAAAATCCAAGTCTCAGGACTTGGATTTTTCAGTTATGTCCGCAGGACATAACTTCATTCAGCGACACTCGTGACGCTGACTTCATTACGGCTGTTAAGCTGTACTTCATTTGTCGGACATAAACGAATGAGTTGCCTTTCGGGCAAACGGATTTCACCCGCACCCGATTGTAATTTTAGAGAATGTGTGATATAATCATCTCGACAAATAAGAATTTGGAGTGATACTTAATGAAAAGCAAGTTCAATCTGATAGCATCAATTTTTCAATTAGTAGTTTGAGTTGCTGCTGTATTGGCTTTTGTTGTTTTGGGTGTAATAGGAATTATTGATTACAAATCTAATAAATAAAAATCCAAATTGTCGAGCAGAAACAGCTAATTGACAATCTCATAAAATAAAACAGATATATTTTTTATGAAATCAGGAGGACAGAAATATGGCATGGTATGATGAAGCTGTATTTTATCACATTTATCCTTTGGGAATGACAGGAGCCCCAAAGCAGAATTCTTATACAGAGCCTGTGCATAGGCTTAACACTCTGTTGCCTTGGATTTCTCACATCAAGGGAATCGGATGTAATGCAATTTATATAGGCCCGCTTTTTGAATCCGTGGGACACGGTTATGAAACAACGGACTATAAAAGACTTGACAGCAGACTCGGTACTAACGAAGACCTGACAAGCTTTGTGGCCGAATGTCACAAACAAGGCATCCGTGTGATTTTAGACGGAGTGTTCAACCATACGGGTAGGGACTTCTTCGCTTTCCGTGATATAAAAGAAAACAGAGAAAACTCTGTTTATAAAGATTGGTACTGTAATGTGAATTTTTGGGGTAACAATTCATATAATGACGGCTTCTCCTATGAAAACTGGGGCGGCCATGACCTTCTTGTAAAGCTGAATCAGAAAAATCCCACTGTAAAAGACTATATTTGCGATGTAATCCGCTTTTGGACACGCGAGTTTGACATTGACGGCATCCGTCTTGATGCGGCTGATGTTATGGACTTCGATTATATGAAGGCTCTTCGTCAGGTGGCAAATGAGGTTAAACCCTATTTCTGGCTTATGGGTGAAGTCATCCACGGCAATTACTCACGCTGGGCAAATGACGGTACACTCCACAGCGTAACAAACTATATGCTTCACAAGGCTCTTTATTCTGCACACAATGACCACAATTATTTTGAGGTTGCCCACACAATTAAATATGTCAGTGATATGACAGGAGACAGCCTGAAACTTTATACCTTTGTTGATAACCACGATGTTGAGCGTATTTATACAAAGCTCAATAACAAAGCGCATTTTGTACCCGTGCACATTATGCTTTATACCTTGCCGGGTATACCGTCAATCTATTACGGTTCAGAGTTCGGTATTGAAGGCAAAAAAGAGCGAGGCAGTGATGATTCTTTAAGACCGGAACTTAAATTTAATGATTACAAAGACGAAGAAAAAACAAATCCTTGTACACAGCTCATTTCTTGTCTCGGCAAAATTCGTCAGAACACACCTGCTCTTTGCTATGGCGATTATAAAGAGCTCCTTTTGCAGACCACTCATTTTGCTTATGAGAGAAAACTTGACGGCAAGAGTGTAATCATCACGGTTAACAACTCCGATAACGATGTTACAATGAATCTTGTCTGCGGTGATACAAGAGAATATGTGGGGGCGCTTACAGGTAAAAAGATAAGTGCATACGGTGGTTCTATTCAGGTTCAGATACCTGCAAATAGCGGTGAAATCTGGCTTCCCGATGAGTTTGCGGATGAAAGCTTTAAACCGATTAAGGCGACGGAAATAAAAAAAGCTACCGTAGTCGTAAAGGCTGAAAGCACTGAATCTCTGGAAACAGTAAAAGAATCCGTGAAGGTACAGGCAGAAAAGAAGCCTGATACTACAGTTACAGTTCCGAATAAACCCTACGAAGAAATGACCGTTGAGGAGCTTCAGGAGGCGATTCTCGAAAAAATGAGAAAAAACGGCCCCGTAACTGACTATATGTTAGATACGGTGAGAGAAAACACACACCACGGCTCTTTGATAAATTGGGTTAAGAGCTTTAACTGAATTACAGCACGATAAAATCAACACCGCCGGGGATGTAAAAATCCTTGGCGGGTGCTGTTACATAAGGGTGGTTCGGATTTGGGAGGTATGTCCAAAAATCGACGAATTTATACAGAAGTTCGTCGATTTTACTTTTTACTTATTACTTCTTCACTATTCACTCCTTATCACTTCGGTCGGATTTCCGTAAAGAAATGGTGAATAGGGCAGATGGGATTCTTATATGCGAAAATATTATCACATAGATTTAACAATGATGCTCCAGAATGTTCATAATGATTAATTTATGTAGAACATATGACGAAAAAGTGCTGTAAACAACCTTACAAAAAAGTAAAATTTGACTATTGCAAAAAGAGATTAAAGTGCTATAATAACCTTAAAATAGTGAGAAGACGGTGATGAAATGTACCACAATATTATTGGGGCTGCAGTGGCAATGGCTTCAGGCTTAGTGATTGCTTTTGTCAACTACCTTTTTTCAAAAAAAGTGCTGGTAAAAGCGCCGGAAAAATACTCGCTTATTACAGTAGCAAGGCAGATTTTACAGGTGGGTTTTCTTGCTTTGGTTTATCTTGTCGGTACCAAAACTCAGCTTGCAGACCCTATGTATCTTTTGGTAGGTGCCGTGCTCGGCATGACCGTTCCCGTGTTTTTCTTTACAAAAAAGCTACTGCTTATCAATGACTCGTTGCTAAGCGGCGAAAATGAAAAGGAGGTTGATACTGATGGGTGAAAAATCCGAGGTAATTATTAAACTCTTCGGCATATTTGATGTAACGGGTGAAGTGGTTACCATGTGGATAATTCTTGCAGTGCTTGCTGTCATTTCACTTATTGTTAAACTTAACCTTAAGGAGCGACCCGGTAAATTCCAGAACATAGTTGAAACCGGTGTGGAATATCTCGACAATTTCTTTACAGATATTCTCGGCAAAAAGAAAGCAAGAAAATACTTTACCTTCCTTGCATCTCTGTTCATTTTCATTATTTTCTCAAACTATTCGGGTCTTATTCCCGGTGTTGGTCTTACGGATTATGTGAAGGCGCCGACAGCATCACTTTCTGTTACAGCAGGTCTCGGCATACTGACCTTTTTGTTTTTGCAGATTTCAGGTCTTCGCCATAACGTGAAGCATTATTTCAAACGCTTTGTTATGCCAATGTTTTTTATGCTCCCGCTTCTTGTACTCGATGAGTTTATCAAGCCTGCGTCACTTGCCCTGAGACTTTACGGTAACATTTTCGGTGAGGAAATGGTAACCGAGGAGCTTTATCACATTTTCCCCATAGGTGCACCCGTGGTTATGATGGTGCTATCCCTTTTATTCTGTGCTTTACAGGCCATGGTTTTCACTATGCTTGTATCGATATATTTAGAAGAAGTAACTGAAGATTAAAATTTACAATTAAAGGAGTAATTCAAAATGACAAGTTCAGCAATTATCGCAATCGCAGCAGCAATCGCAATCGCAATCAGCACACTCGGTCCCTCAATCGGTCAGGGCATAACAGCAAAGGCGGCAATGGAAAGTATTGCACGTCAGCCTGATGCTGCAAAGGATATCCGTTCAACCCTTATTATCTCTCTTGCTCTTATGGAAGCACTTACAATTTACGGCCTTCTTATTGCTTTTATGCTTATTTCAAAAATCTGAGGAGTAGATTATGAATATACAGCCATCAGTTATAGTGTGGACTGTAATATGCTTTCTTCTTCTTACAGTTATACTTAAAAACTTACTTTTTACCCCTGTGCTTAAAATAATTGACAGCCGTAGGGAAAAGGTCGAAAACGCCGACAAAAAACTAAGGGATATTGAAAATATAACTGCAGAAAACGAAAGACGGCTTGCTGAGGAAAAGGCACGTGCCGAGGCTGAAGGTATAGCGCTCGCAAAGGAAAAGATACAGCAGATACAGTCCCAAGGAAAAATGGAAATTGAAATTGCCCGCAGAAAATGCCTTTCGGATATTGAAGAATACAGAAACGGCATAACGGGAGAGTATGACAAAATAGTTTGCTCCGTTGCTCCTGAAATGGAAACGGCGGCAGCCATTTTTGCAAAAAACATAATCTCCGACAGGATATGATATTATGGAAATACAATATGTTATTATAAATTTTTTAATTCTTGCTGCCATTCTTGTTATTGCAGGAAGAAAAACCGTCAAACGGATTTTCGGCGGCAGATATGAAAGAATAAACAAGGAGCTTGACAGGGCAGAGAAAATTGCTGGAATGCCTATGCCTGTTTTAACAGAGCCTTCCGCTGAAGCTGTCAGTGCAGATTGCAGTGAAGATGTGGTTAAGGCAGAGAACCTTGTCAAAGAAAAAATTGCTTCAATTGAGGCTTTTGGTGAAAGAGAAAAAAGTGAAATTCACAGGGAAATGATTCAGGATGCACGTAAAGAGCTTTTTTCCGTAATGAAGGAGAATGTAATTAACCTCTTTTCTTACGAAAAATATCAGAGTGCCATTAAAAACCTTGACAGACAGGTTGTCGATGAAATTCTTAAAAAAATTACCCTTACTCCCGGTGATATGGCTTATCTCAAGCATCACGATATTCTTTATGTTACCCTCACTTCGGCTTATCCCCTTGAGAAGGATATTATTGATGAGGTCGACAGAGTTACCACTCAGATGCTTGCAGATGTCGGCGGCAAAACATCTCTGTGGGTGCTTGAGGATGCTTCTCTTATCGGCGGACTGAGACTCAGAATAGGTGACACTGTTTATGACGGTACTGTTGCAGAGGAGCTTTATCAGTTTGAAAAAAATCTCAACCGTGAGCCTATTATGCACGACGATACAGTTGGTCATCTTATTCAGGAATTCACTGAAAAGGCAGAAAGCTTCAAGCCGCATCTGCATCAGTATCAGCTCGGCAGAGTAATGTCTGTTTCTGACGGTATCTGCTGGATGGACGGACTTGCTGACATCATGTACGGTGAGGTTGTTGAGTTTGAATGCGGCGAAAGAGGCATGGTTCTTGATATTCAGCAGAACCGTATCGGCTGTGTTATTTTTGGTGAGTTTGAGCATATTGAAAGTGGCAGCCGTGTGAGACGTGTGGGCAGAATAGCCTCTGTTCCTGTGGGCGAATGCCTTTTAGGCAGAGTAGTGGATGCCTTAGGAAAACCTATCGATGCTATGGGCTATCTTCCTTATAAGGAAACCCGTCCCATTGAGTATAAGGCTCCGAGTATTCTTGAGCGTGCGCCCGTTAATGCTCCGCTTCACACCGGCATCAAGGCTATTGATGCTCTGGTGCCTATCGGTAAGGGACAAAGAGAGCTTATTATCGGTGACAGACAGACGGGTAAAACTGCCATTGCCATTGACACTATAATCAATCAGAAGGGCAAGGACACGGTTTGTATCTATGTTGCTATCGGTCAGAAGGATACCCTTGTGGCTGAGATAAAAGAAAAACTTGAAGCACACGGCGCAATGGAATACACAACAATTATTGCTGTACCTGCTTCGGCTTCTGCAGCACTTCAGTATATCGCACCCTTTTCAGGTTCTGCCATGGCTGAATATTTTATGTACTCAGGTAGAGATGTGCTTATTGTTTACGATGACCTTTCAAAGCACGCTGTAGCTTACCGTGAGCTTTCACTTCTTTTACACCGTCCCTCAGGACGTGAGGCTTATCCCGGTGATATTTTCTATCTTCATTCAAGACTGCTTGAAAGAGCAGCACATTTATCTGACGAGCTTGGCGGAGGTTCAATAACAGCTCTGCCCATAATCGAAACCTTAGCAGGTGATATTTCAGCATATATTCCGACTAATGTTATCTCTATCACCGACGGTCAGATTTTTCTTGAGGCAGAGCTTTTCAATGAAGGTCAGCGCCCTGCTGTCAATGTGGGTCTTTCTGTTTCCCGTGTCGGCGGTGCAGCACAGACTCCTTCAATGAAGAAAATTTCGTCTTCGCTGCGTACCCGTCTTGCACAGTACAGAGAGCTTGCCGAGTTTATGCAGTTCGGCTCTGATATTGACGATGAAACAAAGAAGACTCTTGCTTCAGGCAGACTTCTCACTGAAGCTCTGCGTCAGCCAAGGTACGCTCCCGTTGAGGATAATATGCAGGCAATTCTTATTTTCGCTGTTAGCGAAGGATATGCTGACGGAATTTCTCCTGATGAAATGGAGAAGTTTGAAAAGAATCTTTACAGCTATTTCCGTCAGGAAAAAGCCGACCTTGCGCTTAGAATTAAAAATGCTAAGAAGTTTGACGATGAACTTAAAAATTCACTCAAAGAAGCTTTGAACGAGTTTTTAAAGAGGATATAGGCTTATGGCAACGGTTCAGAGTTTAAAGAAGAAATTGCAGACTATCCGCTCAACAACGAAACTTACCCGTGCAATGAAAACTGCATCCACGGTCAAATATTCAAAGCTGAGCGGAATTTACAGTGAATATGAAAAATACGCTGATGAATACCTTCGCCTTTATGAAAGCTATCCCGGTGAATTTGATTCGGTTTTCCCTTGCAGCAATCCCGATGCTCCTTGCTGTTATGTGGTAATTTCATCAAATAAGGGAATGTGCGGCAGCTTCAACTCAGAGCTTCTGTCCTTTTTCAGTGGTATATATGAAAGGGAAATTGTAGTTTCCTGCGGTAAAAAGGCGGATGAATATTTTGAAAAAAAGGGGATTGAAGTTGAGAAGAGCTTTAACTTCGACGACATTCCTTCTTATGAGCAAGCAAAAGAGCTTTTTTGTTATATTCGCTCGCTTTTGGATGAAGGCAGAGCTTCTTCGGTTAAAACAGTTTATCCCGAATATGTCAATATGATAAAACAGCAGCCTGTTTGCAAGGAGCTTTTCACTTGTTCGCAAGGAAAGGCAGAGGGGGAGGCACCTCTTTTTGTGCCTGACAGAGAAACGTTTATAAAAAACACGGCAGAGAAAATCTACCTATCAGTGCTTTATAAAAGAGTACTCGAAACTGCACTTGGTGCACAGGCAGCAACGCTGACAGCTATGCGCTCGGCCTATGACACGGCCCTTGAATACAGTGCAAAGCTGGAAACAGAAATGAACAGAAAGCGTCAGAGTCAGGTTACTGCTGACGTTATCGAAATCTCATCGGAATTTTCAATGAAAGGGGATATATAATATGGCTAAAGGCTCTGTGGGAATGGTGCAGAGAATAACAGGTCCCGTTGTGGATATTCTGTTTTCTTTAAACGAAATTCCCGATATTTTCAACGCAGTTAATGTTGAAGTTAATTCACAGGTATATACCCTTGAAGTGTCACAGCACTTGGGCGACGGTGAGGTAAGGTGCATCTCAATGAATCCTACCGACGGTATGTCCAGAGGCATGAAGGCTGTTGACACCGGTGAGCCGATAAAAATTTCAGTCGGTGAAGAGACTCTCGGCAGAATGGTAAATGTTACAGGTGCACCCATAGACCGGGGTGAGAGAATAGAAACAGCAGAAAAGTGGCCGATACATCATGCGGCTCCACCTTTTGCTGAAATCGTTTCTTCTACGGATATTCTTGAAACGGGTATCAAGGTTATCGATCTTATGACACCCTATATCAAGGGTGGTAAAATCGGTCTTTTTGGCGGTGCGGGTGTAGGAAAAACAGTTCTCATTATGGAGCTTATCCGCAATGTTGCTTTTGAGCACGACGGCTACTCTGTTTTTGCAGGCGTAGGTGAACGCTCAAGAGAGGGTAACGACTTGTGGAATGAAATGAATCAGTCGGGAGTTATTGATAAGACGGCTCTTGTTTTCGGTCAGATGAACGAAACCGCAGGCGCAAGACTTCGTGTACCTCTTGTCGGTCTTACTATGGCTGAATATTTCCGTGAAAAGTCTCATAAGGATGTTCTTTTGTTTATTGATAATATTTTCCGTTTTACTCAGGCGGGCAGTGAGGTTTCCGCACTTCTCGGCAGAATGCCCTCTGCCGTAGGTTATCAGCCTACCCTCGCTTCGGAAATGGGTAAATTGCAGGAAAGAATTGTTTCTACAGGTAACGGCTCAATTACATCAGTGCAGGCAGTTTATGTTCCTGCCGATGACCTTACAGACCCGGCTCCTGCAACAACCTTCTCCCATCTTGATGCAACAACAGTTCTGTCAAGAAAGATTGTTGAACTCGGCATTTATCCTGCTGTTGACCCTCTCGAATCCTCTTCAAGGGCACTCACGCCTGACTTCGTGGGTGACAGGCACTATAAAACGGCTAAGGAAACCCAGAGAGTTCTGCAAAAATACGCTGAGCTTCAGGACATAATTGCCATACTCGGCATGGATGAGCTTTCCGCAGAAGATAAGGAGCTTGTCAAAAGGGCAAGACGCATACAGCGTTTTATGAGTCAGCCCTTCCATGTTGCCGAAAGCTTTACAGGTCAGCAGGGTGTTTATGTGCCTCTTGAAAAGACCGTTGACAGCGTGGAAAGAATCCTTTCAGGCGAGTGTGACAGTATTCCCGAACAGTATTTCCTTATGTCCGGCACCATTGACGATGTATTTGCAAAATATAAAAAGGAACACGGGTGAGTAAAATGAAGGATAAGCTTACTTTTACCCTTTTAACCCCTCACCGTAAGTTCACGCCTATGGAATGTGACAGCGTAAAACTCAGCATTGCCGACAGTATATCGGGCAAGTTTTCGGGCTCATACGGCATCAGAAAAGGCCACGCAAGGGCAGTTCTTGCTCTTGCACCGGGTAAAATTTCCGTAAGTCTTGACGGTCAGGAAATTTTTTCTGCTGAAAGTCAGGGAGGCTTTGCTACGGTGGAAAACAATGAGGTCAGAGTGGCTGCCGACGGAGTGAAAGAAAACGGGATAGTGTGAATGCTTCTGTTATAAAATAATTAAATCAACCTTCAGTTCTGAACATAAGTATTCGATAGAAGGTTGATTTTTTAGTGAAATTTGGACTTTGTCTGAGCGAAGTAAGTGTGCCACTCACGCCCGCAGGCACTTCACGGTGAGGGATATCACTTCACGCACCGCAGGTGCACTTCACGTGCCGCAAGGCACACTTAGTTAAAAATAAACACCTTTTGTGCGAAAGCCAATGAGTGATAAGGAAGTAATTTAAAAATCACTTATTAGGCACGGTTAAGACAAAAAAATGAGAGAAACTTGATGAATTTCAGGTTTCTCTCTTTTTTATTTAATCCACACATTCGACTATCCTCCTGTTATGAGGTAGAATAAAACTACTAAATTAAAGGAGAATGTAATTATGTCAAACAAAAATTCAATTATGTATCGTCAGGTTGGAGATTACAAAATTCCGAACCTTACACTTCCGCCCGAAGAAGCAAATATCACTCTCGATAAATGGGGTATGCTGCACAAAGATTATCTTCTGAATCACAAGAAAGTTGTATTCACAACCTTGTTAGCCGAAGGCAAACTGTGGCAGTATCTCGCTGATATTGATACTCAGGCACAACAGATGTTTTATACTCTTGTCGAACAGATGAAAGAGTTTGAAGGTGTAACTGAACAGTTGAAGGAGCAGGACCAAATGGAATGGGTATGTCGTATGCAGAATATCGAGGCACGAGCAAGAGAAATTATATGTACAGAATGGATATATGTATGAGCATAAATATAATAGTACCAAATGATTGTTCTATTAATTTTTGCAGGACTTTTTTATATATTAATTCTCCAAAGGATATACCTTATAGATATAGTGTTGCATTTCTTGAATTGATGAAAAAGAAATATTATTTTCTTTAATTCTATGCAACAATATCTCGAAAGCTTGATATTTTCGTGAAAATACCGCATCGACATTCATGTAATTGCTTAAAGAATAATTTGAAGATACTGCTATGTTATTAAAGATGTTATTTAGTCTATCTCTTACAGGAGGGTATTCACTGTGAGGGTTTTCACTGTTACCAATGGAACTTAGCATTAAACAAGTCAGAGCAAAGTATATGCCATTTGCTAGAAAATTTGAAGAATCACTTTCTAAAGTTATTATAGCCCCTAACAAATCTGCGTCAAACTCCTGTTTTCTATTTAAAATAATTTTGTCGACTTCAACTTCATTAAGATTAAGTCTAGTTGTATCATTATTATCTTTCAAATGCCCTAAAACTATGTGTGAATATTCATGGGCGGCAATCCACAGATAGGTTGATAAACTTATTTCATATTCAAATATCATGTAATCCTGCTTTCCAATATGTTCGTCAAATGGTGACTCTAGTTCATAAAGTTTTTCAGGAGAACCAACATCATTTAAATCTTCAATATTGCACCACGCTAAAGGAATAGCATAGTAAGCATTTGAAAACAAATGAAAACAAAACATAATGTCAAAAAAATTCAGTGTCAGCAAATGTTCCATCTGTTCTGTCATTTTGTTTCTTGCTCTAAGCCAATGTTCCATTGTGTAAATTTCCATTAACTTTTGAGTGAACATTAAAAGTCCCTCATTAAACACTATAACCGGTTCACTATCCGATGTTTCCACAAAAGCATTAAACTCTTTGAAATCGGCGGTTCCAAAAAGCGGGATATCACAAGGTTCAATAGTTTGTCCATCAAAATTAATATTAAAATTCAATACAATGTTTTTTAATACAGAAAACGATTCATCAATAATATCATAAAAATGCGAATTTTGAAAATCGGTTGGCAATCGACTGTATTTTGATTTAATGTAATCATTGACAAATTTTTTATCAAAAAGGTCACTGTCCCTTTCTGCTAATTCCAGAAACTCAGTATTTTTGTTTACCTTATCACCAGATAACTGAATGGCTGTAAGAAGCTCTTTTGCAGTCATTTTTTATCTTCTCCACTTTTCTATTGCCGCATCAACAAGTTTATTCTTTTGTTCCTCTGTTACATTAAAAGGTAAGATAATCTCCGACCTCTTATCTCCGTTTATTACGATGACACGTGTTTCTTTTTTTAAGGAATTTGATATTTTCGAAACAATTGAAAGTACAGAGACTTTTATTAAATCATATGCGGCACTATAACCGATGTTTTGAAGCAACTCTATAACAATCATTACAAATTCAGGTGGTAACGCCAGTCCCCTGTGTAGAGTTTTTGAATAATAGCAGTCAGATGATATCTCATTTAACTTAATTATGTCATCATCTGTAATGCAATCTCCCATTATAGTTATTTTTAAATTCACATTTCATCATCCCTTGATTTTGTTGCCTATATAATAGCATATTTTTACAAAAAAGTCCATAATTTGATGTATGCAACTGGAGTTTAGAATATCAAAAAACTTACTTCCTATATTAATTTCGCTTTTATTGTTTATACAATAAATTTATAAATGTGACAAATAACCAGTTTTGGTTACTACTTTTATATCCACACATTAGACAACACAAAAACCACTTTGTACAATGGTATCACCAAAAACAAAGTGGTTCTTTTTTTATAAGAACACAAAAAAAGAAAATCATATAGTTTCTTACTATATGATTGCTAAAAGTATTCCAAAATGATATGTTTTGTGCTTAATTTCGAGATAATTATATCAAAGAGAATTAAGAATTGCAACCCTTTTTATAAAAATATGTCGAATTTTATATGAGAATTTGACTTTAGGGGTCTTTTAAAGGGTCAAATTTTTAAGGAGGTTTAGAAAATGGCTAAACACGGTGAAAATATAAAAAAAAGAAAAGATGGACGATATGAGGCTCGATACATCAAAAGCAAGGATGCTACAGGAAATGCAGTGTGGGCATCAGTATACGGAAAAACCTATAGGGAAGTAAAAGAAAAAAGAGAAGACATACTAACACAAAAGAAAATTTCTGAAGTGCTTAAGATAAACAATGTTTTGTTTGTGGATATAATTGAAGCTTTTTTAATCCAAGAGAAATTCAGGGTCAAAGAATCAACTTATGCTCATTATAAAAATATAATCAATGCTCATATATTACCGGCATTAGGAAAATATCAGTCTGCGACATTATCATCTGTTGATATCGAAAACTTTGCATATCGCAAACTGGTAGAAGGCCGTTTAGACGGAACAGGCGGTCTGTCAAATAAAAGTGTGAAGGATATGCTGTCAATTTTGAAACTCATTTTAAAGTATGGTATCGATAAATCTTTGATAAATGAAGAAGTTTTACAATTTTCACTTCCCAGAAGTACAAAAAATAAAATACAAATATTAAAAAAGGATGATGTAGCTACGCTGACACACTATACATTAAAAAGTGACTCACTTTATGCCTTTGGGGTATATTTGTGTTTATATACCGGTATACGCATAGGCGAACTTTGCGCTTTGCGGTGGAATGATATAAATATTGAAACACGAACGCTTCATATAAATAAAACGATGTCTCGAATATATGATACATCACAGAATGCAACTCAAAAAACAAAAATAATAATTGATTCTCCCAAAACGCTTTCTAGTGACAGGTTAATTCCTTTACCTGATTTTCTGATAAAAGCTATAAAAGAAAAACAACATTACATCAAATATGAGGATGCGTATTTTTTAACAGGTTCATATGAGTATATTGAACCAAGAACTTATTATGCAAAATATAAAAAGATTTTGGATGAATGTGGCTTATATCCCTATTCTTTTCATGCATTGAGGCATACTTTCGCAACACATTGTATAGAAATCGGCTTTGACCCTAAAACGTTATCCGAACTATTAGGACATTCAAATGTAAAGGTTACATTAGAGCGTTATGTCCACCCATCTCTTGAACTCAAAAGAAGTTATATGGAATTGCTGGCATAGGTTTAAGGGGTCAAAAGAAAACAAATAAACCATAAACCTCCCCATATTACGAGTTTTTAAGCCTTAAAATCATATAGTAAGAAACTATATGATTTTGATAAAAGCAAATAAGCCAGTAAGGAGGATTTATGTGGTTAATTTATCTAAAACCGAGAAAAGAGAAATGTGTATTTCTTTAGCTCAAAAATTACCTGAAATTAGGAAATTGCTTCATATGTCGCAAAAAGAGTTTGGGGCAAGATGCGGTATATCAAGCAACAGACTATCAGCAATTGAAAATGGTCATTTTGTTATGACTTGGTCTCAACTAACATCAATAATATTAATCTGTATGGTTAATAAGCAAACTAAAGAATATTTTTATGCAAACAAACTGTTAAATCCTCGTTTTTTTCAGTATTTGCAGAGAAAGGACGAAAATATACCTCCGGAGCTAAATATTTTAGTTAATCCTGTAATTGTTATGGGTTATGAGGAAGTAATTACTTTGGATAGCGATCCAATTATTTAATAATAAAAATCAGAAAGAGGTAAGTAAAAATGGCATTTTTTAATGATTTAAGCAAGAAACTCTCACAGGCAGGACAGGATGTTGCACAGTCTACAAAGAATTTTGCAGCGGTAACCAAGTTGAATTCTTTAGTGTCAGAAGAGGAAAAGAAAATTGATAATTTATATTATCAAATTGGAAAAACATATTTTGAAACAAATCGTGATTATCCCGAAGATAATTTAGCAGGATATATCAGCGCAATTTTTGAAGCAATGAATAACATAGAACAATATAAGGAACAGATTAAAGAAACTAAAGGTGTAACAAATTGCCCCAATTGTGGTGCCGAGGCCCCCTACACATCTTCTTTCTGCAATGCTTGTGGCACAAAAATGCCTCAGGTTCAATCATTTGTTCAAGTTCCCGAGAATGCTATAAAATGTGAAAACTGCGGTAATTTTGTTCCCAACGGATATAAATTCTGCACTTCGTGCGGAAATGTTATCGGAGCACCTGCGGTTGAGGAAACAGAAAAGACAGAAGCCCAAAGCAGCGGAGCTTGTCCTAATTGTGGTAGGGAAATAAATCCGGGTGCGATGTTCTGCACTGGTTGCGGACAACAGTTATAAGGAGTTGTGAAATATGTTTTGTGGTAACTGTGGCAAAGAAATAAATGATGGAGTAACTTTTTGTCCTGAATGCGGAGCAAAAACCGGTATCACATCATCAAACAACATTGAAGAAAGCAAAGTTTATTCAAGACCAAAGAAAATTAATCCCAAAGTAAAAATTGCAGCAATTGTCTTGATTATTATTGCAGTTTTATCTGTTATCGGCATTAAAATGATTAATTACATACAAAGCATTCCGAACGACAATGAAATTACACTTACTGCAAATAATATTATGAACAGTGCAATAGCTTCAACAGATGGAGAATGGCTGTTTTATTTTGAAGATGATTTTTTGTTTAGGGAGAAACTTTCTAATGGTAAAAATAAAGAGTGTATCAACTCTACTCTTTCGCATGGTTTAGTGTATTATTTGGGAAATAAATTATACATTGGAACTCTATCTAAACATTTATCTATGAATATAAAAGGTGAAGATATTACAGATATTCCAAATTCTACTTGGAGTCAATATAAGTTTCAAACCGATGGAAAGAGAATATATATTAAATCTAATGATACTGATGGAATATCTGTGCAAGGGGTTAACGGTGATAAGTTAAAAAAGATATCAGATATTTATGCCGATAAAATATTGTTCAATGGTGAAAAATTGTATGTATTCAGTTTGGCAGATTCAATCAACAATCAACATAACAATTATAAGGGTGTAACCATTATTGATACCGATGGAAAAAATGAAAAACATATTTTAGATTTTTGTCCTGAAAATTTTGCTTTCGGTGGCGATAAAATTTTTTATACCGATAAAAATGATGTGTTACATAGTATGAATTTTGATGGTTCTAATCAACAGCAGTTTAACGATATTCTTGTTGGAGACGGACTGAATGTCTATGATGATTTTGTATATTTTGTTGATCGTGAAAGCGGAAATATTTGTAAGATAAGTGAATCCGGAGAGTCATTTATTAAGATTCTGAATGCTTGCAGAAGTTGGCATATCAATATTACAGATGATTGGATTATATATCAGAATAAAGATGACTCGTTTAACTTGTATAAGATGAAGTTAGATGGTACGGAAAATCAGCCATTATATGATTGATTAACAAAGGGGGAAAAGTATAGTGAAAACCAAGAAAATAATACTGTCCGTTCTGGCTTTAGCTAATGTAATTTTTGTTCCTGTTTTTGATGTTTGGGACGGATTGTTTCCTGGACACCCAGATGATAATTTTTTTGATGTAGTTGAATATGTGTTTGAAGGTGAATTTAGTTATTGGGTTGTTTTGTTTACTCTCACAATATTCGTTCCAAGTTTGTTTATGCTTATATTTTCATTTTCTGACGGTGGCAAAATGTTTAAAGCTGCATCAGGTGCAGGCATCATATTTATGATAATTACACTCATTCGTTTTGTTTCTCAGAACGATTTTGGAGAGCTGTTTGATTTTGATGACGGCAATATTTCTATCGGCACATGGATTGCTTTTGCTTTGTTTATTATATCATTTTTTGTGGTGAAAAGTAGTAAAGATAAGCAATTTACGCCAAGCAAGAAATACATTGACAACTTGAACAATATAAATACTTCTAATGTTACAAGCACTTCTACAGTAAACTCGGCTCAAATAAAGTTTTGTCCGGAATGTGGCTCTAAAATGGAAGCAACATCAATGTTTTGTGGTAATTGCGGCTTTAAAATCAATAAATAGTCAGGAGGAGTTTTATGTCAAAATATTGCGGAAAATGTGGGACAAGCATTCCTGATAATGTTGGTTTCTGTCCTGAGTGTGGAGAAAAATGTTTACCTTCTGTTGGTTCAAACGATAATGCGCAGCAAACATTCTACAAGCCACCAAAAAAATTTAATAAAAAGCTTATCTATCCGATATTAGCGGTTATCGCAGTGATAATTATTGTTGTAGTCATAATAAGCGGTGGCGGTTATAAGGGTGTTGTAAAAGATTATTTTTCTGCCATAGAGAAAAATAATGCAAGACAGATGCTTTCAATCGCACCTGAATATTGGAAAGACTATCAATACGCAGACGGTACATGGTCTGAAGATGAGTTGATAGATGAAATGTATGATTTTATAGAAAATGCTTATGACAGATATGATTGTGGTGAAAACATAAAAATCACATACGAAATTACAAGTGAATATAAGCCAACAAAAGATGAAATAGAAAGCTTAGAATATGTAATGTATGATTGGTATGCTTATTATGTCTATGATAAAGATGATTTTAAGATAACCGATGCCAGATTATTGTATATCAATGTTTCCGTTGAGGGTGAAGACGGTAAAGACTCGTTCTACTATCCCGATGGATTTTTAGTATTTAAAGAAAACGGAGAATGGAAAGTTCTGTTCGGTGATGTAAGCACATCTTGGTATAGCAATCAATAATACTTATTTTGAAAGGAAGATGAAATATGTTTTGTGATAAGTGCGGAAGCGCTATTAAAGACGAAGATATGTTTTGCCCTACTTGCGGTGCAAAGCAGACAGATAAAAATACCGAAGAAAAGGTTGCTCAATCTATAGCAATGCCGGTTTCTTCAATTAATGATATTGAAGAACAAAATGAGGTAATAAAAAAGATTTGGCCTGATTGGGAGCTTATTGAAAAGATTGGTGAGGGTTCTTTCGGTAAAGTTTACAGAGCTAAAAGAGAAGAAGTCGGAAACATAACTTCATATTCGGCAATAAAGATTATCAGAATTCCTCAGAACTCTTCAGAAATTGATTCTGTGAAATCAGAAGTCGGTCTCGATGAACAATCAACAACAGCGTATTTTAAGGGGTTTGTTGATGATTGCGTAAATGAAATAAAAATGATGGAGTCCCTGAAAGGAACTCAGAATATCGTAAGTGTTGAAGATTATAAGGTTGTACCTCACGAAAATGAAATCGGGTGGACAATTTACATTCGTATGGAATTGCTTACAAGCTTTGTTGCCCATACAAAAGACAAGGTTTTGAGCGAAAAAGAAGTAATAAAGCTCGGCATAGATATGTGCAACGCTTTGGAATTCTGTGCTAAATGTAATGTTATGCACCGTGATATAAAGCCGGAAAACATTTTTATTTCCTCTTTCGGTATTTATAAGCTTGGTGATTTTGGTATTGCCCGCAAGCTTGAAAAGTCAACAACAGGAATGTCTAAAAAAGGTACATATAATTACATGGCTCCGGAAATCTATAACGGAAAAACAAGTTATGATTTTAAATCAGACATTTATTCACTCGGTATTGTTTTATACAAGCTGTTGAACGGCAACCGTTTCCCTCTTGTTGACCCGAGAAGCAGTAATATTACATATCAGCAGATGCAGGATGCATTTGACAAGAGAATGCAAGGAGCCGTTTTACCGAAGCCCCTGAATGCTAGTGATGCACTTTCAAATGTTATCTTAACAGCCTGTGCATTTAATCCCGAAGATCGTTTTTCAAATGCAAGTGCTTTAAAAATGGCATTGACCAATGTTCAAAACGGAACAGCAGATAAAGTAGTAAATCCGCCGAGAAACAATCCTGCAAAAAACGATGGTACAATTGGAGTAATCAACAGAAAATCACCTCAAAACAAACAGCCGGTAAAAGTAAATCCTATACCTAATCAAGGCAGTGTCAAAAAGTTTGACACAACACCTGTTACACCTAAGCAGGAAAAGCTCAAGAAAGTAAAAAAAGAGAAAAAGATGTCTAAAGGTAAAAAGGCTCTTGCAATAATTCTTTCAATTTTGATTGTTCTTGTTGTAGCTGCAGGCGGTCTGGGAATTGCCTATTTGATGAGTGATGAGCAAAAGATTGTTCGTGCTTTGGATAAGGAAAAGTATGATGAAGCTCTCGCAATTTATAACAGCAGTTTTGACGGTGATGCTTCCGGATTGCTTGAATGGTCTATTGAATCACGCTTGGAGAAAATAAAGGAAGATTTTGCAAGTGGTTCTGTTGAGTATGAAGTAGCTAATATGGAAATCTCAACCATTGAGAAAATGGGCATAGGGGGCATTACAACGGCTGTTAAATCTGCAAAAGATTATGTTTCTAAACTTAATACATCCCGAACCGCTTTCAACACAGCGGAAACAATGTATTCCAAGGGTGATTATGCCGGTGCAATAGCGAACTACAAAAAGGTAGTTGAGGATGATGCAGACTATGAAACAGCAAAAAGCAAATTAGCAACAACTATTGAAAAGTACAGAGAGGAAGTTCTTGCTAATGCTACAGCTTTTGTAAAGGAAGGTTCATACGCCAAAGCTATTACTGAACTTGATATTGCTCTTGAAAATGTACCTAACGATTCAAAAATCACAGAACAGCTAAATGTATATAAAAGCGATTATGCAGCACAGACGAAAGATGAGGCTCTAAGTACGGCATCAAAAGCAGTTGAATCCAAAGATTATGTAGGTGCGATTAAAGCAATTCAAGTTGCTCTCGAGAGTAATTCTGAAGACACAGAACTTCTTACCGCATTAAAAGAGCATAGCGATAGTTATGTTGATGTTATTGTTAAGAATGTTGATGCTTTAACGAGCAAAAAGAATTATACTGAAGCAATTTCCGTCTTAAATGATGCTATTGAGATTTTGCCTGAAAACACTGTATTAAAGGATAAACTAAATACAGTTGAAGCAAATCGTCCTGTATCTCTTTCGACATTGACACCCATAAATGGTGGCTGGACTTGGAATGAGGGAACACCAACAGATCCGTTTGAAATTACATATACAAATGTAAGCAATTTTGTGATTTTTGATGGTAGCGATAAGCATGAATATTATTCAGAATATCGTTTGTATGGAAAGTATATAACATTATCTGGTTCATTAGTATCTCACATGGATATTAATGAAACCGGTGTTAGCCAAGTCCAAATATATGCAGATGAAAAATTGGTATATACTTCTCCTGATATCGAAAGAAAAACGGATGTGATTGATTTTTCGGCCAATATAAGCGGTGCGGATTATGTTAAAGTTGTTGTTGTAACAGATAATAAAGACTATTGGGATAATGATCAGTGTCTAATTATGATGAATTGTCAGCTATGGACAGAATAATTTGGGAGGAAAAATAATGCCAAACAAAAATATAGTTAAGTATTGTTGTATTAACATTAAGGGCGGCATTAGAAAAAACAACCAAGATAACTTCTTTGTTCAAAACAGGTATCGCAAAACAAATGAGCCTGATATAGATTTGATATATTCGGGCAAATTCTGTTCAGCGGATAATGAAATAATTGCTGTTTATGACGGTATGGGCGGAGAATATTGCGGTGAAATAGCCTCGCTAATCGCCGCAAGTGAAACCATAAAGTATAACAATAATAATGATAGCGGAGAGTTTCTTTTAAGAAATTTGTGTAATTACTTGAATTTTCAAGTCTGTGGCTATGCGCAGAAAAACAATATTTCTTGCATGGGTACAACAGCCGCTATTATAAAATTCGAGAAATCGCAAATATTCATATGTAATCTTGGTGATAGCAGGATATACAGAATACGACAAGGTTCAATCAAACAAATTTCTAAAGA
Source organism: Clostridia bacterium (assembly GCA_017452785.1). Taxonomy (GTDB): domain Bacteria; phylum Bacillota; class Clostridia; order Oscillospirales; family Acutalibacteraceae; genus UBA6857. The sequence continues at coordinate 77,688 of JAFTLT010000034.1, read as the reverse complement.
CCACATTCTCGAAAGCTTCACAATGGGTAAGCCACCACTCACCCAATTTCTCGGTATGCCGGTTAATGAAGCAGAAATTGAACCATACATAGCTACGGGCGAATATGTTTCAGGTGATAGATATTTGCTTTGCTCTGACGGAATTACTGATATGTTAAGCGATGATGATATTTTGAAAATTGTTTTTAATGCTGAAGATGTTAATTCAGGAGCTAAAGAATTAGTATCACAGGCATTGCAAAACGGCGGAACGGATAATATAACTGCGATTCTTTGTGAAGCAAACAACACTAAATCAAACAACTTTTTTAAAATCGTTAGAAATCTATTAAAACCAAAAAATAACGCTGGAGGTTGTTAATAATGGCATCTACAAACAAAGCCAAAAATTTATTTGGAACAATTATAATTCCTATAATATTAATTATTTTTCTGTTTATTTTTTCGGGTTGTGGCATTTCCGGTGTCGAAACAGAACAACTTAAAAAAGATCTAAATTCATATGATGATATTCAAAATTGTTTTACATCTGACTATACCGAAATATCAGAATATGAGATTACAGAATGTACAATAGTCGATAATATCATTGATAAAGAAAATGAAAAAAATATAATTTACTGTCTTGCAACAGCAAACAACAATTATTTTAAGGTTAATCTGGATGTAAAAGTTACGTATATTCGTATCAATTCTGAATGGCAACTTTCAGATGTTTCATATTTTGTTGATGATGTTATTGCTATAGCTCCACCGGAAGTAAGTCAAGTTGAAAGAATAGTTTCGGATGGTGTTTATGAATTTGACAGATTTAGCTATGGCATAAAAGATGAAGATGAGTCTTCAACACATTACTATTACTTAGATAATTATAACTATAATTTTGATGTAATTGATATCACTTTGAACGATAATTATCGTAGTGCTAAAGTAAATTGTTCTTGTCAATCAATGGGAGCAACCTATTATGGTTATTATGAAATGTCCCTGAGTATGACAGGATGGCAGATATTACAAGGTGATTCAGGCCTTCGACATATGACATTGTCGAAAATGGATTTTGATTATGCAACAAAAGCAGTAGGAGAATTTTATCACTCGTATGAAGATGAGTACGCTTATCTGAAAATACATGAAATTGTCGAAGATAAAATTGTGTATACCTTATTGGGAAATGACAGCATTTTAATAAATTGCGAGTTTGATTTAGGAGAAAATCTTACTGCTGAATTTGATTCTGAATTTGGACAATTCTTAGAGATTCATTATTCTCCAGAAGAAGATATGTGGGAATTTGGAGCTCTTGAGCTAAAAAGAAAAAATTGAGAAAAAGTAATTTAGTATTAAGTAAAAGGAGGATACAGCAATATGTTTTGTCCAAAATGTGGAACAAAAATAACTGATGATGGAAGCTTTTGTCCGAACTGCGGGAATCAGGTAAAAGACAATGAACAGTTAAACAATGTAAATTATATACAAAATATTGATAATAGTTTACCTCGAAAAAAGAAGTCTAAAGCGAAAATAATATTACCCCTTTTATTATTAATAATAGTTCTCGGTGTAGTGGGAGTAATTGGTTTAAACCATTATCAAAAGCAATCAGAGCAACCTCATATTAAGAGCGAAAGTAAGTGGTATGTTGCGGAACAAACCATAACTACATATTACGACGAGGAACCATCAGTAATTGTTTACAAATATCGTGACGATGGTCAGACACTAGAAATTAATAATAATCAAAGCAAGATAATATTCGACTACACATCGGAAGGTTATTTATCCTCAATTAACCAAAACAATGAAAATTATAGTTTATCTTATGAGGAAAAAGGAAGTAAAAATGTTGGTAAAACATCAGGTTATGTGGACAATGAACAACTTTATGTGACAATAGCGTACGATAAAAATAATCGCCGAGTTCTATATGAAGAATATAGCGAAGGTATGCTTATATCATCGACAAAAACTTCATATGATTCTGCTGGAAATGTGAAAGAAATTATTACAACAACAATGGATGGATCATATATCATTCAAACCAGTGAAGAAAATATAAAAACAACTTGTTATTATAGAGCAAATGGCAAAATGTATCAAAGGGAAATAACAGAGCTAGAAAATGATAGAATTGTTTCGGTTAAAATATACGAATATGAAGACAAATTATCGTATCAAAAAATTTTGGGCAAAGAGAGTAATAATAGTTTAAGTTATATACTTTATGATGCAAATAATAATATAGTTGCAACAGAAGAACAAAAACTTGATGAAAATGGAAACGTTATTGAAAGTTTCCAATATGATGATGAAAATCAATTGACACAGCATATAAAATATCAATGGCTATATAAACAATAAATTGCTTATTTATGTGTATAAGAAAAGGAGATTTTAATTATGCAAAAGACTAAATTAGGTATTTCGGTAGGTTTAATGGGTTTTATCCTCTTCCTTTCAGTAGGTTTTGGCGGATATGTTCCAATGCTTATTATAGGCGGATACATATTGTTTTTTGAAAGCAATGAATGGTTAAAGAAGTCAGCAATTAAAGCAGCTGTACTGCTTGTTGGTTTTTCTTTAATCAACGGTGTGGTTGGTTTAATTCCAAGTGCAGTAACGTTTATTAATGAGATATTTGCGGCATTCAACTCATATTTCTCATTAAATATTGTAACAGGTCTTTTCGGTGCGGTTTCAACTGTCGTTTCTGTGGCTAAAACTGTGTTATTTATGCTTCTTGCAATTAAGGCTTTAACTCAAGGAACTATTCGCATAAGCTTTGTTGATAAACTTATTCAAAAGCATACAGAAGGTAATTCTGCACAGTAGAATTTGAAACAAAGATGTAAGCGAGGTGTTACCTGATGATATTAACCTTGATAAAGTCTGAACACATTACAACTACAACACTGCCTGAAAAAGTCAGCGGTCAATACTGGGTGCAAGATCTTGATGACAACAATATTCCTTTTGATTTGATTTGCATTGAAGGAATTGAAGGAAGTTGGTATATAAAGTCTTGTCCAAATGCATGGCTTGTAGATAATAATGGTAACAGAGTTTCACATACAAAGATTATCAAAAATAGCTTTTATGAGCTGAACATTAACGGATATTACGGAAAAGTTGTTCTGTTTGCTGAACCCATAACCAACGACAGAAATCAATTTACAAAGTATTCTGTAATGCCAAATACAAAGATAAACATCGGACGATCAAAATCAAACGAGTTAATATTTGACAATCAGGTAGTATCTTCATTACACGCAATCCTTGAGTACAATAATGGTTTATGGGTAATTACAGACCAAAACAGCACTAACGGAACATTTGTAAATGGAGTGGGTGTTGATGGTTCTGTAAAACTGATATTGGGTGACATTATTTACATAATGGGATTAAAGATAGTCGTAGGAAACGATTTTATTGCTGTTAATAATCCCGATGGACAAGTATCTGTATTATCAAATAAGATCTTGCCGTTTAGAAAAATGGCAAGATCTATGATAAGTAATGAAGAAAATCATAAAAAAGAAAAGAGTTTGCTTTATCGTCCACCGAGATTTAAAAGAGAAATAAAACCAGCACTGATCAAAGTGGATGCTCCTCCTAATAATCAAATAGGAGAAGAAATGCCAATGCTCCTAATGATTGGTCCGTCTGCTACAATGGGCATGGCTGCACTAACAACAGGTATTTTTGCTGTTAACAATGCCGTAGCTAACGGTAACATAACATCAGCAATTCCTTCTGCAGTTATGTCGTTAAGTATGCTGTTGGGTACGGTTTTGTGGCCAATCATATCAAAAAAATATGATAAGAAACGCAGAAGAAAAAAAGAAGCATACAGACAAAAGAAGTATTCAGAATATCTTGAAAGAGTAAATAATTTATTAGATGAAGAGTGTGAAAAACAAATCGAAATTCTTCATGAAAACATTATTACTATCGGTGAATGTTCAAAAAGGATAAAGACCGCTTCCAATAAACTTTGGGAACGGAATTCTTCTCATAACGATTTCTTGACAGTAAGATTGGGCATAGGTACTGTTCTTCTGTATGCTGAAGTAAAATACCCCGAAAGAAGATTTAACCTTGAAGATGATAATCTTCTTGAAGAAATGTATAAGTTATGTGAAACGCAAAAAATGTTAAATGATGTTCCGATTGTATTTTCAATAACTGATAACTATGTTTCGGGTATTTACGGTAACACCGATTTTTGTAATGCTTTTATAAAAGGGTTAATTTTACAAATATCAGCGCAAGTCGGATATGATGATGTTAAATTTGTCTTTTTATATGAAGATAAATGCTTCGACTTTGTAAGATGGTTTCCTCATTCTTGGGATAACAACGGAAAAATACACCTAATCGCCACAAATCTAACAGAAGTAAAAGAAGTCTCAGCATATCTTGATAAAATTATCAGTAACAGAGTACTGTTAGATGAAACAGCATTAAATAAATGTGCTCCATATTATATAATTTTTAATTTGAGTTCTACATTATCATCAAAAAGTGAAACTCTTAAGCAGCTGTACAGACAAGAAAAAAATATAAATATGAGTGTAATAAATCTTTGTCAAGAGATGAAACAGTTGCCTAAAGAATGCAGTTCGATTATTGAAATCAGAGGACAACAAGGATTCATTTTCGATAAAGATAATGTAAGTGGTAAACCAACTGAATTCAAGCCTGATGCTTTAGTTTCGGGTAATCCAAGAGAATTGAGTGTAAAACTTGCCAACACATTTATTGATGATCCGGAAAGTTCAAAAGCGTTACCTCAACTGGTTACTTTTTTAGATATGTATAATGTAGGAAAAGTTGAACATCTAAACGCACTTACTCGTTGGAAAGAAAATGACCCGACAAAATCACTTCAAGCACCTATTGGTGTAAATTCATACGGGGACATTTTCTATTTGGATTTGCACGAGAAATTTCATGGACCTCACGGTTTGGTTGCAGGTATGACCGGCTCAGGTAAGAGTGAATTTATAATTACATATATTTTGTCTCTTGCTCTTAATTACAGTCCGGAAGAAGTTGCCTTTATATTAATTGATTATAAGGGCGGTGGAATGGCAAAAGCCTTTGAACAGTTGCCTCATGTTGCAGGTATTATAACAAATTTGGATGGCACTGCTATTAAAAGGTCTCTTGTTTCCATTGAAAGCGAATTAAAACACAGACAAACTATCTTTGCTGATGCGAGCAAAAAATTAGGAATAAGCAATATTGATATATATAAATATCAAAAGGCTTATCGTGGTGGTTTAGTAAGCAAACCCCTTCCCCATTTGTTTATTATTTCCGATGAATTTGCGGAGTTAAAGACACAACAGCAAGAATTTATGACACAGCTAATTAGTGCTGCAAGAATAGGCAGAAGCTTAGGTGTTCATCTTATCCTTGCAACTCAAAAACCTTCGGGTGTTGTTGATGACCAAATTTGGAGTAACAGCAGATTTAGGGTGTGTCTTAAAGTACAAGAAAGGTCAGATAGTATGGATATGCTTAAGAGAGCGGATGCCGCTGAACTTTCAGATACAGGCCGTTTTTACTTACAAGTAGGTTATAATGAACTGTTTGACATAGGACAATCTGCTTGGGCAGGAGCACCATATTACCCAACAGATGGTCTCACCAAAACCAAAGAGCTGGCTGTAGATGTTTTGGATAATAACGGACATATCATTCAAAGTGCAAAGCTAAACAATAAAAACTTGGTAGCAAATCCGCCAAAACAATTAGATGCAATTACTAACTATCTAAGTAGTATTTCGATAAACGAAAACTTAAAGGCGAAACCGCTGTGGTTAGAACCGATTGCACCTGTTATTTATCTTGAAGATATAAGAGATAAATATAGTATAACTAACAAAAAGTATGTTCTTAACCCTGTTGTCGGTGAATACGATATTCCTGCTATGCAGAACAGAATTGTTTTATCAGTTCCGATAACTGATGAGGGTAATGTTATTGTTTACGGAACAAACGGTAGCGGAAAAACGACTTTTGTATCAACATTAATATATGACCTTATAACCACACATACTGCAGATGAATTAAATCTGTACATACTTGATTTTGCTTCTGAAACATTGAAAGCATTTGAAAAAGCTCCTCACGTTGGCGATGTAATTCTTTCTTTTGAAGCAGAGAAAATAATTAATCTCTTTAAAATGCTTAAATCAGAAATTATTAACAGGAAAAAACTATTTTCCGATTTCGGCGGTGAATACAGTTTATTTTGTACTGACTCAGAAAACAAGGTTCCGAATATTCTTGTAGTAATTAATAATTATGCAGTCTTTTCTGAACTATATGAAGCCTGTGAAGAGGATGTAATGTATTTATCACGAGAAGGCTCAAAGTATGGCGTGCATTTTGTTTTAACTGCTGTTAGTGCAAATTCTGTTCGCTATAAAATGCTTCAAAACTTTGCACAGACATATGTTTTACAGATGAATGACGAGATGGATTATTCCGGTATTTTAGGAAATGTAGATGGTGTTTATCCGTCAAAGTTCAAAGGCAGAGGCGTAATAAAAAAAGATACTGTTTATGAATTTCAAACTGCATACTGCTCAGAGCCGGATAAGATGTATGAACAAATACGTACAATATGCACTGAACTTCAGAAAAACAGTAGGATTTTTGCAAATTCTGTTCCTGTGTTGCCTCAAAAAGTTGATGCAACATTCCTAGAAAATCACAAGAATAGCATCGAATCAACACCGATAGGTGTAAACAAATCAAATCTTCAAATTGTTAGTGCTGATTTTTCTGAAGAATGTATATCAATTATATCTTCACTTGATCAAAAACATCTTTCAAGATTTTCGCAAGGCATTGCAGAAACACTTTCAAGAAACATTGGTGTGGATACTACAGTTTTTGATTTTGAAAAAACTTATGCTTTATCGGGATTCGAGAACTATAAATATGTAAGCGAAGATGCCGAAAAGTTTATCGTTGAGTTGTTCAATCTTATGGTAGAAAGGCATAAGCAGTTTAAGGGAAATAATCAAATAAAGTTTAGTAAACATATTTATATTTTATCGTCATTTTCTGTAATGAGCAAATATCTTAGTGCCGATGGTATAGACAAGTTGAATGTATTACTTGATAAATCAACTTCGGATTATGAAATGTATTTTATAATTTGCGATATATCTTCAGAATTACAGAAGCTGTCTATGCAACCTTGGTTTAGAAATCATTGCAGTAAAGGAAACGGAATATGGGTTGGTGACGGCGTAACTAACCAGTATCAACTTAAAATCTCATCTGTTTCAAGTGAATTAAACAGAGAGATAGGCGGCGATTTCGGTGTGGTTATAAATAACGGCAAATATAAAATCTGTAAGTTAGTACAACCAGAGTTCTTAACCGAGGAGGAAGATGAAAATGGATAAGTATTTAATTGAAGTTTATCTTCCATATACAGGAAAATCATACGATGTAAGGATACCTTCAGATATAATTATTGCTGATGCAATAAATCTTATTTCAGTTGCGTTAGAAAAAGTAACAGACGGGGTGTATCGTTCTACCAAAGATGCTGTTTTATGTGATAGAGAAAGTCGACAAATTTTAGATATCAACAAGACAGCGGATGAATTGAATTTAAAGAATGGTTCACAGCTGATTTTAATATGATAAGGAGGTGGAATAGTTTTGGCAAGAAAAATAACAGTAACGCCGGAGTTTTTGACGAGTGCTTCTGAGAAAATTGAAACAATCGCTATGGATTATCAAAAAGTGTATATGAAATTATATACCGAGATAGAAAGTATGAAGTCAGCGTGGGATGGTGCGGATAATATTGCATTCACAACACAGGTTCAGGGATTCGAAGATGATTTTCAACTTATGTATAGACTAATGCTTGAATACGCGTCATTTTTGAGAATGAGTGCAAAAGCATATCAGCAAACGCAGGATGATATTGTTTCAGCAGCAGGTGGACTTTCGACAGGCAATGACAAATATCTTCGGCCAATTCAGTTAGACATTGATGTGCTTAGAAAAATAGGAGGATAAATAGTATCACCCTAAATCAGTAATTGATATCTGCTAATAAAACAGATGTTGATATAAAAATAAGGAGGCTTTAAAATGGCAAGAAAAATTGCGGTAACACCGGAACAGCTTACAAGTGCATCAGAAAAAATTGATTCGCTTGCAGCGGACTACCAGAAGGTGTATATGAAATTATACACTGAAATTGAAAACATGAAATCAGCTTGGGACGGAGCAGATAATGTTGCATTCTCAACACAGGTACAGGGTTTCGAAGATGATTTTCAGCTTATGTACAAGCTTATGCTTGAGTATTCTGAATTTCTTAAAACTAGTGCTCAGATGTACACACAAACTCAGGATGATATTATCAGTCAGGCTTCAAAGCTTGTAAACTAAGAAAGGAGAAACTATAATGGCAGGCGGAATTAAAATTTCAACGGCGGAAGTCAGAGCTACCGCATCTACAATCAGAACTTTAAACACTACATTAAATGATGATTTGCTTGAAATTCAGTCAACTATGACCAACTTAAAAAGCACATGGCAGAGTGACGGCTGTGATGTTATTCAGGCAAAATTTGCAGCAGTAGCAAGCAAGTATTTTGCTAATTATCACGATGTTGTTGAGTCGTATGCAAAATTTCTCGAACAGGCTGTAGCAGAATCTTTTGAAAGTACTGAAACAACTATTGAAAGCAACGCAAACGCATTTAACTGATTTTTACTTAAGACAAGTGAGTGATAAGCAAAAATGTATCACTCACTTGTACAACCATATTAATTTTAAGGTTAAACGGTGAGTGATATGGGAATTAATCTACAGCAAACACAGAATCAAGCGAATAAAATATCAACCAATGCAAGCGAATTAAGACAGGTAGCAAATATTTTACAACTTTATAAAAGCCGTCTGCAGATATTTTGGAAAGCAGATGAGATGCGTTATATTGAAACATCTATTGAACAGTTAATAAGAAGGATCAATAATCTGATATCGGAACTCAATGATTTAAGCTCTGATATAAAAAGTGCAGCAAATGAAGTTAAGCGTGAAGAAGATTTAGCGGTAGCAAAAGCCGAATTGTCAAGTGCTACCAGCACTTTTGAAAGAGCAAAACAAAATTATATAAGAGCACAGAATTTATATTATAACAATCCGACAGCATCTATGGAAACAAATCTCGATATAGCAAAGAGGAACTACTATTCAGCATTGTATAAGTACAATTCAGCAACTGCAAAAGTTAGAGCTCTTTCGTGACTGATAACAAATGGAGGGTAATTTGATGTCAAAAATATATGTTGATATTGATAACGCAAAGGAAGCAACAAATTCCTCTTTAATTGGCAGTAAAAATACAGTGTTATCAATTGACACTAATATAAGTACCTCAAAACGAAATATTTATTATAAAGTTTTAGAAAAAAATAACATTTCAGAGAGATTAAATAGGGTTCACGCAGAACTGTCACAATCAGTAGCACAGATACAAAGATTATACCGTGAATTAAATGAATACCTTGACAGTTATGAATATACAGAAAGAAGCATTGCAAATTCCGATTTTGATGATAATATTAGAACTAAAAGTGTAAATGAAATAATGTTTGATAATAAAACAAATATCCAAGGCAGCGTTTCCTCGGATATTTTAAATATTATTAATGACATTATAAATAATTTTGTTTTGAATCCAAAAGAAATAATAGAGAAAGTTTTTAGCTTAATTTTTAACGGATATATAGGTTTACAAGAAAAAGCGAAAGAACATATCGAAAGTATGAAAAGTACAGAAGTTTTACCAAGTTTAGAAAAATATGACTTGATAAATGAATTTATGGCATCAAGAAATTCAACTAAAGATGCTATCCTTTTTGCTTTAAGCAGAGATCTTACAGAAGGCATAGAGAGTGTAATTAATAAATGGCTTAATAGGGATGATATGTCCGATGAAGCTTTTAAAAATCAAATTAAGTTAATGTTGGAACAGTATAAAAAAGACAAAGTTGATGTTGAGTTAGGAAAAGATTTGTTAGAAGCTTTAGAAAGCTATGTTGTTGATCCTGTTAACGGCTACAATGATATTTGTAAAGTAATAGATGAAAATGGAGAAAAGTATAAATATTTAAATGAATTTGATTCAGACTCTTTTGATAAAATAGGAAAATTATTAAAATACGGGCAAGATGGTGTGGAAGTAGTAGAAATTCTTTTTAATGATTATTCCAATACAATTGAAATGCTCGAAAATATGAAAAGAGGTTTAAAGACAGTTAATGGTGATGAAACAACAATTAAATATATAGATGAAATGATTTATGAATACAAAAGCAAATTTAATTTGCTAATTGATAAAACTCTTGATGAAGTAGTAGATTTTGGTATTGAATCAGGAATAGACTTTGTTTCAAAAGCAGCAACAGGTGGTTTGTTGTCCATTGCAGATTTTGCACACGGAATCATATGGGAAGTTAGTGGGATAACATCAAAGGGGGACACTTTAGCATCAATTTATGCTAGTAGTTTTTACTCTGACGATATTGTTAAAGCATACAATTATTATGCTGAAAAACTTAGAACAGGAGATTATACGCAAGAAGACTATAATATGTGCAAGACAATGTTTGAACTTGCGAAAGCAACTAAAATTCAAGAATATGAAAGTATGAAAAATTTCTCTACTAAGGAAACATGCGAATATATTGAAGAACAACTTCAAGAATTGTATTTGCTACAATGGAATTTTTAAAGAACTATATTGAATATGTATGAAATCAGGATGTGAATAAATGTCGAAAATTTATGTTGATATCGGCAATTCAAAAAATGAAACCAATTCGGCTTTACCAAAAGCAAAAATTCAAATAGCAGAAATAAAAACCGAAGTAAGAGGTGTCAAAAGAAGAATTTATTACAAAGTTCAAGATAGAAATAATATTTCTGACCGACTTAACAACGCAAATAATGAATTGTCACAAATTGAATCTAAAATACAAACCTTGTATTATGAGCTAAATGAATATTTAGATAATTATAACTATGCTGAAGAGCGAATACTATCTTCGGTTGTGGGTGATAAACGTAGAAGTAAAAGTGCAAATGAATTGTTGTTTGATGTGATAAAGGATGTTGATGGTGATTCTCCTGTAACACTTTCAGACATAATTAAAAGAATTTTTGGGATTACTTCAAACAATAACAATTCCAATTTTAACAGTTTGCTTGAATTGTTGTTTAAAACCATTACCGGTGGTTTTAAAAGCAATAATCAAAAAGGGAATGACATAGACACAACAAAAATAACTAAAGAGGTTTTTGATGTGTTTGCTAACTTTTTTGATGGTGTAGGAGATATTAGTGATGATGCGGATTTAAAATTTGCTTCTCCGCTTATTGAATATTTCAGCACATTATATGGGTTTTCAACTACAAAATACGAATCAGGTGCAGACGCGACTGCGGGTTGGTTATCTCTGTTTGATAAGTCTGCAGGTCTTGAAAATGCATTGTACAAGTATTTTGAGAAGACACTTGACCCATATCAAGCATCTAAATTATATGATAAATTTGGTAATGGTGCAGCCGGATTGAGTATCATAGGCAGTATTGCTAATTTTGCAAAAGAAGGTATTGAATCTTTTCAAATTTTTACAGACCCAAACAGCAAATGGTATGACAAAACAGGTCAATTGGTTGATTTTTGGGGATCGGGTGTTAAAACCATAGGAAAAACATATATAGCGACTGATTGTAGTTCAAAAGTTTTACAGTTTGTAAGCAAACCGGGTAATCAAATATTAGCAACGGAACTTCCGGAGCTAAAATTTACTTCAACAAAAGCTACTGCACAAAAACTAGCAAAAGCACAAACATATCTTGCTCTTGCAGATGTCGCTTTTTCTTCTGTGTCAGGAGGAATTAAAAAATACGGTCAATGTATGGAAGATGGTAGCTTTACTTGGAAAGATGCAGGTTCTGTAGGTGTATCTTTTAGCTGCGACGGATTGTCTGCGGTAGGTAGAGGGTTGACTTTTGGTCTTGTAGATATTGATGGTGAAGCAATGGCGCAAAATCTTGAAGCCAAGGCAGACGAATTTGTACGAGGAGACAGTTGGGCGGCAAACTACATACGCAACGAAGATAATAATGTTGTATTTAGATTTGGTGTTTCGGTTGGTTCCGGAGCCTATCTTTTAGGAAAAGAAGCTGTTGAAGGTGTAACTAATGGTGCAAAAGCCTTTGGTGGTTGGGTATCAAATACTTGGAACAATTTTAAAAATTTGTTCTAAAGAACAGAAAGGAAATTTATTATGTTTAAAAACTTATTACCTGTTGGAACAGTTGTTTTGTTGAAAAATGGAATGAAAAAAATTATGATTGTCGGTATAAAACCAATAAATAAAGAAAAGCCTGATGAGACATACGATTACATAGGAGTTCTCTATCCTGAGGGATACATCAGTAATGAAATAAATTTTTTGTTTAATTATGAAGATATTAATGATGTTATTTTCAAAGGTTATGAAAATGCTGAACGAACATCATTTATCAATATGCTTGAAAAAGCTTATGAAGATAGCTTGAAAGCTGAATAATTGTACTATGGAGGTTAAGATGTTAGAAAATATATTGCCTATCGGAAGCGTAGTTTTACTCAGAGATGGAAACAAAAAATTGGTTATAACGGGAATTAAGCCTGTACTTTTAGAAGACCCCGATAAAATATTTGATTATATAGGCGTGCTTTATCCAGAAGGATATTTAGGCAATGAAGGGAATTATCTTTTCAATCACGAAAATATTACAGATGTAGTATTTCGTGGATATGAAAATCCGGAATGGAAAGAGTTTATCGAATTGCTAAAAAACAATTATCAGGAATAAACCATATAGATAATATGATTGCCCCGTTGAGATTGCAGTCAATCTGCTTTCCTAACGGGGATTTTTTGTTGTATAAGTTTTTTGTTACAAACGGCAATTACAAATAATATAAAGCACTTACAGTTCTTTATGCGTATGGCTATGATACCTTGTTGCGTTTATTGTTTTATGTGTGTTGCTGTATTCCGTTAGAAATCGCACTTTTTCCGTATTAAGTATAATAGAGAGACAAATATTAAAAGGTGATTTCCGTTATTTGATAACTGCCCCCACAAATTAAAATATTCGAGCAGAAAAATCAAGATTTCGGGATATGAATACTGCGTCACATTTTTTTGATAATCAGCTTCATAAAAATTTTTCAAAATTAGGAACAATTATATATCCCTAATTCCCATTACTATATAGAGGGATAATTTACATAGCACTCGTCAGATTTTGACGGGTGTATTTTTATATCCAAAATCAAACGAAAGGAGTTTTATCTAATGACTTAGCACAAAATCCAACCCAAGCCACAATGGCTCAAAACGATGCCGCTTTTGGCATCACTTTTACAAACAAAGAAAAATATGGCACCGCTTTTGATGCCATAAGAAAACTATCCTGCAAATAAATATTAAAACTTGCATAAAGGATACTACAGCCACCCCTGTACTATCAATAGCTGATGTATCAAAAAAGAAGGGTTATTAAGGGCACCCTTATCTGCGGTGAAGGAAGACATACGAAGTAAATAACTATCCTATGGATGTCTGTCCTACACCGTAGCGAGCAGGGAACTTGTACGGCAAGTTCCAAAGTCTTTAGGGTCCCTTAATCCCTAAAATCTAAGGAAAGGAATGGCGATATGAATACTACACTAAAAGCCAAAACACGAAGGCTTGAAATCAGGGTAACACCTGAAAACAAAAAGAAGATTGAACGCTATGCTTCAAAATGTGGGTTAACTACAACTGAATATGTGACAAAGAGAGCATTGGGATTTGCACCGAGAACGGTGTTGCCTGATGCCTTTTTTACTTTCTATGCCAAACTCTGTGAAATCTGCAATTATGAAATGACACCCGAAACTGAAGCTAAGTTGCTCACTCTAATTGATGAAATCCACAGCGAGATACTCTCGCCGAAAAAGGAGGTGAATGAATTATTGCTACCACAGGATTCTGGCCCGTAAAGAGCCGACTTAAAGAGGTTATTCAGTATGCTGAAAATCCTGATAAAACCATTGATAAGAAATACCTTGATGCGGATTTGTACAAAACCCTTCAATATGCCGAGAACGATAAGAAAACCGATGAGAAGCTTTATGTGTCAGCTATCAACGGTCCTGTACAACGAGCCTATGAGCATATGATGACAACCAAACTTCATTACGGAAAGCTTGGCGGTAATGTGGCTTACCACGGCTTTCAGAGCTTCAAAGAAAATGAAGTAACACCTGAAGAGTGTCACAGTATAGGTATTGAAACAGCTAAAAAGATGTGGGGTGATGAATATGAGATTGTAGTAACAACTCACCTTGATAAGCATCACCACCTGCACAATCATTTTGTCGTTAATTCTGTTTCTTTCAGAACAGGCAGAAAGTTTGAAAATCATATTTCAGACCACTACAAGCTCCGTGAGATTTCTGATGCTATCTGCAAAGAACGTGGCAAATCAGTTCTTGAAAATGCTCCCTTCTACGGCGGTGAGAAAGCTGCTTATTGGCTTCATAAGCAAGGCAAGAAAACCCACAGAGATATGCTCAAAGAAGATATTGAAATCTGTCTTACTGTTGCTACAAGTTGGGACGAATTCAGAAGAGTTCTTTTCACTATGGGATACGAGGTTGATTACAGGCGATTCACTATCAAGGCAAAGGATTGGGAAAGCGGTGTAAGGGTTGAAGGTCTTGGCTACACCGTAGAAGGTATAGAGAAAAGGTTCAACGAAACCTATTACAGCGGACACCATCTTGCAGATTGGAACACCTTCTTCTACGCAAGACGCAGATGCTTTCTTCTTGAATCTGTCAGAAAAAAAATAGAGTTCGGCATTGAACAAGGTAAACGACCTGAGGTTATTTATGTAAACACTATGTTCCTCTTAATAATCTTGGTGTTTCAGTTGTTAAAGGAAGTTGCAGACGCATTGCTCTTAACTCCCGAAATGAGGCATGCCGCAAAAGACATCAAGCAGTATGTTGCTGACTATCATTTCTTGACCGACAATCAGATTCAGACTACTGATGATTTAACAGTCACCATTGATGAAACCAAAGCAAAAATTGCCGAGCTTGAAGAAAAACGAAGCAAGGCAGACAACAAAAAACGCAGAGCAAATACTCCTGAAGATAAAGAGAGGTACAAAGCTATGCGTAAGGAGATAACACAAGAGATCACGCCTTTGAGAAAGAAACTTAAACAGGCCGAGAATATTCTTGATAAATCTCCACACCTGTATGAGCTCTTACAAAAAGAGCATCAGGCAGAAATGAATAAAATTAGAAAAATAGAAAGGAGCCGATAATATGGCTATTAAACAAAAATCAAAAGTATATCCCCGTGAGATTGAAGAAAACGATCCCACAAAAGAAACCTTATACGACAAAGTACAGAAAGCCCGCACAGAATATGTGTGGGCTAATAAAATACCCATTGAGTATTTGAGACCTTTTGAAAATCATCCCTACAAGGTAATTGACAATGAGGAAATGCAGACCCTTATTGACAGTATCGATGAGCGAGGTATTCTTACTCCTCTTACTGTTCGTAAAATTTCCGGCACGGAATATGAAATTATTTCAGGACACAGGAGATTTTATGCGGCTAAGAAATTAGGCTTTGAATTGATACCTGCTTTCATTTATGAACTCACCTATGAAGAAGCCGTCATTGCAATGGTTGATGCTAACTTGCAGAGAGAGCACGTTTTACCCTCGGAAAAAGCCCACGCATACAAGATGAAGCTTGAAGCAATTAAAAGTCAAGGTGAAAGAACAGATTTAACTTCCCGACAACTTGTCGGGAAGTTGGAGAGTGCTAACCTCGTTTCAGAAACCGAAAGTGGCAGACAGGTACAAAGATATATTCGTCTTACAAATCTCATACCTGAACTACTTGACCTTGTTGACGAAGGACGAATTGCATTTACCCCTGCAGTAGAACTCTCTTATCTAAATGAGGTGGAACAGGCTGATTTAGTTGAAGAAATCCGTGTCTGTGATGCTACTCCGAATTTATCTCAGGCACATAGGCTTCGTGCAATCAGCAGAGAGGAAGACTTAACACCTGAGCATATAGGTGCAATCTTAGTTGAGGAAAAGGCAAATCAGAAGCCTACAGTAAAATTCTCAGTTGAACGCTTACAAAAGGTTGCTCCAAAAGTTAAGGAAAGTGACCTTGAAAACTTTGTAATGAAGGCCTGCGAATACTATTATTACAAGGTTTTACAAAGACAGCGAAGCCGTGATAGGGATGCGAGGTGATGAGCGTGAACGAACTTGATTTAACAAACAGCATCAGCACTGTTCAAGGATTTTGTCCTATTGAAAATCCTGATGAAATAAATCTGTCTGATGAAATCTTAACTTATAGTACAGCAGTTAGGGAGAAAAGAAATATAGTGCATCAGCCTACTAATGAGTTTTCATTAAAAGTAGGCGGAACGTATTTTGATGTATCAACCCATTTTGATACAACCGGCAGACAATCCGTCTTACAGCAATTTAAAGATTTGATATTATTGACACAGGCTGTTTAATTGTCACACATTTGAAATATTCAACCGGACACGGTAAAGTATGAATGTCTTTACCGTGCCTGGTTGTTAGAAAGGAGCGAAATATTATGGCAACAGTAAATAATAACGGGCAACAAAACGAAAAAATAACGGCTTTGTACTGCCGTTTGTCTGTAGAAGATATTAAAGATGACAAAAATAAGAAGAAAAACCGCAACGAAGACGAGAGTAACAGTATATCTAATCAAAAACAGATTTTGCTTGATTATTGTAAAAAACAAGGTTATAGAAATACAATGTTCTTTGTTGATGACGGCATTTCAGGTACTACTTTTGACAGACCTGACTTTCAGCGTATGCAAAGGATGGCTGAAAATGGTGAAATCGGCACGATTATTGTAAAGGATTTATCTCGTTTTGGAAGAAACTATCTTGAGGTCGGTAAGTATCTTGAAATACAGTATCCCACCTTGGGTGTCAGATTTATTGCAATTCAGGAAAATGTTGATACCTTCAGCAACACGGGTACAGAGTTGATGCCGTTCTCTAATATATTTAATGAATGGTATGCAGCTCAGACTTCAAAGAAAATCCGTGCTGTATGGCAGTCAAAAGCCGATAGAGGTGAAAGAGTTTCTTCTTCCGTTCCGTTTGGGTATGTTAAAAGTAAGGAAAATCCGAAACAATGGATTATTGATGAACCTGCCGCAAAAATTGTAAGATATATTTTCTCATTATGTCTTGGAGGAAAAGGTCCCGAACAGATAGCAAGACAGCTTGAAAGAGAAAAGGTCTTAACAACAAGTGCATATTACAGAGAAATCGGTACCCCAAGGGGAAATAAGAAAATAGCCAATCCTTACCATTGGAAAGACAGTTCAGTTGTGCATATTCTGGAAAATAGGCAATATACAGGTTGTACGGTGAATTTCAAAACTACAACTGTCAGCTATAAGGTGCATAAGACTATATACAATGAACAGGATAAATGGCAAATTATTCCCAATACTCAAGAGGCTATAATTTCCGAAGAAATGTGGCTGAGAGTCCAGGAAATCCGAGAAAACAGAGTGCGACCTACAGCAACAGGTCGAATTGGTATGTTTTCGGGACTGGTATATTGTTATGATTGCGGTTCGAAATTAAGCTTTGCAGCAGCCAAGAGCTTAAAGCCAAATCAAGAGCATTATCGCTGTTCAAAGTATAAAAGCAATCGTGGTGAGTGTCAGGTTCATTATATCAGAGAAGTTTCTTTGCAGAAAGTTGTACTGAAAGCAGTGCAGGATTTAGCAGCTTTCGTTCAGAACTTTGAGCCTGTATTTTTATATCTTCTTGCAAAAGAAAACGGATACGCTCATAAAAAAGAATTAGCCGAATTGGAATCATCAATTAAAAACGGCAAAAAGCGTATTGAGGATATTGATACCATAATTGCTCATTTGTATGAGGACAATGTAACGGGAAAAGTTACCAATGAACGCTATATTAAACTTGTAACCGGATATGAAGCGGAACAGGCAGAGCTTATTCAAAAAGTTGAGTTATCTGAAAATCGACTTGCTGAAAATAAGCAAAACAAAGTCGATTTAAGACTTCTCCTTAACACACTTCGTGAGTGTACGGATATACAAGAGCTTGACAGAACTATAGTCAATAAATTAATACGCAGAATAGAAATTCACAACAATGATAAATATGACGGGCATTGTCATGTTAAAGTTGATATTTACTTTACAGGTGTGGGAATGATTGATATTCCTACCGAACAGGAAATATTAACACTTATGGAGGAAATCAGAAGTGAGTCTGATAACCTTCAAACTGCTTAAAAGCAGAAATGGTGCAACTCCTTTTGGGAGTTACACCATACTCTACATAAAATACTTCCTTACGACCCTGTCGCTAATGACAAAAGGTGTTTATTTTGTTGGTGCCGGTGGCGGGGGTCGAACCCGCACGGTATCGCTACCAACGGATTTTGAGTCCGCCTCGTCTGCCAATTCCAACACACCGGCGTTCAATTGCAATTAATTATATATCAAGCTAAAATTATTGTCAATAGCTCATCGGAAAAAACTTGGCTTATAATTTATGTTAATTTATCTTGTTTTTTTAATTTCACCCCTTGATTTTTCATTTTCCTTGTGCTATACTACCACAGATAAAAACGAGATTGGTGGTGAAGAATATGTGCATGGTTGTTAAGACAGATGTTCAAATTTCTTCATTTTTTCAGTTTCAGACTTTTATTTGTGATATTTACTTCATTTGTGAGTAACTTTTTTAAGTTACTCACTATTTTTTTGCTAAAACTTTATTGATTTATATTCACTTATAATGTATAATTATTTAAATAAGCTGGGATATTGGGCTTAAGTAAATTTAGTTGCGGAGTTTCATTCGCAAAAGGAGATAGATAAAATGAAACACTTACTTAAATTACTCGACTGGTCAACAGAGGAAATCATCAGCACCCTCGACCTTGCCGACAGACTCAAGGAAGAAAAGAAAAAGGGTATCAGACATCCTATTCTTGAGGGCAAGACTCTCGGTATGATTTTTGAAAAATCATCCACAAGAACAAGAGTTTCTTTTGAGGTCGGCATGCATGAGCTCGGCGGACAGGCTCTCTTCCTTTCTTCAAAAGAGCTGCAGATCGGCAGGGGTGAACCTGTAGAAGATACAGCAAGAGTTCTTTCACGTTTCCTTGACGGTATTATGATAAGAACCTTTGAGCAGAGTGAAGTTGAAGCTTTGGCAAAGTACGGCTCAATCCCCATCATCAACGGTCTTACAGACTTCTGTCATCCTTGTCAGGTACTGGCTGATCTTCAGACAATCCGTGAGTATAAAGGCTCACTTGAAGGTAAGAAGCTCTGCTATATAGGTGACGGTAACAATATGGCAAACAGCCTTATCGTCGGCGGTATCAAAACCGGTATGAAGGTTGCAATTGCCTGCCCGAAGGATTATCAGCCCGATGCAGAAATTATGGCATGGGCAAAGGAAAACGGCGACTTTGTCTGCACTGATAATATTCTTGAAGCTGCTGCAGGCTCAGATGTGCTTTACACTGACGTGTGGGCATCAATGGGTCAGGAAGGCGAAGCTGAAGAGAGAAAGAAAATCTTCAAGGACTATCAAATCAACGACAGCGTTGTTGCTGTGTCAAACGAAGGCGTTATGGTGCTTCACTGTCTGCCTGCTCACCGTGAGGAGGAAATCACAGCTAAGGTGTTTGAAGAGCACGCAAACGAAATCTTCGACGAAGCTGAAAACAGACTTCACGCTCAGAAGGCTGTTCTTGTAAAATGCATGATAGACTGATAAATTAACAGATTTACTTTAAATATAACGGAAAGGATTTCACACCCGGTGTGAAAAAGAGGTGTTACGAATGAAAAAACGTTATCTGGTACTTGAGGACGGCACCGTTTTTGAAGGCTATGCTTTCGGTGCTGAAAAGGAGAGTGTAGGCGAGCTTATATTCAACACAAATATGGTTGGCTACATTGAAACTCTCACAGACCCCACATATTACGGTCAGATAGTGCTGCAGACCTTCCCGATGATAGGTAACTACGGCATTATAGAAAGCGACTTTATAGGCGAAAGCAAGCTTAGCGGCTATGTTGTCAGAGAATGGTGCGAAAAGCCTGCCAATTTCCGCTGTGAATATGATATAGATAAGTTCCTTAAGGATAAGAATGTTCCCGGCATTTACGGCGTTGACACAAGAGAGCTTACAAATATCCTCAGAAGCAAGGGTACAATGAATGCAGCTATCTGTGACGAGGTTCCTGCAAATCTTGATGAAATTAAAAACTACAGGATTGTTGATGCAGTTAAGAACACAGGCGGCACAGAGGTCAGTGTTTATCTGCCCAAGACAGAGATTAAAAAGCATGTTGCTCTGGTCGATCTCGGCTCAAGCAAAAATCTTGAGTTGACTCTTATGGATAAAGGCTACAAGGTAACTGTAATGCCCTATAACTTCAAGGCAGAGGATATCCTCGCTCTCGGTGCTGACGGCGTTATCTTCACCGAGGGACCCGGTGATCCGAAGGAGTGCACTTTGGTTGCTGCTGAAATTGCAAAGCTCTTCGGCAAGCTCCCCATGTTCGGTATCGGTCTTGGTCATCAGCTTATGGCTCTTTCTCAGGGCGCAGACACAGTGAAGCTTCCCTACGGTCATCACGGCTCAAATCAGCCTGCAAAGGTTGTTGGTACTCTGAGAACTCTCATCACAGCACAGAATCACGGCTATGTTGTTTGCAAAGACAGCATAAAGAAGGGCGAAATCAGCTACTTCAATGTCAATGACGGTACTGTTGAGGGTATCGCTTATAAAGCAGATAAGGCATACTCAGTTCAGTTTGAGCCCACAGATGCTATTATCGCAGAATTTTTGAAAGTAATGGAGGAGTAAACAATGCCGCTGAATAAGGATATTAAAAAAGTACTTGTTATCGGTTCAGGCCCTATCGTTATCGGTCAGGCTGCCGAATTTGACTATGCAGGCGCACAGGCTTGCCGTGTTCTCAAGCAGGCAGGCGTGAATGTTGTTCTTGTTAACTCCAACCCTGCAACAATTATGACAGATAAGGCTCTTGCAGATGAAATTTATCTTGAGCCTCTGACAACAGAAACAGTTAAAAGAATTATTAAACTCGAAAAACCCGACTCACTTCTTGCAGGTCTCGGCGGTCAGGTTGGTCTGACTCTCTCAATGCAGCTTTGGAAGGAAGGCTTTTTACAGGAAAACGGTGTTCAGCTTATCGGTACTGACGTTGAAGCTATAGACAAGGCTGAAGACAGACAGCTTTTCAGAGACACAATGGAGAGCATCAATCAGCCCTGCATTCCCTCTGAAATCTCATATGATATAGAAACATCACTTCAGATTGCAAAGCAGATAGGCTATCCTGTTATTGTTCGTCCTGCTTTCACCCTTGGCGGTGCAGGCGGCGGTGTTGCTTATAACGAAGATGAGCTGCGTATTATTGCAAAGACTGGTCTTGATGCTTCACCCATTACACAGATTCTTGTTGAAAAATATATCAAGGGTTGGAAGGAAATTGAGTTTGAAACAATGCGTGACTCAGCAGGTAATGCTATTGCAATCTGCTCAATGGAAAACTTTGACCCCGTTGGTGTTCACACAGGCGACAGTATCGTTGTAGCTCCTGCACTTTCACTTTCAAGCAAGGAATACAATATGCTCAAGCAGGCTGCTCTTGACATCGTCGGCGCACTGAAAATTGTGGGTGGCTGCAACTGTCAGTTCGCTCTCAACCCTGACTCATTTGAATATGCAGTTATCGAGGTTAACCCCAGAGTTTCACGTTCTTCAGCTCTTGCATCAAAGGCTTCAGGCTATCCCATTGCCAAGATGACAACGAAGCTGGCTCTCGGCTATAACCTTGACGAAATACAGAACGACATCACAGGCGAAACAAGTGCTTGCTTCGAGCCTTCAATCGACTATGTTGTCTGTAAGTTCCCCAAGTGGCCCTTCGATAAATTCATCGGCTCAAGCCGTAAGCTCGGTACACAGATGAAAGCTACCGGTGAGGTTATGTCAATCGGCCAAAGCTTTGAAGAAGCTATTATGAAGGCTGTACGTGGCGCAGAGATTTCTCTCGATACACTCAATGCCGCACCCATAAGTGACAAGCCCTTACTTGAAAGACTCGAAGAGCAGGATGACAGAAGAATCTTCACAATCTTTGAGGCTATCAAGGCAGGCATCTCAACAGAGCAGATAAATGAAATCACAAGAGTTGACAAGTGGTTTATTGAAAAGCTCCGCAATCTTGCTGATTTTGAAAATGAAATTGAAGGCAAAGAGATTGACGAAGAAACCTATCTCAGAGCTAAGAAATTCGGCTATACAGATAAGACACTTCGCAAGTTCTGCACATTCCCTGCTTCATTCCACAAGCAGGCAAGCTATAAGATGGTTGACACCTGTGCGGCAGAGTACGCTGCAACAACGCCTTATTTCTATTCATCATACGATAAAGCCTGCGAATCAAGACGCTTCAAGCGTTCAGGTAAGGATGTTGTTATGGTTCTCGGTTCAGGCCCCATCCGTATCGGTCAGGGTATCGAATTCGACTACTCAAGCGTTCACTGCGTATGGACTCTCAAAGAGCTTGGCTATGATGTTGTTATCGTTAACAACAACCCCGAAACCGTTTCAACAGACTATGACACTGCTGACAGACTCTATTTCGAGCCTCTTTGTGATGAAGATGTTATGAACATCATTGAGGTTGAAAAGCCAATCGGTGTTGTTGTTGCTTTCGGCGGTCAGACAGCTATCAAGCTGACAAAATTCCTTGACGATAACGGAATTCAGATTCTCGGCACATCTCAGGAAGGTATTGACACAGCTGAAGACAGAGAAAAGTTTGATGTACTTCTTGAAAAATACGGCTTTATGAGACCTCAGGGCTGCGGTGTAATGACTCTTGAGGAAGCTCTCGAAGCAGCTAACAGACTGACATATCCCGTGCTTCTTCGTCCCTCATATGTTATCGGCGGTCAGAATATGACAATCGTACACAACGACGTTGAAGTTGAAAGATATATGAAGAAGATCCTTTCAACAGGCATCGAAAACCCCGTACTCGTTGACAAGTATATGAGCGGTACTGAAATCGAGGTTGACGTAATCTCTGACGGTAAGGACGTTCTTATACCCGGTATCATGCAGCACATCGAGCGTGCAGGTGTTCACTCAGGTGACTCAATTGCAGTTTATCCGCCCTTCTCACTGACAGATAAGATGACACAGACAGTTATCGACTGCTCAGAGAAGTTGGCTCTCGCTCTCGGTACCAAGGGTCTTGTTAATATTCAGTACCTTATCTATGAAAATCAGCTCTATGTTATCGAAGTTAACCCCAGAGCTTCAAGAACAATTCCCTATATCAGTAAGGTTACAAACGTGCCTATGGTTGACCTTGCAACAAAGGTTATGGTCGGCACACCTCTTAAGGATTTAGGATATGGTACAGGTCTTTATGAAGCACCGCCTTACTTCGCAGTCAAGGCTCCCGTGTTCTCATTTGAAAAGCTCAGTGACGTTAACTCCTATCTCGGACCGGAAATGAAATCCACAGGTGAAGTTCTCGGCATTGGCAAGACTCTCAACGAAGCACTCTTCAAGGGTCTGACATCATCAGGCATCAAGGTTGAAGCTAAGGGCGATAAGAAAGAAATGGGTGTTCTTCTCAGCGTTGACGAGCATGATCTTGACGAAATTGTTTCAATTGCAAAGAAGCTTCAGGATCTCGGCATCAACATCTATGCTGCTAAAGACACTGCAAGAGCAATCGTTAACCTCGGCATCAACGTAACCTATGTCAAGGGTATCACAGAAAGCGACTACTGCTTCAAGCTGCTTGAAAGCGGCAAGATAAACTTCATCGTTTACACAGGTGCTCTCTTTGATTCCACAATGGATAACTATATTGCCCTTCACAGAAAGGCTCTGCAGCTTGGCATTGCCTGCTTCACATCACTTGACACTGCAAACGCAATGCTTGATATTATGGCAAGTAATTACAGCCAGCTCAACACAGAGCTTATCGATATCAACGCTATGCGTAAGACGAGAAACACTCTCAAATTCGCTAAGATGCAGGGTACCTGCAACGACTATATCTTTATTGACAACAGAGACGGCAGCATCACTTGCCCTGAATCACTTTGCATTAACTTCTGCAACCGCCACAGCGGTATCGGCGGCTACGGTATAGTGCTTATAGAAAACTCAGATGTTGCAGATGCAAGAATGAGAATTTTCAACCGTGACGGCTCCGAAGGTAAGATGGCAGGTAACGCTATTCGCTGTGTCGGTAAGTACCTCTATGATAAGGGTATTGTAGATAAAGAAGAACTCACTGTTGAAACAGGCGCAGGCATCAAGGAGCTCAAGCTCTATGTTTCAAACAAGAGAGTAACAGCAGTTCAGGTTTATATGGGCAAGCCCACCTTTGATGCAAAGGCTCTTCCCTGCACACTTGATGAGGGTGAAATCATTGACTATCCCATCACTATCGGTGCAGACAGCTATAACATCACCTGCCTTGGTGTAGGTAACCCCCACTGCGTAGTATTCAAGAGAGATATTGACTCACTTGACCTTAACGAAATAGGCCCCTTCTTTGAATATGCTGACATCTTCCCCGAAAGAGTCAACACCGAATTTGTAAGAGTGGTAAACAGCCACACACTCAAGATGAGAGCTTACGAAAGAGGTAACGGCGAAACCTTCGCTTGCGGTACCGGCGCATGTGCTGCAGTTGTTGCGGCAGTTGTTAACGGCTTCTGCGAAAAGGGCGAGGAAATCACTGTTAAGCTCAAGGGCGGCGATCTTGCAGTAACCTATAACGACGACGGCATTTATCTCACAGGTAACGCTGTGCTCGTTTACGAAGGCGAAGCGGAATATTAATTCAATTATGAATTAGGAATTATGAATTGGAAATTGCGGGCGTACTCTGCCGAAGAGGTGAGTATCTGCCCGCAGTTTTTCACGAAGAGTGTAGGTACCGGCGTCCTCGACGGTCCGTTCATTTCACGGCATAAGCCATTTCATGCGCTTGTGCTTTTCATGCGTCAGGCATTTCATTAATAAGCTAGAAATACAATCACCTGTTTTTTCTGAGAGGTCAGGTGGTTGTTTTGCTTTTATAAATATATCTTTCACTTTCTGCCAATAATTACTTATATGAATTCTTACAAATTTATTATTTTTACAAAAATTACCTTTTTAAGGTTGATTTAGTTTTGCTAATCTATTATAATAAGCAAGAATGGGAGTTTATGTCCGATTTAATATATATTTCTTTTGGAGGATAGCTTTTATGGCAAAAAATTCAAAGGACATCAAGCCGCAAAGCACACCCAATGGTGGCAAGGCTAAAAATAAAAAGAAGAAAAAGAAACACACCAAGCTTTTTGTTGTGTTCACTTTCCTTTTCTGCGTTTTTGTGTCGGCAATGCTGACATTCATAATCGTGGGAAATAATGTGCTTACTTATGCAACCGATTTCATTGACGGCGGAATAGTAATCAACCTTGACGATTATAAGGATAATCAGAATCAGACTTCGATTATGTATGCTTATGACAGCAACGACAATGTTATAGAGCTTGCCCGTCTTCACGGTGAAGAAAACCGCATATGGGTCGACTATGATGAGATGCCTGAGGAACTTTTATGGGCGTTTGTTTATCTCGAAGACAAGCGTTTCTATGAGCACAACGGTGTTGACTGGATTAGAACTATAGGTGTTCTTGTTAAACCTGAATATAAAGGTCAGGGCGGTTCAACCATAACTCAGCAGCTTATCAAAAACCTGACAGATGATAACGAAGCTACCTATAACCGTAAGTTTGGTGAAATTCTCAGAGCTTTGAATTTGGAAAAGAACTACTCCAAGAAAGAAATTCTTGAAGCATACCTCAACACTGTTTCTCTCGGTGCAGGCTGCTACGGTGTTAAAACTGCAGCAGAAACATATTTCGGCAAAGAGGTTTCAGAACTGACACTTCTTGAATGCGCAACCCTTGCAGGTATAACACAGGCACCCTATAGCCAGAACCCATATGCTGACTATGATGAGTGTATGAACAGAAAAAACCAGTGTCTTGAGGAAATATGGAAGGCAGGCAAGATAACTGAAGAAAGAAAAGAAAAACTTCAGGCTAAAAACACCAAAGTCCTCGAAAAGGGCAGCAGCACATCAAGTGATAACAACACAAACGAAGATGACAGTGAAATCCTTTCATGGTATGAAGAATATGTAATTGACCAGGTTATAAAAGACCTACAGACTGAATATGACTATGACCATAACGAAGCGTGGCGTAAGGTTTATTACGGTGGTCTTAACATTTATGCTGCAGTTGACCTGAGAGCTCAGGAAATAGTTGAAGACAGCTATGAAAACAGAAAAGGCTTCCCCTCAGCATATAAGGATAAGGACGGCAATCTGCCCGACTCGTCAATTGTTATTATGGACTATGAGGGCAGAATAGTAGCTCTTGCCGGCGGCACAGGCGCAAAAACAGCCAACCGAGGCTATAACAGAGCAACTGATGTCAGAGCAAAGCGTCAGCCCGGTTCATCAATTAAGCCTCTTTCAATTTATGCACCGGCGGTTGATCTCGGTGTTGTTACGGCTTCATCGGTAATTTATGAAAAGGCTATTACACTGCCTAACGGTGATGAATGGCCGAGAAACTTCAACGGTGACCACGGCTCAGAGGAATATATCACTGTTGAGGAAGCGCTTGTGCGTTCACTCAATACTGTTCCTGCAAGAATTCTTGAGGAAAGCCTCGGCATCAAGCCTGCATTCAGATATTGCAACGAAAACTTCCATCTTAACCTTTCAGCATATGACGCTGACCGAAGTCCTCTTGCTGTTGGCGGTACCAACACGGGTGTAACAACACTTGAAATGGCTGCAGCCTTTGCAACCTTCGGTAACGGCGGCAGATACTTCGAGCCCTACAGCTACTATAAGGTTACAGACAGAAAGGGCAACGTAATCCTTGACAGAACAACCGAGCAGCCTGAGCAGGCAATTAAAGATTCAACTGCACAGAGCCTTCTCGGCATGATGACAAAGGCAGTTACTCAGTCAAACGGTACAGGCTACGGCTCAAAGATAAGCGGCTTCCAGACCTTTGCAAAAACAGGTACAACCTCAGATAACTGCGATAAGTGGTACTGCGGCGGAACACCTTATTATGTGGCTTCTATTTGGTACGGTTACAATGAGCGTGCCGATCTTCGCACAGGCACATCAAACCCCTCAAAGAATATCTTCAGACACATTTTCTCGCAGATTCATCAGGGTCTTCCTTCAAAGAGCTTCACTGACACAGAAAATGCAGTTGATGCTATTGTTGCAATGGGCGAGGAGGGATAAGCTTTGGTTATCCTCTCAGTTGATTACGGCGATAAAAGAACAGGCATAGCAGTCTGCGATCGCCTTGAAATGCTGGCGTCTCCCGTAAAAGTTATATGGGGTGACTACGCACCCAAGGTTATTGCCGAAATTGAAAAGCTTGCGGCAGAGTACAGGGCACAGCAGATAGTTGTGGGTCTGCCTAAAAACATGGACGGCAGTGAAGGGGAGCGTGCTGAAAAGTGCAGAGCCTTTGCAGAAGCACTCAGCGAAAAAACGGGCATTGAAACCGTTTTGGTGGACGAAAGGCTCACAACTGTTTCAGCTCACAAGGCACTCAATGTCACTAATGTACGCAGACAAAAGCGCAAAGATGTTGTTGATGCTGTTTCCGCCGTTATGATTTTGGAAAGCTATTTAAAAACAAGAAAATAAACAAAAAAGAGGACTTAAGTTTGCACTTAGTCCTCTTTTCATTAAAAGCTAATTATTCAGCATCCGTTTTAGGTAACTGAGCAATAAATTCGTTTGCATCTTCTTCGCTCATAATGCCTAATGAAACAAATGCATTAACTATGTTTGAGAGAATTGAAACAACAAAAGCTGTAATATTTGCTAAAATTTCCATTATTGTTACTCCTTTCATATTTTATTTTAATATTAGAAAAGCTTTTCATAAAGTAAAATAATTTTATAAACAAGGGGTAAATCGGATATTTTTAAATAATGAACTTAAATTTATTTTTTTGAAAACTCGAATTCAAACAGAATTAACAATATTTTAAAATGCATCCTTTGGATTGAAAGCAATTCTGCAATTTTTTTAGCCTAATTATTGATTTTTTTCTCTAATACTGATATAATACTTAATCAATGCTTAAAATGGTATTAAAATACTCTATTACGGAGGGAATTATATATGAAACGTACAGAAATTAAAAAGCTCTATGATAATGCAGCAGCTTATACTGAGGGGACCGTTAAGGTTTGCGGCTGGATAAGAACAAACAGAGACTCAAAGGTTCTCGGTTTTATGGAGCTTAATGACGGCAGCTGCTTTAAGGGTGTGCAGGTCGTTTTTGAAAAAGACAAGATTGACAACTTCGCTGAGGTTGCAAAATATAATGTCGGTGCAGCAGTTATTGTTGAGGGTCAGCTTATTCTCACTCCCGAAGCAAAGCAGCCCTTTGAAATCAATGCAACCAAGGTGGAGCTTGAAGGTGCAAGTGCACCTGAGTATCCTCTGCAGAAAAAGAGACACACTCTGGAATATCTTCGCACAATAGCTCATCTTCGTCCCCGCACAAACATCTATTCTGCGGCTTTCCGTGTGCGCTCAGTTGCAGCACTTGCAATTCATCGCTTTTTTGAGGAGCAGGGCTTTATTTATGCACACACACCTCTTATTTCCTGCAGTGACTGCGAGGGCGCAGGTGAAATGTTCAGAGTAACTACTCTTGATATGGAAAATCCGCCAAGAGACGAAGAAGGTAATATCGACTATAGCGAAGATTTCTTTGGCAAGGGCGCATTCCTCACCGTTTCAGGTCAGCTTCAGGGCGAAATTATGGCTCAGGCATTCGGCAAGATTTATACCTTCGGCCCCACATTCAGAGCTGAAAAGAGCTATACCCAGCGTCATGCGGCAGAGTTCTGGATGATAGAGCCCGAAATCGCTTTTGCAGACCTTTGTGATGATATGGAGCTTGCGGAAAGCATGATTAAGTATGTTATCAACTATGTTATGGAGCACTGTCAGCAGGATATTGCTTTCCTCAATCAGTTTGTTGATAAGGGACTTATTGAAAGACTCACAGCAGTTGCATCATCAGACTTTGCAAGAGTGACATATACCGATGCTGTCAAGATGCTTGAGGAACACAACGACGAATTTGAATTCAAAGTGTTCTGGGGCTGCGACCTTCAGACAGAGCATGAAAGATACCTGACTGAGACTATCTTTAAGAAGCCTGTTTTCGTTACAGATTATCCCAAGGAGATAAAGGCTTTTTATATGAGACTCAACGACGACGGCAAAACTGTTGCGGCCTGCGACCTGCTTGTTATGGGCATTGGTGAAATCGTCGGCGGTTCACAGCGTGAAGAAAGATATGATGTGCTCGTTGACAGAATTAAAGAGCTTGGTCTCAAAGAAGAGGATTATTGGTGGTATCTTGACCTTCGCAAGTATGGTGGCACAAAGCATGCCGGCTTCGGTCTCGGTTTTGAGAGACTTGTTATGTACCTGACAGGTATATCAAATATCCGTGACGTACTTCCCTTCCCCAGAACAACCGGCTCAGCAGATTTTTAATTGATTTTCGGAGGTTACTATGGAATATAAATATTATAACGAAGAAAAGCTGTATCTGCTTAAATCGAGCCTTGTGAAAGAATATAATAAGGTTAAATCGCAGGGACTTAAGCTTGATATGTCAAGAGGTAAGCCGGGTGCTGATCAGCTTGCAGTTTCAAACGGTCTGCTTGATGCAATCACTTCAAGAGACTGGGATGACGATGCGAGCAATCACTCTCTTGAATACAGAAACTACGGTCTTCTCACAGGCATTATTGAGTGTAAGGAAATTTTTGCAAAGCTCCTTAAGGTGCCCACAAAAAATGTTATTGTCTGCGGTAACTCAAGCCTTAACCTTATGTTTGACTATGTTACACAGTGTATGCTCACAGGCTCAGGCGCTGAGCCTTGGAAGGATCAGGGCGAAATTAAGTTTATCTGCCCTGCACCGGGTTATGACAGACATTTTGCAATTTGCGAATATTACGGCATAAAGATGATTACTGTTGATATGACAGAAAAGGGCCCTGATATGGATGCTGTTGAAGAGCTCATAAAAGACCCCAAGGTCAAGGGTATGTTCTGTGTGCCTAAATACTCTAACCCCACAGGCGTTACCTACAGCCCCGATACAGTTGAAAGAATGGCAAAAATGTGCCCTGCAGCTGAGGACTTCAGAATTATATGGGATAACGCATATATTATCCATGACCTTTCAGAGCAAGGGGATAAAATGGAATCAGTTTTTGATGTGCTGAAAAAATATGGCCATGAGGATATGGTTATTGAGTTTACTTCAACATCAAAAATCAGCTTCCCGGGTGCAGGCGTTGCTGCTATTGCTGCATCAGACAGAAATATTGACATGATTATCAGCCGTATGTCTGTGCAGACTATCGGTTATGATAAGCTCAATCAGTTCCGTCATGTGAAGTTTTACAGAGATGTCAAGGGCATAATGAATCATATGAGACTTCACAGAAGCATCCTTGCCCCTAAATTCAAGGTTGTTGTTAATGAGCTCAATACACAGCTTGGCGGTCTCGGCATTGCCACATGGACTAACCCTAAGGGTGGCTATTTCATTTCACTTGATGTTATGGAGGGCACAGCAAAGAGAGTTTATGAGCTTTGCAGAGATGCAGGTGTAACTCTCACAACAGCAGGTGCAACCTTTCCTTACGGTGTAGACCCGAAAGACCGCAACATAAGAATTGCACCCTCATATCCTCCCGTTGACGAACTTCTTTTGGCAACAAAGCTTCTTTGCCTTTGCGTTAAGCTTGCTGCTTGTGAAAAGCTCCTTGAGGAAAAACAAACCAACTAAAAATTACGGCGCTCTGCAAAAGTAAGCAGAGTGCCGTTTACTATTTTGACCTGACTAAAAGCTGTCTTATTCCCATAAGTATAAGCAGAGCACCGAACAGTTTACCTGCAACCTCTCCGGGAATTATTTTCAGCAGTGAAAATCCTATGGCAGCGCCCAAAACAGCGGGCAACATAACGGGCAAAATCTGCCTTAGCGTCACCAGTTTTTCTTTGCTATACATAATTATGCTCAGAACTGCTATTGGAATGAAAAATAAAAGATTAATTCCCTGAGCCTGCTTTTGCGGCAAAGACAAAAAACTTGTCAGATAAATTATGAGCACGCTGCCGCCGCCAAAGCCCATCGATCCTAAAAGTCCTGACAGAAGTGACGATATAATAACTGCAAAATCCATGGCTCACCTCATCAGCATGCGAAATCCCGTATAAATCATAAACAAAGCGAATATCTTTTTAAGGGCTTTATCGGGAATTTTTCTCAGCAGCCTTGTTCCGAGAAAAGCTCCCACAAGACCGAAAGGCAGATAGGGCAGGGCATCACTTATGCTATAATAGCCCCTGCTTGCGTACACTGCCGAGCTGATGAGACAAAGCGGCAGAATAACTGCAATTGCGCTTGCCTGAGAGTTTCTTTGTGATAATCCCTGACTTTTAAAGGCACTCACAGCAACAAGACCGCCGCCTGCGCCAAAGAGTGCATTAACTGTGCCAACAGCAATTCCGAACAAAATTGTTTTGATTTTATTCATTATTTTCACCTTGAAATCGAATAAATATGTAGCTTTTCTTCAATTTTCTTCACTTTACCTATTGCAAGAGCAAAAATTTAATGTTATAATTTACCCATAAATCAAAGGAGGAATATTATTATGGTTTGTAAGTTTTGCGGCAACACAATCGAAGACTCATCAGAGTTTTGCTTTATCTGCGGCAACAAGGTTATGAAAGAGGAAGCTCCTGAAGTTTTTGCTGAGGCTAAACCGGCAGAAGTTCCCGTTGTAGCTGCTCCAGCAGAGGCTCAGCCTATCTATGCACAGCAGGCACCTGTTTATGCACAGCAGGTTTATGCTCAGCCGGCAGCTCCCGCACCCGAAGCAGCTCCCGCTGAAGAAGGCAAGAAAAAGAAGAAGGACAAGAGTGTTTGCTCAAAGGCTAAGAAATTCTTTGCTGCTTTGTTTGCTATTACATTTGTGCTTCAGTTCATTCCTTGGATCTGGTATAAGAATGCCAAGAAGAAGGGCTATGAAGAAAAAGCAGTTGCAATCCTTAATTCACTTATGACAGGTCTTTGCATCTTTATGGCAATCATCTGCGTTGTGCTTATCAAGGTTGGAATGTTTTAATTAACCGTTTGAAATCTGGACCGTTCGGAAAAATCCGGGCGGTCTGTTTTTTTTATAAGAATAAAGCAATTATTATCGGCATAAACATTGAGTGTAGAATTTTTGAAAAGAGGACGCACGATATGACAAACACCGATATTTATTCTTCCATAGCTACCCGCACGGGCGGCGATATTTATGTGGGCGTTGTGGGACCTGTAAGAACAGGCAAGTCAACCTTTATAAAGAAGTTTATGAATGAGCTTGTTTTGCCCAATATCAGCGATGGGGCAAAAAGAGAAAGAGCAAAGGATGAGCTTCCTCAATCCTCATCGGGCAGAACT
Organism: Clostridia bacterium; assembly: GCA_017452785.1. GTDB lineage: Bacteria > Bacillota > Clostridia > Oscillospirales > Acutalibacteraceae > UBA6857. The sequence continues at coordinate 44,812 of JAFTLT010000034.1, read as the reverse complement.
ATTATGACCACTGAGCCTAAATTTATTCCAGAAGATGCTGTTGAACTCACGCAGGGTGATAATATGCGTTTCAGTGTGAGGCTTATTGACTGCGTTGGTTATATTGTACCGGGTAGTCTTGGATACATAGAAAACGACAAGCCTCGTATGGTAAAGACGCCTTGGTTCGATAAGGAAATTCCCTTTAATATGGCAGCTGAAATCGGTACAAAAAAGGTTATTGACGAACACTCGACCATAGGACTTGTTATCACCACAGACGGCACTATAGGCGATATTCCGAGAAGTGATTATGAAGAAGCTGAAGAAAGGGTAATAAAGGAGCTTAAGGGTATAAATAAGCCATTTATTGTGCTGCTTAACTCGAAAAATCCCTTGTCGGCAGAATGCAAAGAGCTGTCAAAAAAGCTGAGTGAAAAATATGCGGTGAGCGTTTTGCCAATAAACTGTCTTGAAATAACTCAGCAAGAAATCAAAGATATATTAAATGAGCTTCTTTATGAATTCCCTATAAAAGAGCTTAAACTGAATTTTCCGAAATGGATAAATAAGCTGGAAAAGGAGCATCCTCTTCGCAGCGAGCTTTATTCAAAAATTGCTGACTCTGCCGCTTGCCTTAAAAAGGTTAAGGATACAGATAAATTTGTCTCACTCATATCTTCTCACGAAAATGTCAATTCATGCAGAGTAGATGATGTTGATTTATCCGTCGGCAGTGTAAAGATATGCCTCGATGTGGAGCCTGACTTATTTTATAAGGTGCTAAGCGAAAAAACAGGAATGAAAATAGAAGATGAGCAGCAGCTTATGAAAGAGCTGGTTGACCTGAGCAAAGCCAAAAAAGACTTCGAGCGTTTTAGAGTAGCTCTCAATGAGGTTGAGGCTACGGGGTACGGCATAGTGATGCCGACAATGGAAGAGCTCACTCTTGATGACCCTGAAATTATGAAGCAAGGCGGTCGCTACGGAGTACGCCTGAAAGCATCGGCACCCTCAATTCATATGCTCAGAGCCAACATCAACACAGAGGTTGCGCCTATTGTGGGAACAGAAAGCCAATCTGAGGAGCTGATAATGTATCTGCTCAAGGAATTTGAGGAAGACCCGTCTAAAATATGGCAGTCAAATATTTTTGGCAAGACTCTTGACAGCCTCGTCAACGAGGGACTTCACAATAAACTGTATAAAATGCCCACCGATGCCAGAATGAAGCTGCAGGAAACCTTGGAGCGAGTTATAAACGAGGGTTGCAGCGGACTTATATGTATAATACTGTAACAGTAGCAAATTCCATCTCTTTGCTAAACTTATTTTAACATAACTGTGTTAGCAGTCAGCACATCTATATATTATCCTATTGCCATCTTGAAACAAATCGGTAAATCATTTTTCGGTTTGCTGCTAAGGCTGATTTCAAGACACTCTTCATTTCTGTTGTACGTGATCTTTTCATCACTGCCTAAAAGTTCAATACTTTCAATCAGATAATCGTGTGGAATGTGCTTTCTTAAGGTTTTGATTTTTACAGTCTTTGACGGACGCATCTGGAAAGCGTAAAGATAACCGTTTTTGTAAGTAAATCTGAAATCTTCGGCCGTGAACTGTTTTTCGTCGCCGTCTTTGAAAAAGCCGTCTTCGGCGTTAACTGTGCCTTCACCGAACTGCTTCCAGTAGGTTGTGCCGTAAATACCGTCACCGTTTACCTTCAGCCATTCGCCCATTGTAAGCAGAACCTCTGTTTCTTCGTCGGTTATAGTGCCGTCAGCCTTTGGACCGATGTTAATAAGCAGATTTCCGTTTTTAGAAACTATATCAACAAGATCGCAGATAACCTGTCTTGCACTCTTATATTCATTATCAACTCTGTACCCCCAAGACTGCTTGCCTATTGCAGTATCTGTCTGCCAATAAATAGGTGAAATGCCTGAAAGAGCACCACGTTCAACATCAAAAGTTGCAATATTGGGCGGAAACGCCTCATGCTTATAGTTGATAGTAACCTCCTTGCCCCATTCTTCAGCACGGTTATAGTAATATGCAGCAAGTTTTTTTAGATATGGCTTGAATGTGTGATTGTGAATCCACCAATCGAAATAGAGCACTGACGGCTGATACTTGTCTATGATTTCACAGGTGCGGATAAGCCAATCCTCAAGCCATTCTTTACTTGCACCTTTTGAATATGTATCTGCTGTTGTTTTATGTATGATGGCAGGGTCAAATTCCTCGCAGTAAACAGCGGGGCCGTAAAAGTCAGCATATTTTTCATCATTGACGTCGCTGTCGCAAAGTCTGCCGGGGTTCATAAAAAAGTAATGCTCTGCACGGTGAGTTGATGCACAAAGCTCTAAGCCTTGCTTTTCACATTCTGCTTTGAGTTCACCCAAAATATCACGGCAAGGGCCCATTTCTTTAGCATTCCAACGGTTAAACTCTGTGTCGTACATTGCAAAGCCATCGTGATGCTCGGCAACGGGCATAACATATTTCATGCCTGCTTTTTTGAAAAGAGATACCCACTTTTCAGCATCAAACTTTTCAGCCTTGAACATCGGTATGAAATCTTTATATCCGAAATCCTTTTGCTCTCCATAGGTTTTTCTGTGGTGCTCAAATTCACGTATGGTTTTATCATACATTCCTCTTGAATACCACTCGTTACCGAAGGCAGGCACAGAGTATACACCCCAATGAATGAATACACCAAGTTTATCCTGCATATACCATTCAGGCACTTTATGCTTTGAAAGTGAAGACCAATCTGCTTTGTATTTTCCGTTTAAGTTTATTTCGTCAATTAAATCAAGATATTCCCTGACAGTCATTATTAACCACTCCATATTAATTTGCTTATTTACAATAATAGCACACTGCTCAAACAAAATCTACAGCAATTTGAATTTTCAGTGTTATTGCAAATAAAAAAACGGACTGTCGGGCAAATTACCCTGACAGTCCCGTCTTATTAACTGACCATTTCAGTTTCAATATATTTTTTCATTTCATTTGCACCGGTCACAAGATCATTTCTCTCATCATAATAAATTTTAAGCACCCTGCCGAGTCTTTCCGCCATGTTTCTGTTGCCGGCCTTTATAGCAGAAATATAATCCTGCCTGCATTTTGCAATAATTTCGTTCTGCACCTCAATGCAGTCTTTATACTGAGCATAAAGCTCCCTGTAGCTCGTGTTCATTGGCAGCACTTCCTTTCTTTTTTGCCGAATATGATGTAATCTGTGCTTGTCCTGAAGGCAGTAGCAATTTTTGCAAGTTCATTGGATGTAGCATCCTTTTCGGCATTTTCAATTCTTTCAAGGCACTTTTTTGATATGTTAGTCATATCACTCACATCCTCAAGGGACATTCCCTGACTCAGTCTGAGGCTTTTTATTCTTTGTGAGGTACTCTCAGGTTTTGCGCAGCAGGCGAGTGCATCCTTGCTTTTTATTATCACTGCCATATTTTGTGAGTTGTCAGCTCCGAAACGGTATTCAATTGCGTATTTTAGCTTGTCATAGACTATGCTGTTGATTTTTTCCAGCCTTTTTGATACAGACGATTTGCTGCACGAGAGAATATTTGCTGCCTCTGTCACAGACTTTCCCTCGTACCAATGAAGACGAACCAGCTCTTTGTCATTTTCATTAAGCTCATTTTCAAGCACTTTTCTGACAAGATTGATAAGCTCGATTTTTCTTTTTCTGAGCAAAAACTCATCTAAGGTTTCGCACTTTTTTGCTGCCCAGCTGTCATATTGAATTTGCGCTGTTTCATAGTCCACTTTGTCAAAGGATGTTGTCTCTTTCATCTCAAATACCTCCTTCTTCCCATTGTCCGGTACTCAGAAAACAAAACACAACCGAACAAATGTTCTATTTATAATTTTACAGACCTTTTCAATTCTTGTCAATGATTTTGACTTATTGTCCCGATTTAAAGAAAATAAACTCCAAATATTTGGATTAAACCTGTTTTCAGTGAAATATTTAATTATTTTTTAGGTTGTAACGGTATAAATGGTTTCAGTAATAAAATTGTGCTTGCTTTTTTTATCTAAATAGTATAAAATAGTGAGTGCAAAATTTTTATACTCAGAAAAGGATGAAAAACTCATGGCTAAACAAGAAAAGACAGCCGCAGAGCTTTACCGTGAAGAAAGAAAAGCACGTATAGCCAAAGCGGCAAAGAAAAATGCAAAGAAATCTCACAAGGTAGTTCTGAATAAGGGCAGTAAAATTGCAATCGCAGTTGTTCTCGTGATTGCTCTCGTTGCAGGTGTCGGTGTGTTTGCGCTCAATAATTCAGGCGTACTTGAAAGAGGCAAGACAGCTTTCTATGTGGGCGATATTGAGGTTAAGGCACCCGAATACGGCTACTACTATAACAGCATTTTCTCAAACTTCTTTAACTATTCATATCAGTACGATACATACTACGGTGCAGGTATGGGTAAGATGTACACAGGCTACGATTATGCAACATCACCTGATGTTCAGGCTTATGACGGTGAAGTTGAAGGCGTTGAAAATCCCATGTACACAGACTATTTTGAGCAGAGCGCTAAAGACAGCATCAAATATGTCAAGGCATCAGTTCTCTACGCTCAGGAAAATGGCATCACTCTTGATGAAGAGGATCTTGCAAGTGTTGACGAAACAATCGAAGAGCTCAAGTCAACTGCAAAAGAAAACAACTATTCAGTTCCTGCATATCTTCGTGCCTTCTATGGCAAGGGTATGACTGTTGACCTTCTTCGTCAGATTTGTGAAGAGCAAACTCTTGCAACTAAGGTTCAGACCGTTAAGACAGAAGAGTTCGCAGCAGCATACACAGATGAAGAAATCGAAAAGATTTATAACGATGACCTTACAGCTTACGGTGTGGTTTCACTTCGTCTTTATGAAGTAGTTGCAGATACAGTTGAAGTTCCTGCTGAAGAAGAAGGCGGCGAAGCAACTGAAGAAGTAACAAAGGAAACAATGGCAGCTGCCAAAACAAAGGCTGAGTCATTTGCTTCAAAGGTTAAGGATTCAGACTCCTTCAAGGCAACTGCTGCAGAGTTTGAAAAGCTTGCTGAAAACGATAGTTGGGAAGAATTGAAAACCGACGACAGCAAGACTCTCTTAGAGGATTACTCATACGCTTCAGTTCAGAGTGAATCATCAGATGAAGACTTTATTGAATGGGCATTTGACAAAAACACAGCTGCCGGCGAAACATACATTGTTGAAAACGAAGACACCGGCTACAGCGTATACATGATGGTTGCACCCGTTCATAAGGTTGCTGACGAGTGGACATATGATGTAAGACACATTCTCATTAAGTTCCCCGAAGAGGAAGAATCAGCTGATGATGCTGAAGAAAATGACGCAGCTGAAGAAGAAAAGGAAGAAGTTGAAGTTGAGCTTCTTGATGCTTCAAAATATGATGTAACAGTAGATATTGATGTTGACCTTGAAAACACAGGCGACAAGGCTCTTTATAAGGAAGCACAGACAATTCTTGAAGATTACCTTGCAGGTGACAAGACAGAGGATGCTTTCGCAGAGCTTGCAAAAACCCACTCAGCAGACGGCAACGCTGCCGAAGGCGGTATCTATGAAGATGTAACAATGGGCTATATGGTTTCCGAGTTTGAAGACTGGGCAATGGCTGAAGGCAGAGAATACGGTGATGTTGGTATCGTTGAAACACAGTACGGCTATCATATTATGTATTTCATCGGCACAGATGTAACCACATGGTCAGATGTTATCAGAAACGATAAGGGTGCTCACGATTACGAAGACTTCTCAGCTGAAATTGAAGACGGTGACAATGTGAAGATTGACGGCATTGTTGAGGACGCTATCATCGGCACAGAAGAGTTTATCGTTAAGCTCGCTAAGCAGCAGATCAGATCAATTCAGCAGAGCGCAAGCGCAACCTATTAATTCAGATTTGAATAGTTTAATATCCACTCGAATAAATCGGGTGGATATTTCTTTACTTTTGACGTTATTTGTGTTATCATGTAAACTAGTTTAAATGTGGCAGGTGTTAAATTTGAATTTGTCAGCCGATGAAAAAATAGAGCCTCTTGGCAATAATATGAGCATTGTGGTGTCAGACAGTCATACTTTTGGTACTGATGCAGTTTTGCTGGCAAACTTTGCTCAGATTAAGCGTAAGGACATTGCCTGCGATATGGGCACGGGCTGCGGAATTATTCCGCTGATATGGTGCAAGGGTCAGACCAACGAGGTGTTTGCTCTTGATATTCAGCCAAAGGCAACTGAGCAGCTGACAAAATCAATAGAGCTGAATGAAATTGATGGCAGAATCAAGGCTGTTAACTGCGATATACGCTCTCTTAAGGGCGTTCTCGACTTCGGCAGATTTGACCTTGTTACAATGAATCCGCCTTATAAACCTGTCGGTACCGGTATAGAAAGCCTCTCAGAAGCACACCGCATAGCACGCCACGAGGTCACCTGCAATATTGATGATGCTGTTACTGCGGCGGCAAAGCTGCTTAAATTTGGCGGCAGATTTTGTATGTGCCACAGGCCTGAAAGACTTTGTGATATTATCTGCAGTATGCGACAAGGCGGCATTGAAGTCAAGCGTATACGTTTTGTTGCCGAGCGCAAAGGTAAGCAGCCGTGGCTTGTGCTCGTTGAGGGCAAACGGGGCAGCAAAAGCGGTGTAACAATTGAAAATGAGCTTATTATGAAAAACGACGACGGAAGCAACACCGAGGAGTTCAGGGCAATGTTCGGCGATTATATGGACGGACACCAGTGAGCGCCTTCGGCTGAGATAACAGATAATAAAGAATATAGAGTAAATAATAATTGCGATAGAATTTGCTTAGAAAAATAATGCTTAAGGAGTAGAAGATATGAAAATTGATACAAAGAATATGCAGTGGATAAGAGCACCGAAAGAGTATACTGTTACAGATGATAAGGTTGAAATTATAACGGACCCCTGCACTGATTTGTGGCAAAGAACCTATTATCATTTCAGAAATGACAATGCACCTGCACTGCAAATGAAAACAAGTGAGAAATATTTTTCTTTTGTTGTCAGGACTGAGTTTGACACAAAAGTGCGTTATGACCAGAGCGGAGTTGTAATGTATCTTGACAGCGATAATTGGCTTAAAGCCTCTGTCGAATATGAAAATTGCGATATTCAGCGTCTTGGCAGTGTTGTAACAAATAATGGCTATTCAGACTGGGCATCGGTTGATATTGATGCTTCAATTAAATCAATATGGTTCCGCCTCAGCCGCCGTGATGATGATTTTTGCATTGAAAATTCAACCGATGGAGAAAATTTCAAGCAAATGCGAATTTGCCATATGTTCAATGTCCACGACGAAATTCAGTTTGGAATATATGCATGCAGTGCGGAAAATTCCTCGTTCAAAGCGGTGTTTACAGATATGGAAATTACCGAATGTAAGTGGCTTGCCCACAACGGTCAGCAGCCCGACGAGGAGACTTGATGAGCACCTTTGGCTAAGATAACAGATAATAAAGAATAGAGAATAAATAATAGGAGAAGATGATGAACAAGATACTGAAATACACATTGATATTTATTTCGGTTATAATGATTTTAATTGTCTTTGTTTTTGCTGTCTTTGGCGAGAATATACTTTTTCCAAAATATGAAATGACAGAGTCTGTTGAATTTGCTCAGTCAATCGGCATAGGGTGGAATCTCGGCAACACATTTGATGCTTGCGAAAAGCAATCAACTGAAAAAGCAGACCTTGAGGCTGAAACGATGTGGGGAAATCCCGAAACAGCAAAAGAGCTTATTGAGTTTGTTAAAGAATGCGGCTTTGACAGCATCAGAATACCTGTTACATGGTCACAACATCTTGGCGATGCTCCCGATTATACGATTGACCCTTTGTGGCTTGACAGAGTAAACGAAGTTGTTGATTGGGCACTTGAGCTTGATATGAAAGTTATTATAAACACACACCACGAGGATGCTTTTTGGCTTATTACTGACGAAGAGCATAGGGAGACTTCTAAAGAAATCCTTTGCAAGATATGGGCACAGCTTTGCGGCAGATTTAAAGAGTACGGCGAAAATCTTATTTTTGAAACAATGAATGAACCGAGAGTTTTCGGTGCAGAGGATGAGTGGCAGGGTAACGCTGAAAGCAGAGCTGTTGTCAATTATCTAAACCTTTCTGTGCTTGAGACAATCAGAAAATCAGGCGGCAACAATTCGGAGCGTTACGTGCTCATACCCACATATGCCGCAAGCGGACTTAAGCAGAACATTGATACACTGTGTCTGCCTTATGATGACAGGGTTATTGTGTCAGTTCATTATTACTATAAAACAGCACATGAGTCTGAATTCCCCGATAACGAAGACCAATGGAATATATTTGAAAAAATATCACTTTACAATACTTTCAGACTGATGTTCAGGCGTTATGTGGCTAAGGGGTACGGTGTATGCCTTAGTGAATTTGGCTGGAGTGACAGAGACAATCCTGATAATTTAGCCACAAATGCAAGGTTTTATGTTGAGCTCGCAGAAAAATTCGGCTTTTCCGTTTTAGTCTGGGATAACGGTATTACTGACGGTGATGATATTCATTCATTTGGAATAATAGACAGAAAAGAGCTGAAGGTTGTTTATCCTGAATATCTCAATGCTATTGCGTGAATGTGAACTTGCAAGTCACAAAGATAGTTCTATATAAAAACTTAAAGAGGAATATGATATGGAATTTTATATTGGCTTGGGTACTGTTGTTATCTTGATTGGTTTGTGGAATTTGTTCATAGCCATTCTTGGTTTATTTCCCAAAAATCTGTCAACAACAGTAGCAACCTTAGAAAAAGCAAACACAGTCAGAAATACCCACGGAAAAAATGGAAGATTAATACCTGTTTCTACAAAATATGTTTATGTATACACAGTTAAGGGAAGAGAATATCGATACAAAACAGAAAATGAATACAGGCGAAAGCGCCCTTTATTTCAAAGAATGCCTATGGTATATGTAAAATGGTTTCCGCGCCGTGCATATCCCCACAAATTTAAAGCAACAGCAGAATGGGTGTTTGGTACTTTGTTTGTTATTTACGGGATTGTTTTTCTTCTGATTGCAGTGTCGCTATCTTAAATAAATCCTACTAACTTTGTTGATACTGACTATTGCACAGAAAAAACATGCCCGAAATTCATAATTCTTAATTAACTTTCCGGAGGTAAACATGTCAGGAACATTATACATAGTCGGCACTCCCATAGGCAATCTGGGAGATATGTCACCGAGAGCCGTTGAGACCCTCGAAAAGGTTGATTTTATAGCCGCAGAAGACACGAGAGTAACGGTCAAGCTCCTTAACCACTTCGGCATAAAAAAGCCTATGATAAGCTATTTTGAGCACAACAGACGTGCTAAAGGTGAGGTCATAGTCGATAAAATCCTTTTGGGTGAAAGCTGCGCACTTGTCACCGATGCGGGCATGCCTGCCGTGTCTGACCCCGGTGAAGATTTGGTGCGTCTTTGCCACGAAAACAATATCCTTGTTCAGAGTGTGCCGGGTCCCACAGCCTTTGCAACGGCAGTTGCTCTGTCTGGCATGAGCGTGGGCAGATTCACTTTTGAGGGCTTTCTTAGCATGAATAAGGTCTCACGCCGTGAGCACCTTTCCTCAATCAAAGACGAAAAGCGCACTATGGTTTTCTACGAGGCTCCTCACAAGCTTTCGGCTACTCTTATCGATTTATATGCAACCTTAGGTGACAGAGACCTTGCCATTGTACGTGAGATAACGAAGATACACGAGCAGGTTATACGCACCACCCTGAAGGCTGCCTCTGAGAGGTACGCCGAAGAAAGTCTCAAAGGTGAGATAGTGCTTGTTATTTCAGGCAAGCCTGAAAGCGAAGAAGACGAAGTAACTTTAGCCGATGCTGTCTCTCTTGCGAGGGTATATATGAGCGAAGGCCTCGGCATAAGCATGGCAGCTAAAAAGGCAGCTAAAGAAACAGGCATAAAAAAAGGCGATATTTATAAGAAATTGCAGGAGGAAGAATAATGCAGTGGCTTTCACAGTACGGATATCTTATAATAGTGTTTATAGTTTTGTTGGTGGCATTTGCTTTTCTTTTTATGAAGGCCGTCAGCGCATACTCAAACCATAACAAAACCTATAGGGCTCAGGAGGCTGAAATCAAGCGTCTGACCGCCCTGAAAGAAAAATATAAAAATGCAACTCTCGCTGACCTTGAAGCCTTTGACGAGAGTGAAATCTTAGAGGGCACAGCACTTCTTTATCAGATAGCACTTCAAAAAAGTGATAATATGGAAGGCTCTTTCAAGGCTATGTCAAAAGAAAAGCAGCATGTCTATGTGCTTGATGTTTTCACCGAGGACGGCTCGGCAGGGGAGTTCTTCAGTCAGAACAGTGAAATTCTTACCTCAATTATCTGCGAGGCTCTCATGGCAATCGGAATGACTGATTTTGCAGATAAGCTGTCAGCCTTTGCCAAAATGTATGACAAGGATGATGAAGAGGTTTCTTACAGTGTTGCTGCAATAGAAAAATTTGACAAAATGATGATTGAAAATGATATTTTAGCTAAAATTAAGCTTGCTTCGGCAAAATATATAAAAGAAAACTATGATATTTTAAAATGTTAAACATTTATTTATTTGACTTATGCATATTTTTAATGTATAATGTATCGGTATCATTAAATTCAGGAGGCGATCGGTTTGCGTAAAATTGTTGCAGTTTTCGTTTTATTAGCTATAATAACTGTTCTTTTCAGTGCCTGCATTGGCGACGAGAAGCCGACAACAACAGCTCCCATTTCTACAGGAAATGTTTCTACAACTCAGCCTACTACCACCGAGCCGCAGCCGGTGTCATATATTCTCACCACAAGCCCCGATAAAACCGTGCCTTGGGTTGAAACCACGCAGTTTGATCTGGCGGCAGTTACAACTGATTTTAATATAATAATTCCTTCAGATACAGTTGCACCGCCTGATGTCAATATTTCCACTACGGGCTCATCACTTCCGGCAACATTGCCCACAAGTGCACCTACGGGGGCAACCTTACCTACACAGACTACGACTAAACCTACTACAACTAAGCCGACAACCACAAAGCCTACCACAACTGAGGTTGAGAAGTTTTCAACACCGCTTGTTGTTGACTCAGAGGCTTATGACAGCAACTCAGGCAAGCTCTATCTTTCAATCAGCCCGGCTTCATGGAGCAGTGATATTAAAGCTAACACCACAAGCATTTCAATCAGAATTGACGGTGTTACAGCTCCCGAAAAGGTTTCTTGCAGTGTCACAGCAGGCAAAAATGCAGATGGAATGCAGGAAATCATTATTGACCTTTCAGGTCAGGCTGTTACCTCAGGCAGCACAATTGCCTACACAATTCCTGAGGGCTTCCTTGTTTCAAAGGCAGGCACCCAGTTTAACTCCACATATTCCTCAAACGTTTCATTTTAACAGCTCAGGCACTCTCTATTTTGCAGGGTGCCTTTTATATTATCCGTCTTTTTTGTCAACACTTAAAAGCAAAGGAGTGTTGCTTATGGTGTCGAAAATCCGTCTTATGGGGCGCAGTCTGCTGATAGGTGCTGTGCCGCTTTTTTGTTTGACTCTCAGTGTATGTGTGCTGCTTATTTTTTCTCTTGGCTTAATGCCGCTTGTTTACCGCAGCTCAGTGATGTCTATTGTTAATAGCACATTTGCAGAAAAATCAGCCTATATAAATCTCGCCGTTGCAGCCGCAATCTTATTTATTATCTCAATGTCCTATAGTGCACTTAAAACGGGCAGTGATCGCTATATGCTAAAAAAAGCGCAGAAGGTTTCTGCAGGCACAAAGGATATTTTCTTTTATTTTGCACCGAAAAACCTCTTTTCACTGCTGTTTATAAGTTTTCGCACATCAGTGCTCAGAGTGCTTGTTTTTGCTTTCTTAAATATTCCTACAGTGCTTTGTAGTCTTTTGCTGCTCACTCTCAGCAGGTCACGCTTTTCAGCGGCAGTCGGAGCTGTTTTGGCTGCAGGCTGTGCTGTGTTTTTTATAAGCAGCTTTTGGTTTTATTTCAGGCTCACTTCATCTCTTTTTTTAGTGCGATATTATTTTATAAAAGGGGAATATATTAATTTTCGCCATCTCATTGCATCCTCTCAGAGCGCAATGCACGGCAAAGTAAATGAGCTTTGCAAACTGAGACTCAGCTTTTTGGGCTGGTTTATATCATGCATATTTATTTTGCCCATAGGCTATGTGTGGGGCTATTATAAGCAGACAATGGCAGCGTGGGCAAATGAAATAATGAAGTTGCAATAAGCCGTGATTTGTGTTAAAATAACCCCAATGAATTTTGGAGGTTACGCCGTGAAAGCTCTTATCAATGTTACACCACTGTGGGAATATCTTAAACAGCAGACTAAGCCTGTTCTGCTTTACGGCATGGGTAACGGTGCCGATATGATAATAAATGTTCTCGAAACACTTAATATTTCATGGCAAGACACCTTTGCCAGTGACGGCTTTGTCAGGGGTCACTTTTTTCACGGCAAAAAGGTGCTCACTCTCAGTGAAGCTGAAGAAAAATACGGTGACTTTATTATACTTATGACCTTTGCAGTTCACGATGAAAAAACAATGGCTTTTGTCAAAGAGCTGTCAAAACGCCACGAGCTTTATTCACCTACGGTTGCCGTTGTGGGCGGTGAGCCTTTCACTTATGAGTTTTTCTCTGAAAATGAACACCTTTTCAAAAAAGTCTATGATCTTCTTGCAGATAAAAAAAGCAAAGAGGACTATCTTAATGTTCTTCGCTATAAAATCAGCGGAAACACAGAATATCTTTTTAAGGCTCACAGTGAAAAAATGAAGGTTTACAGTGAAATTCTGCAGCTTGGCAGCAATGAAACAATAGTTGACCTTGGTGCCTATGACGGTGACACAATAAGAGAATTCATTGAGGCTACAGATAACCGCTATAATAAAATCATAGCCTTTGAGCCGGATAGCAAAAATTTCCGAAAGCTGACAGCAAAAACTGAAAATCTCAGCAACATAGAGAAATATAACCTTGGTGCATGGGATAAAAACGAAACTCTCTATTTTGCAAAAAAAGGCGGGAGAAATTCCCGTGCCGACGAGGGGGGAGTGCCCGTTCAATTTGACAGTGTGGATAACATTGTCAGTGAGAAGGTTACCCTTATCAAAATGGATATTGAGGGTGCCGAAATGCGAGCACTCGATGGTGCAAAGAATACAATAAAAAAATATTTGCCAAAGCTCTATGTCTGTGCTTATCACAGAAACGAGGACTTATTCTCGTTGGCATTGAAAATCAATGAGCTGTCAGCTGAATATAAAATCTATTTCAGACAGCACCCTTATATTCCTGCGTGGGAAAGCAACTTTTATGCAATTCCAATAGGGAATTAAAAACTAAGAATATCGATATTCCCTACCAACTCTCTCTGCGGATACAATTTTACTTATCAATCAACGGTAAACTCGCAACCACAATTCTGCACTCTGCATTCCGAATTCAGCATTCAACTCACTATTCCTTCGCATATTTCTTTAAAAATCGGTGCGCAGTCTGTGTTGCCGCCACTACCGTTTTCGTTTAAGACAACAACTATATAGTGTGGGTTGTTTGCAGGGAAAAAGCCGGCAAACCATGTTCTCAATATTTCTTTGCCGCCAATATATATGCCGCTTTGTGCTGTGCCTGTTTTGCCTGCAAGACTGAGAAGCCGGCTGTGAGCTTTGTCTGCACCGCCTTTTTCAGTTACGCTTAAGAGCATTTCTCTTATCTTTATTACAGTTTCATCGCTGAGAATTTTTACAGCACTGTCTGTAGGTTCTTTCGTCATAAGTCCCATATAGTTAGTGAAGCCTTTTATCAGTTGAGGCTTTATATAATTGCCTGTTGCAAGTGTGTGATAGGCTTTTGTTATTTGCAGCGGTGTTGCTGTCAGACTTCCCTGACCGAAGGCAAAATTAGCAAGATTACCTTTGATTTTCAGCTCCTCATCTGTCGGCAGAGTACCTGATGAACCTGCAAGAGAAGGCGCAAGTATGTCTTTTTCGCCAAGACCAATCTGACGGCAAAGACTCAGGAGCAAATCGCTGTCCGTTCTCATAATAAGACTAATAAAATATGTGTTGCAGGAGTCTTCGAGTGCCTTTGACATATTGACCTTGCCGTGAGCTTTATGGTTATAGCAGGCAAATTTTCTGTCGCCAACCTTGATTTCACCTGTGCATTCATATTCTTCATTAGGGTCATATCCGTTTTCAAGTGCCGCTGCAGCAACTATAGGCTTGAAAACCGACCCCACACTGTAAGCTGTCAGCGCCTTATTCACAAGAGGGGAGTTTTCATCTTTCAGGCTTGCAGCAACATTGTTTTGGTCATATTCGGGTACGCTTGCCATTGCCAGAATTTCACCTGTGTGAACATGCATAACAACTGCGCATCCGCTTTTGATTTTGCTGTTTTCAAGGGCATCTTCTGCAATTTTTTGCACATTGCCGTCAATACTCAGCACAACGCCTGCTTTTGAAGAATAGTTGTTGTCATAAACAGTTTTATCCATGCCTGCAAGCACCCTACCCACAGCGTCAACATCAAAGGTTACACTCAGCTTGCCCCTATTTTCGCTCAGGTACGCATTGTAGGCTCGCTCAATACCTGTGATGCCCGTCTGCCCCGACGAGTCGCAGTATCCGATAAGATGCACTGCAAGACCCTCGGCAGAGTACCTCTGGGAAACTGAAAATGTGCGTATATATTCGTTATTGATTTCTTCATCTATCTGACAGATAAAGGGGCGACCCTCTTCAATTCTGCTTCTGAGCACCCTGTCATCAAGCTTGCCTTTTAAATATTCATATGAGCCAACACATGGAGTAACAGCCGCAAGAAGATGGTTTTCGCTGTCCACAAGCGGCGAAAAGTTTCTGTCATATATACCGCCTCTTTTTTCTCCCACAATAAGTGTGCGCTTGCTTGCGCTTTCCATAACAGATGAATACTCACTGCGCTGAATATAGACAATGCGCCCCAAAAAAGCCATAAAACAAATAATTATGAATATATATAATGAAAGAGCACGCTTCAGCATATTTATCACCCTTTTTATTCTTCCAAAGGGATATTGCAGCAATACTGTGAAAAAATTCGGTAAAAATGGCAATAATTTCTGAAAAAGGCTTGACAGCAGGTTAAAAACGGATTAAAATATGAATTAGCACTCGAAGATGCAGAGTGCTAATAATTAGCAAAGCAATAAATTATTTCATTTTGGAGGTATAGACAATGACTATTAAACCTTTACTTGACAGAGTTGTTCTGAAAGCTACAGAAGTTGAAGAAACCACACAGAGTGGCTTCATTCTTACAAGTGCTTCACAGGAAAAGCCTCAGTTTTCAGAGGTTGTTGCTGTTGGCCCCGGTGGCATTGTTGACGGCAAAGAAATCGCTATGTATGTAAATGTTGGTGACAAGGTTATCACAGGCAAGTATTCAGGCACCGAGGTCAAAATTGACGGTGAAGAATACACCATCGTTCGTCAGAGCGAAATTTTAGCAATTGTAGAATAATTCCAGGGAGGTAATACATTATGGCTAAACAGATTATTTACGGTGAAAACGCAAGAAAGGCTCTTCAGAGCGGTATTGATAAGCTGGCTGATACAGTTAAAATCACCCTCGGTCCCAAGGGCAGAAATGTTGTTATTGACAAGAAATACGGTGCACCCCTTATTACAAACGACGGTGTAACTATCGCAAAGGAAATTGAGCTTGAAGATGCCTTTGAAAATATGGGTGCTCAGCTCATCAAAGAGGTTGCAACAAAAACAAATGACGTTGCAGGCGACGGCACAACAACAGCTACACTTCTTGCTCAGGCTCTTGTGCGTGAGGGCATGAAGAATGTTGCAGCAGGTGCAAACCCCATGGTTGTTAAAAAGGGTATTCAGAAGGCAGTTGCAGCAGCAATTGAAACAGTCAAGGCAAACTCAAGCCCCGTAACCACCTTTGAAGACATTGCAAGAATTGCTACAATTTCATCAGCTGATGAAAGTATAGGTACTCTTATTGCTGAGGCGATGGAAATAGTAACAACAGACGGTGTTATCACTGTTGAGGAGTCAAAGACAGCAGAAACCTGCAAGGAAGTTGTTGAGGGCATGCAGTTTGACAGAGGCTACATTTCTCCTTATATGGCAACTGACCTTGATAAAATGGAAGCAGTTATTGACGACGCTTCAATTCTTATTACAGACAAGAAAATCAGCAACATTCAGGAGGTTCTTCCCCTTCTTGAGCAGGTGCTCAAAATGGGCAAAAAGCTTGTTATTATTGCTGAAGATGTTGAGGGTGAAGCTCTGGCAACACTTCTTGTCAATAAGCTCAGAGGCACATTTACCTGCGTTGCAGTTAAGGCTCCCGGCTTTGGTGACAGAAGAAAGGAAATGCTTCAGGATATAGCTATCCTCACAGGCGGTCAGGTTATCACAAGTGATCTGGGTCTTGAACTCAGCACTGCAACTCTTGATATGCTCGGTACTGCAAGACAGGTAGTTGTTACAAAAGAAAACACAACTATTGTTGACGGTGCAGGTGATAAGGCAAACATCAAGGCTCGTGTTAATCAGATCAAGGCTCAGATTGAGGCCTCAACTTCAGAATTCGACACAGAAAAGCTTCAGGAAAGACTTGCTAAGATTGCAGGCGGTGTTGCTGTTATCAAGTTTTGTGCAGCAACAGAAACCGAAATGAAGGAAAAGAAGCTCAGAATTGACGATGCTCTTGCAGCAACAAAGGCAGCTGTTGAAGAGGGCTCAGTTGCAGGCGGCGGTGTTGCACTTCTCAATGCAATTCCCAGCGTAAATGCTCTGCTCGAAAAGACAGAAGACGAAGACGAAAAGACAGGTATCCGCATTGTGCTCAAGGCACTTGAAGAGCCTGTTCGTCAGATTGCTAAGAATGCAGGTCTTGAAGGCTCAGTTATCATTAATGCTATTATCTCAAGCGGCAAGACCGGTTACGGCTTCAACTTTGCAAGAGAAGAATATGTTATGATGGCTGAAGCAGGCATTCTTGACCCGACAAAGGTTACACGTTCAGCTCTTGAAAACGCTTCAAGTGTTGCAGCTATGGTGCTCACAACAGAGTCACTTATCACAGATATTCCCGACCCTGCCGCAGACGCAGCAGCTGCAGCAGCAATGGCTCAGGGCGGCGGAATGTATTGATGCGCTTCGCTAAGAGAATAAATAACAGATAAAAAATAATAGTGGCGGGGGAGACTGCAGAAATAATCTGTCTCTTCCCGCCATTTATATTATTATCTATTCAATATTATCTCTTATCTATTATCTTAATTTTGATGCCGACAGGCATCTTTTTATAAATAGAGTAAATCCATCTGAAGCCAAAATCAGGTGGATTTATTTTTTTCTTGTAATCCCATCGCTTTTGCCATATAATTAAATCAGTAATTTTTTCTCAAAAAAATGTCAGAAAATCTTTTTTTCAGGTAGATAATAGGTGAAGGGATGTGATAAATATGCATGACAGTGAAATCATAACAATGCTGTGGAACCGTCAGCAAAGGGCACTTTCGGAAATTACTCTGAAATACGGCAGACTCCTTTTCTCTCTTTGTGAAAATATTCTTCATTGCAAAGAGGATTCACGTGAGTGTGTCAACGATACATATTTAGCCGTGTGGAACCGCATACCTCCGGAAAAGCCTGACCCTCTCACTGCTTTTCTTTGCAGAATAGCAAGAAACATTTCCATAAAGAAGCTGCGTGACAGAAACGCTCTCAAGCGTCAGGCGGAGACTTTGCCTATTCACGAGCTTGAATACTGCATTGCAGGAACGAGTGTGGAAGACAAAGTTGATGCGAAAGTTTTAGGAAAGAAAATTGATGAGTTTCTGTCTTCAATGGATGAAGAGAGCCGTGTGATTTTTGTCAGACGTTATTTCTTCGGTGATGATATTGAAACAATTATGTCATTGGTCGGAATGAGTGAAAGCAATGTCTATAAGAGGCTTTCACGCACACGAAAGAAGTTAAAGGCATATCTGGAGAAAGAAGGTGTTTTTGATGCTTGACTATCTTCTTGATGCAATGAATGAAATCAGTGATGAGCATATAATTGAAGCGGTGAATTATGAGGCGAAAGCAAAAAAGATTAACCTTAAGAAAATTATACCCGTGGCGGCTTGCTTTGTCTTTGTTATAGTGGCAGTTATTGCAGGAACAGGTCTATTTGAAGTTGCTCCACCTACTACAGAGCCTACGCTCAGCGTTGGATCTCCTACACAGGCACCTGTGCAAAACACAACGGTGGCATCAACTCAATGTCCCTCTCAGAAGCCTTGGGAGGAAATGTCCTACGGTGAGCGTTACAGAGAGGTTTTGATTCAGGATGTGATATATGTTTACGCCTTTGAAAGTGTTGCTCCTGAAAGAATAGACGAAAATATTACAGACTATAAATTGGAAAATATTAAGGGCGAGATATATAAAATAAAAGGTATGACAAAAGATTTGTATGTTGCCGTTAAATTTTCTGAAGACGAAAAAGGCGAATATTTCCTTTATTTAAGAAGTGATTATGAGCCTGAAACCTTAGGTAATTTGCTTGATGCTATCGGATTAAACAATAATGTGAACTTCATAGGCAACTCAGCAATATATCAGGATAAAGGATATAATTATGACGGTAAGGGTTGGAGTGAAGATCTTATTGAGATTGTTTATAATATAGATGCCAAGGGTCATAAAGAGCTTTCCGGCTTGCTGTGGAAAAACAGAGAAGCGTTGTGCGTCGAGATAGATAATGATCAGGGTAGTAATCCCGGTAACATTACTGTGAAATTTACCCTCATGGGCAAATCATCGGCAACTATCTGTATTGAGGAAATAGGTGTTTTTAAACCGAAAACATTTCTGAGTGTATACTTAGATAGTTCGGTTGTTTATATGCACTACCATTTTGAGATAGAGAACAGTGCATTAAAAGATTATATTGCATTTCTTGAAGATGAAGCTGAAATTATCCGTGCAGAACGATATAATGTTGGCACTAATGTGCAGTTATTCCCTGAGCAGCTTACATCAACCACCACACCCACAACACAAGGCACAACACTTCCGCCTATAAATGAAAACTTCAGTAAGGTAGAAAAAGTTCTCGGTACAGCTGAAACACTCAGTGATATTATTGACGGCTTTGATATTAAAAAGGCTGATTATGGTATTTCAGGTGATATGACTGTTGACTGGTTTGCACGCCTTGAAGAGAAAGATAAGGATGAAACTATTTATTCAATTGCCGCTGCAACTATGCAGCAGTTAGTAGAGTTTATGTATGAGCACAAAGACATCAAGGCAGAAAACAGAGAGTGTCAGGCAGATATCAGACTGGTTTTCACGGTGAGCTTTATCGGAAACAGCGGCAGTATAATCGTTGGCAACGACGGCTATCTTTATATAAGCTGCGGTGCGATAACTAAAGCCTTTCATGTGGGTGAAGACGCATACCGCACATTTAAAGAAAATCTGATTGCTGCCGTCTGGACGACGGAAGCTCCCGTAACCTTTGGCTGAGACTTTTACCATTGACAAACCTCTTTATAAATGCTAAAATAAAGAGGAATATTTTGAAGGGGATCTTTATCTATTCCGTGATAAAGGTCCTTTCTTCTGTCTTTTAATAATGATTTGGAGGAATGAAAAATGAAAAAAGATGTTGTTATTATCGGTGCAGGCCCTGCAGGCATTTTTACTGCTCTTGAAATGATTAAGAAGGGCAGCAAAAAGAGTATAGTCATAGTTGAAAAGGGCCAGAGTGTAGAAAAGAGACACTGCCCCAAGGATAAAACCAAAAAGTGCGTTAACTGTAAGCCCTACTGCCATATCACAACAGGCTTTTCAGGTGCAGGCGCATTCTCAGACGGTAAGCTGTCACTCTGCTATGAGGTAGGCGGCGATTTGCCACAGCTTATAGGTGAAAATCTTGCTCAGGAAACTATCGATTACACCGACAGCATTTATCTTGAATTCGGTGCAGACACTCATATCGAGGGTATCAACAACTCTCAGGAGGTTAAGGAAATCCGTATGAGAGCAATTCAGGCAGGCTTGAAGCTGGTTGACTGCCCCATAAGACATATGGGCACAGAAAAAGCTCAGAGTATTTATTTTGCCATTGAGCAGTATCTTTTAGAGCACGGAGTTGAAATAATTTTCGGCTATGAATGTTACGATATTATCCTCGATGAGGGCACCTGTAAGGGTGCTCATATACGCTCATATAAGGGCGATGAAATGACAATTGAAGCTGACAGCACAGTTATTGCTACAGGCAGAAGGGGAGCAGAGTGGCTAGAAAAAATCTGCGCTGAATATGACATCGCTCACCAGCCCGGTACCGTTGACATAGGTGTCAGAGTTGAAGTAAGAAATGAAATTATTGAAAAAGTCAACGAGGTTCTTTATGAGTCAAAGCTCATAGGCTATCCTCAGCCCTTTAAAAATAAGGTTCGCACCTTCTGTCAGAATCCCGGCGGCTTCGTCAGTCAGGAAAACTATGACAATGACCTTGCCGTTGTAAACGGACATTCCTATAAAGATCTCAAGAGCAACAATACAAACCTTGCCATTCTCGTTTCACACAACTTCTCTTACCCCTTTAATCAGCCTATTGAGTATGCGAGAAAGGTGGGCGAACTGACAAATATGCTGGGTGCCAATCATATACTCGTTCAGCGTTTCGGCGATATTCTTGACGGCAAGCGTACATGGGAAAAGGAGCTCAGCCAGTCAAACGTAAAGCCCACACTTCCCGATGCTGTTGCAGGTGACATCACAGCAGCAATGCCCTACAGAGCCATGATGAATATTATTAACTTTATCAAGGCAGTTGACCATGTTGTACCCGGTTTTGCCTCAACTGAAACACTGCTCTATTCACCGGAGCTTAAATTCTACAGCAACAGAGTCAAAATGGATGAGAAATTTAATACAAATGTAAAGGGTCTTCACTGTCTTGGTGATTCATCAGGCTGGACAAGAGGTCTTATGATGGCTTCTGTTATGGGCGTGCTTATGGGTAGAGAGCTTATATAAGGTTTGATTATATATATTAAACAATTGTTTTGTGCAAATTTAATAAAATTATCTTTAAGCTATTTATTGTTCTGTTGATTTATGCTATAATATAAATGTAAAGAGAACCTCTCTTTATGAGTTAAATCACAGAAAGGAGCTGACGATATGAAAATTACAGTTATCGGCAGAAAATGCACACCAAGAGATTCTTTTAAAGAAAGAGCTGAGAAAAGACTTCAGAAGGTTGAAAAGTTCTTTGGCAATGAGGCAGAAGCCAAAATCACTGCAACAGTTGAAAAGAACGAGCAGATCGTTGAAGTTACAATCTATCACGACGGCATGATTTTCCGTTCACAGGAAAGAGCCGCCAATATGAACGATGCTCTTGACAGGTGCGCTGATTCAATTGTTCGTCAGATTCGCAAAAATAAGACCAAGGTCGGCAAAAAGCTGCGTCAGGCAGCCTTTGAGGAGTTTGAGGCTGTTGAAGCATTTGAGCCTGAGGATGATTACAATGTTGTTCGTTCAAAGGAAATAGTGCTCAAACCTCAGAGCGTTGACGAAGCGATACTTCAGATGAATCTCCTCGATCATCAGTTCTATGTTTTCCTTGACAGCACAAGCTACAAAACCTGCGTTGTTTACGCCCGAAAAGACGGAGGCTACGGCGTAATTATTCCGCAGACGGAGTAATTTGGTTGCAGAATGCAGATTGCAGAACGCAGAATTGCGGGGGAGTTTGGCAAAAAAACAGTTGATTCCCGCAGACATGATTTGATATAAATTAATTTTTGGCATCGCTTCAGCGGTGCCTTAACTTTTTATTTATATTACAAAAATTTAACTGTACAAATTTAAAATAATGTGATATAATGAAGTTCCAATAAAAAAGGAGGTAGAAAGTCTTATGAAAAATCTCAAAAAGATTGCAGTAGTTCTTCTTGCTGTGCTTATGGTTGCTTCAGTGTTCACTGCTTGTGATGTAAAACTCACTCAGGAACAGAAAATCCTTGGTGCATGGAGAGATTCAACAGGCACAATCGGTTATGAGTTCCTTGAAGGCGGTGCTTGCAAAATCACTTATGCTGATGTGACAATTCCCATTATCAACATCAAGTATGACGGCACAGTTGACGGCACATATTCTCTTTCAAAGGATGAAAATGATGTTCTTCATCTGAATGTTACTTACACAATCCTTTCAAAGAGCGTAACCAAAAATTACACCTACACAATTGACGGCAATGCTCTCAATCTTACTGACACAGCAGACGGCAGTGTAACTACACTTCTTACTTACACAGATCCCGCTGCAACCACAACAGCAGCTGCTCAGTAAATTTAAATTAAAGTGGGGTAGCGCTGTTGCTATCCCACATTTTCATTTGACTTATCTTCTGAAAAGGAGTTTATTATGAGAAAAACAACTAAAATATTAATATGCCTTGTCTGTGCTACTGTGGCTGCAGTGTGCGTGTTTGCAGGCATCAGTGCGACGCGTGAAGGCGGAGAAGACGGCACAACTACTACCGCCGCCCCTGTAACCGTTACCCCAACAACAACTGAGCCTGTAACAGAAGAAACAACGACCAAGAAACCCGAAAAAACTCTTGCTGAGCTGCTTATCGGCAAATGGACTGATAGTGCAGAAATGAGCGGATTTGAGTTTTTTGAGGATGGCAAGGTCTCTTTCACTTATGCAAATCTTGCTGCCTTAGGCATAAACTTTGACGGCAAAATTGACAACGGCACATATAAACTGGAAGAAAACATACTGACGATTGCTTATTCTATTTACAGTGCAACCATAGACAAAAAATATGAAATCTCAATTGAAGATGATGTGCTTAAGATGAAAGACCTTGAGGAAGGCAAAACCTCAACCTTTGTCAGAAGCGGCACAAACGGTACTTCAGGTGAGAACCCTACAACAGGCGTATCAGTTTCCGATGAGCTTTACGGCAGCTGGGAAAACACTTCGATGAGCAAAAAATATAAGTTCAGCGGCGGTGGCAAGGTCACGGTTACTCTTGATGGTGAAGATTTTGACGGCGTTTATGTCAGCGAAGGAAATAGCCTTACAATTCAGTATACAGCCTACAGTAAAAAAATAACCGAAAAGTTTACCTTCTCAGTTACCACATCTGCTCTCACTCTCACAAATGCAGCAGGCTCCGATTTTGTTTTCAGGCGTGCCGGCACGAGCGTCGAGGTCTCATCAGACGAGGACTTACTCGGTACATGGCGTGACAGTGCAAATATGAGCGGTTATGAATTTAAAGAAAACGGTGTTGCCGAAATAACCTTCGTAAATATCGACATACCTGTTATTAATGTACCCGTAAACGGTACCTTCACAGGTGCTTATGAAATAAAAGATGACATTCTTACGCTGACATATTATATTTACGGAAACACAATTACCGAAAGCTACACTTATGAAATAAGCGGCAACAGCCTTCAGCTTAAAAGCACTGAAGACGGCAAATTATCAACCTATATCAAGCAGTAAAGGAAGTAATAACATGACACAGCAGGAAATGGTATATAAGGCACTTGATGAGCTCGGCATTGAATATAAGGTTATTCACCACGAGGCAGTGCACACAATAGAGGAAATGGATGCTCTGGGCATTTTTACCGACGGTGAGCTTTGCAAAAATCTCTTTTTACGCAACGCCAACGGCAAAACACATTATGTTGTTTCAATGATGAAGGATAAGCACCCCGACATTCAGCAGGATATACGCTCACAGCTCGGCTGCTCAAGACTCAGCTTTGGCTCTGATGAAAGACTTATGAAGCATATGGGTCTTACTCCCGGTGCAGTGTCGCCCTTTGGCATCCTCAATGACCCTGAGGCAGAGGTCAATGTTGTTTTCGACTCCGAGCTTAAAACCCTTGACGGTCTTGTAGGCTTTCATCCCAATGATAACACAGCCTTCCTCTGGCTGAAATTCAGCGATCTTCTGAAATTCATCAAGTCAAGAGGAAACGACGTTTATTATATAAATATCTGATAAAATACCTATAAGAATGCAGGATGCAGAGTGGTGCAGAGTGCAGAATTGTGGTCGCAGGTTACCTTTCATTGATAAGTAAGATTTACCCGCAAAGAGAACGAAGATTAAATACCAACTCTCTCGATTATAAAATATCAGCAGGTCACTACCGTTTGGAAGTGACCTGCCTTTTGTTTTAATATATGAAACTTACTGTTTTTGAGCTTTTTCTCTGCGGGTAGGAACTAACTGTTAGTAGGTGGACAGTCGCAATTCTGCACTCTGCACCACTCTGCATTCTGCATTCAACCTCAGTCAACCCACTCACGGATGATTTGGGGATGCTTGAAGATTTCGTCAAGCTTTCTTGTGAAGGGTACAACATCCTGAAAATCAAGTGCCCTGTGGTCAAATGCAATTGTTATGGGAAGAATTTTGCCGATGCCCACATATTTCTCACCCTTTTCATCTGTTTTAACAACAGCTCTGTCCTGAGCAGCACCCATGCAGATTGCGCAGACCTGAGGGGGAATAATCTCAAGCAGTGTTGTTTCACCTCTCTGACTCAAGTCAAGTGAACCGACATTTGAGATTGTGATTGTGCCCTGCTCAATATCCTTGTCACCGAGTCTTTCAGTTTCAGGAATAGCATGATAAGCCTTTTTCTCTTTACCTTTGAGAGTGTCAATTTTGCATTTGCCCACCTTAGCACCAAAAATGCGTAAAACAGCTTCCTTGACTCTGCCTTGCTTTATGGTGTTGACAGTTCTGTTAAATGAAACCGTGTACATAGCCTCATTAAGATTTGACTGCTCCATTCTGCGGCGGACATCCTTGATGTACTTTGTCATTTCAGTGATGTTTTTATTATGGAAGTCGTGCAGATTAATTGTCATCATCTCGCCGTTTGTGAGAATCATAGTCATTGAAATATTGATATTTTCATATGTTGTGATTTTACCTCTGATTGTGTGGGGGTTATATTTGATATGTGCATTCATCTGAGGTGCAGCCTTAAGACCTTCGGTTATGACCTTGAGCATAGCTGTGTTGAAAGTAAACTTATCTTCTTCGCTTTTTTCGGCGTTAAGTTTTTTGTACTCTTCAAAGAATCCGGAAATATCAGGTTCATAAACGAAAGAAACGTGGGGGATGTTATACCATGATTCTGAAGTCATGGCAGCGACCATTTTTCTTTGAATACCGAAATATTCAACATTAGTTACGTTGAGTTTCATAATCATACCTCTTTTCACATTTTATTTGAATTCTATTGTTATGTTACAAAGTGTTAATATATGTCTAAATTTTAACTTCGTAAACAAATGATGCTTTACTCTTTATTTTTTACATATAATAATGTGCGGTTTTGTACAATATGTAACAATAATGTTAACAAAGTATTAATATTATAAATAATATTTAAAATATAAGACTTAGTAAACAAATTGCAATATTTTGTCTCAAAAGTAAACGCATCATTTCCTCAAAATTAAAAAAAATTAAATTAATGACTTGGTGTAATAATTTCAATTGGGAATAATCAGGCTGCAGCCGATCTTAAAGAAAGTGTTTTTATTTAAAAAGCCGGTTCTTGACAATGAATATCATTTAATATATAATCTATGCGAAAAACTTAACACCAATATTCCGTAAAAAATCGGGATGTGAAAGGATAGTATAATGAAAATTAATTTTGTTATTCCGTGTCTTCTCGGACTGGAAAAGCTTATTGCTGACGAAATGAAGGAGCTTGGTGCTGAAAATGTCGTTTCCGAAAACGGCAGAGTACTTTTCAGCGGTGACGAAAACCTGTTGGCAAGAGCAAATATCTGCTCACGCTACGCTGAAAGAATTCAGATTCTCGTTGGCAGATTTGAGGCAAAGACCTTTGAGGAGCTGTTTCAGGGCACAAAGGCTCTTCCTTGGGAGCAGTGGATAGGTGCATATGATGCTTTTCCTGTTAAGGGCTATTCATTAAACTCTGCACTTTTCAGCGTCAGCGACTGTCAGTCGATTATCAAAAAGGCTGTTGTTGAAAGACTCAAGAGCAAATATAATATCTCTTGGTTTGAGGAAACAGGTCCGCTTTATCAGATTCAGTTTTCTATTATGAAAAATCAGGTCAGCCTGCTTATTGACACTTCAGGTTACGGACTTCACAAAAGAGGTTACCGTCTTGAGTCAAACGGCGCACCTATGAAGGAAACTCTTGCCGCCTCACTTTGCTGTCTTGCAAGACTCAGACCTTATCATACACTTTATGACCCTATGTGTGGTTCGGGCACAATACTTATTGAGGGTGCAATGCTTGTCAACAATATGGCTCCCGGTGTCAACAGACATTTCACTGCCGAAAGATGGGAAAGCATTCCCGAAAGTGTGTGGAACGAAGAAAGAGACAGAGCAAGAAGTCTTGCGCTTACGGATTCTCAGTTTGTCTGCTACGGTTCTGACATTGACGAGAGATCTCTTGAGGTTGCTCTTGCAAATGCTAAGAGGGCAGGGGTTGATAAATTTATCACCTTTGAAAAAAAGGATATAAGAGATTTTACGCCTAGGAGCGAAAAAGGAACAGTTATATGCAATCCGCCTTACGGTGAAAGACTTCTCGACCTCCAGCAGGCAGAGCTTCTTTATAAAACAATGGGCAAATGCTTCCCGCAGCAAAGAGGCTGGGCATACAATATAATAAGCCCCAGTGAAGATTTCGAGGTCTTCTTCGGCAGAAAGGCAGATAAACGCCGTAAGCTTTATAATGGTATGATAAAGTGTCAGCTTTACATGTACTTTAAATAAGATGAAATATTTTCTAATGCTCTCTGTTTTTGGCAGAGGGTATTATTTTTATTTGAGAAATATTACAAAACTGTAACTAAATTTTGTTGAATATTAACTTTATGTTAACAATTTTGTACGAAATTTATATACTAATTGTAATAAATTTAACTAGTAAATTATTACATCAAAGGAGTTTTCTGAATGAAAAAATTCTTATCTTTACTGTTAATTGTTTTTATGACTTTCAGCCTTACTCTTCCTGCATATGCCGGTTGGAGCAACTCACAAAGTCAGATTCCTGTTATTCTTATTTCAGGTGACGGCGACTCAATATATGATGCTCAGGGTAACGAGGTGTTCCGTTTCTCAAAAATTATGAGTATGTTTACATCGGTTGAGGACGGTGATTTGAAGCAGTCAGTGCTTAATGTCATACAGCCTATGCTTCTTGAAGGTCTTGCAAAAGATGATTGGGACAGCTTTTATGAGAACCTTGAAAAAGAGATAGGTGAGATATTTGAAAAATGCCGTCTTGACAGCAATGGTGAAGTTTCTGACGGCTCAGGTATATCTCAGCAGCGTAAGGATTATATGGCGAATGCACGTGTTACAGATGCCAGAGAAGGCAAAGGATATTACGGTCTTTATGATTACAGATTCTGGTATGACTGGCGTCTTGACCCCATGGCAATTGCTGACGAATTCAATGCATATATAAAGGATATCAAAAAGGCAACAGGTGCACCTAAAGTTGCAATTGTTGCAAGATGCCTCGGCACATCAGTTGTGATGGCGTACATTGCCAAATACGGTCTAGATGATATACACGGTATAGGCTTCAACGGCACAGTGGCAAACGGTGCTGAAATTTTAAGTGAAACCATCAGTGGAAAATTCAGTGTGGACGGCAGAGCAGTTTCAAGACTTCTTAAAGATGTCAATGCACTCGGCTGGGTTAATCTGGATTCGTTTATTACTTCAACAATAGATCTTGCTGTTGAAAGCGGAATTGTTGACGGTGCCATTGACACCATAGAGGCACTGCTTTATGAAAAGCTGGTTGTCGGCATGACATCTGCTCTTGCTCTTTCCACCTTCTACACATGGCCAAGCTATTGGTCTGCTGTTACGGTTGAGGATTATGATACGGCAATTCAATATGTTTTCGGCTCTGAGGGCAGCGAAAAGCGCATTCAGTATGCAGGACTTATTAAAAAACTGAATAACTATCACGAAACAGTACGTAAAAATGTGCCCGATTTATATAGAAACATAAAGCAAAACGGCGTTAATGTGGGTGCAATTTCAAAATACGGCTATCAGATTGTTCCGATTATTGAGTCAAACAGTGCAGTTGCTGATCAGTTTGCATCTGTCACAAGATCATCCTTCGGCGCAACAACATCAACTGTTTACGACACACTCAGTGACGAGTATATTGCCGCACGTATAGCTGAGGGCAAAGGCAGATATATTTCACCCGATAAGCAGATTGATGCTTCTACATGCATTTATCCTGATTATACATGGTTCACAAAGGGTTCAAGCCATTCAAACTGGTCATTGTGTGAAAATAATATTATGCATATTGTTGCTACTGCCGACAGACAGCTGACGATTGATGATTTTGAATACACACAGTTTATGGTTTATAACAGCAGCACAGGCCTTATGGTACCCATGACAGAAGACAACTGCAATGTAACCAACTGGCAGGCGGAGAAGCCTGATACCCTGCTTGGAAAAATCAGACAATTTATAGAAACATTTAAGAATTGGTTTAACGAGCTTATCGCTTTACTCAAAGCAAAAATTGAAGCATCTTCAAACAAATAAGTCACGACAGCTCTCCGCAAGGGGAGCTGTGTTGATTTAAAAGTTTAACAAGAAGTTAATTTTGAATATCCTCTTGACACTTGTCAAGGTTAAATATATAATATATCCTGACAATTTTTGCGAATGATAATTTATATATATCATTTGCAGTTTTCACGGAGGTAAAAAATGGAAATTTTGTATGAAAATCTGTTAACTATCACATGGCCTCAGGTTATCATGTGGGTCATTGGCGGTGTGCTCATTTATCTTGCAATTGCAAAAGAAATGGAACCCTCACTGCTTCTCCCCATGGGCTTTGGTGCTATTCTTATCAACCTACCCAACTCAGGTGCTCAGCATGTAATTGATGTGCTCTTCAAGTTCGGTATTTCAAACGAGTTCGGTGAGCTTATGCCGCTTATTTTGTTTATAGGTATCGGCGCAATGATTGACTTTACGCCGCTATTGACAAATCCGAAGCTGATGCTGTTCGGTGCGGCGGCACAGTTCGGTATCTTCTTCACACTCTGTCTCGCATCACTTTTAGGCTTTGACATCAAGGATGCTGCTTCAATCGGTATTATCGGTGCTGCTGACGGCCCCACAGCTATTGCAGTTTCAATGGAGCTCGGCTCAAAATATATCGGTGCTATCATGGTTGCCGCATATTCATATATGGCACTTGTTCCCTTGGTACAGCCGCCTATTATCAAGCTTTGCACAACTAAGAAGGAACGTCTTATCCGCATGGATAACACAGTTGGTAAAACACCTTCAAAGCTGACAAAGATACTTTTCCCCATAGTTGTAACAATCATTGTTGGTCTTGTTGCTCCCGATGCTGTTGCACTTATAGGTTTCCTTATGTTCGGTAACCTTATTCGTGAATGCGGAGTGCTCAACTCTCTTTCAGAAACAGCACAGAAAGTGCTTGCAAACCTTATCACAATCTTCCTTGGCATTACCATCGCTTCACAGATGCGTGCAGAGGATTTCCTTAAGGTTGACACACTTCTCATCATCGGCCTTGGTCTTTTCGCATTCATCTTCGACACATTTGCAGGCGTTATGCTCGCAAAGTTTATGAACCTCTTCTTAAAGAAGAAGATCAATCCCATGATCGGTGCTGCAGGTATCTCGGCATTCCCCATGTCAGCCCGTGTTGTTCATAAGATGGGTCTTCAGGAAGACAATCAGAATTTCCTGCTTATGCACTCAATCGGTGTTAACGTTTCAGGTCAGATTGCTTCAGTTATCGCAGGCGGTCTCATTCTTACATTCTTCAGCTAAAAGAAACGAGGAGGAAAAACACTATGAATTTTAATTTAGATTTTGAGGCTTTCTTAGGCTCACTTCCCTATATGGGCAAGGGTATGCTTGCAATATTTGTTGTTACACTTGTTATTGTTTTTGTGGTTAACACCCTCAACAACATCCCTGAGAAAAAGGAAAAGAAAGACGAAGAATAATCACATACACGTTAAAAGAGGCGGAGCTTTCCGTCTCTTTTTTTGTACGCGCTTTGGCTTTCGGTAGCTTAAACTGTTGTTCCCGCCGAGCAAGGCTTAATAATTCTTAATAGATTTTTTGTGTTACTTTTTATAAAATTTTGAACTTATACTATAGAAAGGAGGAAAATTTAATAATTAAAAACACCAACACAAATTTAACATGAAAGGATTTAAAAACATGAAAAAACAACTCAGAATTTTAACAGCAATCTTACTAATTTTTGTAACAACATTCGGCATGAGCATTGAGGCCTCGGCGGCAGGAGAAGTGATTAATACAGATGTTGTGAGGCGTGCCGATTTGCCAGATTTGTTTGCTTCAAGTGGTGTTGATTGTTTCGGAGTTCAAGCAATGGCTGTTTCAAGGAGCAGTAAGAATTGTTTGTACGCAATTAAAATAGACGGAGATAACGCTAATGCAGTTCTTTACTATTTTCCTGATATTTCGAATTGGAAAAGAAAAGCTGCGTTCAGTATTTACGATGCCGGACATGCTAATGGCATGACAGTAGATACAAATTACATATATATTTGTGCAAGCCCAAAAGGGGAAGAAGGAAATGAAATAATAAGAATCAGCCGAAAGTATATTGAAGACAAGGCAGCTTTAATAGCAACGGAAGAAAATATAACAGTTGCAACAGAAATTCTTTCTAAAGGGTTGGGTGACGGTAATTACAAAATTATGCAACCCATGGTTATAAATCCCGATGAATCTCAAAGAGTATCAAATCCATATGTAGCGTATACAGGTGGATTTTCAACAATAACAAGAGCTGAATCAACGGGTAAATTTATAATTGGTAAAGGTATCAGCGGAGTGGACAGATCACAGTACAATGGTTTTACGAGAGCAGAAATTATAAATGGTGAGTTTGTTGTTTCAAGTGACCCTGATGATATATTCCTTGTCAAAAACAGCGTAGTAAAGAGTGATGCAAGCAGACAAGATATTTATTATCTGCAAGGATATGGATTGTTTATTGGAAGATGGTATGGTGGTGGAGATACCACAAGTCCATATTATCACAAAGCAAACAACGTTATATTATGGGCAGATATTGATGGAACAAGTAATGAAACATATGCCGGCTACAGATGTTACACACCGGATAAAATTAAAATATATATGGATGATTATAAAGTGGATGGCATTACTGTATATGAAAAATTTGAGGTCGAGTCTATGGGTATTACTGCAAACGGAAATTTAATTGCAACTTTTAATGTGGTTTATACTGATGCGTACTATAAAAAATACATTTCCGGTCAAAATAAAAATATTGCTGATAGATGGGATGGGGATGGTGTATACAGAATAAACCGGCAAGACGGTAAAACATTCAAGTTGTCTGATAAAGTTTAATTATATTACACATAGATTTCACAGAATTCATATATCATAAATATGGTAAAATTTACCAAGAAAGGATGATAGTATGAAAAAGCTATTAGTTTTAATTTCAGTTATTATCGTTGCAGTAATTGCCTGTGTGTCTTTCAGTGCAAGTGCAGACGACGGAACAGTTGTAATTGACAATGTTGTTTATGAACTCACTAGTCAGAAGTACGGCAAGTATGATTACGGTGAGCATTATGTTGTTACGGATTTTTTCTATGATGAGTCTCTTGCAGAGACAACAACCAAAATCAATATTGTTGATGAGATAAATGGTATTGAGGTAAAGGCAATAAATACAAACAGCAATATTGAACCCGGTTACGAAATTGTTTATCCGGAATGTGAAGACAAGTACTCGCCTGTTAAGAATATTAATATTCCGGGAAATGTAAAATATATAGGTGATTTTGCTTTTAACTTTTTTCCGAATGTAGAAAGGATTTATCTTCCCGTTGAACTTGACAGTTTTGGAGTAGGTGCTTTTTATGAGATGAAATCTTTGAAAACAATTATTATTCCGACTAGTTGCAGGATTTCGGATTATGCCTTTTATGGTTGCGAAAGTCTGAAAAAAGTTGTATTGCCGGGAGATGGCACCGAAATAGGCAATCTTGCTTTTAAAGGATGTAAAAATCTTTCTGCAATAACTTCACCATATTCAATTACTTCATTTGGCGGATCTGCTTTTGATGATACTGCTTTTAAAAAGATTATTATTCCTGAAAACGTTGATGTGCTTGATGAGGGTGGTCTGATTTCCGGTAGTTACAGCTTAGAAAAAATTGTCTTTGAGGATACAAGTTCAAAAAAAGAGGATTATGTGGAAGTAACTGAGGTGGTTGGCGGTAGGTTACCATCAGTTAAAGGTATATACATAAAAACCATTCCAACAGAAGGTCTTTCATTTGGATTAAGCGATTTGAATAATCTTCCCAACCTCGAAAAAATCTATTTTGCCGGCTCTGAGGAAAAGTGGAATGAGCTGACAAGTGAACCCCTGAGAGAAGCACTTGAACTAAGAGGCATTGAGGTTGAGTTTTATTACAGACACAGCCACAGCTTTAAGCAAAGCGGAAAAGCTACCTGCAAAAACGGCGGCACATATACCTACACTTGTGAATGTGGTGACAGCTATAAGCACAGTGTGGACAAAGCTCAGGTGAAGCACAACTACGGTTCTTGGAAAGTAACCAAAAAAGCAACCTACACCGCAACAGGCACTAAGCAGAGAACCTGCCCAGACTGTGGAAAAGTTGAAAAAAGAACACTTTATAAGCTTAAGCTTGATAAAGTTAAGAAAATAACTTATGAAAGCACCATTGATAAAATTACTTTATCATGGGACTCTGTAAACGGTGCCACAGGCTACAGAGTGTATTTATATGACAGAGAAACAGGAAAAGACAACAAAATTGCCTCAATTAAAGGAAAAACATCCTATACAGTGAAGGGTCTTGAAAAAGGCTACAGCTACATTTTCAAAGTTCAGCCTTATAACAAAGACAGCAAGGGCAATGTGGTTTTCGGAGAAAAAACAACCGCCAACACAAGAACACTTGCGACGGCACCGAAAAATCTTGTAGCCGTATCTGAGAAAACAGGTGTAGTCAAGCTCACTTGGGAGTC
Source organism: Clostridia bacterium (assembly GCA_017452785.1). GTDB lineage: Bacteria > Bacillota > Clostridia > Oscillospirales > Acutalibacteraceae > UBA6857. The sequence goes on along the minus strand of JAFTLT010000034.1, from coordinate 11,491 downwards.
AAGCGGTGAATGGATTTCATATAATGTTTTTTTCCACACATCTAAAGAAGACCTGATTGCAGGCAAAACTTTTGAGTACCCTCACTATGACAAGAAAGAAACAGCAACTATAAAAAATCTTGAAAGCGGCAAGACATATTATTTTAAAGTGCACATTAATGATGAAACCGTTGACGGAGTAAAAACAAGCAACATTGTGGAAGTAACAGTTAAATAAGCATCATAACATAATGGGCGGGCTTCGGCTCGCCTTTTCGCTTTTCTTCCCTGCGTACAAAAAAAGACAGCCCTCACAGACTGCCTTTAATTCCTAATTCATAATTAATTTCGCAAACTCTTCCTCGCTGATAACCGTAACGCCAAGGTCGTTTGCCTTTTTCAGCTTGCTGCCTGCATTTTCACCGGCTAAAACATAGGTGGTCTTCTTTGATACGCTCGATGATGCCTTGCCGCCAAAGGACTCAATAATCTTGGTAGCTTCGCTTCGTGTGTAAGTGGAAAGTGTGCCCGTGAGCACAAAGGTCATGCCCTCAAAGCGTATATCGACTATTTCTTTCTGACTTTCCATATTGACGCCGAGAGCCTTTAAGTCCTCAATGAGCTTGATGCTTTCAGGGTGTGAGAAAAAGTCGGTTACACTCTGAGCCATAATCAGTCCGAAGCCCTCAATTTCTGCAATTTCCTCAGTTGTGGCAGCTACGAGCTTATCCATACTTCCGAATTTGTCCGCAAGGAGCTTGCCTGCCTTCTGACCGATGTGACGGATGCCAAGAGCATATATGAGCCTCGCAAGGTCGTTTTCCTTTGACTTTTCAGCCGCCGCAATGAGATTGTCAGCACTCTTTTCGCCCATGCGCTCAATGGATGCAATTTTATCTCTGTCGAGAGTGTAAATATCAGCCGCAGTTTTAATCATGCCTTCATTTACAAAGGTTTCAAGCACAGCGGTACCCATGCCCTCAATATCCATTGCATCTCTTGAACAAAAATGAATAAGATTACGAAGAAGCTGATTAGGGCAGTCAGGGTTGCAGCAGCGAAGTGCAGCTTCGCCCTCTTCTCTGGTTACCTTTCCGCCACATGAGGGGCAAATGTCAGGTATACGGTAAGGGACAGCATTTTCACCGTGTGACACAACTGACAGCACCTCAGGGATAATATCACCTGCCTTGCGGATAATCACTCTGTCGCCTATGCAGATGCCCTTTTCGTCAATGAAATCCTGATTGTGAAGTGTAGCTCGGCTGACGGTGGTACCTGCTAAAAGAGTAGGCTCAAATATGCCTGTTGGTGTGAGCACCCCTGTTCTGCCCACATTGATTTCAACATCTAAGAGAGTTGTTTCCTTTTCCTCAGGGGGGTACTTATAAGCCAGTGCCCACTTGGGAAATTTTGATGTTGAACCGAGCTGCTCACGCTGTGAGAAATCGTCAACCTTTATAACTGCACCGTCAATGTCAAAGGGGAGTGTGCCTCTGATTTCGCCTATGCGTGCAATTTCACTGAGGGCTTCGGATATATCTTTACATTCCGTGTAAAAAGGCACTGTATTGAAGTCGAGCTCTTTAATAAAGTCAAGAGATTGCTTATGACTCGTCAGCTCTTTGCCTTCAATACGCTGAATGTTAAAGGTGAATATGTCAAGCTTTCTTTTGCTTGTTATTTTCGGGTTTTTCTGTCTTAAGGACCCTGCCGCCGCATTACGGGGATTCTTAAAGGTCTTCTCGCCGTTCAATTCCTGCTCGGCTATGAGGGCGGTGAAAACCTCTCTCGGCATATAAACCTCACCACGTACCTCTAAAAGAGGCAGGTTAGTGTCAATTTTCAGGGGAATGTTGCGTATGGTTCTGATGTTTGCCGTTACATCTTCACCTACTCTGCCGTCACCACGGGTTGAACCACGCACAAGAAGTCCGTTTTCATATTCAAGTGAAACAGAAAGACCGTCAATTTTCGGCTCAACGATATAGGTAGGATTTGAAATAACTGCTCTGACTCTCTGGTCAAAGGCGAGCACATCATCCTCACCGAAGCCGTCCTGAAGGCTTTCCATGGGTACGATATGTTCAACGGGTGTGAACTGTGTGTCCGCCTTACCGCCAACACGGTGAGTGGGGGAGTCTGCCGTAACCAAATCAGGATATTTTTCTTCTATTGCAATAAGCTCGTGAAGAAGTCTGTCATACTCGAAATCCTCAATTTCAGGCTCATCATTTTCGTAATATTTTTTATTGTGATAGTTAATTATGTCACGAAGCTCATCGGCTCGTTTTCGCATTTCTATAATCTCATTCATAATTATAAAGTCCCTTCATTAAATTCTCTATGAAACCACACATCATCTATGGTGAACTCCATACCGTTTAAATATTCCAGCTCGCCTGCATCAGTGGTGAAATCAAATTTCAGCTTATATGAGCAAAGGCACTGCTTTTTATAGCCTGTCTTTTTATTCAGAGCGTTGGTACCGTATTTGCCGTCGCCTAAAAGCGGATGCCCTATTGAAGCAAGGTGAGCCCTTATCTGATGAGTTCTGCCTGTGAGAAGATCAACTTCAAGCAGGCTCAGACCGTCTTTGTACCCTAAAACAGTGTATTTGGTTTTGATATATTTGCTCTCAGCTGACGGCTTTTTTGAAACAAACACCTTGTTTTTCTTCTCGTCTTTCACAAGATAGCCTTCGAGAATATTACTGTCTTTCTTGGGCTTTCCGTGAACAATGCAAAGGTAAATTTTGTGAAGCTCTCTATCCTTCATTTTTTGGTTGAGCACCCTGAGGGCCTCTGCCGTTTTGGCGCAGATTACAATGCCGCTTGTGTTTCTGTCAATTCGGTTAACAAGTGCAGGTGTGAAGGAGCTTTCACTGTCAGGCTGCCACTCGCCTTTTTCATAGAGATAACGCTTAGTGCGTGTGATGAGAGTGTCGATATATTCGCTGTCGTCGGGGTGGGAGAGCAGTCCAACTTTTTTGTTAAGCAGGATAACATTCTCATCCTCATAGACAATATCTATCTTCTTTGAAGCCGACATAAAGTCATAGACGGTTTCTTTCTTGGCAAAAAACTCGTCGTTGATATACATATCCACCACATCACCGAGATTAAGGCGGGTTGATATTTCCCCACGCTTTCCGTTTACCTTTATGCGCTTGATTCTTATATACTTATACATAAGTGCCTTAGGCAGGTTAGGCAGTGTTTTGCTGAGATATTTATCAAGACGCTGATTAGCGTCATTTTTTTCGATTATAAAGCTTTTCAAATTAAAACATCCTTTTGCTGTAATTAAACTTATTATATCACAGAATTTGAAAAATGTATAGAAAATTATGAATTATGAATTGCTGACAATGCACTTACACGCATATATGATAATGAGCAGCTATTGTGAGCTGCACAAGCTTATAAAAAATTATTAACATATCGGTTTCAGAATTCAGGAAAAATATTGACAATTTTCCTGTTTACTGATATTATTAAAAAGTCTTAAAACTTATTAAAAACTTTTGGAGGTTAAACTTATGAAAACTTTTAACAGAGTAATAGCTGTTCTGCTGACACTTGTTCTTATTTCAGGAACATTTATGTGTTTTGCTTCTGACGGTGAAAAGCAGTATCACAAATATGAAAAGGTTATGCTTCTCGGTGACAGTGAAGCAAGCGGCTTCACTGATTACGGTGACGAAATGAGCGAATTCAACCGTGTTGATGACTCATATGCAGCTTATATTGCAGATCACTTTGGCGCAGAGCTTATTCCCATGGCATGTCCCGGCTTCAGAACAATTGAGCTTCGCTGTATGCTTGACGATAATTACAAGCCTGAGGATAAATATCTCTTTACTGAGGTACCCCGCACACCTAAAGATGAAATTCTTGCAAAGAGCGATGAAATGCGTCAGGCAATCAAAGACACCGATATGTTGATGATCGGCATCGGCGGTAACGACTGGGGCGCATATCTCGGCTGGGTTATGGAAGATGTTCAGCTTGAAAACAACCTTCCTGAAGAGTATAAGGCTGCACTCAGAGAGTTCCTTAAAAATGCAACGGTTGAAGATAACATAATTGCAGAAATCATTAAGCTTGCAGACTATTTTAATGCTCTTGACGAGCTTGCTGCAGCACTTCCCGAAGCAATGACATATGCTTTCTCAAATCTCAGAGAAAACTGGAACTGGATTGTTGAATATATTTATGAAAACAACCCCGACATAACCTTAGTTGTTGTCGGTATGTTCCCCACATATTATCAGACTCCCGAAGGCGAACCTGACAATGTTGCTCAGCCCAATGCTGCAAAGATGTTTGTTGAAGATACAATAATCGATTACGGCAACAAGCACATGGTTGAAAATCAGGATAAATACGGCTATATCTATGTTGAGCCCAAGGATGTAATAGTTGAAGACAGCCACCCCACAGTTGCAGGTCACAGAACTATTACCGAATACATTTTAGCAGCACTTCCCGATGCAAGATTTACATATGAAGATGTACTGCTCAGAAATCCGCAGTATAAGGAAATTGAGTATATGACCGTAAACGGTTATATGTCAGGCACAACAGCGACAACCTTCAGCCCCGATGATGCTTTGACAAAGGATGTTCTCAGCACTGCTCTTAACAAGATTACCGGAAGCTATGAAATCACAGACAGCACTTCTGAGGTGTCAAAGCTCGAAATGGCTATTGCTGTTTTCGGTGCCGCAGAAAAGAATGACATCAGCAGCTTCTTTAAGGCAATTAAGTTTGCAATTGAAATCCTCACCACAGGCGACAATAAGATTACCCGTGCTGAGGGCGCTGAAATCTTATATTCACTCATAAATAACTGAACTTACAGCACTCTGCCGATTTAGCCGAGTGTTCGTAAGGACACTCGGCAGTTTTATTCGCCATACGGCGAGTTGTATTGCTACGCAGTGTTATTGTCTTTCGGACAGTTTTATGCGAATAAAATAACACTGAAGCAGCAAGGTTTCAATATCACTTTTGATTTATCAAAAATATCACTGCAAATTTTCAATTTGCAATATCACTTATACATACCAAAAAAATTGTTTTCAGATTGGCATATTTGCTTTCAAAGTATATATAACCCACTATGGCACTTTCATGTTGAAAGTGTCAATTTTTATAAAAATAAAATTGGGAGTACTTCTTTACAAAGTGTCTCCCGATAGTTTTTTCTGTCCTTATCAACCATGTGCATTAACAGGGTGCTTTTTTGTACGTGGGGAAGTCAGCGGCAGTGGTGGGTCGGCGGCTCCATTAAATCGCTTTGCGATTTACAGCGACTGCGTCGCTGAGCCGAAGCATAAGGCTTCGCATATGGAGCCGCCTAATCCGCCGCTTTTACAAATTATGAATTATGAATGTTTGCAGCCTTTCTTGTCGCCCCTGAAAGGGGAGATGTCAGCGTGAGCTGACAGAGGGGTTCAAACTTAGTGCACACATCTGAACGCATGCACATGCATGCATTTGCATAAAACATTATGCTGATGCATAAAAGTGCATAATACTTTATGCATATATGATACTGTAACTGATAATGATACTGATAATGATACTGATAATAAGGCAGGCGAGCTGCCGGGAAAAGAGAAAAATAAAAGAAAAGTTGACAGGTCTTGTTTTGGGGTGTAAAATTATAGGTAGAGTTGGGTGTGAAATTTTAATTTTAGGAGTTAAAAACGTATGAAAGTGATTGTATCCCCTTATTGGAGGAAAACTTTTCAATTTCTCGTTGTATTAAATACATTGTTTACTTGTTGTTCAATTTATTTTGTGATTGAACACGATAGCTTTGAAAGTTTTGCAATCGTGGGTGGTTGCACTTTGTTTTTTTGGTTGATTATTGCTTGGTTATCTTTTATGATGCGTAGGTTACTTACAAGCGTAATGGTTACTGAGTTGAATTTTCAGTCTGCTTTATTTGGCAATAAACAATGTTGTGTAGACAGGAAAAATAAAATTTATTATATGATTTTAGAATGTACAGAGGCTGTTTATTCAAAACAAAAATTTATCCTTCTTTCCAATGAACCTTTTAGCATTAGAAGCAAAAGAAGCATGTTTTCTAGGAATGTTATTCAAAGTTATGATATTAAAAAACAGATTTTGATGCCTTATAACAGTGATACTTCTGATTTCTTTAAATTATCAGATTGGGAATGTATAACAGCGTAATAAAATGTTAGTGAGCAAAACAAATATAGCATTGGATGTGCAATGATGAGCAATTTTATTTTAAGCATTGATGAGTTAATTAAAATATATCAGTCTTCTAAAAGGATTCAATCAGATTTCCCTGCAAGAGGGTTTGACGTAGATAAAGGAGATTTTATCAATAGAACAGATACAGTAAGAGAAAAAATGGAAAACGGAGCTTTAAAGGTTATTCCGTTTATTAATTCATATAAGGTTTGCTTGGAAATTATCGATAAGTATTTAAAATATCCCACTTTGCAAGAATATAGTGAAGGTGCTATAAAGCAATGAAAGAAAATAAGCATTGCGAAATTCTTGCTTTTACGAAGTTTTTTTGACCGCATTGACGGGGGCATTCTTTTGCCGATTTTGAAGAAAATCAAATAAAAAGAATAGTTGAAAAGTGGGCATCAGACAACGGCTTTGAATTAGTGCAGTGACTTTAATTATCGTCAGCGGCTCCCTCTTTGAGGGAGCTGGATTTTTGCTTTAGCAAAAAGACTGAGGGAGCATAATCATACTGTCTGGTTACAATTTTAAACATAGCCTTCCCCTAAGGTAGGGGAAGGTGTCACGAAGTGACGGATGAGGTGAGAAAGCTTCCCTGACAGAAAAAACTACTTGCTTAGGCAGAGTGCCACGAAAAAAGCATCACTGCAGATGTCACCACTGAAATGGGAACTTCAGGAGTATATTTATGCGTCCTCGGCTGGGGGAGATTATAATTCAAAATCCCATTTGTCATTTTTTCACAAAAATTTTTTTGCTAAAATACATAATATTAATCACTAAAAACTTGATTTATTGCTGATAGAGTGGTAAAATAATAAGGTATTTTTTATATAACACTTTAATTAAAAAAGGGGTATGTCAAATGGAAAGAAAAACTGGTACTGTTTCAAGAGGTATCCGCTGCCCGATTATCCGTGAAGGTGACGACCTTGCAAAAATCGTTTGCGACAGTGTTGTTGAGGCTGCAAAGTGTGAAGGCTTCCCGCTTCGTGACAAAGATGTTGTTGCAGTTACAGAGTCAATTTTAGCAAGAAGTCAGGGCAACTATGCAACTGTTGAGGCAATAGCTAAAGACGTTAAAGCTAAGTTTGGCGGTGAAACTGTTGGTGTTCTTTTCCCCATTCTTTCAAGAAACCGTTTCGCAATCTGTCTTCGTGGTATAGCTATGGGCTGCAAGAAAATCGTTCTTATGCTCTCTTATCCCAGTGATGAGGTTGGTAACCACCTTCTCACATATGATCAGCTTGACGAAGCAGGTGTTAATCCTTACAGTGATGTTCTTTCACTTTCAAAGTACCGTGAGCTTTTCGGTGAAAACAGGCACGAGTTCACAGGTGTTGACTATGTTTCTTACTATTCAAATCTTATAAACGAAGCAGGTGCAGAGTGCGAAGTTATCTTTGCAAATCAGGCTAAGAGCATTCTCGACTATACTGATTGCGTACTCACTTGCGATATTCACACAAGAGCACGCACAAAGCGTCTTCTCAAGGCTGCAGGTGCCAAGATCGTTTACGGCATGGACGATATTCTCACCGAATCAATTGACGGCAACGGCTTCAACCCTGATTTCGGTCTTCTCGGCTCAAACAAGTCAACTGAAGACACAATCAAGCTTTTTCCGAAGGATTGCAATGAGTTTGTAAACAAGACTCAGCAGTATCTTATCGAAGCAACCGGAAAGAAAATTGAAGTTATGGTTTATGGCGACGGCGCATTCAAAGATCCTCAGGGCAAAATCTGGGAGCTTGCAGATCCTTGTGTATCACCCGGTTACACAGCAGGTCTTGAGGGTACACCCAACGAGCTCAAGCTCAAGTACCTTGCAGATAACGATTTTGCAGGCCTCACAGGTGACGAGCTCAAGGCAGCTATCTCAAAGCGTATTGCTGAAAAGGGCGATGCAAGCCTTGTGGGCAACATGGCTTCGCAGGGTACCACACCCAGAAAGTTCACTGACCTTATCGGTTCACTTTGTGACCTTACAAGCGGTTCAGGTGACAAGGGTACACCCGTAGTTCTTGTTCAGGGTTACTTCGATAACTACACCAACTGATTTTCTTAATCGGTTTTATTAAGTTAATATTTTCTGATTATATAAGGGAGGAATTTAAAATGGATTCAAATGTAAGACCCGACAGCATGGCTCGCATCACTACCAAAGAGCTTGCAGACGCTTTTATTGCAGAGCAGGTTGAGGCTGTACGTGCACAGGTAGGCGACAAGAAAGTTCTTCTTGCACTTTCAGGCGGTGTTGACTCATCAGTTGTTGCAGCGCTTCTTATTAAGGCAATCGGTAAGCAGCTTGTTTGCGTACACGTTAATCACGGCCTTATGCGCAAAAATGAAAGTGAAAACGTAATTGAAGTTTTCAAAGACGGACTTGATGCAAACCTTATTTATGTTGACGCAACTGACCGTTTCCTTGATAAACTTGTGGATGTCAGCGACCCTGAAAAAAAGCGTAAGATAATCGGCGCTGAGTTCATCAGAGTTTTCGAAGAAGAAGCACGCAAGCTTGACGGTATAGATTATCTTGCTCAGGGCACAATTTATCCCGATATTATCGAAAGCAAAAAAGGCATCAAAGCTCATCACAATGATGGCGGACTTCCCGATGATATGAAGATGGAGCTTGTTGAGCCGGTTAAATTCCTCTATAAAGACGAAGTAAGAGTTGTTGGCGAGGCACTGGGCCTTCCCCACAACATGGTTTATCGTCAGCCCTTCCCCGGTCCCGGTCTCGGTGTAAGATGTCTTGGTGCTATAACGAGAGACAGACTACATGCACTTCGTGAAGCTGATGCAATCCTCAGAGAAGAATTCGACAAAAACGGCCTTGCTGAAAAGGTATGGCAGTACTTTATTGCAATTCCCGACATGAAAAGCGTTGGCCAGAGAAACGAGAAAAGATATGAGGGTTGGCCTGCAATTATCAGAGCTGTCAACACAAAGGATGCAATGACAGCAACAATTGAAGAGATTCCCTATGCAGTGCTGCACCACATCACAAACCGCATCACAAGGGAAGTTGAGGGCATCAACAGAGTGCTCTACGACATCACTCCCAAGCCCACAGGAACGATAGAGTGGGAATAATACCAAAAACGCTGAAAACCCGCATAAACACTGGGTTTTCGAGGTTTCAAAAAGCCTCGTGACAACGTTTTGACAACAATTTCAGATTATTCATAAATAAAGAGCTAACAGATTTTTGTTACAAAGTCTGTTAGCTCTTTTTTGTTAGTCATTAAATTTGTTAAGCACCTTGATAATATGCACGGTCGATAGAACAGCGTTATAGCATAGTTCGGCATCCATTTGTGTAGCGGTTCTGTTATGGGTTAGTTCGTTTGAAAAATCAATAGATGATTTTGCGAACTTAATTTCTCGTTCCTTACTACGTTTGTGAAGACAGTAATGAATATAAGCTTCAAGCATTCGTTTTGAGTCCGCTTTACCAATATCTGTTCCGTCTGGTGATGGATGCTTTTCTTTATCAAAAACTGTTTGCGCCAAGGTAATCAACAACTCTCTACCATACATTCCCACGGATTGAAAATCTGCTGTTTCGTTTGCTTCAGTTAGTACTTCTTTCAGTCGAGCAATCCCGTCGTCAACTTTTTCCCATCCGGTAGGTTCATAACTGATTAGTTGAAGTGCAGATTCTTCGGAGTTCTGAATGGTATTTAGCAGAGGCTCAAAAATGTCTTTGATAAATACACGGCGGCTTTGGTATGTTTTTAGTTCTCGTAAATTATAGTCGTTATACCAATCCCATAGATCGTTATAAGCGTGGACAGGTTCCAAGCCTAACTGTTTTAATAAAGAAACCAAATAAGCGTGCTTCGCTTTATATTCGTTGTTAACCTTTACATCCCTAATTTGAAGCACACCCGTCCCAGCTTTGATTAAAGTGTCTTTTTCAGCATTAATCAAAGCAATGACTGAGTCTTTATTCTCTTTAGGTGCTATGGCTGCCCAATCTACGAACTGATCAATCTTTGCGGCAATCTCTACGCAGGCAATAATGTTTCTTTCGTCCTTGTAAAAAGAATCTATTGAGTTCATTATGGCGTCCTCGTAAAGCTTTTTCAGATCGATGATTTTTGTGTAATCTGAATACTTCAAATAAAACACCAGCTTGTATGTGTCTATACCACCATTCCAATTATCGTGGTCGAGCCACTCAAGCGAGAATTCAGATTTCTTTATAACCTCAACAATCGCACCTTGGTTATGCTGACGCAGATCTTGGACTGCCATTGATACAATTTTTTTGATTAATTCTTCCAATGTTTATTCCCCATTAATTATATTAAATCTTTTATGTACGACATTGGAGTGATAAGAGCAATCTTTCCTCCCGTTTCATCACTCATTGTACCATGGACGATTCCGTGCAATACAGTTTTCTCTTTTGTGGCAGTTGCACACCCCATTTTTTCGTATCCCATATCAAAAACAGGACCGCCGCTATATCCACCAACACTAGGGTTTTCCAAACAAAAGAAATCAGAAGGCGTTTGAGTATCGGCTCTATTGAGAGTTAAAAAGGCAGAAGAAGCGTAAGAACGGAATGTTAACGGACTAAACTTGCCTTGAACACCTAAACCGTGAGGGAACCCTATTACTGTGAGTTCATCATCTCTTGATGCCGGAACATCTGTATCGTTAATGTGATCATATGGGAAGCACCTATCTTGGAAAAGTGCAAGATGGTTTAAAATATTTAATTCGATAACGGCCATATCTGCTATAGGGTGGATTTTCCATGCATTTCCATTTGATAGGTCTTTTAATGGTAGAACAACGCAGTTTGACTGATGTTTTCCAAAAGCCAAAACCGTATTATCATCAACTGTTTTTGCTACATGATCAGCTGTAAGTAGATACACCTTATTACCCTTAATGATGAAACTGCCAGTGCCAACAGAAATCTTACCGCCTGTTTTTGGTGTTCTAATATTACATACAACGTTAAAAAGACGATCACGAAAAATAATCATTACATTTCACCGTCCTTTTTACGTTCTTTTAAAACATCAAGAGCATCCCTTGTGCGCTGTACCTCTACTTCGGGATATGTATAACGCCAACGATCATATTCCTCTTTGCTGATTTCACCGTTGCGATACTTCTCCGCTTCTTTCTGCCAAGCGGTAAAACGCTCAAGCAAAGAAATGTAAGATGTTCCTCTGTTTTTATCAAGACGGATACAAACCTCGTCATCGAGCTTGTCAATCTTTAAACCGTAAATATCCTCT
>JAFTLT010000011.1 GCA_017452785.1 Clostridia bacterium | reverse complement strand
TAAAACTTGCTGCAAATACATCTGAAAAGCACAAATCCATTGTAAAAGCTTCAAAAATCAGCTTTTACAATGGATTTTGTCATATCAACTTGCCTGTTTTAAAGGCTTTGCGGAGCTTTTTGTTTTTTTACAGCCCCTTTTATATTTATCTTCTCAGCAGCTTAATTGCCTTTATCTTTGCCTTTTTTGCTGTAGGCATAAGCTTTGCGTAGGAGTAATATTTAAGAGAGTTGCCGACAAGGATATATTCGCCGATGAACTCGTGATAGTCTGCAGAGAAGCTCTTTTTGAAATCGTAAATTCCCTTGAAGTTATCCTGAGGCACAAGCTCGCCTAAGGTGCCGTCGCCCTGAAGAACGGGAGTTTTGACAATAACATAGCCAAGGTCGTGGATTTTGCAGCCACGCTTTATGCTTTCACAAAGTCTGAGATAGTTAAGGTAATGGCTTGAACGGGTATTATTTCTTATAACATTTCTTGTGCCGCCGAAAAGACAGGAGCCCATGCCTGCATAATAAATTGAAAGGCCGCCTGCAACACAGATGCGTCTGTCTTTTGTGAACTCCTCAGCCTCTGCCATTCTTTTTTCGTAGTGCTCGGTCTGCTTGTCTGCGCTGTCGATAATTTCACGAAGCTGTCTTGCCTTCTTTTCGTGAGCACCCTCAAGCTCGCTCAGTGCCTTCTCTTTCTTTTCAAGGCGCTCTGCCTGAAGCTTCATGTCAATATCCTTATCGTAGTAAACCAGCTTTAAATCACTGTGACCCATGAATTCACGAAGAAGCTTTGTGCAGTAATCACCGTTTCTTTCAACGAAGCTGTCTCTTTCACTGGTATCACGCATAACTGCCATGAAATCCTCCATAATCTGAGGATTTTTCTCTACGTCTTCATATGTATAGCTTTCAGCCACAAGACCACGCTGTTCACCTATACGAATGCTGTATCTGACACCTTTATCGCACTTCTTGAGAATTTTATCGGCAGTGAGCTGATTGTCACCCTCATAAAGAGGAATGAAAAGCTGAACGGGCTGCTTATAGGTGTAATTTTCAATTGAGGGATTCAGTTCATAGCCAAGATCTGTGAGAATCTTATGCATTCTGTGACCTTCATCCTTATCTTCACCGTTTATGCGAAGTGAAATGGGTGGGTCCATAATAAAGCAGGTAGCACCGCCCTTTTTCATTTCATCTTTCATAAAAGCAGTGAACTCCTTGATAAGCTCTCTGTTATTATAATCGCAGACTGCACCGCCTGAGGCGTACCATATTTTGCCTGCAACGGGGAGTGAGCGCTCCATAACCAGCACGGCAAGAACTCTTTTTTCGCCCTCAAAGCCGCAGTAGTAGGTGCACTTCCATGTGGTTTTTACATTCTGCCAAGCACTGCACTGGATATACTGTCCACCGTTTTCCTCTATAAATTTGTCATATGCCTTTAAGTCGGTTTCAACTCTGAATGTATACATTTATATACCTTCTTTCTTTTCATTCAAGGCTCTGAGTACCTCTGCTTTTTCGCTGAAGGGTACCTTTTCGCCATTAATCTTCATATATTGCTCGTGACCTTTGCCTGCAAGGATGAGTATGTCGCCCTTTTCTGCCTTTTTGACGGCGTAGTTTATGGCTTCGCCTCTGTCGGGAATAATAACATATTCACCGCCTGCTTTTTCACAATAGGATGCGATTTCCTCGCAGATTCTTCGGGGGTCCTCATAGTCCGGGTCATCACTTGTGATAACGGTGAAATCACTCATATTGCCCGAAACGGTGCCAAGTTCCTCACGTCTGCATTCGGTTCTGCCGCCCACACTGCCGAAAAGAGTGATTATCTTATTGTGGTCATATTCTCTTGCTGTGTCTATTATGCTTTTAAGGCTTATGCCATTATGGGCATAGTCTATGATAATTGTTACATCCTTGCTTTCATGTACCGGCTCGCCCCTGCCTCTGACAAAAACATCTCTGAGGCCTTTGGCAATGTGCTCATCACTAACACCGAACTCCTCACCGAGAGCCACTGCAATGAGAGCGTTGTGAGCATTGAATTCGCCGGGAAGAGCAACATTGAAGGATTTATCCTGACCCTTTGATTTCATATCAAAGGCTACTGACAGCAAATTGCCGTCTTTAAGCTTGCAGGCGTTTTCCAGAACATAGTCCCCATTATTATCATAGCCGTAGGTAATAACCTGACCCTTGCAGTGGCTGAGCACTGTTTCGCCAAAGGGGTCGTCTATATTTACAATTGCTTTGTCACACATGGGGAAAAGCTGAGTTTTCCAGTAAGCGTATTCCTCAAATGAATCGTGCTCGTTTGTGCCGATATGGTCGGGATAAAGGTTGATAAATACGCCATAGCTAAAACGGGTACCCTCAACACGGTGATGCTTGAGACCCAAGGATGAGACCTCCATAGCAACAGCCTTGCAGCCGCCGTCTGCCATCTGACGCAGCATTTTTTGAAGCTCATAGCTTTCGGGAGTGGTGTTGACAGTGGGTAACTCCGTGTTGCCGTAAAAAGCACCGACTGTGCCGATTATGCCTGTTTTTATGCCGCCTGCTTCAAGAACGAATTTAACAAGATGAGCTGTGGTTGTTTTGCCCTTTGTGCCCGTTATGCCGATAACGCAGATTTCTTCTGAGGGATTTCGGAAGAAATTGCAGCTGATTTTTGCAAGGGCGCTTCGGGTGTTTTCTGTTATGATAATAATTGCATCATCGGGCAGGTCAGGCTTTTTTTGACAAAGGAAGACTCTGCTGCCCTTTTCGTAGGCACTCATAGCATAGATGTGACCGTCGGTAAAAGCACCCACAAGGCACACAAAAAGTATGCCCTCGCCACTCTTTCTTGAATCGTAAGCTATATCTTTTATTTCACAGTCGGTGAAGTTTTCCGCTGTGTAGGTAAGGTCTTTTAATATTTCGGAAAGTTTCATCTTATCTCTCCTGACTGCTCCTCAAGAGCCTTTAAACGCATTTTTTCTTTTTTGACTTCTGCACGCTGAGCAAGATATTTTGCTCTTTTTTCGTGTCTGTCTTTGCCGCCGATGATGCCGACCCGCCTGAATGCTTCAATGAACATTGCTGCAAGGGCGCCGCCGGTACCGAGCATAAGGTCTGCCATTGTGTCGGTAAGGCCGTGGCTGTAGGGAAACTGACCGTGCTGCATTGTAAAGCCGTAAAGTCTGTCCATGGTGAATTCATAGTATTCCCAGCCCACAAGTATTGAAACTGCAAAGCCCAGAGAAAAAAGTGCCTGAACCGAAATTTTTATAGGCTCTTTTTCACCCTGCATTATCTCTGAAAGCACATAGGCTCCCGTGCAGGCAAGATAGCCTGCGAAAATGTGCTCGGGAATATCAATGCCGGTGAAATCGGTGCGTGTGTTGAGAGTTGTGCCCACAACGCAGCCGAAGCAGATGAACACATTAAGCATTGTCTGCATATAGGCAGGCATTTTTGTTATGAAGCTCCTGCCGCCGAACAGCTGAAACATATCCCAGAGATGGGTGAAGATAATTGCAAAGGTTGCCTGCACGAATTCTGAAGTATAGCCGTGAAGCATGCCCCACACACCCCAGATGAAAAGAAGTGCACGGCAGACCCACCATGTTATTTCATGTCCTTTTGACAAGGGCTTTATTCTGTTGAGTTTTTTCATTTATAATATCCTTTCAGAAAGGCTTATTAAAAAAGCACATAATAAATTATTATATCACAACGAAAAGCCTTTTACCATATATTAGGCAAAAATCTTTCTTAATAATTAAAACAGTAAAAATTTTATCCTTAAAAGGCGGACTAATTTTAAAAAAACTTAAAAAAATCAGAAAAAAACTGAATTATTTATATTTTAGCTCTTGAAGAACGTGAAAAAATGTACTATAATGATAAAAAATTATGCGTTCTGATATTTGAATGCAAAAAGGAAAGGAAATCAAGTCATGGAAAACAATTCAAATAGCTCATGGAGCTTCTTAAAAGATGATGTTATGAAGGGTCTTGCAATTGCCCTCGTTATCATCTTCCTGTTCTCAAGCGGTAACATTCTCGGTTCACTTATGAATGTTAAGACAGAAACAGCTGATGTTGATGCAACAACTACAACAGCTCCCACAACAACAGCACCGACAACTGCTCCTACCACAACAGCTCCCACAGCAGCTCCCTCAGGTGATGACACCACAACAACTGCTGCACCTTCAGGTGACACAACCACAACAGCAGCTCCCTCAAACGGTGCACCTCAGACAAAGGCTGAAATCATTGCTTACTTCAATGAAAGCGCAAACAAGGTTAAGACAGATGCAACTAAGGTTGTAAGAAACTATGAAGACCTCCGTCACAACGAAGAAAAGCTCGTAGTTCCCTCAGCTCTTCAGTCAATTGGTTCAAACCTTATCTCAACCTTCCTTAAGAAGAATGAAACTCCCGTTGAATATGCAAGCAACGCTGATATTATTGCTTCATATCCTGCAGCAGGTGAAACATGGTCAAGTAAGCTCACAGAAGCTGATGTTGCAGAAGCAACCTGCACAGATAACGGCAGTGAATACGAAATCATGATCAAGCTCAACACAACAACTGACCCCGCAGCAGGCACAGGCGCTGCAGCAGCATTCTCAACAATCAAGACAGAAGATGTTATGGATGCAGCAGGCTTCGTTGTTCAGAGCTTCTCAGCTGAATATTATGATTGCGTAATCAAGTGTAAGATTGACAAGGCTACAGGCCACACAACATGGTCAAACTACACACTTCCCATCCTTCTCAGAGTTGAAGCTAAGGTTATGGTTACTCTCAACGCAGAAGTTGGTATGACCTTCGAGCACGACTACACAATTACATACTAAGATTAAACATTCTGAAACCTCGCTTCGGCGGGGTTTCATTTTTTGTGGGAACTGTAACTGTGGGGGGCGGCTCCGCAAAAGCGCAAAGCGATTTTCAGCGGTGCACCGCTGTGCCGAATGAAATTCGGCAGTGGAGCCGCCTGCCGTTTCCTGCAGGAACTTCCCCACAAAAGGCAAAAAGATTGCTGTAATCCTTGATTTTCATCGGGTATTTGTTGTATTATTATAGATGAACTGAAATTATTCAAAAGGAGAGAAAACATATGATAAGCGAAAGCGTAAAAAAACTCATTAACTACGGCATTGATACAGAGCTTATTTCAAGAGCTGATGAAATCTATGCAAGAAACCGCATATTGGAAATATTGAAGCTTGACGAATATATCGAAAGTGAAAATGAGTGTAAGTGTGACAGCCTTGAAGACACTCTTGCAGAGCTTCTCAATTTCGCAGTGGAAAAAGGCTTCATTGACGATAACATCACAGACCGAGACTTGTTCGATACAAAGCTTATGAGTGCACTGGTGCCAAGACCAAGTGAAGTAATAAATAAGTTCTATTCAATTTATAAGACCTCACCTGAGGCTGCAACCGAATATTACTATAAGCTCAGCAGAGACACAGATTACATAAGAAGATACCGCATAGCAAAGGATCTGAAGTGGACAACTGACACAGAATACGGTGTGATTGATATAACCGTGAACCTGTCAAAGCCAGAAAAAGACCCCAAGGCGATTGAGGCTGCAAAAAATGCGCCTCAGAGTTCATACCCCAAATGTATGCTCTGCATTGAAAATGAAGGCTATGCAGGCAGAGGAAATCACCCTGCAAGACAGAATCACAGAATTATTCCCATTGAAATTGACGGCAAAAAGTGGGGCTTCCAGTATTCTCCCTATGTATATTATAACGAGCATTGTATTGTTTTTAACTCAGAGCACACACCTATGGTTATTAATAAGGGCGCTTTCAAAAAGCTCTTTGACTTTGTCAAGATCTTCCCTCACTATTTTGTGGGCTCAAATGCTGATTTGCCTGTTGTAGGCGGCTCAATTCTTGCACACGAACACTTCCAGGGCGGTAACTATGAATTCGCCATGGCAAAGGCTGAGTGTGAAGAATATTTCAGCATTGACGGCTTTGAGGATGTGAGCGTTGGTATAGTCAAGTGGCCTATGTCTGTTATAAGACTCAGCGGCGAAAGCACAGACAGACTTGTTGAATTAGGCGATGTCATTCTCACAAAGTGGAGAGCTTACACTGATGAAGATGCCTTTATCTTTGCTGAGACTAAGGGTACCCCCCACAACACCATAACACCCATTGCAAGAAAGCGTGGGGATAAGTATGAGCTTGATCTGGTGCTCAGAAACAACATCAAAACCGAGGAGCATCCCGACGGACTTTATCACCCCCACAAAGAGCTGCACAACATAAAGAAAGAAAACATCGGTCTTATTGAGGTTATGGGTCTTGCCGTACTTCCCTCAAGACTTAAGAAAGAGCTGAAAATGGTTTGTGACTGCCTTGTTTCAGGAAAAGATCTTATGGCTGACGAGGCAACTGAAAAGCACGCTGAATGGGTAGCTTCTTTCAAAGATAACTACACATTCACAAATGAAAATGCAGACGCTATTGTCAAGGCAGAGGCAGGTAAGGTATTCCTTAAGTGTCTTGAGCATGCAGGTGTTTATAAGCGTGATGAAAAGGGTATGGCTGCTTTCAGAAAGTTTATTGAGACAATATAATGCAGGATTCGCAGAAGCTTGTATATCATGTTGTATCAGCGATATATTATTAAAAAACTTTAAGCTTACACACAGCAGTTGCTGAATGCCAAATGAAAAAATAAGGGAGCAGATTTCCGGAGTCTGCTCCTTTTTAATATAGAATGATAAGGACTGAAACAAATAATGATATATCGCCAAAAGGCGATATGATATACTGCCACGGGCAGTATGATATATTTCAGCAAGCTGAAATATGATATAGGGAGTTGTCGAAGACAACTCCCTATGCTTATTAAAGACTGTTAATCATACTCAGATGTTCCACATAAAGATCCTTGACATCATTCATCTTTGTCATGCCGCCCTGAAGTGACATATGGTCGCCGTCATAGGTGGGCATAACATTCCACACACCGGGGTTGACATTGCCCACAGTGTAATTTGTCCACGGAGCACTTGAAGGTGCCATAGCTGAAACTGTATTGACAAGGCCGTCGTTTTCCAGCCAAGTTTCATCAATTACATATCCACCTTTTGTGACACCTGTGTATGCGCCCATTGCTGCTGAAGAGGAAACGAAAAGTGATTCCATTTTGCTCTCTATGGGAGCATAGGTGCCGTCAGCCTGTTTCTCTGTTGCCGAGCAGGGAATTGCAAAGTAGTATGTATCCTTATAGGTGATGATAGTTTTGTTCAGTTCGAGAGCGTTGTCAATATACATATCGTATGAAGCGTAGTCGCTTTCGATTCTGTTATCCTTTTCTCCGCCTGTGAAGGTTGCAAAAAGGTTATTGAAGATTTTGCCGAAGGCTTCCTCAATTGCACTTTTTTCTTCAGGTACTTCCTCAGGCTCTTCTTTTTCTTCATTTTCGCCTACATTATAAGTTGAGGTGCCGTTGCTCGGTGCTGCAAGAGCAGTTACGGAATAAATCCAGCTGCCTTTGCCACCCTTGAAGTAGTCGGAAAGCTCATTTTCGGGTGTGGCTGCAATTTCCTCTGCGCTGCCTTTTTCCATTATGCTAGCAAAGAGTCTTACTGTTGCACCGCCGAAGGAGTGACCTAAGATATTAATTTTGTCTTCTTCACTGAAAGACTCAATAAGTGCTCTGCCTGTGAAATCTTCGCCGAATCTTTCGTGGTTGCAGCGTTCACTGTGAGCCTTGCCGTAGTCTGTTCTGGTGCCTGTCAGCTGAGCATAAAGCTCGCAGGCTCTGTCCCATGCGCTGTTTACGGGAGCAACGGAAGCCGCCGCCACATCAAAGCCCTTGTCTCTGAGATATTTCATAAGGTCACCGCCGAACATGCCCCAGTATGGCATGAGCTTATAGATGTCGTCATATTCGCCCCAGCCTGAAAGACCGTGCACGAAAACATAGGTGTAATTTGTGTTCCAATTGCTGTCATCGACCTTGAGAAGCTCAAGATTAATGCCGAAGACCATAGCAATTGACATCACAAGACTTGTGAGCTTGTAAATAATCTGATGAAGGATAGCTGTCATAGTGTTTTCCTCGTTTCTTCTTTTGATGCTTTTATGTTATCATAAAGAAAAAAGCAAAACAATAGAATATATAATTTTTAATAAAAAATACGGGACTCTGCCGAAATGGCAAGGTCCCATAATATTTATTGTAGTGAATTTTCGGCTAAATAACCCACAAAGGTTGTGCCGTCTTTTAAATTAAACTTGACAAAGGCTCCCTTATCACCTATAAAGCAGGCAAGGGCTCTTTGGGCTGACAGATATTTCTCTATAACTGTATTGTCAGTAATATTATCACAGTATTCAAAGCCGTCACCGTAAACTGTCATGCCTGTTTCATATTCTGCGGATTTGTAGCTGCCTCTGACAATCATATCAAGGCGATAGTGAACGCTGTCACCTATTCTTGCATTAATGGCAAATCTGTCTTCAAGAGGCAGCACCTGCACAGAGTCAACATCCTGCGGTGTAACCTGCTTTAAATTCAGATTGAAGCTCTTAAGATAATTTACAGTGTTTGTCATGCTTTCATAAACGGGAACAATTTCTCTGCCGAGATAAATCAGGTTAAATTTGCTTTCGGGGAACCATGACTCATCAAGATAGAAGTTGAGATAGTATAAAGGCTTTGAAGTATTGAAGAACATATCCTCGGCCGTCATTGATGTGATATCCTCAGCCAAAGCTTGTCTCAGCTGTTTTTGCTGTGCTTTGGTCATTATCTCGCTTAAGGGTAAGCCGTAACTGAGAGTCGGGTTGGTTATGGCTATTTCACCACTGTATTGAGTATAAAGGCTGACAATATTCCATTTCAGCTCATATTCAGCATTCTTGAAGGATCTGTCAGCCGATAATTCATAGCGTCTGTTGCTGAGTTCCTCTTCTGCCTTCACTGCATCGAAGTCGTCATTTGTAAGCAGATCTGTTACAAGGTCTCTGTACCACGTGGTTTCAATAACCTTAAGAGACTCCCTTGCTGCCTCGTCGGAAACATCTCTGTAATAGCGGATAATTTCACTGCCGTTTTTCATTTTATAAACAATGCCAATGCTGTTATGTTCGCCTTTTCCAAGGTTGTGTATTGCTTTTTCATGGATGGCAAGAACAGCTTTAAGGTCTTCTTCGCTATCAAACTTGCCGTAAACCTCGCTGATGAATTCTTCTGTTCTGCCGGAATTTGAAAAGGTAGTGATAAAGTCACTTGCCGCAGGGGATACATAGGCATATTCTATATCCTCTATATCGGGTACATGGGTATAAATACCTAATACTCCCGTAAAACAAATACCATGAAGTAAAATATCGGCAAGAGCCACCGCACCCACAATTTTAAGATTTTTTATTATATCTTTTTTGTTGCGGTAAATGATTGCTATGAAAATAAGAGCAGCAAGGCAGGGAGCTATAACACAAAGAGCATAGACTACCGTCTTTTCCCAATAGAACATCATTGAACCTGAAAAAGCAAAGACGGCAAGAGCAATTATGGTGACAGCAAAACACACGGCACCTTTATTCATACCGAACATTCCGGCATTTTCTGCTTGTCTCTTTTTGAAAAGTTTCGGGGTGAGGGCAACAAGAAGCACGCCTATTATAAGAAAGGCTATTGTCGGGAACCAATCGCTTGCCGATAAGGCTCGCTCTGCTGTTCCTGAGGCATATTTTGTGCCGATGCCCTCAACGGCTTCAAGATATTTCATGGGATCAAAAAGTAAAAGCTTATCGCTGAGAGTTGAGCAGAAATCTGTGAAGCCACCGTTCATTCCTAAATTAGCGTTAACAAAAACTGCTCCGTTGACAAGATAAGTAAATATTGTTTCGATGCAGGTTGTTAAAATCATGGGCATAAAGCATGCCGTAAAGGAGAAAACAAGGCTTTCAAATATATTGCCTACACTGACGGTGAAAACCGAGCCGATGCCGAAGCCTAAAACAGCAGCGGTAAAAAGAGCAAGGAAATAATATATAGCTGCAGAAATCAGCTCACCGCTTATGTCGAGCTTTACAGCGTTGAGTATTAAGGAAGCAGCTACGGGTACAGCTGAAAAAACTGCAAGATAAATGAGAGTGGATGTAATTCTGTTTTTTGAGAGCTGTTTTCTTGTGATGCCCATAGACAGATAAACATTGCACTGCTTGACGCTTGTCAGAAAGCTGAAACCCTGCACTGCCGTGAGAGCACCCATAAGAATATAGCCCATCATAATAACAATAACACGCTTTGCCGAGGGCATAAGGATATGGATATATTCCGAAGCTCTGTCGGGATAGGTTTCCTTTAACCAAAAGTAGTTCTGAAGTCCCGTTATTATAATGAAGGAGGCAACAAGTGCTGCGACAAAGGGGAAAATCCACTGAGATTTCAGACACCTTTTTAGGTCGTAGCGTGCAGAATAATCAGCTGAAGATTTGCTGTAAGTCATTGCTTTCATCCTCCATTTCACTTAAGAATACCTCTTCGAGAGTGAGAGGAGCAGGTGTAATTTCACTGACAGGCAAAACATGCATGGCAGTCTGCACCTTTTTCAGATTATCAGAGCCTAAAACATGAAAGGTTGCCACAGGACCCTGCACATGTAAATTTTTAACGGGCAATACTTCTAATTTTTCCTTAGGTATATTTTGAGAAAAGAGCACCCGAAACTTTTTATTCATAACTGCAATATCGTCAACGCAGCAGTTTATAGTCAGCTTTTTGCCGTTGATAAGACCAACATGGTCACATAAATTGGCAAGGTCCCCAAGAGAGTGACTTGAAATTATAACGCTGCATTCGCTGTCAGCGATATACTCAAGAAAAAGGTTTTTGCATATCTCTTTTTTCTGTGGGTCGAGACCGTCAAAAACTTCATCAAGAAGCATAAATTTCGGTCTGGATGCCAAGCCAAAAATTATCTCTGCCTGACGCTTCATGCCTTTTGAAAAGCCCCTGAGCTTTGCATCTTTGTGGAGAGAAAAAACCTTGAGAAGTTTTTCAAACAAAGCCATATCAAAGTTTTTATACATGCCCTTATAGAACCTTGCCATAGCCTCAACTGTGGCGTTAGTAAAGAAATGCATATCATCGGGAATATAGAAAAGCCCCTGTCTTATTTCGCCGTTGTCATAGGAATTTTCACCGTCTAAAAGCACCTTGCCTGTGTTGGTGCGGTAAATTCCTGCGGCACATTTGAGAAGAGTGGTCTTGCCTGCGCCGTTATAGCCGATAAGACCGTAAACAGAAGAGTCCTCAACTGAAAAGGATATATTCTCAACAGCTGTAAAGCTGCCGAATTTTTTGGTAAGATTTTTTACCTCAATCATTTGTCATCATCACCTTAAAACTGTAAGTTTCATCAACTAGGTCTGAGACTTCTTTTTTTGTAACGCCTTTGGCTCTTGCCGAGCGAAGAAAAACTGCAAGTGTATCGAGGGCTTCTTTTTTCAGAGCGTCATTCCCGTTATAAAAGGGGCTGACAAAAACTCCCTTGCCCTGCACTGAGTAAACTATTCCTTTTGCTTCAAGCTCAGAGAAGGCTCTTTTGACCGTGTTGACATTGAGTCTGAGCTCGCTTGCCAGTGTGCGGATTGAGGGCAGCTTGGTGTCGGGAGTGTATACCCCCGTATTTATAAGCCAGATAATCTGCTCTTTAATCTGCTCATAGACAGGCACTCGTGAATGTAAATCGATAGCTATCATAGGTGTACTCCTTTAAAGACTTATTTGCGCAAACGAAGCTGTGACAACTGTGCTATCACTGCTATCACAGTTAATATACCACGGCAGAGTACATTTGTCAAGCAAAGAAAGAAAATCTTAAGAATTGTAACTTTTTCGGAATATGACAGTGCTTTTATGCCAAAACTTAAAGCATTAGCACAAAAAGGAGAAATCAGCATGAATAAAGACACTGTGGAATTACTCAAAGAATGTGATGCAGGCACAAAGACAGCCGTGAACTCAATTAAAGAGGTGCTGGATAATGTGGACTCCCAAGAGCTGATGCAGCTTTTGCAGGACAGCCTCAGTGAGCATCAGAGCATCGGTGACGAGCTGCACGCAATTTTAGATGAAGCCGGGGAAAGCGGTAAGGAGCCTAACCCTATGGCAAGGGCGATGTCATGGATGAAGATTAATTTCAAGATGATGGAAAAGCCAAATGATAAGACTATAGCAAATCTTATGTTTGACGGCTGCTCGATGGGAGTGAAGCAGCTGAGTGAATATCTGAATGAGTACTCTGCCGCAGATGACAGAGCAAAACGCCTGGCAAAAAGGCTTATAGGCGAAGAAGAGAAACTGGGAAAAGACCTGAAAAATTACCTTTAATTTGCAGTTTATCCTGAATTTGCTTGACAAGGTAGGAAAAATAATTATAATGAGGGTAGAAATTATAATTCAGGAGGTATAAAACAATGGAAAATTTTGACATCGATAAGTTTGCAGCTGATGTAAATAACTTATTCGCAACAGTTAAGGAAATCATCGCAGCAATTCACAACCTTGTTGGCAATATCATGGGCGCTCTTGATAAGGAATGTGCTCTTTGCGGCGAACTCCACGGCACAGAAGAATAAAAAAGCTCCGTAGGGAGCTTTTTTTATTAGCAATTGCTCATTGCTAATTCCTAATTATAAAAACCCCTGACGGGGTTTTTATTTACTGTTGACCATTTCGGTATACATATCACAAATCTGATTTACTTCGCCGTGTGCCACAACCTGACCTTTTGTAAGGATAATTGCCTTATTGCAGAGCTTTTTTACTCTGTCGGTGCTGTGTGAAACAAAGAGCACTGTAACGCCATCGTCCATCATGTCGAGAATTCGCTGCTCACTTTTTTCTTTGAAAGCGGCGTCACCGACGCTGAGTACCTCATCGAGAATGAGCACGTCAGGCTTAACTGCTGTTGCAATGGCAAAGCCGAGTCTTGATTTCATGCCTGAGGAATAGCTCTTAAGAGGGGCGTTGATAAATTCTTCAAGCTCTGAAAAAGCAACAATTTCATCATATTTTTCATCGATGAATTTTCTTGAAAAGCCCATTGTGGTGCCATAAAGATAGATGTTTTCTTTGCCGGAATAGTTCGGATCAAAGCCTGCACCGAGCTCAAGCATAGGTGCAACGGTGCCAACAACCTTGCAGTTGCCCATTGTGGGCTTGAGTACCCCTGCAATTGTTTTGAGAAGGGTGCTTTTGCCTGCGCCGTTAAAGCCCATAACGCCCACACGGTCGCCTTTTTCAACTTTAAAGGAAACATCCTTGAGTGCCCAGAACTCTGTATAGTGGAGCTTTCTTGTAAGGAGCCTTATGAAATATTCCTTTGCACTGTCAACACGCTCACGGTTGAGACGGAAAAGCATGCTGACATGATTTACTTCAATTGCATACTCTTTCAAAATATCAGCCTGCCTTTCTTAAATGTGAAGAATGAATTTATCCTGAAGCTTATAGAACAGACCTGTGCCCACAAGAAGGATAGCCACAGCGAAAACACTGCAGTAAATAAGTGAGAAGGGGTCAAAATAATTGGCAAAGTCCCCACTGTGAAGAACTGCTGCACGGAACATATCTATTATTCCGCAAAGAGGATTAAGGCGCAGTATCATTGCCTGCCAGGAGCCGTCTTTGAAGCCAAGCTTATCTATGGTGTAAACAATGGGTGTGACATAGAAAAGCAGCATTGTGAAAACATCGTAGAGATTTTCTATATCCTTAAAGAAAACATCGAGGGTGGCAAGGAACATGCCTATGCCAAGGCACATAACAAATAAAATTATTATAGGTACCACGGCAAAGAGCACATGAGGTGTTATGGGAATAGGATCTCTGCCCGTAAGGTTAAAGAAGATTATAACCAGAACAAGCACAGAAAGGGAAATAAGGAATGTGACAAAGGTGGAAAGAACCACTGATAAGGGGTAAATGTATTTCGGTACATAAACCTTTTTGATAATTGACGCACTGCCCCTTATGGATTTCATTGCTTTTTTAGTGCTCTGGGTGAAAAATTCATAGAGCAGACGACCTGCAAGCAAATAAACGGGATAATTGACAACCTCTTTTGAGTCTCTGCCGAAAAGATTGCTGAAAACGATAGTGAGAACTATCATTGTAAGCAGAGGCTGTAAAAAGGTCCAGAAAACACCTAAAACAGAGTTTCTGTATTGAAGTTTAATCTTTTTTATAACAAGCTCACGCAAAAGGTGGCGATATTTCATAAATTTATCGGTGTAAGCACCGACCTTAGCTTTTGACGACAAACTTTACACCTCCTAAATTTATAATCACTGTTATTATACCACAGTTTTTCTTGGTTTACAATAGTTTGTTTTAAGAGAAAAAGAGAGTCCGTGAAGTGGGTGAAGTTTGGGCTTTGCCCAAGTGAAGTTATGCCTTACGGCACAGTGAAGCATTGTTCCTACGGAACAAAGTTAAGTTAAGTGTGCCACTCACGCCTGCAGTCACTTCACGATGCACAGCATCACTTCACGCACCGAAGGTGTGCTTATCGTGCCGCAAGGAACACTTAGTCCAAAAAAAGTCCCTTTTGTCGATAGACAAAAGAGACTTTTTTCGTGGAGCTGGAAACGTGACTCGAACACGCGACCTGCGCATTACGAATGCGCTGCTCTACCAACTGAGCTATTCCAGCAGATGTGAATATTATTATACTCAAAAGCGGCTTTATAATCAAGTGGTTTTATAAAATTTTTACAGCTCAGTGCCAACGGAACCGAGCTGTACTTCATAAGTTTAATTCATAAGTTGTCTTATGTCTTTGCCGCAGAAATAGATTGCCATGCTGCTGCCGATAATTCGTGATGCCACACGCTGCCCGTATCTTTCGTCAATATCCTTGACCTCAAGGTTTGTGCTGATTATTGTGGGCAGGGAAGAAAGAATTCTGCTGTTGAGTATGTTATAGAGCTCGGCATTTGTAAACTGAGTGGAAAACTCTGTGCCGAGGTCGTCAATGATAAGCAGGTCGCAGGTGAGAATATCCTCTTTGATGCTGTCTTCTCTTGGAAGTCTGCCGAAATGCTCTGCTTCAAGCTTATCCATTATTGACTGTACGCTGCCGTAATAAACATCATAGCCCTTGTCAATAACCACGTTTGCAATAGCAAGTGAGAGGTGTGTTTTGCCAAGACCCGTTTTGCCGTACATGAAAAGTCCCTGAGAGTCGGGAGTGAAATTTTCGGCATAGTCTTTAAGGTATTCGTAGGTGTTTTTCATATGCTCACGCTGATTGATGCCAATAACGCTGTCTGTAACGTCAGGGTACCTGTCAAGACGAAAGCTCTGAAATGTGCAGGTTTTAAGAGGTGATTTTGCACCCATTTCTTCTCTTGCAACATCTCTTATAAGCTTGCGGTAGCACTGACAGTAAAACTCCTTATTGAAGCCTGTGTCCTTGCAGATTGCACACTCATATTTAGGTTCGAGATAATCTTCGGGGAAGCCTGCCTCTTTAAGAAGCTCCTTTCTTTTAGCCTGAGCTTTAAGGTTTGCTTTTGCAAGGGAGAGAATGTATTCATCGAGATTTGCGCCCATGCCAACAGCCTTGACAACATCGGCACCGTGAGAAGCCATTTCCCTTTCCACCGTGAGGATTTCAGGGCAGGCTGCAACGGCAGCTGTGTGCCTGAGCTCGGCATCTTTTTCAGCCTTTGCCTTTCGCTGACTCATTATCTCTTTGGCTTTTATATATACACTTCTTTTATATGACATATTTTCACCTTCTTAGTTTGAGTTTGGCTTAACATATTTAAGTCCTATTGCCTTTTTTGTGAATGCATCCATATCATAGGATGGCTCATCCTTTAAAAGCGTGGGTGTATTTTTGCTCTGAGGTTTTTTCTGAGCTTTTTTGTTTTCTCTTTCCTCTGCCCAACGGGCCTTTTCTTTCTGAATATCCATAGGTGTTTTTACACCCTTTTCATACCAGTTTTTAATTATCTTATCCATATAAGGAAGGCTCATTTTACCTGTTGCGTTTATAGTTTCCTCATAGGCGTAATAGATGATTTCTGCATCATAGCCGTATTGCTTTATCCAGCAGGTGAGCAGTTTTCGCTGCTTTTCTGTGGGTACTCTGTTAGTTATATCTGTAAGGGAGCGAAGCTTATTCCATGTTTCGTTGACAATGCTGTGCTCTTCGATATATTCCATAGCGCCTTCGAGTGTGTCTATGCCGAGCTCACTCCAGCTTTTGCCCACTTTTGCTATAGATGAAAAGCCTGTTTTCTTCTGCGAAACAGCATATTCTACCGCCATGAGTATAACCTCAAAGGGAAGACCGTAGCTGTCGTGCATCATAATAAGCACCGACTGACCGTCATAGCCTATGGTTTTGCCGAGAGTTTTTTGCGCCTCTGCAAAAAGGTCTGCAAACTCTTTGCATTCCTGAAGTCTGACGGCAATCTGCTCGTGGCTGGGTCTTGAAAGGGGAATATCGCTGACCTTGCGCAATTGCTTTTCCGGCACTTCTGCAGGTTCTATTTTCACTTCGGCAACGCTCTCAATATGAAGCACGGGCTCTGCTTTTTCCTCGCCTTTGGTGAGAAGACCTCTTTCATTCCAGAATATCATTGCATCCTCAACATCGGTCTTATCATAGCCGAGAGCTGAGGCAATATCATCATTTGTAAGGTTTTCTTCACTGTGGCGAAGCATATATAGCATAACCTTCAGCTGCAGAACACTGGCAAGGCGGATATTATCGTCCACAACACTTGCAGGCACGGCAAAGATATTTTTATATGCATAGGGGTTAATTTTATAATTCATGTTTTGCCTTGTTTTCTCCTTGATTTTTTGGGGTAAAACAGGGCAAGTTTTTTCCTTGCCCTGAAAGATTAATATTTACCTAAATACTTGTCAATTTCCCACTGGGAAACTCGTGTGCTGTATTCCTTCCACTCTTCTTCTTTTGCTTCGATATATTTGCCGAAAACATGTTCACCCACAGCCATTTTTGCAAAGTCACTGTTTTTGAATTCCTTGACTGCCTCGTGGAGTGTTTTGGGAAGTGAATGTATGCCTTCAGCCTTTCTTTCGTCGGGAGTGAGACGGAAGATATTTGAGTCTTTGGCAGGGGGAGGAGTCATATCCTTTTCGATGCCGTCAAGACCTGCCTGCAAAACTGCAGCCATAACAAGATAGGGGTTTGCTGAGGGGTCGGGGTTACGAAGCTCGATTCGTGTGCCTGCGCCTCTTGCAGTGGGAATGCGCACAAGGGGACTTCTGTTTTTAGCAGACCAAGCAATATAAACGGGAGCTTCATATCCGGGAACAAGTCTCTTATATGAATTGACGATGGGGTTTGTGATAACTGTAATTGCCTTGATGTGGTTCATAACACCTGCAATGAAATTATATGCCACGCTGCTGAGGCCTGCAGAGTCTTCACTGTTGCAGAAGGCATTGACGCCGTCTTTGAAAAGTGAGATGTTTATATGCATGCCTGAGCCGCAGATGCCGTAAATGGGCTTGGGCATAAAGGTTGCATAAAGACCGTGCTGATTGGCAAGGTTTTTGACAACATATTTAAAGGTCATAACATTGTCGGCAGTTCTGAGCACCTCATCATACTTAAAGTCAATTTCGTGCTGAGCAATGGCATTTTCGTGGTGGGATGCCTCAATTTCAAAGCCCATTTTTTCAAGGCAAAGGCAGATATCCTTTCTGCATCTTTCACCTCTGTCAACGGGGCCTAAATCAAAATATCCGCCGTGGTCATAGGTTTTTGTTGTGGCCTTGCCCTGCTCGTCAAGGTGGAAAAGGAAGAATTCACATTCGGGACCGACGCAGCAGGTGTAGCCCATATCAGCTGCTCTTTTGATAGCACGTCTTAAAACATATCTGGGGTCGCCCTCAAAGGGAGTGCCGTCTGCATTGTAGACATCGCAGATGAGTCTTGCAGTTTTGCCTGAGGTTTCATCCCACGGAAGAATAACAAAGGAGTCAAGGTCAGGATGAAGTCTCATATCGCTCTCTTCAATTCTGACAAAGCCGTCAATTGATGAGCCGTCGAACATGCAGCCGTTGCCGAGAGCCTTTTCAAGCTGGCTGACAGTTATGCTCACACTTTTCAGTGTGCCGAGAATATCAGTGAACTGAAGGCAGATGAAATCAACCTGCTCGTCATGTGTTATGCGGATTATATCTTCTTTGGTGTATTTTGCCATAACCTCTCCTCTTTCTTTTGCGGGAACAACTTTAATTATATTCTAAATAACTATATCATTTATCGGGCCTTTTGTCAATGTAAATAAAAAGAATTTGTCCTGGGGTGTGCAAAGGCTTTTTATTTATCCCGAATGGAAATTGTTTACATATTTTACTTTGACTTGATATAGTGTCTATGATATAATTCAATTGTAAGATTAAATTTATACACTCTACACAGAATGTTAATTATTATACTTTATCATTCTAAGCCTACCCGAATGTAACAATATGACAGGAGGATAAGATGGATAAATATATCGGTCTTGTAAGAGACTTTTTTGATAAAATAAACAGCTCATATATATTAAACCCCACTAAAAAAACAATAACCATTGCCTTTTGCGCTGTTATTGCTCTTATCTGTGCCGTGTCAGGAATTTTTGTTATAAGTGAAATGACTCAGGATGACCCGACCACAACGGCAGGTGACACCACAGACAGCCTCTCATCTATAGTGCGTACCGATGAAGAAAAGCCTCTGACGGCAAATCTGCTTTTTGCCCTTGAGGGTGACAGCAGATTAGAGCTTTTAGGTGTTATGCGCCTTGACTCTCAGGAGAAAAACATCAGGGTGTCTTTTATAAGCGGGGAAACCTACTGCAGCTTTAATAATCTCAGCGGCACAATGAATGAGCACTATCTTGAGGGTGGTTCAACTCAGCTTGTGTGGGCTGTGGGTGAATATGCAGGCATAAGCATTGAAAGATTTATTATTGCGGATTATACTTCATTTAAAGGGCTGCTCAATAAAATAGGCGATATGACGGTTGTGCTTGAGCACGATGTTATCTGCGGTCAGGACGCTGCAAGCCTTATTATTGAAGAGGGTCAGCAGACTCTTGTGCCTGAAATGATGACAAAATATTTCGGTTATCTTTGCGAAAATCTTAATGATTACAGCTATGAAATAGCAAGGACAATGATGTCTTACGGTGAAAAGCTCTTTTGCACAGGTGAAGAAGGCGATATTGAAGAAAACTTTTCTCTTATTGTCAGCAGCTTCAGAACAGACATTTCAGCTCAGGACTATGTAAGCTATAAGACGGCTATTAAAAATCTTGCAGACAGCAATATTATGAAAAGCATAACAGTTGAAGATTCGCTTAGTAACTTAAAATAAAATTTAACAGCGTGACGAAAAGAAATTTCCGACACGCTGTTTTTTATAGCTCAATAAGCTCATATTCTCTTGAGCCGATGCCCAGCTCTGCGGCGGCTTCAACAGTGTGAACGCCGTTTCTCGTTTCAATTCTCTCAATAAGGTGGTCTCTGCCCTCGTCGTCTGAGGCATAAACAAGATCGAGACAAGCCTGATCAATTGCCACCGGGTCAGTTGAAATAAGCATACCTATATCTTTCATGCAGGGGTTCTCTGCAACGGCGCAGCAGTCACAGTCAACGGACATATTTTTCATAACATTGATATAGATTATGTTCTCTCCGAAATATTTCACAACGCTTGATGCCGCATCAGCCATTGATTCGAGGAAGCTGTCGTGGTCGGCTGTCCATATTTTTTCAGGCTCACCTGCACCGTGGATATATGCCTTGCCGAAGGAGGATGCCATGCCTATTGACAGCTGCTTGAGAGCTCCGCCATAACCGCCCATGGGATGTCCCTTGAAGTGAGAGAGTACGAGCAGAGAATCGTATTTTGCAGTTTCCTTTCCGATGTAGTTTTTCTTTATTCTTTTGCCACCCGGAATATCCAGCACCATATCAGGGCCTTCACCGTCGAGAATTTCTGTGGGGAAATATTTGCTCCAGCCGTGAACTTCAAGAGTTTTAAGGTGTTTA
Organism: Clostridia bacterium; assembly: GCA_017452785.1. Lineage (GTDB taxonomy): Bacteria > Bacillota > Clostridia > Oscillospirales > Acutalibacteraceae > UBA6857. The sequence continues at coordinate 10,902 of JAFTLT010000011.1, read as the reverse complement.
TCTGTGGTGTTTCTTTCACCTGCGTAAGCTGTGTTGGTTTCTACTACGGTGCCGTTTACGGTGTCAATGATTTCTTTCCAGAAATCGGGGCGCAGAAAATTCTGATTGCCCACTTCTCCGCTGTGCACCTTAACTGCAACCTTGCCCTGAAGAGTTTTGCCAAGGGCATTATAGAGCTTGAGTACGCTTTTACTTTCGCAGTTTCTTATAAGATAAACCTTCTTCATAAAATCACCCTTCTGATTTAGTTTTCTGTTTAAATTATAGTTTTATCCCTGTTTTATGTCAAGTTTTTGCCCTGAAAAGGCCTTAGCAACAGATTGTTGCGTGACTTTTTATATAGTTTTTTATAAAATAAAGACAGAGGTGATGCCAATGGTGAAGATTTAAACAGCGAAAATCAAATTTAAGGAGATGACTGAAATGAAAAAATTAAAAGAAACTGATATAGCCGTTATAGGCGTAATTGTGACAGTAATATTGTATGTAATGAATGTTTTGGGTACGGGTGTAATTGTCGGCGGTGATATAGGCCGCATAGGAAGGGGACTTCCTTTTTACGGATTTGTTGCACCGATTTTGTTTATAGCTTTAGCTGCTTTTGTCGGTTACTATACAAAGAAGTATTCAATGAAAAAGGCTTTCACTGCAGTGTATGTGACTTTGATTTTGCCTTTTGCAGCGGAGGCGGTACTTATACCGATCGCTTCGGAACCTATCAGTACACCGTGGATTATTGCACCGATGTATTTAGCTATGCCTATTAATTCCCTTAGCACCTACCTTTTTGATACTGTAGGAGAAGTAGGAAGGCTGTTGCATTTAAACGATGACTTTTTAGCCGGAGCAATTATCCCTGCTTCGTTGCTTCTGCCTGTAGTAACAGCACCGATTGTCTACAGGTTTACACCGGAAAAAGGAGATGACTGAAATGAAAAAATTAAAAGAAACTGATATAGCCGTTATCGGCGTAATTGTAACAGTAATGTTATATGTTATGAATGTTTTAGGTACCGGTGTAATAGTCGGCGGTGATATAGGCCGCATAGGAAGGGGACTTCCTTTTTACGGATTTATTGCTCCTGTGCTGTTTATAGCTTTAGCTGCTTTTGTCGGTTATTACACAAAGAAGTATTCAATGAAAAAGGCTTTTATTGCAATATATGTAACTTTAGTTTTGCCTTTTGCGGCATATCCGCTGGCACTTGTTTTCGGCGGACCGCTTTTAGTAATACCTATGTTTTTATGTATGCCTGCAGGCTCTTTGTTCTATTACCTTCACGAAGAAATATGTGAGCTTATAAATGTGCCGACTTATGAGGCTACATGGCTGATGTTTGTGATAATAGCAGTTATGCTTATACCTATAATTGTTGCACCTATGGTTTATCGATTTACCTCCGAAACAGAAGAAGCATAAAAACATACGCAGTCGTCCTCGGACGGCTGCGTATATCATATTTGCCCTTGCAAATATATCATTGGGCTTTAGCACTATATCATATTGCCCATAGGCGATATATCATTTTTTTCAGGCGGTATAGGTCAGATTTTTTAATGATATATCGCTGACGCGATATGATATACTGCCACAGGGGCAGTATGATATATTTCTGCTTCGCGAAATATGATATACGGGACTGCCGTCGGCAGTCCCGTATGGTTTATATAAGGATAATTTCTTTAACCTGAGAGCAGGTATCTGCAATAAAATCTGCACCTGCTGTGACAAGCTCATCTTTTGAGCGAAAGCCCCAAGTGACTCCTATGCATTTAAGCTCTGCGTTATGAGCAGTCTGCACATCAACCTCGCTGTCGCCGATATATACGGCAGAGTACCTGTCAGTGCCGAAGTGACCGAGGGTTTTGAGGACATTTATGGGAGAAGGCTTGCGTTCATCTTCCACTGAAACGCCCACAGCTTTATCTATGAGGCCGGGGAAGTAGCTTTCGCATAAATCCTCAACTGCAGGGTGAAGCTTGTTTGACACAACTGCAATTTTAATGCCTTCACCTCTGAGGCTTTTAAGAAGCTCTGTCACACCCTCATAGGGTGATGTGGTGTCAGCCATATGGCTAAGATAGTGCTTTCTGAAAATATCAAGGCATTTTCGCTGAATAACCGGGTCGGTGCCATCGGGAGTGGAACGCTCCATAAGCTTTACAACACCGTTGCCGATAAAGGTTCTTATTTCTTCAAGACTTCTTTCGGGAAACCTGAATTTTCTCAGTGCAAAGTTGACCGCTGAGTGAAGGTCGCCCAAAGTGTCGAGAAGTGTGCCGTCTAAATCAAATATAGCTAAAGAATACATATTATCTTACAGGCTTTGTGTTCCAGATGTCTCTTGCATAGTCGCCGATTGCACGGTCAGCTGCAAAGCGGCCTGCACCTGCGATATTCATAAGTGACATTCTGTTCCATGTGTCTCTGTCCTTCCACACCTCGTCAATCTTTTTCTGAGCTGCTCTGTAATCTGCAAAGTCAGCCAGTACCATATAAGGATCGTGGTGGATAATTGTGTTGCCGATTTCGGGGAACTGCTTGCCGCCGATACCTGCCTGAATGAACTCGATAACACGTCTGAGCTCAGCGTTGTTATTGAAGTAGTTCATAGGCTGATAGCCACGTCTGTCAAGGTCATTGACCTCAGGTGTTGTCATGCCGAACAGGAACATGTTTTCGTCTGTTACTGCCTCGTTGATTTCAACGTTTGCACCGTCGAGAGTGCCGAGAGTGAGGGCACCGTTAATCATAAACTTCATGTTGCCGGTACCGCTTGCCTCTGTGCCTGCAAGAGAAATCTGCTCACTGATGTCAGCTGCGGGCATAAGCATTTCGGCAAGAGTAACATTGTAGTTTTCGAGGAAGAGAACCTTAAGTCTGCCATTAACATCCGGGTCATTGTTGATAAGGTCTGCAAGAGCGCAGATGAACTCAATGATTTTCTTAGCCATGAAATAGCCTGAGGCTGCTTTTGCACCGAAGATATATGTTCTGGGCACATAGTCACCCTGAGGGTTATCCTTGATTTCAAGATATCTTGCCACAATCTGAAGTGCGTTAAGATGCTGACGCTTATATTCGTGCAGACGCTTAACCTGCACATCAAAAATTGAATTGGGGTCAATTGCTATGCCTGTTGTTTTCTTGACATAAGCTGCAAGAGCCTTTTTGTTGTTTTTCTTTATTTTTTCAAGGTTTTTGAGAACCTTCTTATCCTTAGCAAACTTCTTGAGGTTTTCAAGCTCGTCTGCATTATAGATGAAGCCGTCACCGATAAGCTCTGTGACATATGCGCTGAGTTCAGGGTTAGCCTGACAGAGCCAGCGTCTGTGAGCGATACCGTTAGTTACATTTTTAAACTTATCGGGAGTGATGTTGTAATATGAATTGAAGAGAGTGTCTTTAAGAATCTGTGAGTGAAGAGCTGAAACACCGTTGACACTGTGACAAGCGGCAACACAGAGGTTTGCCATTTTGACAACGCCGCCTGAAATGATAGCCATTTCTTCAACCTTGCCTGCATCGAAGGTTGTGTTCCAGATGTAGCTGCGGTATCTGTTGTCAATTTCCTTGATGATCTGATAGATTCTGGGAAGAAGGCTTCTGACTAAATCCTCACTCCAGCACTCAAGAGCCTCTTTCATAACTGTGTGGTTGGTGTAGGCTGCTGTTTTTGTTACGATATTCCATGCATCGTCCCAGCCGTAGCCGCACTCGTCAAGAAGAATTCTCATAAGTTCGGGAATTGAAAGGGTGGGATGTGTATCGTTGATGTGGATAGCATTTTTATCAGCGAGATTGTCAACGCTGCCGAAGTGGCGAAGATGTCTGCTGACAATATCCTGAATTGATGCGGAAACAAGGAAATACTGCTGCTTTAAGCGAAGTGACTTACCCTCGGGATGATTGTCTGAGGGATAAAGAACCTTGCTGATAACCTCAGCCATTGCCTGCTGCTCAACAGCCTTCATATACTGACCCTGATCGAAGAGTCTCATATCAAGTGAGGGAGCCTTGCTCTTCCAGAGGCGGAGAATTGAAATACCCTTGCCGTCTTTACCGCTGACAAACATATCATAGGGCACTGCAATGATGTCGCTTGTGTTTCTGTATTCAACGCTGTGATACTGATTATCCCAATTGTCAACAACTTCGCCGCCGAAACGGACTGTGAAGGTATCTTTTTCTCTGGGAGCGAGCCAGACTTCACCGCCGGGAAGCCAGAAATCAGGAAGCTCAGTCTGCCAACCGTCAATAAGCTTCTGCTTAAAGATGCCGCACTCGTAAAGTATGCTGTAGCCCATGCCGTAATAGCCCTGAGTTGCAAGACCGTCAAGATAGCATGCAGCAAGTCTGCCCAGACCGCCGTTGCCGAGACCTGCATCGGGCTCACAGTCATAGAGTCTGTCAAGCTTGATGCCGAAATCCTTAAGAGCATCTGCCATAACCTTTGTCAGGTTAAGGTTGTAAAGGTTGTTTTTAAGTGAACGGCCCATAAGGAATTCCATGCTGAGATAGTATATTTTCTTTGAGTTGACATTATTGGCTTCAGCTCTGAATTCACGCACGCCCTCATGCATAAGCTCTCTGACCACGAGAGCAACAGCCTTATAATACTGTTCGTCGGTTGCTTCCTGTGTGGAAACACCGAAGTAATGTGAAAGCTTGCCGGAAATTAAATCTTTCGCTTGCTTCTTTGTAAGTGAATAATTCATACAAAACCTCCAAATTTATCTATAGAAAACATCAGTTTTTCATATTTATATGGTTATTTTATACTAAATTTGCGAGAAATTCAATAGTAATAAGCAAAAATAGTGAAGTCTGTTATTAATGACAGAAAAAAGGGTGCCTTTTAGTGCGAATTAACGATAAAAAAGGAAAAAAGTCTCTTAAAAAAGTAGGTTATGACCGTATGGGAACAAGGTAACATGATTTCATAGGGCAAAAAGAGAGAAATTACCACCCTATAAAAAGTTCAAGTAGCAAAGATTTTATGCGTGAATAAACTGTTATTGAGTAAAAATCATTAACTTTTTATTTTGACGGAGGTTTTTTATGGCAAAAACATATGCAACCTTTCTTGGCGCAAACACCCCCCGTGGTTTTGTCAGCTTTTTTGATGAGCTTTATAATCCCTATGAAAGCTGCAGACCTTTTATAATCAAAGGCGGCCCCGGTACGGGAAAATCAACACTGATGAAAAAAATAGGTGCTATTTGCAAGGAAAAAGACCTTGACACGGAATGGGTATATTGCTCAAGTGACCCGCTGAGCCTTGACGGAATTATTATTCCCGAAAAGGGCATCTGCGTTGCTGACGGCACATCGCCTCATATTCTTGAGCCGAAATTTCCCGGTGCGGCGGAAAACATAATAAACACGGGAGATTTCTGGGACAGAGACATGCTTCATAAAAGGCAGGATGAAATCCGTAGTCTGACACTCGAAAACTCAATTTATCACCGCCGCAGTGCAAAGTACCTTGCCGCTGCAGGCAGTATCAATGAAGAAACTATGCGCCTGACAAGCAAATGCATTGACCTTGATAAAATCAGCGGCTTTGCCCTGAGATTTGCTGCAAGGGAGCTGCCGTGTAAGAAGGGGGCGAAGCCCGGAAGACGGCAGAAACGCTTTATAAGCGCTATTACACCTGAGGGCCTTATCTTTCTTGACGGTACCGTTAAAACACTTGCCACAAGAGTGATAGGCATAGATGATGAATATACCGCTGCTTCAGCTTTGCTTGCAGAGAGAATAGGTGAGGCGGCAATCAAAAACGGCTATGATGTTATTTTTTGTCACTGCCCCTTTAAGCCTGAGCAGTGTGAGCATATAATTATCCCTGAAATGAGGCTTGCTCTCATAACACTGAAAACAGCCCACAAAATCGAAACAGAATGTGACAGAGTGCTGCATGTAAAAAGATTTTTAAGAGAGGAGCTTTCATCTTATGCCTGCACACTTCGCTTTAACCGCAGACTTATAAAGGAGCTGACGGCAGAAGCTATAGAGTCACTTGTAAAAGCAAAAAAGACTCACGATAAGCTGGAAAAGCTCTATGTTGATGCCATGGATTTCTCTGCACTTGAAAAACACTGTGAAAATCTGGCAAAATCTCTGCTGTAAGAGGGTTCATTCATAAATTGTTCATTCTTTAAGCTAAATTAAATGATATACTAAATTTTAGCGATTAACGCAAAAGGTTTTATTATATGGAGGATGTTTACTATGAAAAAATGTTGGTTTGATTACAAAACCGTAATTGTTTCAGGTGCTTCAAGCGGTATAGGCAAGGGCCTTGTTATCAAGCTTGTCAAGGACCATGGCTGTAATGTTATCGGCATTGCAAGAAACGAACAGAGACTTATGGGTCTCAAGGAGGAGCTTGGTACACTCGGCTACAAGTTCTCATATTACACCTTTGACGTTTCTCTTAAAGAGAAGTGGGTAGAGTTTGCAAAGACTCTTGAGCAAGAGGGTATTCAGCCTGATATCCTCATTAACAATGCAGGTATCCTTCCCAAATTTGACCGTTTTGAAAATTACACCCTTGAGGAAGTTGATAAGGCAATGCAGATTAACTTCTATTCATGTGTTTATTCAATGAATGAGCTTATGCCTATTATAATGCGTTCAGAAAATGCAGGTATTGTGAATGTTGCTTCATCAGCTGCTCTTTGTTCACTTGCAGGCACATCAGTTTACTCAGCAAGTAAGGCTGCTCTCAAGAGCTTTACAGATGCAGTTCGTGAAGAGCACAGAGACAAATGCTATTTCGGTCTTGTTTGTCCCGGTTTCACAAAGACAGATATTTTCCGCAACCAGTCAGAATCAACAGACAAGGCTCAGAAGGCTATGGATATGGTTTCATCAGACTGTGACAAGATGGTTGACTGGATCATCAACGGCATGTGGAAAAAGAAGGAAGATATGATCTTCGGTGTTGACGCATATCTTATGGATATCGGTAACAAGCTCTGCGGCACACTTTGCTCAAACGTTGCAAGCAAGGTTATGAAAATTTCAGGTCTTGGCATGTTCAAGAGCATTTTTGAATAATCAGCATATAAAAAAACAGCTGTACGCCCGAAAAAAGCGTACAGCTAATTTTTTTATCATATCAATAGGTGAATGTCCAGTTTTCTTCAAGAGCACCTTCAAAGGAAGCAGTGCCCTCTTTGCCAAGGACAGTTGTGGCACCGTCACCGTTCATGGGAATCTTTTCGTTAAGACCGATAACCTTGCCGTTTGAGTCAACGGTGAGAATTATTGTGGAGGCAGGATAGTGCATATCGCCTCTTGTGACTTTGATGGGCAGGTTGAGAGTTGTAATGTCAAGATAGCCCAGTGAAGCATCGTGGCAGGGAGGAACAGGATTATCTATAGTGGTGTTTTCTGCTGCAAGAGTAATGCTGTAAACAGTATTATCACCTTGCTTTTGTGCCGTAGCCACGGCAACTCCCTGAGCCGGCAGAGAGAAATCCTTGCCCTTTGGCGGGATAACATCTCTGGGTGCAACTGTGCTTCCGCCCGCGTCCACAGCCTGACCGCCTGAAAAGGTGTAAGTTTCCTCAGGTGAAAGGTCATCTGTAATGCCGCTGATGACATTATTGATAGTGCCAATGATTGAGGGAACCGAGCAGTCCACAACATTGACATAAACCGAAGCTGTTTTGTGAGCTGTCATATTCTGCTCGCTTCTGAGCTGAGTCATATATTTGTTGACATCTGCAACTATCTCATCCTTTGAAAGTGAGGAAACATCTGTAGTATTGCCCTGAGTGGGCGCTGTGGTATTGCTGCCGGTTGGGGCAGTAATGTCAGGCTGAGTGGGCTGGGTTGTGGGCGCCTCAGTGGGAGCGACGGTGGGTGCCTGTGTTGTGGGGGTCACCACACCTGAGTTTGCCTGAGCGAACTTCTTTTTTTCCGCATAGCTGCCGATTTCAAAGCCCATAACAAAAAACCAGACTGCAAGCACAACAGCCAAAACTATTTTCACTTCTTTTTTCATAGGTAATCTCCTTTATGTTAATGTTATATATTCAAGCCGTAAGTTACCATTAATAATGGTACTACATTTTTCGCCTCTTTGTCAAGAGTTAAAAAATGAAAACAGCACCTCAGTGCCCTGAAGGCAAATTAATTTACAACTGCATCACAAAGGGGTAAAAAAATCTTAATTTTTGTCAGCGCATAAGAAGTGCACCGGCAAGACCCAAAGCGGCTCCGCAAAGAAGACTGAGGGTGATTTTAAGCACCTCGGTCAGTCTGCCTTTTTTAATTTTTGTCGGTGGGGGTACCGGGGCAGCGCCTGCAATAAGTGAAGCACGCTCCCTTATTTTGCCTTCGCTTATGCCTGCATATTCGGGGTGCACAAAAAATATAATGCGCTCAAAATAATCGCAGCCTGTTTCTCTGACTTCAACAACTTGTCTGTTTACACCTTTTATCATAAATAGCTTATCTTCCCTTCAATAAATTTTCTGAATATAGTTTTATGTAAAGCACCTTAGTTTATTCCGCAGGTTCACTTTGGCAAAAATAAACAGAAAAAACTCATATTGTAATATTTTTTGTGAAAATTTTTTTAGTTGATTTTTTTGCTTTTTAACAGGTCAAAACGAAAAATGTAGAAAATTGAGTGAAAATTTTGTTTATATTTACATGTGGATTTTTCCACTTTTTCCACATGGTTTTTAACAAAAATTCTGTTTGCAATGTGGAAAAGGGTGTGGAAAAAGTGGAAAAACTCCCTATTTTCTTAGTTTTTTAATGTTTAAAATCCGTTTAATGTGTAAAAGTGCTTATGTTGAAAAGTTTTCACACAAAAAGCGATTTTCTTAATTCTTTGTGAATTTATGACATTTGACAGCTCCGAAACAGGCTTTCAGGTAATTTTTACATGGGGAAAACTTGAAAAAAATATATTGACTTTTATATGTTTTTGCGATATAATTACCCAATATATTTTCTAAGCGGAAAAAGCCACCGAAAACCTTGTTAATTGCCCTTTTTAAAGGGAAAAATAAATAAGCTGAATAAACAGAGAAAGGATTACGAATTATGCAGTACAATTCCAAATTTGTTAAAGAAGGTCTCACCTTCGACGATGTTCTTCTCATTCCCGCAGAATCAAATGTGCTTCCTGCTGATGTAAGTCTTGAAACACAGCTCACAAAGCACATCAGACTCAACATCCCTGTAATGACAGCGGCAATGGACACAGTTACAGAGTCCAGAATGGCTATAGCTATTGCCCGTGAAGGCGGTCTGGGTGTTATTCACAAGAATATGACAATTGATGAGCAGGTTAAGGAAGTTGATCGTGTTAAGAGAAGTGAAAACGGCATTATTTCAAACCCCATATTCCTTGCTCCCGACAACTATGTTTATGAAGCTGAAAATATAATGCACTCCTACAGAATTTCAGGTGTGCCCATTTGTGAAAACGGAAAGCTTGTAGGTATTCTCACAAACCGTGACCTTCGCTTCCTTTCAGATTACAACATTCCCATTAAGGATGTTATGACAAAGGATAACCTTGTTACTGCTCCTTTCGGCACAACACTTGACGAGGCTAAGCTCATTCTTATGAAGCACAAGATTGAAAAGCTGCCTCTTGTTGATGAAACAGGTGCTCTTAAGGGTCTTGTAACAATCAAAGATATTGAAAAGGCTGTTCAGTACCCCAACTCAGCACGTGACTCAGAAGGCAGACTTCTCTGTGCTGCTGCACTTGGTGCAACACCCGACGTGCTTGACAGAGCTGCTCCCCTTGTGGCTGCAGGCGTTGACGCTTTCGTTCTCGACTCAGCTCACGGTCACAGCCAAAACATTCTTAAGGCTGTTTCAAAGGTTAAGGCTGCATTCCCCGGCATATCACTTATTGCAGGTAATGTTGCAACAGCTGAGGCAACAAAGGCTCTTATCGAAGCAGGTGCTGACTGCGTTAAGGTTGGTATCGGCCCCGGTTCAATCTGTACCACACGTATCGTTGCAGGTATCGGCGTGCCTCAGATCACAGCAATTTATGACTGTGCTGAAATGGCTGCCAAATACGGCATTAATGTTATCGGCGACGGCGGTATCAAATATTCAGGTGAAATTGTTAAGGCTATTGCTGCAGGTGCCAGCGCTATCATGGTTGGTTCACTTGTTGCCGGCTGCGAAGAGTCACCCTCAGACACAGAAATCTATCAGGGCAGAAAGTATAAGGTTTACCGTGGTATGGGTTCAATTGCTGCTATGAACAAGGGTAGTAAGGACAGATACTTCCAGTCAAACAATAAGAAGCTGGTTCCCGAAGGTGTTGAAGGCCGTGTGCCTTATAAGGGAACTCTCGGTGAAACCGTATATCAGATGATGGGCGGTCTTCGTGCCGGTATGGGCTATTGCGGCTGTGCAACAATTGACGAGCTCAAGGAAAAGACACAGTTCATCCGCATCACAAACGCAGGTCTTATCGAAAGCCATCCTCACGATATTTCAATCACTAAGGAAGCTCCCAACTACTCAATGGGCAACAACTAAAGGAATGCAGAATGCAAAGTGCAGAATGCAGAATTGCGACAAACTTTGGCGGTGTAGGTTAAATCCTACTCGCCTTTTTTTGTTTGTGCGGTACGCATTGTAGGGACACGGTGCGCCTGAGGGGTCAATTCATGCACCTTTGTGCAATTCATGGCATCAGCCAATTCATGCCGTCAGGCAATTCATTCATCATTAAAAATTTCATCCGTCTGAACCTTGTGGAACAGACGGATGTTTTTTTGTTAAGTTGACAGAACATCTGTGGAGCTTTTGAACGAGCTTTTTAAATCGGCGATCCTTTTCTTCTTCACTTATTTCTCTGCCTTCTGCTTTGTTTATTGCACATACAAGTGATACAGCGGTGC
>JAFTLT010000002.1 GCA_017452785.1 Clostridia bacterium | reverse complement strand
TAAAGAGGGCGCTTTGGTTACTTTTCGCTTAACTGTGAAAAGTAACGCCCGTCCGGCGAGGACAGTAGAAACTTATTTCATCTCAAAAAGGAAACCGAAGCTGCACTGACTTCCTGAATTAATGGGGTTGAGGATGAAAAAACATCCGCCTATTCCTTTTACGGTCAAGACGGATGAAATGGTTTTCTTTTCTTAATGAAATGCCTTCGGCATGAATTGGCTTACGCCATGAATTGCACTGTGTGCATGAATTGACCTTACGGTCATGGAATGAATTACCTGATATATGGCAGGGGATTGACCTTATATCCGTTGACAAGCACCTCAAAATGAAGATGTGGGCCCGTTGAGTTGCCCGTTGAGCCTATTCTGCCAATCTGCTGACCCTGATAAACTTTCTGACCGACGCTGACAGCAATTGAGCCGGGGTACATATGAGCATAGCGTGTTTTTATGCCGTTGCCGTGGTCTATGACAACCGTGTGTCCGTAGCCTCGCCAGCCGCTGTATGCAGTGACAACGGTACCTGAAGCAGAAGCAACAACAGGGATGCCTGCTGAGCTGCCGTAGCCGAGAACTATATCAAGACCGCCGTGATATGACCAGCCTGAAATGCTTGCACTTCTGTAGCCGTAATATGACGAAATTGAATAAGCACCTCTGGTTGGCCAGATAAAGCTTTTTGACGGTGCATATGATGAGGCAGAGGAGTTTGACTTGGTGCCGATGAGCACTACTTCATCGACGGGCTCTTTGATAACAACCTCTGAGACCACGCCCGTGTACGCCTTTTTAGAGTCGATATATGTGGTCAGCTCAGTGACCTGAACCTTGCCGTTTTTGCCCTTCTGAGTTGTTTTTTTGGTACCCTTGTAGAGAGATGAGGTGTTTTTCTTCACCGTTTCATATTTAAGGGTTTCTGTCTTAGTGCTTGTTTTCATAACCTTGACCCTGACAGGGGAGCCGTCTTCGCTCAGGTGCTCTTTGAGCTTGGCACTGTCCCAGACCATGTCACTGTCTTGGGGATAGTAGCCCTGAATATATTCAATTTCCTCAACGAAGCCCACTGTGGTGCTTGAGTCTGCCCTTTTTTCATAGGGCTCAAGCACTGAACTGAAAACGCTCAGTGCATCGCTTTCATTGGGGATAGCACATAAAAAGGTGCCGTCAATATAGATGCCGCAGGCTCTTTTATAGCCGTAAGATGAGCAGGCGAGTATTGCTTCACTCATCATGTCGGCACTGCTAAGGTCAGAAACATCAACTCTTTCAAGTGAAAAGGTTATATCCTTAAAAAGCTCACTGTAGCCTTTTTCGTCAGACAGCTTATCATAAATTATATCCTTGCTTTCGTTGTATACGCTCTGGTTCTCAACATAGCCCACGGTTTTGCCGCCGTGCATAACCCTTATAGCAAAAATTCTGTTGCTGCCAAGAAGACTCAGAGCCATCACTGCAATCACCGTCAGAGGAAAAGCATAGCTGAAGACGGCTTTGATTATCTGCTTTTCTTCAGGCAGAGAGGCTATAATATAGCTCTTTAAGGATTTGAAGAAATATGCTGTCTTGTTTTCATCCTCTTGCTTGAGAGTCATAAGGCGAATATGCTTTATATCCTGCCTGAGATGAGAGGAGGATTTAAGGCGCTTTCTCATTTCTCTGTCTTTTAATCTGCCAAGGGACACGTATAAGGTCTTGAAGGCTCCTGCAATATATGCAAAGGGTAAAATCAGAAGGGGGATGAGCTTTTTTGCACCGGCACTGAAAAGTGAAACATAAAATTCGCCAAGGTCTTCGCTGAAATCGAGAAAACGCTCGAAAAGCAAAGACACTGAAAAGCCCTTTGACTTTTGCTGCTTTTGGGTGAAGGAAAGGTTTATTTCTGTGGGTATGATAATTTCGGCGGCATCCTGTCCGTCGTATTTTTTATATTCAACTTTCAGTGGCAGATATTCGCCGAAGACATCTTTATCCAAAGCCTTTCCTCCTTTCTCTCGGTGTTAAAGCACAGGATAAGCTCCTGTGCTTCTGTGGTTATCTGATAATATCAAGTATTGAGCCTTCACCTACGCCGTCTGCAATCTGCTTTTCGGTGAAAGCCTTATTGGTGACAATGAAGGTCATTCTTTCCTGCAGAGTGATGAAGCCGTGGCCTGTGTTGAAGCCGCCGTGGTCACTTGTGATGATGATGAGCCAGTCTTCATTTTTATAGTTTGCTCTTTTTCTCACTGCGTTAAGCAGCTTCTTTGCAAGAATATCCTGCTCTTCAAAGCCGTTGGTGTAATCCTCATTATAAAGTGAGAAGCCTGTGTCGTGACCTGCGTGGTCTGTTGCCTCAAAAATGGGGAAGATAAAATCAGCGCAGTTTTTGCTCTTTATCTCCTTAAGAGCCTTTTTATATGTTTCGTTGTCATCATCGCAATAGTTAAAGCCGACGGGGAGCTTATTGTCTTCGCAGTACTGCTTTTCATAAATATATGTTGAGTCCTCGTCCATGAAGTGTCCGTCCCATGAGGTGTAAAACTCGGTTGAGTCTGCAATGCCGTCTTCAACGAGAGTTGTCAGCAGTGTCAGATGGTCGTTACTCTTGGGCACTGCGTTATCGGTAACACCTGTGACATTGCCCCACTGACCTGTGAGAATTGAGCACCAACCGGGAGCAGTTGAGGTTGCCTGACGGTTGATTTTGGGATAGTTGACTGCTCCGCAATAGCCTATATATGCCTCAGCACCCTTTGAAAGAAGATATTTGACTGCACCGTTTTCTTTGCCGAGCATAAGAGCATCAGCTCTGCCGCCGTCATAGCCAAGAAGCAGAACCTTCTTTTCCTTTTTGCCGCCTGAATTATAGTGATCCGTAATCAGGTTATATACGGCAGTCTGAGGGATAGCCGTGTCAAGGTCGTTTTCATAAGCCTCAATTGCGGCAACATTTTGTCTGTAAAGGTTTATGCCGTCAAATTCTAACTTGGCACTGAGTGATGCACCCAGAGCTGACATAACTGTGATAAGAGCGGTAATAAGTGAGATGATTTTTGTAAGCATTGTGAGGTCTCCTTATATGTATTTTTTTATTTTGTGGGATAAATGAGGTTTTCTTCGCCCCAACTTTCCAGTACCTTGCACATTGCGGCAGCCTCTGCCTTTGCAAGCTCAAGGTTGTGGTCACGGTAATTGCCGCATTCTGCTGCTGATACACCGGGTACCTCGCCTGTAAAGTCGGCGCAGAACCTGAGAGCATTTTGTGTGAGAGTAATTGTGTCTGCCTTCGAGAGTGTGTCAAGAGTGATGAAATAAAAGCCGGTTCTGCAGCCCATAGGGCCGAAATAGACTATTTTATCTGACACATCGGAGTTTCTGACGTAGGTGGCAAAAAGGTGCTCAAGGGTGTGAATTGCGTCGTTTTCCATAACCTCTTCAACATTGGGGCGTCTTGTTCTTATATCATAGGTTACGGTGTTGGCATCCACTCTTGAAAGATACATACCCTTTGGCAGAATGGTGTGGTCGATTGTGAAGCTTGCAATTTTTTCCATAATAATATCCTTTCTCAGTTAAAGCTGATATGCTTATTTTTATCATAAAAGAGTCTTCTCACCGCTAAGCGAAGACCGAGATTTTCCTGCTTTTTTAACAGAGGGTCATCCTTAAGTATTGCCTCGGATGCCTCAGCCGTTTCACGCACTATATCCATATTTTCTGTCAGTGAGGCAATGTTAAGCTCAGGCAGACCGTGCTGACGCTCACCGAAAAAGTCACCGGGACCTCTGAGCTCAAGGTCTTTATCGGCAATGGCAAAGCCGTCATTGGTTTTGCACATAATGTCAAGCCTGCTTCTGACACCTTCACTCATATTGTCACTTATGAGTACGCAATAGGATTTCACAGTGCCTCTGCCCACTCTGCCCCTGAGCTGGTGAAGCTGTGACAGACCGAAGCTCTCGGCATTTTCGATAACCATAACTGCAGCGTTAGGCACGTCAACACCAACCTCAACAACAGTTGTTGAAACAAGAAGCTGAATTTCGCCTGAGGAAAAGCGGGACATAACCTCGTCTTTTTCTTTTGCTTTCATTTTGCCGTGAAGCAGACCCACCTTATAGCTGCTAAACTCTTTTTTGCTCAGTTCTTCGGCGTACTCTGTAGCGGAAGCAAGACCGTTTTCGCCTTCCTCAACAGCGGGACAGACTATATAAGCCTGAAGCCCCATATCAAGATGCTTTTTTATAAAGGCGTAAATTCTTTTTCTGTAGGATGTGTCAACAGCATATGTGGAAATTTTTTGTCTGCCCTTTGGCAGCTCGTCAATTATGCTGATGTCAAGGTCGCCGTAAATGATAAGCGAAAGAGTGCGTGGGATAGGAGTTGCACTCATAACAAGGGTGTGAGGGTTATTGCCTTTAGAGGATAAGGTACCACGCTGATTGACACCGAAGCGGTGCTGCTCGTCAGTGACAATAAGCCCCAGATTGTTAAACTGTGTATCCTCTGTCAAAAGGGCGTGGGTGCCCACGGCAAGGTGTGAGGCGCCGCTTGAGAGACGCTCCTTGACTTCTTTTTTTGCTTTTGGTGTCAGTGAGCCTGTGAGAAGCTCTATGCTTATCCCTGAGCCCTGACATAGCTTTTTAAGGGTTTCGTAGTGCTGACGGGCAAGAATTTCCGTGGGAGCCATAAGTGCGCTCTGCATTCCGTTTTTAGCGGCAGTGTAAATCAGTGCGGCGGCAACAACGGTTTTGCCGCTGCCGACGTCACCCTGAACGAGTCTGTTCATAGGCCTTTCACCCTGCATATCCCGTATGCACTCGGCAATAACTCTTGACTGAGCATTTGTCAGTGTGAAGGGGAGTGAGGATATAAATTCACCGCTGAAATCCTCTGCTATAGTAAGGCTCGCTTTGCCACGTGTGTGGTTTTTAAGGCGTCTCATTCCCACCTGCAAGGTGAGAAGTTCTTCAAAAATAAGGCTTCTTTTTGCCACTGCAAGGTCGCCCTGATTTTTTGGTGAGTGAACGGTTCTGAGGGCAAACTGCTCGTGAGCAAGATTATAGCGTGAACGAACACTGTCGGGCACGGCTACAGGTGCATTTTCTTCAAAATAAGCCGTAAGTGCGTTGCCTATGATTTTTGAGAGTATCTTTGAGGTAAGGCCTGCCGTTAAAGGATAGACAGCTCTCATGCCGCATTCGCTGTCGGCAGCTTCAATTATGGGGTTTGCCATTTCAAGTGAGCCGTTCTGGGCTGTGACCTTGCCGTAAAAAATATATTCCTGACCCTGCTTTAAGCTGTCAGCAAGATATTTACTGTTAAAAATAGTTATATGTACCCCTGCAATGCCGTCAGTGGCAATTGTTTTATAAAGAGTCATACCTTTTCTGATTTTATGCTCGATAGGGTCGTAGCCCACAACTGCACTGAAGGCACAGACTGTGCCCGGTACAATAGAAACAATATCAGTCAGAGAAGAAAAATCAAGGTAGGTTCTCGGATAAAAATGAACGAGATCATAAAGAGAGCTGATGCCCAGCTTTTTAAGCAGCTGCTCTCTTTTTTCGCCAACGCCTTTTATATATTTCAGAGGTACCGGGTAGTTTTTCAATTTATTACACTCCATGAATAAATATTGCGGAAGGGTTCATATTCGTTTATGGTGTCTTCATAGGTCAGCTCTCTTGAGTAATAAGCAATGCCCTCTCTGAAAAGCAGAGGAATAAAGGGTTTTTCAAGTGAGAAAACCTGAATGAAGGTGGAAATATCTATTTTGCCGCCAAGGAAATCGTAATATGCCTTAGCTGTAGCTGAGGATGTGTCAATGCCGTAATTTACACTGCCTTTTTCGCTGAAAAAGGGCGTCAGGCTCATATCGGGTGTGAGCTTTACTTCACCTATATAAAGGTCATATTCGCCCTTTTGCAGAGCTGAGATATACTCTTCATAGGTGAGCTTTTGCAGTCTTATGTCAACACCTATTGCCCTTAAGGATTTTGTTATAGCCTCGGCGCACTTCAGCTTTGGTGCACTTTCACTGTTGACTATAAGTCGAAGGGTCAGAAACTCGAAGCCCTTTGAGCGATATTTATTGGTGCTGTATTCGTATTTATAGCCTGCACTCTCTAAAAGCTCCTCAGCCTTTAAAGGGCTTGTTTCATATGTGCTTGCCTTTATGGCAGAAACAGCCTGCCATGAGGGGTTAAAGGGAATATCGCTTGCCGTGGCAATGCCGCTGTAAGCAGAATCGCAAAGTGAGCTTTTGCCGAGAATGTAGCAAATAGCCTCTTTTACGTCTTTGTTTTTCAGTGCCTTGGTTTTACAGTTAATTCCGAGATAAACCATATTGTTAAGTGAAACTCTCACTGTGTTTGCTCTTATCTTTGTGTATTCGCCGTCACTTAAATCGTCAAAGAAATAAGTCAGGTCACCTGTCTGCAAAAGATAGAGCTCACCCTTATCTGAGGTTATGGGTACGAGTGAAACTGAGGCAGTGGACATCTCCTCTTGTCTGACACTGTTTTCGTTTGCAATGAGGGTATAGCTACCCTTCTTTTTCACCATGGTGTATCTGCCGCTGCCTGTAGGAATGGCATTATCTGCAGTGCCCTCTTTGACAATGGGGAAGGTAAGGCAGTTTTCGGCAAAAATATCGGGTGTAACAAGAGTGAAGGTCACGCTGTCAACGCCTGCCGAAGCAGAGGAAAAATTCTGCAGTCTGCTGCTGTAGTGAACACTGTCTTTTGCACTGTTGAAGGAATAGACAACATCATGGGGCGTTATATAGCTGCCGTCTGAAAACATAGCTTCACTGTCAAGAGTAACCGTGAGCATCTTTTCATTGTTTGTGAAGGATATGGCAATAAGGGGCTCTGCGGTGTAATTTTCACCGGGAAGAAAGAGTGAATCGTAAACAAGTGTCATAAGGCTTTTATTAGTGGGGCTGTCTGTTTTAAAAGGGTTAAGTGATTTGCCCTTATAGTAGCCCAGAACGATTTTTCTTTCAGGCAGAGCCTGAGTCGTAGTGGTCTCTTCACTCGCCACATCGGCAGGGTCCGTAATATCGTCATTGTCACCGCAGGAAGAAAAAATGCCCACCAGAAGTGAAAGACAAATTAATAGACATATAAGCTTTTTCATATATCTGTCTCCTATTCAAACCGCACCGCTTCTGTATTGGTGCATTTGCCGGTTTTTTCGTCTATTGTAAAAATACAGCCGTTAATCATACATTTGCCCCTTGCGTGGTCAAAGCGGACAGGCATATTGTTTCTGAATTTGTTTATGACAATTTCCTTTTCAACGCCGAGCACACTGTCAATGACACCGCACATGCCTGCGTCACTTATATAGCCTGTGCCGCCGCTGAGCACTCTGTCATCATTTGTCAGCACATGAGTGTGAGTGCCGAAAAATGCACTGACTCTGCCGTCGAGATAATAGGCAAGTGCCTGCTTTTCTGAGGTTGCCTCAGCGTGGAAATCAACAAGGATGATGTCAGTTTCCTTTTCTAACTCCTTTATTGCTCTGTCGGCAGCAGTGAAGGGATTTTCAAGAGCTTCCATAAACATAGTGCCCATAAGGTTAATTATGCCTATTTTATAAAAGCCTGTGTCTACTACTGCGTACCCCCTGCCGGGATTTGAGGCATTGTAGTTATAGGGTCTTATGATGTTTTCGTTGTCATCGAGGAAATCGAATATTTCCTTTCGTCTGTAAACATGGTTGCCCGTGGTTATAAAGTCAACTCCGCTTGTGAAAAGGTGCTCAGCGGAAAAAGGTGTAATGCCGTTGCCTGCCGATGAGTTTTCACCGTTTGCAACAGTGAAGTCAATTGCCTTGAGCTTTTTGAATGCAGGCAGCTTTTTTCTTATAAATTCACAGCCTGAATCGCTGACAACGTCGCCTAAAACAAGTATGTTCATTTCATTTCTCTTTTCTGTTAATCGTATAAATATTCGCTGACATCAAAATCGTCATCGTCAGGGTAATAGTCCCAGCCGTCATAGTAATTGCCTGAGGCATCTTCGCCCATTATTTCGGGAATTTCCTTGATAACCTCAATCTTTTGTCCCTGCATCCAGAGAAAATGGCTGACTCTGAGAGTGTAGCCACAGCCGGGAGGTGTGAGCCAATCGCTCACTGAGGCTTCGGGCAGACCGAAGTTTGAGAGTATGGTGGAAATAACACCGCCGTGAGTGACGATAACAAGATCCTCTGTGCCTGTTTTGATAACGCCGTCAACTATTTTGCTGAAGGTGCTGCATACTCTTTTGACAAAGTCCTCATTGCTCTCACCAAAGGGAGGTCTGACACCGGGCTCACCCTTGAGCCACGGCTCAAAGTTAGGCTGCTTTTTCTGCAGCTCCTCTGCCGTTTTGCCCTCAAATTCGCCGAAGTTATATTCAGTGAGACCTTCAATAACTACGGGCTTGAGTGCAGGATATATTATTTCAGCTGTTTCAAGGCATCTTTTAAGGGGTGAAGAAAAAACAAACTGTGCACCGGGATAGGTGCATTCCTCATTCATTTTTATAAGCTGCTCCTTACCCTCCTGACAAAGGGGAGTGTCTGTGATGCCGCAATAAACACCCTCAAGGTTATCTTTTGTAAATCCGTGACGGATTAAATGTATACGGTAAGTTTTCATTTTTATAAAAAACCTCCTTGCAAAGTACCAATATTGTCTGTCAACTTTATATTATATATTAAATATAAAGGAAATTCAATCATTATAATTGAAAAAATGCTGAAAGTCAGTTATAATAACGGCAGATAATCATTACAGGAGGCGGCTATGCTTAATTTTATTATCGGTGTGAAAAACAGCGGCAAGACAAAAACAGCCCATAAGGTGCTGGGTGAGTGCGCCCAAAAAGGTGAGGGTGCAATGATTATTGTGCCCAAGCAGTTCACCTTTGACACGGATAAGGGCTTGCTTTCACTCTTAGGGCCGAAGACAGCTTGTGAAATAGAGGTGCTGTCTTTTTCGAGACTTTGCCACGTTGCCGTGAGCACCTACGGCGGAATTAAAAAGAGCATTGCTGCAGGCGGCATGCGTGAGATATTTATGTCAAATGCCGTTGAAGCACTTAAGGATAAGCTGACGGTTTTTGCAAAGCAGAAAAACGAAATTGCACTTGTGACAAAGCTGCTTAGTGAAATTGACAAAATGAAAAACAGCGGCATCACAGCGGATATGCTTGAGGAAAGTGCAGAAAAAATCACTGACAGAGTGCTCAAAAGCAAGTTGACGGAAACTGCTCTTATTTACCGTACCTATGAGGCAGTGCTGTCACAGAGCCATTTTGACGACGGTGATATGCTTGAGAAGGTATATGAAATTCTTGCCCCTACCTCATTTTTTGAGGGCAAAACTATTGTTATAGACGGCTTTAAGAGCTTCACTCACCCTGAATATAAGCTCATTGAGCTGATGCTGAGAAAGGCAAAGAATGTCTATATAACACTGTGCTGTGAAGATTTAAACAGCATAAATGACCTGAGTGCCTTTGCTTATATAAACAAGACTGCAAGAAAGCTGAGGCTCATTGCGGGCAATCAGGGTGTGGGTACGGGTCAGGTTATCACCTGTGAGAGAGAAGCTGACTGCTTTTCAGAGGAAATGCTGCACCTTGAAAGGAACCTTTATAAAACCGACTTTGAGGTTTATGATAAGCCCACCGATAAGGTGAGCATAATTGAGGCCGACACTGCCGAAAGCGAATGTGATGCGGTGGCAAGGTGCATCAAGGCTCTTATAAGAGAGGGAAAATATCGCTGCAGAGATATTGCAGTGGTTTTCAGAAGCGATGAAAAATATGAAAAGGGAATGAAGGCTTCCCTTAAAAAATACGGTCTTCCTCTTTTTGAAGACAGACGCCAGCCCGTTAAAAATCAGCCCCTTATCTGCTATGTCAGAAATCTTTTAATGATTATGAGTGAGGGCTTTAATTCCGATTATATTTTCAGGCTCATTAAGACGGGGCTTTGTACCCTTGAGCAGGAGGAAATATCAGAAATTGAAAACTATGCTTTCACTTGGGATATAACGGGTAAAAAATGGCTCAGCGACTTTACGGGCAACCCTGAGGGCTTCTCTGATTATTTCGGAGAAAAAGAGAAGGCAAGGCTCGAAAAAATAAACGGAACAAGAAAGAAAATTACAGAGCCTCTGGTTTCGTTAAGAGAAAAATTCACCGATGTATCGGGTAAAAAAGCGGCAGAGCTTATCTATCTTTATTTAAGAGAAAATGCGGTGGATGAGGCTCTTAAGGCCTATGCACTTTCTTTGCAGGAAAAAGGCTTCAGTGACCTTGCTGCAGAGCAGGAGCAGGTGTGGGATATTCTCATGCTGACCTTATCGGAAATGGCTGAGGCAATTTCGGTGAGAAATGTTACACCAAAGCGTTTTGCAGAGCTTTTTGAGCTTGTTATATCGGGCAAGTCCTTAGGTAAGCTCCCTGACGGCTATGATGAGGTCTGTGTCTGCAGTGCCGACAGAATACTCACTAAGTCTGTCAAGGCTCTGTTTGCCGTGGGTATGAACAGCGGTGTTTTTCCACTTGAACAAAAGAGCGACAGCTTGTTTTCCTCATTTGAAAAGAAAAAGCTGCTTGAAGCTGACCTCGAAATAGGTGAGGATATAAAAGAGCTGACTCTTAGTGAAAGATTTGTCTGCTACAGTGCATTATCGGGTGCCACAGAGCGTGTCTGCCTTTCTTACAGCACCTCTTCGGGTGTTTCTCAGAAGCTGACAGAAAGTGAATGTGTGCAGTCTGTCAGAGAGCTTTTCCCTGAGTGCAAAAAGATTAATGTTCTCACTCAGGAGCTTACAGACCTTATTGAAAGTGAGCAGTCTGCCTTTGAGCTTATGGCAAAGCTGTGGCGAAACGGCGGTGACGGCTTTGAGAGCCTTCGTGCTTATTTCAGTGAAAACGAAGCATATAAAGACAGACTGGCTGCCGTTATGAGGGCAACAGCCGAAGAAGATTTCGCATTCAAGGATAAAGAGGTATCAAAAAAACTCTTTGGTGAAAGGATGTATTTTTCTGCCTCTCAGCTTGAGGTCTATTCAAAATGTCCTTTTATGTACTTCTGCCGATACGGTGTGAAAGCAAAAACAAGACCTAAGGCAAAGTTAGATGCTGCCATGGGCGGCAATGTGGTGCATTATGTGCTGGAAATGCTGCTGAAAGACCATAAGGGCAAGGATTTCCTTAATATGACAGCAGAAGAAATTGACAGTGAAATCAGACACCATTTAGGGCAGTATATGCGCCTTTATATGGCTGAAAGTGAAAATATGAGCCTTCGCTTCAACTATCTTTACGGCAGAATGTATAAGATATTAAGGCACCTTTTTGACAGGCTCATTGCCGAATTCGGTGACAGTGACTTTGAGCCTTGCGATTTTGAGCTGACCATAGGCAGAGATGAGCAGGTCAAGCCCTTTAAGGTACCGCTTAAACAGGGCAGTGTGGAGCTTATAGGCAAAATTGACCGTGTGGATAAAATGGACCTTGACGGCAAGCGATATATAAGGATAGTTGACTATAAAACAGGCATAAAGGAGTTTAATTTAAGCGATGTGTTTTACGGCATAAATATGCAGATGCTTCTTTATCTTGTGAGCATATGGCGTGGCGGCACTGAATTTTATGAAAGCATTACCCCCTCAGGCATATTATATTTTCCTGCAAGGCTCTCTGCCTGCAATGTGGAAAGAGATGACAGTGAGGAAATAAGAGAGAAAAAGCGTATGATGACGGGCAAAATGAGTGGTATGCTTGTGCTTGACGGTGACAGTGCCTCGGCTATGGATAAAAGCAAAAGGTCGATTTTTATTCCCGTGAAATTTGACAGCAAAACCGGTGCCGTCAAAGGCAATTTCATAACCCTTAAGCAGCTCGAAAGGCTTGGGGAAATGATGGACGGCATAATTGAGGATATGGGCAACAGCCTGCATGACGGAATAGTTCCTGCGAGACCGATTTACGGTCCCGGTCACGGTGAAACCTGTGCCTGGTGCGACTATAAGGATGTCTGCCTTAAGGATAAGCCTACAGTGCGCTATGCCCAAAAGATGAGTCACGATGACTGTATAAGACAATTAATGGGAGGTGAAGACAGTGTCGAGAAAGTGGACACCACAGCAGAATGATGCAATAAATGCCCTTGACGGCAGTGTGCTTGTTTCGGCGGCAGCAGGCTCAGGCAAAACAGCAGTTCTTACTCAGCGTGTTATAGGTCGCCTGACAGACAGCGAAAACCCTGTTGGTGCTGACAGATTACTTATTGTTACCTTTACAAGAGCTGCTGCAAGTGAAATGCGTGAGCGAATAAGCGGGGCACTGACTTCGCTTATAAGAAAGGACCCGACAAATAAAAATCTTATTAATCAGCAGATGCTTCTGCCATCGGCAAAAATCTGCACCATAGACAGCTTCTGTCTTGACCTTGTTAAAGAAAACTTTCAGCATCTGTCTGTTTCACCTGACTTTAAAATAGGTGATGAGGGCGAAATTGCCCTGCTTGCAAAAGAGGCAATGGATATAACTATGGAGCAGCTTTACGGCGGTGACTCAGAGGGTGATTTCAAAAAACTGACAGAGCTGCTTTTCAGCGGCAGAGACGACAGCAACCTTTGCGATATGATTGAAAAGCTCTATACGGCATCCATGTCCTTTCCTTTCCCTGAAAAGTGGCTTGACTGTCTCAGTGAGAGCTTTGTGTCAGACAGTGAAGTAAAAAACAGCGTTTACGGAAAAATTATTCTCAGCCATGCAGAACGGGTTCTCGATTATTTAAAAGACCTTATAAACAATATGCTGCTGACGGTGGCTGACTGTGAGGCACTGCAAAAAGCATACCTGAGTGCTCTTTCTTCAGACAGAGCTCAGATAGAATATATAATTGATGCCATAAAAAGGCAGTGCAGCTGGGATGAAATAAGAAGAGCGGTATATGCCTTCAAGGGTGAAAGACTCGGCAGAGTACCCAAAGAAATGAGTGAGGATTTTGCTGTCAAGGCTCTTAAGGAAAACCGTGACACCGTTAAAAGAGAGCTGAAAAAGCTTGCGGAAATCATGTGCTGCAGTGAAGAAGAATATAAGAGCGATATGGAGTTTTTCCTGCCTATGGTCAGGGCTCTTGTGGGTGCTGTCAAGCTCTACCGTAAAAACTTCGACCTGATTAAAAAGGAAAAGAAAACAGCCGATTTCAGCGATATTACTCATATGGCTATTTCACTTCTTGCCGTTGAGGACGGTGACTCGTGGAAAAGCACACCCTTGGCAGAAAGCCTCAGGGGGAACTTCTGCGAAATTCTCATTGACGAATATCAGGACACCAATGCGGCTCAGGATATGCTTTTTTCGGCTATATCGGATAATAACCTTTTCCGTGTCGGTGATGTCAAGCAGAGCATCTACCGTTTCAGGCAGGCAAATCCCGATATTTTCATTTCACTTAAAAACAACTATGAAGCCTATGATAGAGAAAAAAACAGCTACCCTGCCAAAATCATATTGGGCAATAATTTCAGAAGCCGCAGGGGAGTAACGGATATAATCAACTTTGTTTTTTCGCAGATAATGAGCGCTCAGTGCGGTGACATTGATTACACTGACGAAGAAAAGTTAGTGGCAAGTGCCGCCTACAGCGAAAAAGCTCAGGCAGACGCAGAGCTTCACCTCATAGAAACAAAAGATGCCGACACTTTCTTCGGCAATGTGAGCAACGAAGCTCAGGCAAGACATATTGCAAAGCATATCAAAAAGATGATGGCTGAGGGCTACACTGTTAAAGACGGTGACATGGAAAGAACTGTGCAGTATAAGGATTTCGCAGTGCTTCTTCGTGCAACAGGCGGCGGCAAGGGTCTTGAATATGCCGATGTTTTCAGAAGTGAGGGCATACCCTGCTTCACTGAGGTACCGGGTAAGTTTCTGCAGTCGAGCGAAATCAGCCTTGTTATAAACATTCTCAGAGTTATCGATAACCCGAAGCAGGATATACCGCTGCTGAGTGTAATGATGTCACCTGTTTTCGGCTTTACACCTGACGATGTGGCAAAAATAAGGCTTCTTGGTAAGCATGACAGCCTTTATACCTGCATACTGAAAAATGAAGGTGACAGCAAAACAGCTCACTTCCTTGACACAATAAGTCAGTGGCGCAACATAGGTGTCTGCCTTCCTGCCAATGAGCTGCTAAGCGAAATATATAACTCCACTGCGCTACCTGCTATATTTGATGCAGTTGACCCGTCAGGCACCAAAAAGGCAAACCTGATGCTTCTTTGCGATTATGCAGTTACTTATGAGAACCTTGGCTACAGCGGAGTTTCAGGTTTTATCGGCTTTATTGACAGACTCAGCTCAAAACAGAGAGATATTTCAGGCTCGGTCGGCGCTGTCAGTGACAGCAACTCCGTTAAGGTTATGACAATTCATAAGTCAAAGGGTCTGGAGTTCCCTGTCTGCTTTATTGCATCCTGTGCCACAGAATTTAACCGTAGGGACGAAATAGATAACCTTATTATCAGCCAGAAGTACGGCCTCGGCATAGTCAGGCGTGATGTTGACACCTTTGAGCAGTACCCCACACTTTGCCACAAGGCAATAAAGCTGTCACTTCGCAAAGATAATATCAGCGAAGAAATGAGAGTGCTTTATGTTGCAATGACCAGAGCAAAAGAAAAGCTCATTATGGTTTATGCCAAGGATAACATAGACAATATACTCAGAAAGTACGCATCAAAGATACCCGCTGTCAGTGACAGATTTTCTGCCTATGCAGTGTCTGCTGCAAACGGCTACGGCGAATGGCTGCTGTCTGCTTTTCTTCGTCACCCTGACGGCAAAAAGCTTCGTCAGGCGGCAGGAATAAGTGACGATATAGTCATTGACTGCAGTGTTCCTCTGAAAGTTGTGATGACAGAGTTCGCAGGCGGAGATTATGATGAAACTCAGGAAAAAACAAAGGGAAAGGTAAACAGCGAGCTGCTGAGTCTTATCAAAGAACGTTCGGAATTCAGATATAAATATGAGGCACTCAGCGGTGTTATGACAAAGCGTGCTGCCTCTGAGGCTGATAAGGATTTCATTGACAGAGACTATTTTGCTTCATCTGCACCTGATTTCCTCAGTGAAGGCGGTCTGACGGGTGCAGCAAGAGGTATTGCAACTCATACATTTATACAGTTTGCCGATTATGAAAAGGCAAAGGAAAGTGTTGAGGGTGAAATAAACCGACTTTATGATAAGGGTATACTCACCGAGGCTCAGGCTAAAGCCATAAATGTCAGAGCAGCAGAGACCTTCTTTAAAAGCGACCTTCTGTCAAGAATTCTTGCGAGTGACAAGGTTATGCGTGAAAAGAAGTTTACCATTGAGGTGTCTATAAGTGAGATATACAGTGAGCTCAGCGAATATACCGATGAAATGATGATGATTCAGGGCATTGCAGACTGTGCCTTCCTCGAAGACGGCAAGCTGGTTGTTGTGGATTATAAGACCGACTCGCTTAAAACTGAGCAGGAGTTTATAGATAAATATGCCTCTCAGGTGCTTTTATATAAAAAGGCTCTGTCAATGTGCACCGGCTATGAGGTTAAAGAAACCCTGCTTTATTCCTTTAATTTAGGCAGAGAAATAGCCGTAAAATAATCACTGAAAAAATAAATTGAAGAAATTTCAAAAAAATGTTGATTTTTGATTTAGTGTGTGATACAATACTATCCGTTAAATAATGTAAAGAACCGAAATGAGGTGAAATCAATGCAGAAGGATATTCATCCTAAGTATGAACAGACACAGGTAAGATGTGCTTGCGGCGCTGTTATCGAAACAGGCTCAACAAAGAAAGATATGCGTGTAGATATTTGCTCAAACTGCCATCCCTTCTTTACAGGTAAGCAGAAGCTCGTTGATACAGGCGGACGTGTTGACAGATTCAACAAGCGTTTCAATCTTGCTAAGAACAAATAAGTTTCCCAAAAAAGTAGACGGTACAACAAGCGTGCCGTCTTATTTTCATTTGAGGAGGTGTGACATTGCCAAGCTACAGAACAATTAAAAATGAAAGCAGTGACGAATTTATTGAAAAGAAGTCACGGTTTATAGGATATGTAAAGCCTGTTAAAACTCAGGAGGAAGCTCTTGCTTTTATATCTGAAATAAAGACAAAGCATTGGGATGCCACCCATAATGTTTATGCTTATGTGCTGCGTGAGGGCGGTGTCAGACGCTTCAGTGATGACGGTGAGCCTCAGGGTACGGCAGGCATTCCCTCTCTTGATGTGCTTTTAAAAGAGGATGTAACAGACTGCTGTGTTGTTGTAACAAGATATTTCGGCGGCATAATGCTTGGTGCCGGCGGACTTGTGAGAGCCTATTCTCACGGAGCTAAAATTGCCCTGACAGCAGGCGGCATTATAACAATGTCCCTTTGCAAAATTGTCAGAGTAAAGTCTGACTATAATTTTTACGGCAGACTTGTGCCCCTCATCTGTGAGGAAGGCGGAATAGTGGAGGATACACAGTTCACAGATAATGTTGAGGTTACATTCAGGATACCCGAAGAAAAGGTGCCGCATTTTGAAAGCAGACTTATAGATGTTTCCTGCGGCAAGTTTCACAGTGAAGTTAT
The DNA here is from genome assembly GCA_017452785.1 of Clostridia bacterium. Classification (GTDB taxonomy): domain Bacteria; phylum Bacillota; class Clostridia; order Oscillospirales; family Acutalibacteraceae; genus UBA6857. Next base: position 28,385 of record JAFTLT010000002.1, on the reverse strand, counting down.
TGACGAAAAATATTGCGAAATATAATTTTTTTCCTTTTTTAATTTTTTTAGGGGGAAAAAGCAATTTTTTGCGTATAAATATATAGAAGTGAATAAAACCGGGGGTGAACCTATGTCCGAAATAAGACTGCGTACATTAGAGAATGAAAGAAAAATCATAAGTGAATACGGCTTTCTTTGCTGCAACACAAGAGGCAGACTTACTCCTGAGGCGGAATGCCCTGTAAGAACAGCCTTTCAGAGAGACAGAGACAGAATAATTCACAGCAGTGCCTTCAGACGCCTCAAGCATAAAACTCAGGTTTTCCTTTCACCTGACAGTGACCATTACAGAACAAGACTCACCCACACCTTAGAGGTGTCACAGATAGCAAGAACTATTGCAATGGGTCTTGGTCTTAATGAAAATCTGACGGAGGCAATTGCTCTGGGCCACGATCTCGGTCATACACCCTTTGGACATGCAGGTGAGCGTGCTCTCAACGAGGTTTTCCCTGAGGGCTTCAAGCATTATCAGCAGAGTCTGAGAGTAGTTGACCTGCTTGAGGATAAGGGCAAGGGTCTTAACCTGACCTATGAAGTGAGAAACGGCATTGTCTGCCACACCAGAGGCGAGGAAGCCTGCACCCTTGAGGGCAGAATAGTTAAGCTTGCCGATAAAATTGCTTATATCAACCATGATATTGACGATGCCATAAGAGGCGGAGTAATAAGTGAGGGCAATATCCCAATTGAGGCAAGGCGTTATCTCGGTCAGACTAAAAGCCAGAGAATTAACACTCTCGTTATGTCGGCTATCAATAACACTACCGACACTGTCTGTCTTGACAGCGATGTGCAGAGCGCCTTTGATATACTTCACGATTTTATGTTTGAAAGAGTTTATACCAATCCCGTGTGTAAGGGCGAAGAGAGCAAAGCAATTGCTCTGATACAGAAATTATATGAATTTTTCAGTACCCATCCGGACGAGCTCCCCAATGAATATATTGCAATTGCATGGAAAGACGGAGCAGAGCGTGCGGCAGTGGACTACATAGCAGGCATGACAGACGGCTATGCTCTTAAGGTTTTCAGTGATTATTTTATCCCTAACGGCTGGGAGAATTAAAACGCAGAGCGTTTTAATAATTAGCAATGAGCAATTGTGCACTTTGCATTTATGCGGTTTAATCTCTCACGGACCGTCGAGGACGCCGGTCCCTACGAAGGTCTTACCTGCAGAGATGATGCTCAAAAACGGAAAGCATATTCGATTATAACAGTGAAAACATCGTCTCACCGTTTTGGCGGGATGTGAGTAGAAAATCTATTGAAGTTTTAAGCGGATATAATCGGAGCGAAGCTCCCTACAATTCTGCATTCTGCACTCTGCATTTTGCATTTTAAAAAGAAGGACGGTGATATTATGGCAGGCAGATTTCCTGATGAGTTCCTTATGGAGCTGAGAATGAGATGTGATATTGAGCAGACTATATCTATGTATGTGCCTCTTAAAAGGCGTGGAAAAAATCTTGTGGGTCTTTGTCCTTTCCATAATGAAAAAACACCGTCATTTACTGTTTATCCCGATTCCCAGAGCTTTTACTGCTTTGGCTGCGGCGCAGGCGGTGAGGTTATCAGCTTTATAAGACGGGCTGAAAATCTTGATTTCAGTGAAGCAGTGAGATTTCTTGCCGATAAAGCCGGAATGGTTATGCCAAGTGAAGGCTATGACAATTCAATGGCAGAAAAAAGAAAAAGAACCTATGAAATAAACAAAGAGGCTGCACGCTTTTTCAACAGCTGTCTTTTCAGTGAAGACGGCAAAGAGGGCCTTGAATATTTCAAGGCAAGAGGTATGAAAAAAAGCACCATTACACGCTTTGGTCTTGGCTTTGCGCCAAACAAGTGGGATGCCCTCTTAAGGCACATGAGAGAAAAGGGCTATTCATGGGAAGAGCTCTATGAAGCAAACCTTGCCAACAAAAGTGAAAAAGACGGCAGAGTACGCTTTTATGATGCTTTCAGAAACAGAGTCATGGTGCCCATTATTGATGTACGGGGTAACGTAGTGGCTTTCGGCGGCAGAGTACTTGATGACTCAAAGCCTAAATATATCAACTCATCAGACACTCTCGTTTATAAAAAGAGCCTCGGTGTTTTCGGCCTCAACTTTGCCAAAAACTCAGGCGAAAAGAGTCTCATTTTAGTTGAGGGGTATATGGATGCAATAACCCTTCATCAGGCAGGCTTTACAAATGTTATTGCTTGTCTGGGTACCGCATTTACAGGTGAGATGGCACACCTGCTCTCACGCTACGCAGATGAGATATTGCTGTGCTATGACAATGACGAGGCAGGTCAGAAGGCGACCTCAAGAGCTCTGGGTGTGCTCAACTCAATCGGCATGAAGGTGAGAGTTGTTCACCTAAGCGGCGGCAAGGACCCTGATGAGATACTTCGTAAATACGGCCCTGAAAGAGTGAGAAGCCTTATTGACGGTGCTGCAAATGACATTGAGTTTGAGCTGCTCAGAGCAAGAAAAGATCTTGACCTTATGAGCAGTGACGGCAAGATGAAATATCTTGATGCTGCAGCAGAAATTCTTGCTAAGACAAAAAATAAAATAGCTCAGGATATTTATTCTTCACGCCTTGCAGAGGAGCTGAGTGTTGACAAAAAGTCAATCGTCACAAGAATTGAACAGTTTGGCAGACGGTCTCAAAGAATTGAAAACAAAAACCGCTTTAAAAATATACAGCAGACCTCTATGAGTGAAAACGCTAAGGCTGCTCTGCAAAATTCCACGAATATTAAAGTAATAAAGGCGGAAGAATTATTTATAGCGTGTATTTATCATAATCCGGATTTCATGGGGCGACTTGACGGCGCAATAAGTGCAGAGGACTTTTCTGTCAGCGACAATCGGGCGATTTTCACTGCAATGAGTGAACGCATAAAAGAAGGGGAGAGCCTTGAGTTTACCTTCTTTTCGCAGACTCTTACCCCTGAGCAGATGAGCACCTTTGTCAGAATAACAAAGAAAAACGAAAATCTGTCTTCGACCTTTAAGACCTGCACTGACTGCATAGATGTCATAAAAAGCAGCAAGCAAAAGGGCTCTGCGGCAGCTGCAGGGCACCTCAGTGATGAGGATTTTCTCAGCCTTTTCAATAAAAAAGGCACAAATAACTGATAAAAACTATTGCTAAAATTAAGTTAATAGCTTATAATAAATCAAATCAGAAAGGCAAGGAAGTAATACTATGGATAATCACGAGAAGGAACTACTTTTAAAGGCTCTTATTGACAGAGGCGTTGCAAACGGAAAGATCAATTCATCTGAAATTGATGCCGTTATTGTTGAGGCTGACGTTGATATGGAAAAAATGGATGAGATATATTCCAAACTTGAAAGCAAGGGCGTTGAAATTATCGACGATTTCAGCGGTGACGCAATTGATGACATAACTGTTGATATTGATATGCCTAAGGACTATGACAGTGTGGCAGTTGCTAATATCGATGCAAAAAGCGTTATTGATGACCCGGTAAAGGTTTATCTTAAGGATATCGGCAGAGTACCCCTGCTGTCACCTGAAGAGGAAATTGAACTTGCCATAAGAATTGAAAACAATGACAAGGAAGCAAAGGAAATTCTTACAAAGGCTAACCTTCGTCTTGTTGTAAGCATTGCGAAGAAATATGTGGGCAGAGGAATGATGTTCCTTGACCTTATTCAGGAGGGTAACTTAGGTCTTATCAAGGCTGTTGATAAGTTTGACCACTCAAAGGGCTTCAAGTTTTCAACCTATGCCACATGGTGGATAAGACAGTCAATCACAAGAGCTATTGCAGACCAGGGCAGAACTATCCGTATCCCTGTGCATATGGTTGAAACTATCAATAAGGTTAAAAAGGCAAGCAATATGCTGCTGCACCGTGACGGCAAAGAGCCTACTCCTGAGGATATTGCCAAGGAGCTCGGTCTGAGTGTTGACAAGGTGCGTGAAATCCTTCGCATTTCACAGGAGCCCGTTTCACTTGAAACTCCCATCGGTGAAGAGGAAGACAGCCATCTTGGCGATTTCATCCCCGATGAAGATGCTCTCTCACCTGCCGATGCTGCTGCAATGACCTTCCTTAAAACAAAGGTCAATGAGGTGCTCGAAACTCTCACTCCCAGAGAGGCAGAGGTTCTTCGTCTTCGTTTCGGTCTCGGTGAGGGTACTCCTCAGACTCTTGAAGAGGTTGGTAAGGCTTTCAATGTTACAAGAGAGCGTATCAGACAGATTGAAGCAAAGGCTCTGAGAAAGCTTCGTCACCCCAGCAGAAGCAAGCATCTCAAGGACTTATAATCTATCATATTCGGGCGAGGAGGGTAAAGCTTCCTCGCTTTTAGCATATATAAGGCTGCACTTACATTAGTCAGCAAGCACTTAAAATGTGCATTATCAACAAAAAAGCAAGATGATATTTGTTTAACATGAGCAAGTATACGAATTTTCTTGCGAACGAAAAAAATGTTGACAAAACAGGGCAGTTGAGTTATAATATCTAGGCATGCGATTATAAGCATTCAATATTTAAAGAAAGGAGATGCTACGATTGCCTACCTTTAACCAGTTAGTTCGTAATGGTAGAGAAACACTCGTTAAGAAGCCGAAGGCACCTGCTCTTCTCAAGGGTCTCAACTCAAAGAAGAATGTAATGACAGACCATAACTCACCTCAGAAGCGTGGCGTTTGCACAGCAGTTAAGACAGCTACACCGAAAAAGCCTAACTCAGCTCTTCGTAAGATTGCCAGAGTTCGTCTTACAAACGGAATTGAAGTTTCAGCTTACATTCCCGGCGTAGGTCACAACCTTCAGGAACATAGCGTTGTTCTCATCAGAGGCGGCCGTGTTAAGGACCTTCCCGGTGTTCGTTACCACATCGTTCGCGGTACACTTGATACTCAGGGCGTTAACGGAAGAATGCAGTCCCGTTCAAAGTACGGTGCTAAGCGTCCTAAGGCAGCTAAGAAATAATTCAGATAAATTTCTGAATTAAAAACACTTTTTTTAAAATTCCGTAGTCAGGCGGAAAAAACTATGAATTGACAAATCTTCTTGCAGGCAGACAGCATCAGCTGTCGAATGTGAGAGTGTATATATATTATTGTATGCCTCTCAATTTGGTGCCGACGGGAATTTGTCACTCGAGTACCTATGATATCATTATTATGAAGGAGGGAAGCGCAGTGCCAAGAAGAGGCCAGATCGCAAAACGTGATGTTTTGCCGGATCCGCTTTACAATTCAAAGCTTGTAACACGTCTTATCAACAGTGTTATGTACGATGGTAAAAAGGGTGTCGCTCAGAAGATCGTTTACGACGCTTTTGATATCATCAAAGAAAAAACAGGTAAGGAACCCCTTGAGGTTTTTGAAGCAGCAATGGAAAATGTTATGCCCTTGCTCGAAGTTAAGGCTCGCCGTGTAGGTGGTTCAACTTACCAGGTACCCATGGATGTTCGTCCCGAAAGAAGACAGACACTGGGTCTTCGTTGGATTACTCTTTACAGCCGTCAGCGTTCAGAAAGAACAATGAAGGAAAGACTTGCCAACGAAATCATTGATGCTACCAACGAAACAGGTTCAGCATTCAAGAAGCGTGAAGATACCCATAAGATGGCAGAAGCTAACAAGGCTTTCGCACATTTCAGATGGTAATAACCTTATTCGCTTAAATTCTTATAGGAGGATAAAATTATGGCCAGAAAGGTATCTCTTGAAAAAACAAGAAACATTGGTATTATGGCTCATATCGACGCCGGTAAGACAACAACTTCAGAGAGAATTCTCTATTACACAGGCGTTAACCATAAGATTGGTGAAACCCACGACGGTTCAGCAACTATGGACTGGATGGCTCAGGAGCAGGAAAGAGGTATTACAATTACTTCAGCTGCTACCACATGCTTCTGGAAAGAGCACCGTATCAATATCATCGACACTCCGGGCCACGTTGACTTTACAGTTGAAGTTCAGCGTTCACTCCGCGTACTTGACGGTTCAGTAACTGTTCTTTGCGCTAAGGGCGGCGTTGAGCCTCAGAGTGAAACAGTTTGGCGTCAGGCTGACGAGTATAAAGTTCCCCGTATGATCTATGTTAATAAGATGGACATTATGGGTGCAGACTTCTTCCGCGTTCTCAAGATGATCAAGGAGCGTTTCAACTGCAATGCAGTGCCCGTGCAGCTCCCCATCGGTTCAGAGAGCGATTTTAAAGGTATTGTTGACCTTGTAAACAACAACGCTATCGTTTATTATGACGATATGGGTAAAGATGTAAGAGTGGAAGAAATTCCCGATGACATGAAGGACATCGCTGAAGAATACCGTCAGAACCTCATCGAAGCAGTTTGCGAAATGGATGAGGAGCTCATGGAAAAATATTTTGAAGGCGAAGAGCCTACAGTAGCTGAGATGAAGAAGATCATCCGTAAGGCAACTATTTCAAACGATATGGTTCCTGTTTGCTGCGGTACTTCATACCGTAACAAGGGTGTTCAGCCGCTGCTTGACAACATTGTTGACTACATGCCGGCTCCCACAGACATTGAAGCTATAAAGGGTGTTAACCCTGATACAGAAGAAGAGGAAGTAAGACATTCATCAGATGATGAGCCTTTTGCAGCTCTTGCTTTCAAGATTGCTACCGACCCCTTCGTTGGTAAGCTTTGCTTCTTCCGTGTGTACTCAGGTACAGTTGAAGCAGGTACAACTGTTTACAACTCAGTTAAGGATAACAGAGAAAGACTCGGTCGTATCCTTCAGATGCACGCTAACCACAGAGAAGACATTGATATTGTTTATGCAGGTGATATTGCTGCTACAGTTGGTCTTAAGAACACAACTACAGGTGACACACTCTGCGATCAGAAGAATCCCATTATTCTTGAATCAATGAACTTCCCTGAGCCCGTTATCCGTGTTGCTATCGAGCCCAAAACCAAGGCAGGTCAGGAAAAGATGGGCATCGGCCTTCAGAAGCTTGCTGAAGAAGACCCCACATTCCGTTGCTACACAGATGAAGAAACAGGCCAGACAATCATTGCAGGTATGGGTGAGCTTCACCTTGAAATCATCGTTGACAGACTTCTTCGTGAATTCAAAGTTGAAGCTAACGTAGGTAAGCCTCAGGTTGCTTACAGAGAAACTATCCGTGCAACTGCTTCTTCAGATACAAAGTACGCTCTTCAGTCAGGTGGTAAGGGTCAGTACGGTCACGTTAAGATCAACATTGAGCCCAACCCCGACAAGGGATATGAGTTTGTTAACAACATCGTCGGCGGTGCTGTTCCCAAGGAATACATCGGACCCGTTGATGCAGGTATCCAGGGCGCTATGCAGTCAGGTGTTATCGCAGGCTACAGCATGGTAGACGTTAAGGTTACACTTTATGATGGTTCATACCATGAGGTTGACTCATCAGAAATGGCCTTCAAGATTGCAGGTTCAATGGCATTTAAAGATGCTGCTAAGAAAGCAAGCCCCGTACTTCTCGAACCCATTATGAAGGTAGTAGTTATTACTCCCGAAGATTACATGGGCGACGTTATCGGCGACCTTAACTCACGCCGTGGCGAAATTCAGGGCTTTGAAGACCGTACAGGTGTTAAGCAGATCAATGCAAGAGTACCTCTTGCTGAGATGTTCGGTTACGCTACAGACCTTCGTTCAAAGACACAGGGTCGTGGTCAGTATGTAATGGAACCCGACGGTTATAAAGAAGTTCCCAAGTCAATTGCAGAGTCAATTGTTACAGAAAGAGGCAAGAGAGACTAATTTTTTCTTAAAAAGGTCTTGAAATTCTCGTATATTCTTGGTAGAATATAAATAATGTAGCTCAGCTACACCCAAAATAAAAATAATTGCTAATATTAAGGAGGAGATTCCAATGGCAAAAGCAAAATTTGAAAGAACCAAGCCCCACGTTAACATTGGTACAATCGGCCACGTTGACCACGGTAAGACAACCCTTACAGCAGCTATCACAAAGACACTCGCTATGAAGGGTGGCGCAGACTTCATCGATTACGCAAACATCGATAAGGCTCCCGAAGAAAGAGAAAGAGGTATCACAATCAATACTTCACACGTTGAGTACGAGACAGACAACCGTCACTACGCTCACGTTGACTGCCCGGGCCACGCCGACTACATCAAGAACATGATCACAGGTGCTGCACAGATGGACGGTGCTATCCTTGTTATCGCTTCAACAGACGGCCCCATGGCTCAGACAAAAGAACACCTTCTTCTTGCTCGTCAGGTTGGCGTTCCCTACATCATCGTATTCATGAACAAGGTTGACCAGGTTGACGATGAAGAGCTTCTCGAACTCGTTGAAATGGAAATCCGTGAGACTCTTGATGAATATGAATTCCCCGGCGATGATACACCCATCATCAAGGGTTCAGCTCTCAAGGCTCTCGAATATGCAGGCAACGACGTAAACGCTCCCGAGCTTGCTCCCATCTGGGAACTCATGGCTGCAGTTGACAGCTACATCCCCACACCCGACAGAAAGGCTGACATGCCCTTCCTTATGCCCGTTGAAGACGTATTCACAATCACAGGTCGTGGTACAGTTGCTACAGGTAGAGTTGAAAGAGGTCAGCTCAAGACTGGTGAAGAACTCGAAATCGTTGGTCTTACAGAAGAAAAGAGAAAGACTGTTTGCACAGGTATCGAAATGTTCAGAAAGATCCTTGACTATGCTGAGGCTGGTGACAACATCGGTGCTCTTCTTCGTGGTATCCAGAGAACAGAAATCGAACGTGGACAGGTTCTTGCAAAGCCCGGCTCAATTCACCCCCACACAAAGTTCCGTGGTCAGGTTTACGTTCTTAATAAGGACGAAGGCGGCCGTCACACACCTTTCTTCAACAACTATCGTCCTCAGTTCTACTTCAGAACAACTGACGTTACAGGTACTATTTCACTTCCCGAAGGCACAGAAATGTGCATGCCCGGTGATAACGTTGAAATGGATGTTACACTTATCACAGAAATCGCTATCGAAGAAGGTCTTCGTTTCGCTATCCGTGAAGGTGGCCGTACAGTTGGTTCAGGCGTTGTTACAGCTATCAACGACTAATTCAATTAGATCACTTAAAGGCTCTCACTTATGTGGGAGTCTTTTTTGAAAAAAGTTTGCATTTAATTATTGACAAACTCAGTTACTTATGATATACTCATTCATACCGCATGTAAAAGGCGGCGTGGTTTGTCATGCCATAAGGATAGAAATATCCGCCTCAAATCAGCGAGTCCATAATAAAGGAAGGAAAGAAAAATGTACGCAATTATCGAAACAGGCGGCAAGCAGTATAAGGTAGAAGCAGGCGACACTCTCTACATCGAAAAGCTTGACGTTGAAGCAGACTCCGAAGTTACCTTTGATAAGGTTATTGCAGTTGGCGCAGACGACGGCATCAAGGTTGGTGCTCCCTATGTTGACGGCGCAACAGTAACAGCAAAGGCAATCAAAAACGGTAAGGCTAAGAAGGTAGTAGTATTTACCTACAAGCCCAAGAAAAATGCTAAGCGTAAGATGGGTCACAGACAGCCCTACACTAAGGTTGAAATTTCAGCTATCAACGCTTAAGTTATGACGAAGGTAGTTTTTTACGAAAAAGATGAAAAGCTCAGAGGCTTTCTTATAAAAGAGCACAGCGGATATGATGAAGAGGGTTACGATATTGTTTGTGCAAGCGTTTCCTCGGCAGCGTACCTGACAGCCAACACTTTGACCGAAATAGTCGGTGCCAAGGCTGACATTGATCTGAGAGAAGCCTATTTCAGTTTTATTCTCAAGGATAAATTTGAAGAGAGTGAAAATCATCTCAGAGGTTTAAGACTTCACCTTGAATCACTCGCAGGGGATTACAGTGAATATATTTCCTGCAAAACAGAAACTGTTTAAGAATAATACGGAGGTGTAACAAATGCTTAAGATAAATATCCAGTTATTTGCTCACAAAAAAGGTATGGGTTCAACCCGTAACGGTCGTGACTCTGAATCAAAGAGACTTGGTGTTAAGCGTGCAGACGGTCAGTTCGTTCTTGCAGGCAACATCCTCGTAAAGCAGCGTGGTACTCACATCCATCCGGGTAACAACGTTGGCAGAGGTTCAGACGATTCACTTTTCGCTCTTATCGACGGTAAGGTTAAGTTTGAGCGTATGGGCAAGGATCGCAAAAAGGTTAGCGTTTACGCAATCGAACAGTAATTGTACATTTAAAGCTACTGCATGAAAGTGCGGTGGCTTTTTTCTTTGTCGCAGAGCGACAAAGAAGTGCAGAATGCAGAGTGCAGAACGCAGAATGACATCGCATTTTTGATTCTTTTTGGGCGATAGCAAAAAGAATGCCCTGCGGCGAGCGAGAAAGATTCTTAAGAATGTGTATAAACGATTGAATTTAGAAAGTTATTAATATATAATATTTAAACAAGTGAATGGGGTGATAAAATATGTTTGATAAGCTGAAAAACAAAAAGTTGTATTCTTATTTTGATTATGTCAACGAGCCTTGGGGGAGGCTGTTTTATTTGTGTGCATGGAGACAGTTGCCCGAATTGACAGGTAAAAAGATATTGGATTTTGGTAGCGGTTTTGGCATTACAGCTGAATATTTGTCAAAAAATAATGATGTTACTGCAGTTGAGCTGTCAAATGATATGATAGAAATAGGCGGTAAGAAAAATCAGTCTTTTGAACAGATAGTAGGAAGCATTGAAACTTTGAAGCAATTTAGTGATGAGAACTTTGACTGTATAATATGTCATAATGTTTTTGAGTATGTAGAGGATAGAGCCATAATTCTAAAAGAGTTTGCTCGTGTACTAAAAAAAGATGGATTTATTTCAGTGGTTAAACATAACAAAGCCGGCAGAATAATGCAAAAAGCAGTTTTCGACTATGATATCAATGCAGTAAAAACTCTATTAAATGGTGGCAAAAACATTTCAAGGAACTTTGGTGAGATTAAAGTTTATGAAGATGAAGAGCTTGAAGTCGAGGATTTTAAAATTGCTAAGCTCTATGGTATTTGTACTTTTTACGGTTTACAGGATAATAAAATCAAATATCAAAAAGATTGGCTTGAAACAATGTTAGATATAGAGCTTTCTGTATCAGAGAGTGATGAGTTCAGAGGTATAGCTTTCTTTCATCATTTAATATTAAGAAAAGAATAGAATTGATTTAACCTCACAAAAAAAGGACGGTTCTCACCGCCCTTTAATTTTTATGCTTACTCTTGCGCAAACTCAACTGTCTTTGCCCACTCAACGAATTGCTCACGGTAGGTTTCATAGTCTTCTTCAAAAGATGAGAATTGGAAAAGCCAGAAAGCATCGTCTGATTTATAAACGGGGACAAAATAGGAATATACGTCACCGCTTTCCTCATCATTATATACATATTCGAAATATGTAAGACCGTTTTCCTTCTGTAACTCTACATCATATTCACTGTTTTCTATTATGTCATTACCGTATTCTTCCAAGGTATATGAATCAAAATCTTCAAAGAATTCCTTATCATCTTTGTTGATAAGAATAATAGAAGAATAGGACTCATAGCAAGCTGAAAAACCGTCTACATTTCTTTCTGAAAATTCATTGGTCAGTGTTATTGACATATTGCCGTAGGTGAAGGCTTCGGGGTAAATGTCGTCTATATCACCGAAGAATGTAAGGGCAAATCCGATGCAAAAACCAACAACAACAAGGAATGCAAAAAACAGAGCAGCTTTTTTATTTGTCTTTTTTCTGTTTGCCAAAACCTCCTCGTCAGTTACACCGTCAAATCGGAAAGCATTTCCGTTAAAAGGATTATATTTATGCTCACCGGTGAGAACAACATCCTCTTCACCTGCAGGGATTTTACAGAAATCGTTACACATATTTCTACTTAATTTATCACCTATTATATATACTCTTGTTGCTACAGGCTCAATTTCAAAGGATTTTTCTTCTCCGTTTTTGAGAGTGCCGATTTTGCGGCAAGGTACGCCATTTATAATTATATCGTTGTTCATATAATCTTCTACATAGACCTTTGATTTTGTAGCCCAACCTGCAAAGGCTTTGTTTCTTTTGATTGTTAGTGTTCTCATAATATAACTCCTTTTAATTAGTTATTATACACATTCTAACATAATGTGACATTTTTCGCAATATATGACTATCATAATTTTCTGTGGCAAAATATGGCAATTATAACCAAAAGGACGGCACACGCCGCCCTTTAATTTTTATGATATTATTTAATCTTCGGCAGACTTGCAGCTGCAACTGACTGACCAACTCTTCTTGAGTTTTCGTCAGGAATGTGAAGCTGAATTTTCTTTGCAAGCTCAGGGAACTCCTTATCGAGAACCTCCTGAGTACGCTCAAGGAGAATAACTCCGCCTTCGCCTGAGGTAACTCTGCCCATAATAAGCACATGCTTTATGTCATAGAATTCAGCATAATAAGCAATGGCATAGCCGAAATATGCGCCGATAGTGTCATAAATAGCGGCAGCGTTTTCGTCACCCTTTGCCATAAGGCCCTGAACGACCTTAAGCTTTTCGGCAGGGGAGAGGTTTTCGTCGAGCTCAATTCCTGCAAAAGGTGCAAGCTTGATTACGCCGTCCTGTGAGAAATATTTGACACCGCAGCCGTAGTCGCCTGACCACTCATCAACCATAGCATCTTCGTTAAAGTCAACGGGCACGAAAGCAAGCTCATTAAGCCAGCCTGTGATGTTGCCGTCAGGGTCAACATAGCCGCCTGCTTCGCTGGTACCCATAGCAACACCAAGCACCGAGTTATCGTTTAAATCCATAGCTCCTGCAAGAGCTGTTACGTCACCGTCATTTGCAACCTCAATGGGAATATCTTCACCGATTTCCTTTGCAACATCAAGATACATATTCTTAACCTTTTTATCAAAATCCTCGTCACTGACCTTGAGGAAAAGTGAAGCAACCATAATGCGGTTATCGATATAAACACCTGCTGAGGAAACACCGATTGCGTCAACTCTGGGCATCTTTGAAGCTGCAGTCTTCATTGCATTGAGAATACCCTCGTAATGATAATCAGGGTCGGAGTTTATCTTGGGGAACCATACAACTTCCTCTGAATATACGCTCTCGCCGTCGATAACTGCACTGACCTTGCGGTCGCTTCCGCCTGCATCAAAGCCGATGCGGCAGCCGTCAAGATGTCTGCCGATAGGGGCGGCAGAGGACTTATCCTCAGGGGCATCCTCTAAAGCACGTACCTCAACAGAAAACTTTTCCTCGTAGACTCTTTCCATGAACTTGACATCAAAATCACGAAGACCGCCGTAGGAGAAGGCTTCTTTGATTTTTGCGCCTACTATTTCACTGCCTGCAACGATAACCTTGTAACCGCCTGCAACCCAGAGAAGTGACTTTGCTATACGCTCGACGAACTTAAAGTTGTCTTCATCATGGCCTGTGCCGTCGGGAAAAATTCTTGTTTTATATGTGGTGGTGTAGCCCTTATTTCTCTCAATAGCAATAACTATGTCCTGACCGTTTTCCTTAGTTGCATTACGCATCTCACGGCAAACAACTGAAAGGGGCTGAAATTTGGGGTCGAGTTTTGCGTTAACTTTAAGCTTCATATTTAATTTTACCTCCGATTATTGTTTTCTCTACATTGAACTCGCAGTCCGTTATGATAATATCTGCGTCTTTTCCTGTTTCAAGTGAACCTTTTGTTTTATCAAGGCCAAGAGTGGTGGCAGGGTTAAGCGAAGCGCAGTTCACACACTCATAAAGGGGAATGTGGGAATTTGTGTAGACATTCCATACACCCTTGTTAAGGTGAAGCACACTGCCAGCAACAGTGCCGTCTTCAAGGCGGCAGACGATGCCACGGTATATAATCTTTGCACCGCCGAGAGTATATTCACCTTCGGGAAGTCCGCCTGCAGGTAAGCAGTCAGTGATAAAGCAGAGTTTTCTGCCCTTGAGCTTCCAAAGCATATCATAAAGACTTGCATCAACATGGAAGGTGTCAACAATAAGCTCGCAGCTCACATCGCTGTTCATAGCCGCAGTAACAACTCCGGGGGCTCTGTGCTGAAGGGGAGTCATAGCATTGAAAAGATGAGTAACATGCTTTACACCTGCATTAACACTTGCCATTGCTGTTTTATAGTCAGCTGATGTGTGACCCATTGAAATAACAACATCAGTGTCTCTTGTTATCTCACGAATAGCGGAGAAATCATTTTCGTCAGTTTCAGGAGCAAGAGTTATAGTCTTTATAATGTCTGCATATTCCTTGACAAATCTTGCATCGGGCTTGAGTATGTATTTTTCATCCTGAGCGCCTTTTTTGCTTTCGCTGATAAAGGGTCCCTCAGCGTGGCAGCCCAAGATAATGCTGCCGCCCCAATCCTTACTTTCTTCTTTGAGACTGCGGCAGACCTCAAGGGCCTTGCGGATAACAGCCATATCAACTGTCATTGTGGTGGGTAGATAGCCTGTAACACCGTTAGCGAGAAGTCCTTTTGAAATAGTGCGGATACTTTCTTCTTCGCCGTCGCAGACATCCTTGCCGAGATAGCCGTGAATGTGCATATCAATAAGACCCGGTGCAACATAGCCACCGTCTGCGTCGATTATTTCAGCGCTTTCAGGTACATTGCCGAGGGGGACAATGCCTTCAATCACATCAGAAAAGAGCAGTGCTGAGTCTTCAACAATTCTGTCTTTGAGTATAATTTTGCCGCCAATAATAGCTTTCATTTTATCACTTCCTGATAATTCGTATAATAAACAATTTTACCAAATGTTCACCGAAAATGCAATAGTTTAAAGCAGTTATAATATAAAAAAAGCAGCTATACTATAAAAAGCGGCTGTAACATAAAAAAAGACAAGCTCTTTTGCCTGTCTTCTCTTATACTTTTACCATGTGTGAATTATTTCGGGATTTCCAAATATTTCATCCAGCTTTTTTATAAAAGGAACAATGTCAGCAGCTCCGCCTATTTTATGGTCAAAGACCAGAGTTAAAGGCAAAACTTTCTTGGTACCAAGGTGCAAATTGCCGTTTTCATCTTCATAAACATGCTGTGTTTCTTTGACTCTGCCGGTGCCGAAAAGGAACACCTGAGGATAGAGCGGAGGAATATATGTAATGTTAACATTCAGGTTATCATAAAGCGTCCCCCAGTTTGTGAAGCAAACGGTGCCCTCGTTTAGCTCTTTCATTCGCAGTCCGTCATAATTTTTTGGAGTGTCTTTTTTGGTGAGCTTGCGGAAATCTGATTTAAGTGACTTTGAAAGATCTACTATTTTGCCTTTGCCAAAGCAGGCGCTGAAAATCTGACAAAGAGGTGAAATTACTTTACCTTGGGCAAGAAGTCCCACCATTCGTTGTCTTGAAACTTCAAACATCATTTTGCCAAGACGTGTGTTATGAAGTCTTCTTTTTGCATCCTCGGCAAGAAAAGCTGTTTCCTTTAAGGTCTTATCCTCAAGATGTATCACCTTTACCTGAAAGGTTTTACCGGTTTCAAGGCAAACTGCCATTGAAACATCAATATGCTTTTTGATAATAAGGTGACCTGATGTTGCACGGTGATTATACTGAAAATGAGCGTTAAGTCTCGGTGCAGCCTTAAGACCTTCAACGAGAATTTTTATCATAAGAGAGTTGAGAGTAAGCTCATATCCGCAATTTGTTTTGAGTTTTGCAAATTCTTCTAAAAGTTTTGTTACATCTGCCTCGTAGGTACAGCCGACACCGGGAATTTCCTTTTGCGAGTTGACAAGAACATTGCTCATCATCTTGTCTCTTATGCTCATATATTCTACTGTGTCGCCCTCTTCGGGTCTTATTGTTGCCGATTTGATATATTCTTTAAAATTCATAACACATTCCCTTTTAATTTGTTTATAATTAAACAGTATAATATATAAGTGTTGAATTATTGTTACAAAAATGAAACAGAAAATAAATTTATTATAAAAAAATAAACGAAAGGGTCAGTGCCTTCCGTTTGAGATAATTATATAAGCAAACTCCGTTTCTTTAATTTCATGCACATCCATACCGTGTTTTAGTATATATTTGGCTATCAAGTAGGGATTGTCAGGATATATCTTAACCTTGCGGGTGCCGTAATCAATAACATCACTTTGGTTTTTGTCGATTGACAGCACGAGCCTTCCGCCACAATTGAGCAGAGAAGAAATTTTCGATATTGCAGCTTCTTTATCCTCAATATGCATAAATGTCAGACTCGAATAAATCACATCAAATTTTTTATTGAAATCATAAGCCATAAAGTCGCCGAGAATATAAGAAATATTGTTGTGGGCTGAAAGGTTTTCTTTCGCTCTCTCTATGGTTTTTGGTGAGAGTTCAATGCCTGTTACCTTGCCGAAAAGGGGAGCAATGCGGCCTGTGAGTCTGCCTGTACCCATGCCGATTTCGAGGGCGTTTTTGCTTTTATCGGCAGACAGAGCCTCTATAAAAATATCTCCGTCCCATTTGTTCATGTAGTCCTGCATTATTTTCGGTTCGCTGAAGGGGTCGTTGTTTTCGTCTATGAGTTTGTCATAGTGGGTTATGGGGTCGGTCATGGTGGTTCCTCCGGGAAATAATCGAAATTTAGATTTGATTTTCTCAACAAAACTCAACTTTTTTGTCTTTTTTGAAAAAGTAATTGATAATTCTCTTTCTTCTTCGAGAATAAAAGGAAAATACCCCTCGATATATATCCAGAAATATTCACCTGACCTATCACACGGAACAGAGGCACCTTTGGCAAAAGTGATTTTTACACCGAATTTTTCAAAATTAAAATCTTCGCCTTCAATTCTGCCAAATACACCATAATAACCTTCATGATGAACTAATGAATGATTTTCATTTTCTAAATCCCAAGAAAAAACCTCTTCTGTGTAATTGTAATCAATGCCGAAACCGCTTAAGAACTCGACGAGTTCACTATTGTTTTGGATGTGTTTATAATAATTTCTGCAATCCTGACAGTTACATGGTTTATTGTAGCTTGTGCGATATGCTTTTGTTTTGTTTTTGTCAAAAGTGATTTTAACGGAATTAATTTCTATCGTCTGCAAGGACATAATATCACCGCCTCTGGTTGATTATATCATAGTTCTAAAGCAAAAGCAAACTTGGTATGTTTAGTTTGTCTAATTGTTGTTCGGAACTGAACTGATTAATTTGACTGCAGATAATTTTGAATATTTTTTCTTCCAGATAATAAATAAAAGATAATAGATAATAACGAATAGAACAGAATCGGAACCGAAATGCTCTATATCTATTATCTCTTATCTTAGGCAAGCTTGCTTGCCGCTTCTGGTGAGGGGATATACGCAGTGAAGCACTCGCTGTTGCTCGCATGATGCGTTTGCTTTGCAAACGTGAAGCATTGAACTAAAGTTCAATATGAAGCAAAGCGTACCCTTATATTTCATGCACCCGTCAGGGTGTGCTTCATAGCCGAAGGCTGCTTCACTCCTTCACGTGCCGTCAGGCACGCTTCGTTGAAAAAAGCACTTCTTGCGAAGTGCTTTTTTCTGTGTTTACAGCTCAAAATAGCAACATTCAATTTTATTAGTTTTAAGTGATATTCTGACCTTGCGGTCAGAGTTATATTTTCACTATCGTGAAAGTGATATTGAAACCTGCGGTTTCAGTGATATTTTATTCGCAGATAACTCGCGAAGCGAATAACACTGTGCAAAGCACAATATCACTGCGAAGCAATATAACTCGCCGAAGGCGAATAAAACTGAAAAAGCACTTCTTGCGAAGTGCTTTTTTCTGGCCCGCCCGAAGGGACTCGAACCCCCAATCTTCAGAATCGGAATCTGCTGCGTTATCCGTTGCGCCACGGGCGGATATAATTTTTGTTAACTTAAACGGCTGCTGCCATAAGACAACAGCCGTCAGCTTTTTTCTTTTATTGAGCAAGAGCTCTTTCAAGCCAGATCTTGCCGATATCCATTGCTGAGTAAAGACCCTTCTTTTCGGTCTTCTGAGCAATTCTGTCATGGGGACGAACATTGGGATCTGTGTTAATGAGCTGAACTGAAACTCTGTCTGCTACCTGAAGACCGCCAACATCTTTTGTTGAGAGAATCTGGAACATAACAACAAACTTATCGCTCATATTGCCGTAGTAAATTGTGTTGCCTTTGCGAACGAGGGGTTTGTCTTTGTATGTGAGAAATTCATTTTTCTTTTTTGCTGCCATTGTGTACCTCCGTTTTTACTCAGTCCTGAAGATAGTTTTTCACAAGCTCCTGTAAAAGCTCATCTCTGTCTACCTTTCTGATAAGACTGCGTGCATTGTTGTGTGTGGTGATGTAAGTCGGGTCCTCTGAGAGAATATAACCGACTATCTGGTTAATGGGATTGTAACCCTTTTCTTTTAATGCGGCATAAACCTGACTGAGAATTTCACGCATCTCTTCGGGTGAGCCTTTCTGAATTTTAAATCTGATTGTTTCATCGATCATATAGCGACCCTCCAATACAAGTAATTTTATCTAAATACAAAGTCTATTATATATCATTTTTGATAAGAAAACAATGGGAAAATAAATTTTTTTATAAAGATTTTGTTACATTATGGTGTAAAAAAGGTGAAAATCTGCGTTTTTTCTGCTTTTTATGCGGAACATAGGAGAAATAATTGCAATTTGTTTATTTCTACTATTTGCAATTCGGGCATAATATGATACAATATATCTGTAATTTTGCTAAAAGGTGGTAATTTATTATGAGACTTTTAAGCTCCGATGAAATGAAACAGGTGGAACAGTACACTGCAAAATACGGTCTTTCATATCAGCGTATGATGGAAAATGCAGGTGCAGCTTGTGCAAGAAACATCAGAAATGAAATTGAAAAAGAAAAGAGCCTTAAGAGAAATGTTGCCATTGTCTGCGGTAAGGGCAATAACGGCGGCGACGGCTTTGTGGTTGCAAGAAAGCTCAGTGAAAACGGTTACAATGTCTGCGTAATTATGGCGGCAGGGTACCCGGTAAGCCAGGAAGCGACCTATATGTATAAGCTCATAATAGATATGGCAATCCCCACTGTGTGGTATGATGCCGACAGAACAAAAACAGTGCAGACCATCAGAAACGCTGATGTGATTGTGGATGCTGTTTTCGGCTTCAGCTTTTATGGCAATGTTAGTGCAGAGTTGAGATATCTCTTTGAAGAAATGTCTAATGCGAAAGGTCTCAAATTTGCAATTGATGTGCCCAGCGGTGTTTATTGCGATAGCGGCTTCAATGATCCGGGCTGCTTCAGGGCTGATTATACAATTGCTATTTCTTCACTCAAGCCTGCCCACATAATGCACCCTGCATCTGAGTGCTGCGGTGATATTATAATTGCAAACATCGGAATACCTGAAGAAAGCTATAAGCTGGTCAGCGATTCTCTTTTCACCCATAACAGAGTGGAGGTCAGCAATCTTTTCAAGGAACGTTCAAGCGTTTCTCATAAAGGGACCTTCGGTCATCTGCTTTGCATCTGCGGCAGCAAGTGCATGGTGGGTGCTCCCGTGCTTGCAGGCATGGCGGCTCTTCGCAGCGGTGCAGGTCTTGTCACAATGGCTTTCCCTGAAAGTGCATATATGCCCGTTGCAAATAAACTGACAGAAGCTCTTATGATGCCGCTGCCTGAAAATAGCGAGGGTACTCTCTCGACAGCTGCTGCAGATAAAATTTTAGCGTCACTTCATAAGTACACTGCCGTGGTAATCGGCTGCGGCATGGGCGTGAATGAGGACACAAAAGCTGTGCTTAAGGCAGTGCTTGAAAACTCAAAAGTTCCCGTTTTGGTTGATGCGGATGGCATAAATATTATAGCTCAGGACATAAGTATATTGAGAAGTGCTTCATGTGATGTGATACTCACTCCTCATCCTAAAGAGATGTCCCGTCTTTGCCTTAAGCAGGTGGAGCTTATTGAAAGTGACAGAGTCGGCACCGCAAGAGACTTTGCTGCTCAGAATAAGGTTTATCTTGTGCTCAAAGGCGCAAACACAGTGGTTGCACAGCCTCACTCAAAAAAGGCATATGTCAACGCTTCAGGCAATTCAGGTCTTGCCAAAGGCGGCAGCGGTGATGTGTTGTCAGGTCTTATGGGCGGCTTGCTTGCTCAGGGTTTCTTGCCGTTGAACGCAGCTACGGCAGCGGTTTATATTCACGGCTACACCGCCGAGGGAGTTTCAGAAAAAATGTCAAAGTCGGGTATGCTTCCGAGTGATGTGGCAAATGAGCTGGCATATTCCATGAGAGCCTTTGAAAAATAATCAAAGGGAGTAGTTTTATGCTTCGCCGTTTATTATGTGCTTTGCCGATAATCGGTCTGATGTTTTGCCTTTGCGCCTGCAACGGAGTGAAGGTGCCCTATCAGCCACGGCAATTCACAGCTGATGTTATTTTCCAAAGTGCAGGAACAATAATCAAAGGTGAGCTTACATATAATTCACCTGAGGATATGAGCCTGAAAATAAAAGAACCTGATAATATAGAGGGTCTCGAATTCAAATCGGCAAAAAGCGGTGTCAGCATCGGGGCAGGGGATGTTTCCTTTTCTGCGCAGAAGCCGGAAGAAAGCCCCGTATATAATCTTTTCGCTTTGCTTGAAAATTTTGCGAAGAGTGATATAAGCATCTCTTTAAGTGGTGAAGATGAAATTATCCTTCAGCACTCAGGCAAAGAGTACCGTGTGAAAATAGACTGCGAAGAAAAGAAAATTATCTCTATAGAAACAGAAAACTATCACTATAAATTTGAATGATAAAGACGCACATTGAAAGTAAAAATCAATGTGCGTAACTTTTTATAAGACTAATACATAAAATAATATTACTCCACTTGTTTAAAAACACTCAATGGAGGTTAAACTAATTTTGCAAGATAAATTTGTGGAGGAAGTAATATGTCAGTTAAACGCGGTGAAATATATTACGCTGACCTTAGCCCTGTTGTGGGCTCTGAGCAAGGAGGCATAAGACCTGTGCTTATAGTGCAGAATGATGTGGGCAATAAATTCAGCCCCACGGTTATAGCTGCCGCAATTACAAGTCAGCGCTTTAAGACAAACCTGCCAACACACATTAAGGTCAATGCCCATGACTGCGGCCTTGCAAAGGATTCCGTTGTGCTGCTTGAGCAGGTAAGAACACTTGATAAAAAGCGTCTTCGTGAAAAAATGGGCATACTGGATAAGACTGAGATGTATAAAATAGATAAAGCTCTTTCTGTGAGCTTCGGACTTTCACCTGACGGCGGTGGTACATAACATCGCAAAAATTAACCGGTACCGCAGTGTAAATTACGGCACCGGTTTTTATTAATCATAAGGCTTATTTTTTGCTTTTCTTCTTTCTCATAAAGAAGGCACCTGAAATCATTATAAGGGCATAGGTGATAAGATAGAATAAAACAGGCAGTGAAAATTCACCGTTTGCTTTAGCTGCCTGATAGGGATATACTCCGTGGGCAAAGGCGGCTGCAATAATCATAAAGATTGAACCTAAAATAGCAAGAATAGGAGCAATCTTACCCTTGACAACACCAAGACCCTTTTCTTTAAACATCATGCTGACAAAAATTGGAATATACATAGCATAAGTTGTGATAATGGGAAGCTCTGACGAATCGAATGAGAAGAAACCGAACCAAGGTGTGTCCAGCTGTGAACCGTAGAAGAAGAGAAGCCACAGTGAGCTGACCATAAGACCGAGCAATGCTGAGTTTGAGGGCATACCTGTTGCAGGGTCAACCTCCTTTAAAACCTCAGGCTTGGGACCTGCGTTACGTGCTGCAACAGCATGGAAGCCTCTTGAGCAGCCGAGTGTCAGGCCATTGAGAGTGCCGAGGCATGAAACAACAACAAAGACAAACAGCAGTGTTCCTGCAAAATTTGAGAAAACAGATGAGAATGCAATTTTTGCACCCTGCTCACCGCCCTGCATAATAACAGCATTTTCAATGCCGCCTGCAAGACCGATATAATATGTGATATAAACTGCAACAATAATGAGGGTACCCATAACAAGAGCCTTGGGAAGATTCTTTTTTGCATCCTTAAGCTCAGCGTTGATTGATGTTGCCGTAATCCAGCCCTCATAGGCAAATGCAGTGGCAACAACAGCCTTGAAAAGACCACTTGAAACAGGCACATCAGGGTTGACCACTGTTGTGAAGTTTTCAATCAGCATGCCGTTTGAAAGACCTTTGATTGTGCCCACAATTGCCATAAGGAAAAGGGGAATGAGCTTGATGAAGGTTGCTGAAACCTGAAATTTACCTGCAAGTCTCGGTGCAAGAGTGTTAAGCACAAAAACGCTTATAAGAAGCACACCTGAAATTGTCATACACTGAGGTCCCGTAATATCCCAACCGATGAGAACGCATATATAGCGAGAGCTGACCCATGCGAGCACTGATGTGAGTGTGGGATAGTAAAAAATAGCAAGAAACCAACCCATGAAGTATGCATATTTTTCACCTAAAAGAGCTTCTGCGAAGTCAACAATTCCGCTGACCTTTTCATGCCTTGTGGCAAGAATTGCGAAGGCATAAGCGCAGGAAACCATAATAAGACCGCCGAGAATCCATGCAAGGATGCCTATAGGGAGATTACCGCCTGTTTCTGTTAGAATTTTTTCTGCTTTAAAGAAAACACCTGAGCCGATTACAGTGCCGACAACAGTGCAGATTGCCGTAGTCAGACCATATTTTTTGCTGAGTTGATTTGACATATATTTCCTCCTGTATTTTAATGGAATTATTTTATCATATCTGACTTGTTTCGTCAATTATTTTTTTATTGCTCTTTTAAGGTTGCCCCTTAGCAGACCGAAAATGTGAAAACAAAGCGAAACACATCAAAAAAAGTTGTAAACTTGCTTCGTTTTTTATTGACTTAATTATCTTTTAGTGGTAAACTATATAAGTAAAAATTGGCAAACTATACTTTGTAAAAGGAGTACTTATCAAAATGAAAAAGCTTTTAAGTTTGTTACTTGCTCTTTCACTTGCATTTTCATGCTTTGGTGTTATGAGCTTTGCTGAAGAAGATGATGATTATTATGACACACGTCCCGAATGTGTTGCAAAGGTAATAGACCCCATCATCAATGAAATCAACACAGAGTTTGCTGACAGCATTAATAAGATAGGTTATTCAAGTGTTGATGAAGTTGCTAAAACAGGTAATATCACTGATTTTGACAGCTTCATTGAAGAAAATAAGAGTGACCTTATGTTCGGCGTGAGCATGGAAGAGCTTTACGGTGAAGTCAGAGAACCCTTTGCATGGTCAAACTTCAAGGTGCCTCTTGTTTTCACTGATGACCACGGCAATCTTCCCTGCAAGTTTAAAGAGATGTATGACGAGTGCGCTGAGGTTCTGCTTGGCAACAGAGTTGAATATGAAGGCAAGGCAGCCGATGTTGCTCTGTTTGAAAAAATCTCAGAGGTTAAGGTTACAGTCGGTCAGAAGGTAAACCATTATAACTACTTCTTCCTGCTTGGTAAGGGTGAAATTTCTCTGGTAAGAGCCAACACAAACCTCTATCTCAAGAGAGTTATCAGCAATTATTGGGGTGGCGGCAGATTCTATACAAATGAGAACATCGTTGCTATCACAAACTTTATCGGCACACTTATTAACCCTCACTTCATCCTTCTTCCCGATGGCTACAGACCTATCGACGATAATGTAAGCATGGATGCTTACACCTTCTTTGGCAAGATTGTTGAGCTTTCAGGTCTCGGCAGCATTATTGACAGCAACTGGTGCAGACAGTCAGGCATGAACTTTATACCTCTTATGGCTGCTTTTGGTGTTAACACAGACACACTTCTCACCGGTGAAAAGACTGAGGGCTACTATGTGGGCAGAAGACTTCTCACAGATATGTTCTCAGAGTTCTTCTCTTCACCTCTTACATACATTCTCAATGTAGTATGGGCATTTGCAAAGGAATATTCAAACACATATAAAGATGCCTTCAGAGCACTTTTCTCAGTCAGATATGCTCAGGTCGGTGACCAGTATACTGAAGAAGAGCTTTCAACAGTAACAGGTGCATTCAACTTCATTTCAGACTCAGTTGACAGTGTTATGAATAAAATAAACGGCAGTGCATTATATGATAATCTTGCATTTGGCACTCTGCCTGCAACAAAGTTTGCAAGTGCAGTTGACCACGATGAGCTTTTCCTTATGGTGCTTTGCTATCTTGATATTAACCGCATGTATAAAGCACCTGACGAAGAAATCGACATCAATAAAGACGGTGTTATCAGCAACAGTGAAATTTTCAGACGCACTGAGAATGAAATCGTGCTTGAAAACATTTGGATAAACTTTAATAAAGCAGCAGGTGACACTCTCACTGCAGACGAAATGACAACTATCAAGAGCTTCTATGATAATTTTGTTATGGGTGAGCTGACAATGAAGAGCTTCCTTAAGGATATGCTCAACGATGTAACCAACACAAACATGGGTCAGATTGAAAATGACTTTATGAATTCAATCAAGGTTTCAATTGCTAACCTTTTCAAAAAGATTGTTGATGCTATCGACAATTTTGTAAGAATTATTCTTGGTGAAAAAGACCCCTTTGAAAGAATCTAAGTGAAAATTATTGCTCTCAGCCAAAACTGAGGGCAATTTTTTTATGCTCAACGGTTGAGATATTTTATATATTATGATAAAATAAAATGCATGCGAAAATAAGGGAGGCGAAAAGATGAGAGTTGCAGTCATAGGTGGCGGCGCTTCAGGTCTTTGCTGTGCAATTGAAGCGGCAAAGGGAGCACACTGCGAAGTTACTGTTTATGAATCCAAAGACAGAGTCGGCAAAAAGCTCCTTGCCACAGGCAACGGCAGATGCAATATGCTTAACTGCTATGCCACGGCTGACGATTATTCTGCGCCTTCTTTTGTACGCGGGGTTCTTGAGAAATATGATGCGGCTTTTGTCCGCCGCTTTTTTGAGGAACTGGGACTTTACAGCCGTCAGGACGAGGAGGGCAGAGTTTATCCTCTAAGCAATCAGGCTACATCTGTTCTCGATGTGCTGAGATTTGAATGTGAACGACTGGGTGTTGAAACTCTTTGCAGTGCTGAGATAACAAGCATAAAATATAAGTCAGGCAAATTCCTTTTGAGTGACGGCAAGGCTTATGACAGGGTTGCACTTTGCTGCGGAGGAAAGGCAGGAGCAAAAAACTTTGGCGGATATGAGCTTTTAAAAGACCTTGGTCACACTGTAACAAAACTGATGCCTGCACTGACTAAGCTGACAGTAAAAGATAACACTTATACCCGACAGCTCAAGGGCATAAGACATAAGACGGAGCTGAGCCTCTATATTGACGGTGAAAAAACGGCAACGGAAAACGGTGAGCTTCTTTTTACCGATTACGGACTATCGGGAATTGCCGTTATGCAGCTTTCATCGCTGATTGCAAGACATATGAGGCACGGCAAGTCACTGCCGGAAATTTGCTGTGATTTTGTTCCCGATATGAGCTTTAATGAGCTGTGTGACAGCATAAAAAAGATTACTCTTCACAATAAAGACTTGAAATGTGAAAATCTTCTCACAGGCTTTATGCCAAAGAAGTTAGGTGAAGCTGTGGTAAAAAGCGCAGGAGTACCAATAACAAAAGCTGTTGGTCAGCTCAGCGATAAAGAGATAAAGAGCATAGCTTCTCTTGCAAAAAAATTCAGTTTCACAGTTTTCGGTCTGAGACCCTTTGATGATGCTCAGGTTGTTTCAGGCGGTGCATCTCTCAGGGAGTTTGACAGTGTAACTTTGCAGTCACTGAAATATAAAAACTTATATGCTTGCGGTGAGCTTTTAGATGTTGACGGCCCTTGTGGCGGATATAATCTTTTATGGGCATTTGCAAGCGGTATTGCAGTAGGAAGGCAGATAAATAATGATAAGAATAAATGAAGTCAAGCAAAGCCTTGACGGCACTAAAGAAGACCTGTTTAAGGCTTGCAAAAAGATATTGCGCATAGATGACGAGCAGATAAAATCAATAACAATTGCCCGTCAGAGTGTTGACAGCAGAAAAAAAGAAGATGTGTTTTTCGTTTACAGCGTGGATGTTGAGGTTTTTGGCGATGAAGATAAGATAATCAAACGCTGCAACTCAAATAAAGTTATCTATGTTAAGCCTTTCAGCTATGAAATGCCCGAAAATAAGCGAACATCAAAATATACTCCCGTAGTTGTAGGCTTTGGCCCTGCAGGTATATTTGCAGCACTCACTCTTGCAAGGGCAGGTCTTAAGCCTTTGGTTTTAGAGCGTGGCAGAGATGTTGACGAGAGAACCAAGGATGTAAATAACTTCTTTGTTAATAAAATTCTTGACGAAACCTCAAATGTGCAGTTTGGTGAGGGCGGTGCAGGCACATTCTCAGATGGCAAGCTCACAACAGGCATAAAGAGCCCTCTTTGCAGAAAGGTTTTTCTTGAGTTTGCTTCCCACGGTGCACCGGAGGAAATCCTCTATTCGGGCAAGCCTCATATCGGCACTGATAAGCTGGCTGCTGTTGTCAAAAGTATGCGTGAGGAAATAATATCCCTTGGCGGCACAGTCAAGTTTGAGGCAAAACTCACAGACCTTATAGTATATAACGGCTTTGTTCAGGGTATCTCTTATGAAGAAAAAGGCAAGCACTACGATATGGAAACTGACACGGTTATTTTAGCTATAGGACATTCTGCAAGAGATACAGTGAGAATGGTTTACACCAAGGGTGTCAAAATGATGCAGAAGCCTTTTTCAGTGGGTGCAAGAATTGAGCATCCGAGAGAGCTCATTGACAGGGCACAGTACGGTGACTTTGCAGGCCACAAGGCACTTGGTGCTGCTGACTATAAGCTTGCATGTCACGGTGAACACGAAAGAGGAGCTTATACCTTCTGTATGTGCCCCGGTGGCACTGTTGTGGCGGCAACGAGCGAAAAAGGCGGAGTTGTTGTCAACGGCATGAGTGAATGGGCAAGAGACGGAGAAAACTCCAACTCGGCTTTGCTTGTCAATGTTTATCCCGAAGATTTTCCGACAGACCATGTGCTTTCAGGTTTTGATTTGCAAAGAGAAATGGAGAAAAAAGCATTTATTCTCGGTGGCGGTGACTACTCAGCACCCTGTCAGCTTGTGGGAGATTTTCTCAGGGGTGAGAAGTCAACCAAGATTTCATTTGTCAGACCGAGCTGCCCCACAGGTGTCACGCCCTCTGATATAAGAGCAGTGCTGCCTAAAAAAGTAACGGACACAATGGCTGATGCAATAGTGCAGATGGATAAAAAGCTTAAAGGCTTCGCACTGCCCGATGCAGTTTTAACAGCACCTGAAACAAGAAGCTCATCACCTGTGAGAATAATAAGAGACGAGGTTTATCAGACCAATGTCAGAGGCCTTTATCCCTGCGGTGAGGGTGCAGGCTATGCAGGCGGAATTGTTTCAGCAGGTGTTGACGGAATTAAGTGTGCTCATGCTGTGTTGGAAGACGAAAGATAAAGTAGCAATGCGGTTTTGATTCTTTTTTCACGGCAGAAAATTGCAGTGAGAGGAATTTTAATAAGATAAGAAGTCATTGACATTTTCTTATCGCATATGATAAAATTTAATTACCAAATCAAAGGAGGAGATATTATGAAAAAGTTCAAAAAAATAATCAGTCTGTTGCTTGTTCTTGTTATTGCCATAGGAATGTTTGCAATGTCTGCTTCTGCTATGCAGATATTTGTAAAGAATCTTGAGGGTAAGACTATTACTCTTGAAGTTGAACCTAATGATTCTATTGATGCCATAAAAGCAAAAATTCAGGAAAAAGAGGGTATTGCTCCTGATAATCAACGCCTGATTTTTGCCGGCAAGCAGCTCGAAGAAGGAAAAACACTTTCTGATTATAATATTCAGAAGGAAAGCATACTTCATTTAGTTCTTCAAAAGGCAGATGCAGAAGAAACCTGTGATTGCATTTGTCACGTTGACAATGTGTTTTCATGGCTTATAAAGCTCGTTTGCTTAATTGCCTCGCTTGCCACACAGAGCGAAGTTAAGTGCTGTGCTTGCTGAAAATAGTATTGAGGTGAAAAAATCTCTCGTGTGCTGTGTCACATGAGAGATTTTCTTTTTGTTAACGAAAACCCCCGGCTGTGCCGGGGAGTTCAAAAAAAGCTTTAGCGTTGCATATAAAAATAAAACTCCTTTTGATACAATAAAGATGCGGCTACCAACTGCATCAAATAAATCAAAAGGAGGACATTC
>JAFTLT010000010.1 GCA_017452785.1 Clostridia bacterium | reverse complement strand
TAAAACTTGCTGCAAATACATCTGAAAAGCACAAATCCATTGTAAAAGCTTCAAAAATCAGCTTTTACAATGGATTTTGTCATATCAACTTGCCTGTTTTAAAGGCTTTGCGGAGCTTTTTGTTTTTTTACAGCCCCTTTTTTATATATGAAAAAAGAACGACTCAGTGAGCCGTTCTTTAAATGTTTTTATTAAGAGGAATAGCAATTCATAATTCATAATTCCTCGTTCATAATTAGCTTAAGCTTTGTCAGCGCAGCCGAGAACTGTTTCAATCTTGTGTGAAACAACGCCTTCGATTGCATCTCTTGCAGGTGTGAGATACTGTCTGGGGTCGAAGTGCTTGGGATTTTCGCTGAAGTGCTTACGAACAGCAGCTGTCATAGCGATACGGATGTCTGAGTCAACGTTGATCTTGCAAACAGCCATTGATGCAGCTTCACGAAGCATATCTTCGGGGATACCGATAGCATCGGGCATTTCGCCGCCGTATGCGTTGATTGTCTTAACATCTTCCTGATTAACTGATGAAGCGCCGTGAAGAACGATGGGGAAACCGGGGAGCTTTTCTTCAACTTCCTTGAGGATGTCGAAACGAAGCTGAGGCTTCTGACCGGGCTTGAACTTATATGCACCGTGGCTTGTGCCGATAGCGATAGCAAGTGAGTCAACGCCTGTTCTTGTTACGAAATCATAAACCTGATCAGGATCTGTGAAGTTTGCATCTTCTTCGCTGACGTTAACGTCATCTTCGATGCCTGCAAGCTGACCGAGTTCGCCTTCAACAACAACGCCGTGAGCGTGTGCATAGTCAACTACCTTCTTTGTCAGAGCAACATTATCCTCATAGTCGAGATGTGAGCCGTCGATCATAACTGATGTGAAGCCGCCGTCGATGCAAGCCTTACATGTTTCAAAATCGGGGCCGTGGTCAAGGTGAAGAGCGATGGGAAGACCTGTTTCTTCTGCAGCTGCCTTAACCATTGCAACAAGATAGCCGTGTGAAGCGTACTTTCTTGCGCCTGCGGAAACCTGAAGGATAACGGGTGAGTTGTGCTTTTTAGCAGCTCTTGTTATACCCTGAATGATTTCCATGTTGTTTACGTTGAATGCACCGACAGCGTAGCCGCCCTTGTATGCATCTTCGAACATTTTCTTTGTTGTTACTAATGCCATTGTAGACACTCCTTTATAATAAAATGTTTTTACCTTAATGAATGAAGTATACCCTAATATCCGTAACTTGTCAAGCGGTGGGAGTATAAACCAGTGCAAAGCAATGTGAACGGATTCTGCCGCCCATAACCTTGATGCGGAAATCGTAGCCTGTGATAACCTTGCCACCCACATTGATTGTTGAAACATAACCGATGTCATTTCTGACTGCCTGGTCATGTGTGACAATTGTGAGCCATGTTGAGGGGTCGCCTGAAAGGGTGACACCTAAGTCGCTGTTACCCTCAACCAGAGCCTTGAAGTCATCAGTTGAAATTGAATAAACACTCTTGAAGTCTTCATCGAGATAGTCGCCGTAGCTCTTTCTGCCACCTGCAAGATAGGGCACTGTTGTGCCGCCTGTATTGCCCCAGACATTGTAGTAAGAGGTTGTCAGGCCTGCGCTCATTGCATGGAAGGGGGTCAGAGCAATGCCACCGTTATGGGTGATGTAATAGCCGTTTTCCATAACCTCATCAACAACAGTATAAATTGTCTGTGAGGGAGTGGAGGTGGAAAAAGCGTGGGCATCTTTGGAAACATTATAGCTGTAATGCTTGGCAAAGTTATATATTGCTACGCACTGAGCCTTGAGAGCTTCTTTATGGAAAGATGAACCCATTTCGCTTTCGAGTGCTCTTGCAAGATATTCTCTTGTTTCATACTCGTTGCCTGCATAGGTCACTTTTTGCGGGTACGGGTCGCCTGTGACGATTGCCGTATTGCCGTCGTAATAATAGTGAGCGAGTATCTGTGCCCATGTCCAGCCCTGATTTGCAAGATAGTTTGCACCCTTCTGACTCATACCCACACCGTGGCCGTAGCCGAAAACATAGAAGGTGAAAATACCCTTTGTTGAAGGCTGAGGAGCTGTGGTCTGAGTGGCAGAAACATCTGCAGCAGAGGGTTCGGGAGAAATATTGACAACACCGCCTAAGGTTGTGCCGCCGAAGGGGTCAGTGGTTGAGGGGAAGGTCTGCGAGTTGTTGACATCGGGATTTATAACGTTCACATCGCCGGTTGACGGCTGAGTGGTAGGCGGATCGTCATTGAGGAAGCCGAAAACAATAATAATGGGAGCAATAAGTGCAACAAGTATAACTGCTGCAGCAATTGCTATGATTTTTTTATCCGGCTTTTTGCTTTCGGGCTTTGGGGACTCGGCAGGAGCTTTCTTTCTTTTTTCAGCCTCAAACTTTTTGACAACCATATCGCAAAGAAGAGTCAGGGCATGAGGAAGAATTATGCCGAGATTATCGGGGTCACTGATGTTTATCTTTTTTGCTTTTGCAGTTTCTGCGTCAACAAAGGCTGCGTAAGCAAAATAAACTGTTTCGCCTTCGGCATTTTCGGTGGAATAAATGTCTGATATGGCACCGCCGAAATCAGTACCAACACTGAGCATTGCCTCTTTTGCGTGACGGATGACAACGGCGCTTTCACTTTCTGCCGTGCCTGACTCATCTGAAGAGTCATCGTTTATTTCAATAAACTTGACCGTGTCTGTGAGATAGTCAATCTTGTCATAGAGATTATAAACCCACATGGAGGCTTCACCCGTTGCTAGGGCAATTGTTTTTTCTTCGTCAGAGAGAGCCTTAACCATCTGTGAAACGGCAGGCTCAAGGTCGAAGTCGGGCATTATTATTTCGCCGCTTTCAACACCCTGCTGCTGCAGCTGCTCTTCTCTGCCGATAACCTGATTTTTGAGCGTGTCAATAAGCTTGTCAATTCTCATAAAGTCAAGAGGGAGACAGCTGACTCTGCCTGAAAGAGCTTGAGCAGAAAAGCCGCTGTAAAGACCGTCTTCACTTATCAGAGGAAGAGAGCCCTGCATTATAAGGCTGTGACCTGCAACATCTAAATCAGAAAGAGAATCGCCTGCATTTTTTGCAATTGCCTCTGCAATTTCACTTGAGGATATTTCTGCTGCGCCTAAAGAGCCGATAAGGGCACGCTTGACAAGAATATAATCAGTATTTTCTGCTGCAACAATTACGTGCTCGCCCTCTTCAAGGGTGCCTGCAAGTGACTCAAGCAAATCGTCATAGCTTTCATATCTTTCAATGTTTTCCTCTGCAAGACCCTTTTCCTCAAGAGTGAGGCAGAGTTTGAATACGGTATCAGACGAAAATGCAGAAATGTCATTTAAAATAAACAGTTTCATCGTTTTGTTACCTCCTTTTAAGGTGACTGTGTCATCTTATCCTACTTGCCATTGGCTTGCATTTTTATATGGATTTGTTTTTATCTTTTTAGCATCGTAATATGCCTGAGGGTATCTTGGGCTTGAATTGACAACTGCCTTTGAGGTGTCAACACCCGTGCTTTCACCTGGTCTGACGAGTCTTGCAACCACAACAAAGCGTGCATCCTCAAACTCATGTGAGCAGGTGGAAAGAGTAAGGATTTTATCTGTGGGTACCACATCAACACCTGTGTCATAAAGTGAACGCTGTGAGAGCTCGTTAAGATATGCTGCATAGCGCTCATAAGAGCTGAGTGAGGTGAAATAATAGGGGAAAACATAATTGTTTATGTCATCCTTACCGTAAGCATTTGTGATGAAGGCAGCAATTATTTTCCAGCTGTAATCTCTGTAAAGAGTGTTGAAGGTTATAACCGGTGCTTTTTTGAAGCCGTCAATTTTTTTGTAGGCATCAAGGGTGCCGAAAATTGTGTTGTTATTCATATGGTGGCCGAAAATGACCGTATTCATATCAAGAGGGTCAATATTGTTAAGGTGTGTCACAAAGGGACAACCGTATTTTGTTGTCTGACCGTAGAAATTCTTTTTAAGGTACTCCTCGTCATCATTTGCCTGCACAACGGGAAGATTGAGATTAACTGCATCGGCAGAGAGATAACCGACGAAATCCTGATTTTCGGCATAGAGCTTTGCATATTTCAGCTGAATGTTTGCAGGGAAGATAACGCTAGGATATTCCTGCTTTATCTGTGCCCACTGCTGCTCCGGTGTGAGCTGAACTTCAGTGGTGTCGTTTTCATCTTCATCGTTTTTATCTTCGGCTTTAGTTGTAGTGGCTTCCTCGATAATAAGATTTGAGGCTTTTTCTTCCACATTCTCGTTCTGCTTTGCAAGACGGAATTCGTTAATGAGCATGCCCACAGAAACAATGATAAGAATAATGGATATGACAAGCACAACTCTTCTGATTATTTCTTTTTTTGATAAAGCTGTTTTTTTAGCAGCCTTTTTATCTGCTTTAGACAAAGGTACATCCTTTTTCTGCTTTTTGCGCTTGGAAGGAGCTTCGGATGCAGTATCTTCTTCGGCAAAAGTAGTTTCTTTTTCTTTTATGAGGGCATCGATTTCTGACGGGTCAAAATCTACCTCGTCAATTTCGATGCTTTCGTTTGCAGGCACTATGGGTAATGAACTGTCTGATGTGAGAGAAACCTCTTCAACCTCTATGTCCTCGTGTGAAATGACAGGCTCCTGCCTGAAATTGCCCTGAGCAAAGTGAGCACCCACTTCGGTGTTTTTCGATGCAGAGTCGGATAAATCAAAATCGGGACTCTGATAAAGAACTCTTGTGCCGGGGTCAGGCTCACCGTTTGCCGCTGCAGGCTGTTCGGGTACCTGAGGCGGCTGCATAGGCTGCGGCATATATGGAGTATAGGGATAAACGGGAACCCCCTGAGTATATTGAACTTGTGGTGCAGGTGCATAAATCGGCTGACCGTTGGCATCAGCACCTACCTGAACATAAGGATAAGCCGGCATGCCGTAAACGGGCATTGCGCCGTAAGGCGTGGGCGGCTGCTGAGGCTGAGGTTGCGAGCGTTGCCGCTGCAGATTTTCCTGCTGCATAGGCGTAGGCGTAACCTGCTTTTTAGGCCTTGTGGGCGGTGTCGGATTTGGCTTTTTCTCAGGAAAAATTTCCGGACTGCCCGGCAAGGTGCCGTCTTCATAAATGTTTTTCATATGCATTTTCCTTTATATATTAATTGAGTAGATAGCTTATTTGTCGTTTTTCAAAATTGCAAGGCGAAGCTGGTTGAAGGCATTGGATGCTGCCACGTGTCTGTTGTAATCACGGCAGTTATTTCCTCTATGGCCTGTGAGAAGCTTTTTAACTACGGTTTCATTTTTATCTGCAACGGCAATGTAGATAAGACCAACATCTTCCTCATAGCCGGGGCCTGCATAGCCTGTGAGGCTGATACCGTAATCGGCATCGGCAAGCTTTCTTGCGCCCTCTGCCATTTCACGGGCTGTTTCAGCACTGACGGCTGTAAATCTGTCTAAGGTTTCCTGCTTTACGCCGAGAACGCTGTGCTTGATGTCGTTTGAATAAGAAACAATTCCGCAGTGAAATACTTCGGATGCGCCTGAGATGTCTGTTATTCTCTTTGCACAAAGTCCGCCTGTGCAGCTTTCAGCAAAAGCAGCTGTCTGCTGTCTGTTTTTCAGAAGTTCGACTACGGTCTGCTCTATGCTGGCGCTGTCAATGCCGTAAATGCTGTTGCCGAGTCTGGTTTTAATTTCGTCAATGACGGGCTTCATAAGCTCCTCAGCTTCTTTTTCGCTTGCAGCCTTGGCTGTTACACGAAGAAGTGCCTCACCGCTTTTTGCATAAGGGGCAACGGTAGGATTAGAGCCGTCAAGTAAATCCTCAACCTTTTCTGACATATAGCTTTCGCCTATGCCGAAGGTGCGTATATTGTGAGAGACAATAACCTCATTTGTGAACTGCTTTAAGTAAGGCTTCACACTTTCACGGTACATAGGAATCATCTCTTTTGGCGGGCCGGGCAGAATGACAATTATTTTTTCATCTTTTTCTAAAATGAAGCCCGGTGCCGTGCCGTTATTGTTTTCAAGTACCCTGCCGACGGTGGGCACAAGCGCCTGCTTTTTATTGCACTGCGGCATAGGGTCTATATTTTTCAGTCTGAAATAGCTTTCGATTTTCCTTAATATTTCCCCATCCTCTCTGAGGTCGATGCTAAAATACCTGCAGCAGGTTTCTTTTGTCAGGTCATCGGGTGTAGGGCCGAGGCCTCCCGTGAGAATAACTGCCTGACAGGACTCAAAAGCATCGTCAAGAGCCTTGAGAAGTCTTGCCTCATTGTCACCAACGGTGGTGTGACGCATAACATTTATGCCGAGACTTGCAAGCTCCTTTGAAAGAAACTGAACATTGCTGTTGAGAATATCACCTAAAAGTATTTCAGTACCCACACTTATGAGTTCACAGTTCATATTAAAAAACCTCTTTTAAAATAACTTTAATCTATGCTTTCATAGCGGACGGTTCTGATTGCTTCCTCAATCATTTCACTGAAATCCACTGCGTTTTCTGCCTCTTCGATAAGCTCTAAGGTAGGTCTTGTGCGAGGGTGCTTGGGTGTGAAGACAGTGCAGCAGTCTTCATAGGGAAGAATGGAGGTTTCAAAGGTGCCGATTTTTCTTGAAATTGCAATAATCTCATCCTTATCCATGCCTATGAGAGGACGGAAAACGGGCATATCTGCCACTGCATCTGTGCAGGCAATGGCACCTAAGGTCTGCGAAGCAACCTGACCAAGACTTTCACCTGTAACAAGAGCACCGCACTCATCTCTTTTTGCAAGCCTGAGTGAAATTTTCATCATAAGGCGGCGCATAATAATAGTGAAAAGCTCTTCGGGACAGTTTTCTTTTATTGCTTCCTGAATTTTTGTGAAGTTGACAATGGCGAAATTGACCCTGCCGCTGTATTTTGCAACGATAGACACAAGGTCACGCACCTTCATTTCAGCTCTTTGTGAAGTGTATGGCGGTGCTGCAAAATGTATGGCTGTAAGCTGCAGACCTCTTTTTGACATCATATAGCCTGCAACGGGAGAATCTATGCCGCCTGAAACAAGGAGCGCAACTCTGCCGGCAGAGCCCACGGGCATGCCGCCTGCACCCTTTATCTGGTTGCCGTGAATAAACACATTGTTGTCTCTGACTTCAACGGTAACGGTGATGTCGGGGTTATGCACATCAACTGATAAGGTTTTTATGTTTCTTAAAAGATGTGCACCAACCTCACGGCATATTTCGGGTGAGGTCATAGGGAAGCGCTTATCGCTTCTTTTGGCATTGACCTTAAAGGTCTTTACGCTGCGAAGCTCGTCGCCAAGATATTCAAGAGCCACTCTCTTTATATCTTCAAAGTCTTTTTCGGCAACTGCTGCTCTTGAAAAAGCGGCAATGCCAAAGATCTTTTTAACTGTTTCAACAGCCTCATCAAAGTCAATGTCATCGTCACTCGGTGTTGCAATAACTGTTGACTGTGATTTAAGGAAGGTAAACTTACCTACACTGTTCATAAGGCGTCTTTTCATATTTTTTACGAGTATATCCTCAAAGGTACCTCTATTGAGACCCTTTAAGGCAAGCTCGCCGTTTTTTATAAGTAATACTTCTTTCATTTCTTACCTCTTCATTATGGTATTCACAGCTTTTGTGATGCCATCGATAAAATAGTCAAGCTCCTGCTCAGTTGTAAATCTTGAAAGGCTTACACGAAGTGAGGAGTCAATCTCTTTGTCGCTAAGACCCATTGCAGTGAGCACATAGCTCTTATGACCTTTTGCACAGGCTGAGCCTGAGGAAACGCATATCCCCATTGAGGAGAGAAGGTTCAGCACTGTTTCTGAGCGAAGACCCTCAAGAGAAAGATTGACTATATAGGGCAGTGCATCTTCGGGGCTGTTTATGCTGACACCGTCAAGGGCTTTCAGCTTATTCACAAAGCTGTCACGAAGTGCCGTAACTTCACTGAGGGACTTTTTTATATTGAGCTCCTCGACCGCACCGAAAAAGCCTGCTATTGCCACCATAGGCTCAGTGCCGGGGCGAAGATCTCTTTCCTGACCGCCGCCGAGAGCGTTTGGTGTGAGCTTTATACCATTTCTGACAAAAAGGGCACCTGCACCCTTTGGGCCGTGAATTTTATGAGAGCTTATGCTCATTAAGTCTGCTCCCAGCTTTTTCACATTAAGCGGCAGCTTGCCGTAAGCCTGAACTGCATCTATATGAAAAACTGCGGGGGAGTTTTTTCTTTTTATAATACTCTTGATTTTATCAATGGGCTGAATCGTGCCCACTTCGTTATTGACTGCCATTATGCTCACAAGCACAGTGTTTTCATCAATTTCGTTTTCGAGAGCTACGAGGTCTATAAGGCCGTTTTTATCTGTGGGAATGTGCACGGTGCTAAAGCCTTCACTCTGAAGTCTGTCAAAGCATTTCAGCACACTTGGATGCTCAACTGCACTTGTTATGACCTTGTTTCCTTTTCTTTTCATTGCGTGAGCTGCGCCAAGAACGGCAAGATTATTGCTTTCCGTTCCGCCGCTTGTGAAAAGGATTTCCTTTTCATCTGAGGCAAGACTTTTTGCAATTGCACGCCTTGCCGAAAGCAAAAGCATATCTGCATCAATGCCCTTTGTGTGTAGTGATGACGGATTGCCCCAACACTCATCTATGGCAAAAAGCATTTTTTCTTTTGCAGCTTTGCAGGGTTTGGTTGTTGCACTGTTATCAAGATAAGCTGTCAACGGGCATACCTCCTCATCATAATTAGTTTTATTATACTATAAATAAGTTTTTTATGCAATGAATAGCTAAAAAAATAAGGGATATTTTTTTGAATAAATCGTAAAATAATTTTAGCTATTTCACATAAAACAACTAAAAAGCATTTTTAAGGAGATTTTATAATGCACAACAAACTAAAAAGAAGATTCATCAGAGTTATCAGCTTTCTTTCAGTGGCGGTTATAATGCTCAGTGTCAGCACAGCCTTATATGCGTCCAAGGCAAAGAAATATCAGTTTGCCAACGAAGTGGTTTATCAGCGCTCAATGAATGAACTATGTGAGAGCCTTGACAATATCAGTGTCAGCTTGCAAAAGGGAATTTATTGCGGAACAAAAGAGAAGCTGCTGAGCATCGGAAATGAGCTGACAAGAGAAGCTGCCTGCGCAAAAATGAGTCTTTCGCAGCTGACAGACGAGGACCTTGTGAGTGAGGAAATATATAAGTTTCTCTCTCAGATAGGTGCATTTACCCTTTCACTTGCATCGGGCGACGACAAACTGACGGTTTCGGCAAATGACAGCGAAAGCCTTGCCGCACTGCTTGAATATTCAAAGGCTCTGAGCAGCAGTGTAAATGAAGTGGTAGGCTCTTACGGTGACGGCACTGTTGCACTTGAGGTCAGTGAAAGCACACTGTCACTTGACGGCAAGGAGCTGCCCAAGAGTCTTTCCTCATCGCTTATTGATGCCGAGCAGAGCCTGACGGATTACCCTACACTTATTTATGACGGCCCCTTTGCAGACAGTATTCTTAACAGAAAAGGCGGAGAAAGCCTTGAAGGTCTGAGTGAAATAACAAAGGAAGAAGCAAGACAGAAGGCAGCAGATATTATCGGTACACCTGCCGAGAGCCTGAGACAGGAGCAGGACAATGAGTCAAAGGTGCCGCTTTATTGCTTCTCGAAAGGTGACATAAGCATAGGCATAACTAAAAAAGGCGGAAAAATAAGCTATATTATAAACCCTGCCTCACCCGGTGAAGAAACCATAAGCACAAAAGAAGCTGTTAAGAGAGCGAAAGAATATCTTCAAAAGCACGGCTATAACAGTATGAAAGAAAGCTATTACAGCGTTTATGACGGAATATGCACAGTAAACTTTGCTTATGTAAATGAGGGCATAATTCATTACAGTGATCTTATCAAGGTCAGTGTTGCTCTTGACAGTGCGGAGGTAACGGCTCTTGATGCAGGTGGCTATCTTGTAAACCATTGCAAAAGAAATATATATGATGTCAAGGTAACGGAAGAAGAGGCTATTGAAAAAATATCGCCTGCATTATCAGTAACAGGCACAAAGTCGGCAGTTATACCTCTTGACAGCGGCAAAGAGGCTTATTGTTATGAGTTTCACTGCAAGGATAAAGACGGGCAGGAGGTGCTCATTTATATAGATAAGAAAACAGGTGAGGAAAGAGAAGTTCTGTTGCTGCTTTATGCTGACGGGGGAACGCTGACGAGATAATCGGGACAACCGGATAAATTGAGTATAAGACTATAAA
The DNA here is from genome assembly GCA_017452785.1 of Clostridia bacterium. GTDB lineage: Bacteria > Bacillota > Clostridia > Oscillospirales > Acutalibacteraceae > UBA6857. The sequence goes on along the minus strand of JAFTLT010000010.1, from coordinate 21,555 downwards.
ACAAGAACCCGACAGAATTAATCCTGCCGGGTTCTTGTTTTAGTTTTTTGATTATTTGTTTTCGTCAATATAAGCAACAAGGTCGCCTACTGTTACGAGCTTCATAAGCTCTCTGTCAGGGATTTCAATGCCGAAGTGATCTTCAACTTCGCAGATAAGACCGAAAATTTCAAAGGAGTTCATAACCATATCGGTTGTGAAAACTGTGTCTTCGGTAAATTCGGGTACGGGATTGCCTGTGTAATCCTCAAAGATCTTTTTGAGCTGATCAATTGTACTCATTTTAATTTTCCTTTCTCATTTTAGCTTTTTAGATATAGTAGTTGCCCCGTTTGGGCTTGGTTCTCTTTATTCTTCTGTTTTCTTCCTTCTGGAATTTCTGCTTTCTGCAAAGCGCTTGTTGAATATTTCTTCTGTTGCAAGGGCAATTTTTGTTACCTTTACATTTTTATCTTCGGGGAAGATATACCATGTGTCATCAAGTGTGTTAAGGTTGATGCAGTCACGGCCCCAACCGAAACGGTATTTGTATTCAACATGGCATGCATACTGCTGCAGGGCGGGGATATTCATCTGGAATTTTTCGCTGTCATACTCGCGTACACCCTCAAGCTTAAAGCCGTCATAATCGTGAACGAGATGACCTTCACCCATATAGATGAAGCCCTTTGCGTTAGGCAGGTCATTAACCTTGACATCGCACTCAGTGTGATATGTGCCGGCATAAACTTCCTTTTTAACCTCTTCACGCTCCCACTTGTACCAGTCAGAGGGGAATTTGAATTCGGTTTCACCCTTGTCGGCTTCAAGTTCGCCGTAGTAGTTGAGAGTCCAGCTCTTGCCGCATTCACCGCAGAAAAGCTGTGCACCCTTTGAGGACATCTTTGTTTCGCAGCCGCAGGCGGGACATTTGTAAAGAACATTGTCAAGCCCCTCTGCACGGGTCTTTTTCTTAACCTTTACTCTGTTTTCGCTCTGCCATCTCCAGTCGTCATTCCAGAGTGCTTCACGGATTTTTGCATTAATTTCCTCAACACTTGCTGCCTTGACCTCTTCTGCTGTCATAAGCTGCTGATGAACAGCTTCTGTTCTGAGGAACCAACGGAAGGATTTCATATTCCAATAAGGATTATATATATGGTTACCCTTCATAGTGATAGTTACAACGGGCACACCAAGGAACTTGACGAGCTGACCAACAGAATCGGGAATCACCTCTGTGATGCCGCAAAGTGAATAACGAGCCTCAGCATAAAGACCGTACATTTCACCTTTTTTGATAACCTTTCTGCCAATGCGGATAAGGCTCAGGTCTGTTGTGAACTTTCTTGTGGGAATAATGCCTATTCGTCTTGAAACCCACTCTCTGCCGATAAAGTCATCAACTGCGCCGGGAAAATGACCGGTATGAGGCTTTATAAGTGAACTCATAATATAGAAATCATAGAATGAATTGTGGTTGCAAAGAAGAATGTAAGGAGGCTTTACACCTTCCATATTTATCTTTTCAACTTTAACACGGTGGAGCCACTTTCTTACAGTTGTGCCAACCCATATAATAGGAAGGAAATACCATTTCTGACCCTTAGGTTCCTGGGTCATATCAAACTTTTTGTCTGCCGGCGGACCTTGCCATATGCGGTTGCCGATTTTTTTATATTTCATAAATCGATAAACCCCCATTTTAGTTTTAATTGTAGCCATTATATCAAAAACCGAGTTTTTTTGCAACAATAAAAATTAAAAAGCATAAAAAAGGAACGAAAAATGTCATTTTGACTAAAATGTTTAATGCCGACGGGATTTTTTTCAATGAAAAGCCGATGTGAAGTGAAAAGAGTGTGACGAAAAGGTAAACGGTATTTTAAAAAAAGAATCCCCGAAAAAGAAATTTTCGTTCTTCTTCGGGGGAATAGTTACTTATCCGATGCCGACCTATAAGCTGACAGCTTGTTTATTATTCTTCTGCATCCTTCTTAGCGTCTTCGATAACCTTCTGAGCAACATTCATGGGAGCATCCTCATATCTTGAGAATGTCAGGCTGAAATAGCCTCTGCCTGCTGTTACTGAACGAAGTGTTGTTGAGAAGTCGCCCATTTCTGCCATAGGCACTTCAGCAACGAGCTCTTGCATCATAGGCTCGTCAGCTGCGCCCATGCCGAGCACACGGCCACGGCGCTTAGTGATGTCACCCATAATATCACCAAGGTTGATGTCGGGCATATAAACCTTAAGTTCACCTATGGGTTCAAGAATAACAGGGCTTGCCTGAGCCATACCGTTTTTGTATGCTATCTTAGCAGCTGTCTTGAATGCCATTTCGTTTGAGTCAACGGGATGGTATGAACCGTCATAGAGAACTGCCTTAAGACCAACAACAGGATAACCTGCAAGAGGTCCTTTAAGGATAGCTTCCTGAAGACCCTTCTCAACTGCGGGGAAGAAGTTTTTGGGAACTGAACCGCCGACAACCTCTGTTTCAAAGATAAGGTGATCTTCTGTATGGGGCTCGAAGCGTACCCAAACATCACCGAACTGACCTGAACCGCCTGACTGCTTCTTATGACGGCCCTGAACCTGACAGGTCTTGCGGATAGTTTCTCTGTATGCAACCTTGGGAATGCGAAGGTCTATTTCTACGCCGTACTTTGTCTTGAGCTTTGAAACAACTATATCAAGATGCTGTTCGCCAAGACCTGAAAGAACCATTTCCTTGGTTTCGTCATTTGTTGCAAATTTAACTGTGGGATCTTCGTCAATAATCTTGCGAAGACCGGAAGCAACCTTTTCTTCCTCGCCCTTTTTCTTAACGATAACTGCCATTGAAAGTGAAGCAGCGGGGAAGTCTACGCCTTCAAGAGTGATGGGCTTTTTAGCTGAGCAGATGGTGTCACCTGTCTGAACATCCTGAAGCTTTGTGATAACGCCGATGTCACCAAGGTCAATTGAGGGAGTGTCCTCTTGCTTGATGCCCTTTACGGTAACGAGCTTGCCCATTCTCTGGGTTTCGCCTGTTCTTGAGTTATAGCAGGGTGTGTCGGGAGTGATTTTGCCTGCAAGCACCTTAACGAATGACATCTTGCCAACGAAGGGGTCAGAGATTGTCTTGAAGCAAAGAGCTGCAAGATCTTCTTTAGCTGAGCATGTGATTTCAACATCGTTGCCGTCTGCATCCTTAGCGATTTCGGGCTTAGCCTTATCGGGTGAGGGAGCTGAATAAACGATAGCGTCAAGAAGCATATCACAGCCGTCAACCTTAGTTGCTGAAAGTGCGTATACGGGATAGATTTCACCTGTTTCAACGCCCTTTGTAAGTCCGTTGATGATTTCTTCCTTAGTCAAAGGCTCACCCTCAAAGAACTTTTCCATAAGCTCTTCGTCAACTGTTGCAACAGCCTCTTCAAGAGCTGCTCTCATAGCGAGGATGTTATCGTCTGAGGGAATTTCAATTTCTTCGGGTCTGCCGTTGGGATATTTGAAAGCCTTGTTTGAGCAAAGATTAACAAAAGCCTCACATGTGCCGCCGTTCATATAAGGAACAACAACGGGGCAGAGCTTTGTGCCGAGATGTGCCTTTAAGGTGTCAAATGTTTTATAGAAGTCTCTGTGTTCAGAGTCAACCTTTGTGATTGCGAAAAACTTTGCAATATTTCTTGCATCTGCTGCCTTGACAGCCTTTTCGAGACCGACATCGATGCCTGAGCCTGCTGATGTAACGATAAGTGCGCAGTCTGCTGCACGCATTGCTTCAGCCATTCCGCCGGCGAAATCGAACTTACCGGGGGCATCGAGAACATTAATCTTTGTGTCTCTCCACTCTAAGGATGCTGTTGCTGCAGAAATTGAGCACTTACGCTTCTTTTCTTCTGCATCATAGTCCATTATTGTGTTACCGTCTGTTACACGGCCGAGTCTGTCTGTTACACCTGCAACATAGAACATTGCTTCTGCAAGTGCTGTCTTACCTTTACCTGTATGTCCCGCAATGGCGATGTTTCTGATGTTGTTTACTGAATAAGATTTCAATTCCAATACCTCCTAAGACCTCATTTTTACAAGGTCCCTAATTATTTTAAAACCTCAAAGTTTTCTCCTTTTGAAGTTAACATTAGTTATTTTATCATATTTTAGACAAAAAAACAACGGATTATTGACTAATTTTATGCATTATTTTTTGGTTAGTGTGTATAAAATTAATTAGGAATTAGGAATTAGGAATTATGAATTGCGGGGAGATTAACAAAAACAGGGGAGTGTTTTGCCGCAGCTTGCAGACAATGAAAATCAGGCTGTAAAAATATCCGCCCTTTCCTGTTAAGGTCAAGGCGGATGAAACGCTTTGTTTTTTGATGATATGCCTGACGGCATGAAAAGACCTTGCGGTCATGGAGTGAAGTAGGCGCTAATTTCCCAAGAAGCCTCCGTCGACACTTATGGTCTGACCGGTGATAAATCCGGCTTCATCTTTTGAGAGATAGACTGCAAGGGATGCCACATCGTCACCTGTGCCTTTTCTGCCCATGGGAGTGGCATCAACTATTTCTTTTACACTTTCTTCGTCAAGACAGCTGTTCATTTCGGTGTCAATAAAACCGGGAGCAATGCAGTTGACGGTTATGCCGCTGGGGCCTACTTCCTTTGCTAAAGCCTTTGTGAAGCCGATAAGAGCTGCCTTGCTTGCAGAATAGTGAACTTCACAGGAAGCACCCGATATGCCCCACATAGAGGAAATGTTGATAATTCTGCCACGGTGCTTATTTATCATTGAGGGCAGGATTTCTTTTGTCAGGGTCATAGCGCTCATAAGGTTAATATCAAAAAGGTCGGCAACCTTTCTGTCATCAGATAGCTGAAAAAGGCTGAAATAAGCCACACCTGCATTATTAATGAGCACATCTATACTGCCGAATTCCTTTAAGGCAGCTTCGGCAAAAGATTTAATCTGCTGAGAGTCCCTCATATCTGCTTTAAAAGTGATTGCTTTTATATTATAGGTGCTTTCAAGCTCGGCTTTAAGCGCCTGTGCTTTTTCTTCACTGCTGAAATAATGAATAACAACATTGCAGCCTTCTTTTGCAAACTGTTTGCAAAGAGCTTTGCCTATGCCGCCTGAAGCACCTGTTATAAGAACGGTTTTATTCATATGCTTCACACCTCTTATTTACCAACACAAAACTGTGAAAAGACTTCATCCACAACGGTTTCCTTTGCTTTTTTGCCTGTGAGCTCAAGCAGGCGGTCGATAGCTGTGTCAATGCAAACGTTGACCGCGTCCATAGTGATGCCCATATCAAGTGCATCGATAGCCTGCTCTATGCTTTCAAGGGCTGCAAGAGCATTGCTGCGTTGCCTTTCGGTTGTGAGCATAGCCTTTGATGTGTCTATTTTATCTGTGCCGAGAACTCTTTCAATTGCGGCAGTGAGGTCATCTTCACCCTCGTGTGACTTGGCACTGATAAAGACAGTTTCGGGAAATGTGCTTTTTATATAATCTATATCTGTTTTTGAGGGGAGATCGGTTTTGTTGACTATGGCAATAACATCTCTGCCACGGCAAAGACCGAATATTTCCTTATCACTTTCGTCTAACTCCCTTGAGCCATCAAAAACTGCAAGGATGAGTCCTGCTCTTTCAATTTTTGTTTTTGCCAGATCAACGCCTATGCTTTCAACCACATCTGAGCTTTCTCTTATGCCTGCCGTGTCTGCAAGGCGTAGTATAACACTGCCCACACGCACGGTTTCTTCCACAACATCTCTTGTGGTGCCTGCAATATCAGTAACGATTGAACGGCTGAAGCCTGAAAGCATATTCATAAGAGCAGACTTGCCCACATTGGGCTTGCCCACAATAGCAGTGTCTACTCCGCTTGTAAGCGCCTTGCCTGCATCAAACTTTGAAAGCAGCTCTGTCAGCTGATTTTTAACCTGAGTGAGAGTTTCTCTTAGAGCATCATCGCTGATTTCCGGAATTTCCTCATCGGGATAGTCAACCCACGCTGCCATATGTGCTGAGGCTGAAATGAGGGCAGAGCAAAGCTCATCTGTCTTGCGGCTGAGAGCTCCGTCAAGGGCTGTCATTGCCGCTTTCATTCCCTGCTGTCCCTGAGCACTGATAAGAGACATAACTGCCTCTGCTTCGGATAAATCCATTTTGCCGTTCAGAAATGCCCGTTTTGTGAATTCGCCTGCTTCGGCAGGTCTTGCCCCTGCTGAAAGTATGGCACGAAGAACCTGATTTGTAACATATATACCGCCGTGGCAGGAAATTTCAACTGTGTTTTCGCCTGTGTAGCTTTTCGGTGCAAGGAAAACAAGAGCAACACACTCGTCAACATCCTCACTGTTCATATGTACCCTGCCGTGGGCGGCAGAGTACCCCTTTAAAGAGGAAAGAGGCTTGCCTGAGGTTGCATTAAAAACCTTATCTGCAATAAGGATTGCATCTTCGCCTGATATTCTGATAACGCCTATACCACCCGAAGCAATGGGAGTGGAAACAGCTGCAATTGTGTCTGACATAAAATCACCTCATAAATCTAATGGCATTATACAATATTACTGCGATATTTGCAAGAGGAGGCTTTTTGTTTGCTTTAAAGTAGGCAGGTTATAATATAAAAAATACTTTTTATATGAAAAGATTGATTTTTCACATAAAAGGATATAAAATAACAGTAACATAAAAAACAAAAGGAGACATTATGCGATATACAGGAAATAGTTGCGACGGCTGCAAAAAGCCTTTGCTTGATGATGAAGATATTGTAGTCTGCCCTGAGTGTGCCACACCTCAGCACAGAGACTGCTATGATGAAAAAGGTGAATGTGTCAACACTCATCTTCACGGCACTGATTTTGTGTGGAAGGGAGAAGTCAGCACTAAGAAAACAATTTTCAGTTCGACTCTTATTGGTGATACTGAGGCTGAAGACCTTATCTGCCCTCATTGCGGTGCAAAGAGTCCTGCAGGCAGCAAGGAGTGCAGAAACTGTGGCATGAAGTTTACAATGTTCGGTGTTAATATTGTTGAGGCTGCACAGAAAGAAGAGCAGAAATTCGGCAAGCAAAAGGATATGAGAAATGCTGAAGCTGAACCGAAGCAGGAAATTCCGAAATATGAAGCACCCTATGAAATCGGAAACGGTGCGGGCTTTGAGGAAAACGAAGAACAGAAGGAAAATACCGCCGAAAGACCTGAGGGCACAAACCCATGGAATTTAGGCGGATATGAGGATTATGAGGAAATAAACACCTTTAAGGGTCCCTTTCCCGTTGAAGATTACACGTCGGGGGTACGCACAAACACTCTTGGCTCCTTTATAAGAAACAACGCACAGACATATATCAATAAATTTAAGTGGAGCGAAATAAAAGGCAAAAACGGCTTTAACTGGGCTGCCTTCCTATTTTCACCTTATTGGTTCTTTTACCGCAAGCTCTATAAGCCGGGCATAATTTTCATAACCGTTCAGACTATTATCAGCATGTTTGTTACGCCACTTCTTACACCGTTTATGGAGCTTTATGAATATATGCTCACCCTCGATATGGAAACAATAAGTGAGGAAGTTATTTATGAGCTGTCAGAGCAGATGGCAGTTATTATGAATGAGCTGATGCTTCCGTTGACTGTGGTGTCTATTGTGAGCTTTGCAATGCATCTGATAAGCGGTTTCATTGCTAACGGCATGTATAAGAAATACTGCATTAAAAATATAAATGCGGGACTTTCAAAAAAGACCGTTCAGGAAAAAATCAGTGTTTTTGCAAAATATGGCGGAGCTTCCTTCCTGCTCGTTTTCGCAGCATATTTCGGCGAGATGCTCCTTAGTATGTTGGTAAGCTATCTGATGTATTAATTCAGCAAAATATAAAAATCGGTGTTTTCCGTTTTTGGGAAAGCACCGATTATCTTTTTATTTCATCATTCTTCTGATTACAGCTTCGCAGTCTGCCTTATCCATAATCTTGGGTACGGGATAAAGAGGATTGCCTTCCTTGAGAGCTCTTTCAACGATAACGGGAATATCCTTTTCCTGAACCATATCAAAGCTGTCGGGAATATTCATATTCTTATTGAGTGTCTTGATAGCCTCAATGAATGCCTCTGCCTTTTCTTTATCTGTGCCGTCTGTTTTAACTCCTGCAATAACAGCAAGCTTTGCAAGACGCTTGTGAGCACTTTCACCGTAATATTCAAGCACATAGGGAAGGATGATAGCATTTGCAAGACCGTGAGGTACACCGTAGTGACCGCCAAGGTTATGAGCAATAGCGTGAACATAGCCGACATATGCTCTTGTGAAAGCCTGACCTGCATAGAATGAAGCCTTAAGCATATTGTTTCTTGCTTCGATGTTTTTGCCGTCAGCATAAGCTGTTTCAATATTTTCAAAAATCATCTTGGTTGCCTTTTCAGCATAAGCCTCTGTTGACTTAACGTTGCTCTTGCCTATGTAAGCCTCAACTGCATGAGTGAGGGCATCCATACCTGTTGTTGAGGTGATGTGAGGGGGAAGACCAACTGTAAGTTCGGGGTCAAGAACTGCAAACTTGGGCTTGAGTCTGGGATCATTGATTGCGTTCTTTTCGTGAGTTGCAGTGTCAGTAACAACTGCTGCAAGAGTAGTTTCTGAACCTGTGCCTGCTGTTGTGGGTACTGCGAAGAAGGGAGGGAGCTTATGGTGAAGCTTTAACACACCACGCATCTTCTTAACGGAGATTTTCGGGTTGGTAACTCTTGCTGCTGCAGCCTTTGCGCAGTCCATGGGTGAGCCGCCGCCGAAAGCGATAACGCCTTCACAGTTGTTGTCAACATAAAGCTGACGAGCGTCCTCAATGTTTTCGATTGAGGGGTTGGGCTGTGTGCCGTCATAAACAACATAGTCAACGCCTGCCTTCTCAAGTTCCTCAAAAAGAGAATCAAGAAGGTGGATGCCCATAAGACCCTTGTCTGTTACAACAAGAACCTTGTTGAGACCCTTATTCTTAATGAATTCGGGGAGCTTTTTGATAGCACCGGGGCCCTCAAGAAGAGTGGGCTCTGACCAATCAAAGACGCACATTGCAACTCTGAAGGTCTGCTGATAAACTCTGTAAAAAGCTTTTTTTACCTGCCACATAGTAATTTTCTTCCTTTCAAATGAAATTAATTTGCACCATATATATTACTATTATTTTCCTCTCATTTCAAGTGCTAAAGCGAAAGTTTTACACACTTGTTTGAATTTTTGTCAAAATTTTCAAAGATGAAGCAGGGAATATTTCAAAAGGCGCAGCCAAAACTATAATCGGATATCCGATTTGTATATAAAAGGAGATAAAGCCCTATGAAAAACAACAAAGATAACTATAACAAGCAGTCCAGAAGAGAGAACAAAGACACATATGTTGTCAATCCCCAGAAGTCTGCCGATCCTCCTCAGCCTCAGGGAAAGAGCAACAATAATCAAAGCAGCAAAGCAAACAATATTGAAAACTGAATAGTCTCTCTTTGAAAAAAATCCGGGATTCATTTTGAACCCCGGATTTTATTAAGCATTTAACGCATCGAGTGACTGCTTCTTGAGATATGCATTTATGAAGCCGTCAATATCGCCGTCCATAACAGCGTTGATGTTACCCATTTCAAAGCCTGTTCTGTGATCCTTTGCAAGAGTGTAGGGCATGAAGACATAGGAACGTATCTGGCTGCCCCAGCCGATTTCCTTCTGCTCGCCCTTGATATCCTCAATCTTGTCAAGATGCTCTCTCTCTTTGATTTCGATGAGCTTTGACTTGAGCATTCTCATACAAACTTCTCTGTTCTGATGCTGGCTTCTTTCAACCTGACATGAAACAACAATGCCTGTGGGCTCGTGGATAAGACGAACAGCAGATGAGGTCTTGTTAACCTTCTGTCCGCCTGCGCCTGATGCACGGTAAACTTCCATCTTGATGTCTTCTTCTCTGATTTCAACTTCAACTGTGTCGTCGATTTCGGGCATAACTTCAAGGGAAGCGAATGATGTGTGGCGGCGTCCTGATGAGTCGAAGGGTGAAACACGTACAAGACGGTGAACGCCCATCTCGCTCTTGAGGTAGCCGTAAGCATTTTCGCCCTCGATAACAACAACAGCACTCTTAAGACCTGCTTCATCACCGTCAAGGAAGTCAACAGTTGTGAACTTGAAGCCGTGCTTTGTTGCCCACTGACCGTACATTCTGAAAAGCATCTGACACCAGTCCTGAGCCTCAGTGCCGCCGGCACCTGCGTGGAAGGTGAGAATTGCATTGTTATTGTCATATTCTCCTGAGAGAAGAGTTGCAAGAATCTGCTTGTCGAGCTCTTTTTCAACAGCCTCAACGCTGCTTTGACATTCTTCGAGTAAATCGAGGTCGCCCTCTTCGTCTGAAAGCTCAATCATAACAAGTGCATCCTCATAGGCGCTTTTCAGGTCTTCATAAGCCTTGATTTTATTTTTCAGTGATGCAATTCTCTGCAGCACCTTCTGCGAATTCTGCAAATCGCCCCAGAAGTCCTCGGCTGCGGTCTGCTCCTCAAGTGCAGCAATTTCCTTTGCCATTTCTTCAAGGCCGAGAGCAGAAGCAAGCTCGCCTAAGGGCTTTTCGCTTTCCATTAACTTTAATCTTAATTCTTCAAACTGAATCATGTTTTCTATCCTTTCAAATCACATTATCTGTTACATTACAAATTTATCCTTTTACATTATACACATTTTTAAAGAAAGGACAACACATTTGGAAAAATATTTTTATTTTTCTTTCGGTACGCAGGTAAGGTGGGCGGTGTGTGTGGGGTGACCGCCGCCAGGGTGACCCCTCTGTCTTCGGCAAGCGAAGACATCTCCCCTTTCAGGGGCGACAAGCTGACGATATATGGAAGTTGCAAGGAAATATTCTCGTTGCCGCTGAAAGGGGAAATGTCACGAAGTGACAAAGGGGTAATGGCAAAGCCGTACCCCCGACGGTCCGTTTCTGCCGGGATAGAATAAGCTCCCTCAGTCAGCTAAAGCTGACAGCGCCCTCGTCAGGGAGCCAAGCTGACGATAACTCAAAGTCGGAGCATGAAAAAGCCTCACTCCTTGAGGGAGGTGGCACACGAAGTGTGACGGAGGGAGCAATTTATTATTTTGTATTGATTTTTTGAGCAAACGATGTTAACATTGACTAAGAACGAGGTGTTATATTATGCTCCCTGAAGGTTTTTGGAAATGGTATTTGATTTTAAGTATACCTAATACTATCATATTTGCATTTGACATCATTGATAGAATAAGAAATAAAAATAAAGAATGTGTCAGAGTTTCAATTTTTATTGTTACAATCTGTTTTGTTGCAAATTTTGTGTCAATTTTAGGCATAGTATCCAACGGTCTGGCATATTTAAGCGGTGACGAGGATGTACAATTGTGGTTCATTGCTATGATGTGTACTTGTTATATCGGATTACTAACAATCAATATTATTACTCATAACGTAAGAGTGTTATATTCTTTTGATGATGAGGATATTACAGTTTATACAAGACTTAAAAAGAAGAAGTTAAGTATAAGCGAGATTTCTCGAATTAATTTAAGTGCAGATTATTTAGATATTTATATAAACGATGTAAGAATCCGTTGTGATAATATATTTTTAGTCGGTGCAGAAGAATTTGAATGCTATGTCAAGAATTATATGAAAAACAGATATTAAAAGTCGATATGTGCTTCGCACTCGATATGCCTGACGGCTCGATATGTTGTCTGCGACAACTCGATATGCACCTGCGGTGCATTGAAGAAAAAATTCTTGACAAATTTTTTCTTCAGTGCTACAATAGTGGCAACATAAGAATATTACTGGGGGTGCTGATTTAATCGGCTGAGATTATACCCATAACCTGATTCGGATAATACCGACGTAGGCTAAGTAACATGCTCTTGAATTTCGTACCACCCAAATAGGGTGGTATTTTTGTTTCCTCTGCCGGCGAGGAAATGTCTCTTTTTGCATCGCCTCTCATTCTTGTCGCCCCTGAAAGGGGAGATGTCAGCTATAGGCTGACAGAGGGGTCAAGAGCCCAATCACCACAGCAAAATTTTTATGTTGAATTTTTACATAAGGAGTGTCAATATTATGACAGCAAGTATCGCAATTCAGGTTTTACCCAAAACTGACAGTGAAGAGGAGCTTATCCGCATAGTTGATGAGGTTATAGCATATATCGCTTCCTCAGGTCTTAATTATTATGTAGGCCCCTTTGAAACAACAATCGAGGGCGAAAGCTATGACCAGCTTATGGAAATAGCCACCAACTGTCAGAAGGTTGCCATTGAGGCAGGCTGTGAAAGTGTTTCAGCTTATATCAAAGTTGTTTACAGACCCGAAGGTGAGGTTTTAACCATTGACAAAAAAGTATCAAAACATCACAGGTAAAATAGCACCCGTTGTTTCCTTGCTTGTGCTTGCAGGTGTGTGGCTTTTTGTCAGCGAGGGTGAAATTGTGCCCTCATATATGCTGCCGTCACCTGTTGATGTGGCAAGGGCGTTTATAGCTGACTTTTCCATACTTATGTCCCACGCGGCAATCACTTTGCAGGAAGCAATCTACGGTCTGCTTATCGGTACAGCTCTTGCCTTTGTCATTGCAGTTCTTATGGATCGCTTCGACTTTCTCTATAAGGCAGTGTACCCAATACTTGTTATTACCCAGACAATACCAACCATTGCAATAGCCCCTCTTTTAGTTTTATGGATGGGCTTTTCAATGGCACCCAAAATTACTCTTGTGGTGCTCACTACCTTTTTCCCCATAACCATATCACTGCTTGACGGCTTTAAAAGCGCCGACCCCGACAGCATTAACCTTATAAAAAGTATGGGCGGCGGCAATTTCAAAATCTTCCGCCATATAAAGCTCCCCCATGCAACCGAGCAGTTCTTCTCAGGTCTTAAGGTTTCTGCCTCTTACAGCGTTGTGGGTGCAGTTATATCCGAATGGCTCGGCGGCTTTGAGGGTCTGGGTGTATATATGACAAGAGTAAAAAAGGCTTATGCCTTTGACAAAATGTTTGCGGTAATTATCCTTGTGTCTTTAGTCAGTCTCGCTCTTATGGGTTTTGTGGCTTTGCTTAAAAATATCGCTATGCCCTATAAGAGAAAGAAGTAAAAGAAAGGATTTTATACTATGAAAAAGCTTACAGCAATTCTGCTTTCACTCATTCTTCTTTTCACCCTTGTCGCCTGCTCGGACTCTGCCGATGAGGGCAGCGACCTTAAAAAAGTTACTATCTGCCTTGACTGGACACCTAACACCAACCACACCGGCTTATATGTTGCTCTTGAAAAAGGCTACTATGTCGATGCAGGTCTTGATGTGACAATCGTTCAGCCTCCCGAAGGCGGTGCAGAGATGATGACCTCTGCCGGTCAGTCACAGTTCGGCATTTCAGCTCAGGACTCACTTGCTGCTAACTTCGCAAGTGAAGAGCCTCTTAATATCACAACAGTTGCTGCAATTCTGCAGCACAACACCTCAGGCATTATCTCCCTTGACTGCCCTTCACCAAAAGACCTTGAGGGCAAACGCTACAGCACATGGGACAGTCCTACGGAAAAAGCAATTATCAAGCATGTTATGGAAAAAGACGGCGGTGATTTCTCTGAGGTAGAGCTTATCCCCAATGTTATCACCAATGAAGCCGAAGCTCTGAGAAACGGCGACACAGATGCAGTGTGGATTTACTATGCATGGTCAGGCATTAACGCAGAGCTGACAGGCCTCGATTTTGAATATTTCGATTTTGGCGAGCTTGACAGTGTTTTCGATTTCTATACCCCTGTTATCATTGCAAATAAAGATTTCCTCAAGGAAAATCCTGACACGGCAAAGGCATTCCTTTCTGCAACGGCAAAGGGCTATGAGTACGCTATAGATAACCCCGAAGAAGCTGCTTCTATTCTTATTGAGGGTGACACCACAGGCTCACTTTTAGGCTCAGAGGAGCTTGTGCTTCAAAGTCAGAAGTGGATTAACGAGCAGTATATCGCCGATGCCGATTCTTGGGGTGTTATAGACCCTGAGCGTTGGGATAATTTTTACAAATGGCTCAGTGACGAAGGTCTTGTGGAAAAAGCTCTGCCTGCAGGCACAGGCTTTACAAACGATTATCTTTCATAAAAGTTGGTTTAATTATGGAAAAATTAAAAGCAAATGGCATCACCGTCTCTTTTGACGGCGTGAACATAATTGAAGATGTAACAATTCATCTTAATGAGGGCGAGGTTGTCTCTCTCTTAGGTGTCAGCGGCAGCGGCAAAACAACACTGTTTAATGTGCTCTCAGGCCTTAATGTCCCCGACAGCGGCAGTGTACTTTTAGACGGCGAAGATATAACGGGCAAATCAGGCAAAATGAGCTATATGCTTCAGAAGGATTTGCTTCTGCCTTACTATACGGTTCTTGACAATGTGGCTTTGCCTCTTATTATCAAGGGTACCTCTAAAAAAATTGCAAGAGAAAAAGCCAAGGAGCATTTTAAGTTTTTCGGTCTTGAAGGCACTGAGAAAAAATATCCTCATCAGCTTTCAGGCGGCATGAGACAAAGAGCAGCATTTTTACGCACATATCTTGCCTCAGAGGGTGTTGCCCTTTTAGATGAGCCCTTCAGTGCCCTTGACACCATAACAAAAACTGCCGTTCATCAGTGGTATCTTGACATAATGAAAGATATCAAGCTTTCATCCGTAATTGTTACCCACGATATTGACGAAGCCATTCTGCTGTCTGACAGAATCTATATTCTTTCGGGCAAACCCGGCAAAATAAGTGACGAGATAATCATTGACCTGCCAAAGCCCAGAAACAATTCACTTTTAATGAGCGATGAGTTTCTCACATTCAAAAGAAAAATTGTGGAAAAAATTTCTTTTGTAGGCTGAAATTAACAAAGAAACACCCTCATATTTTCTCAGCTTTACGGCAAAGATAATGAGGGTGATTTTTTATGGATAAAAAACAAAGCAGCTTCATTAAGGATAATCCTTACCGCTTTGACAAAACAAGTGACTTTCTCTATGACCGCTATAATTCAATAAGAAGCAGAAAGCTGAGAATTGAAACTGAGCAGAGAATGAGAAAAGAAAACGGTTCAAAATAAATACCATTTTTAAAGCAACGGTTTGTCCGTTGTTTTTTCTTTATATGTTCTTTATTGCGACAAAAATTCATTATATTTTTGTGCTATTATTCTTAATTATACCCCTTTTGATGTACCTGACAAAAGAAAAACGACAAATTCACTTAAAATGCCAAGAAACTTTCTAACAAACTGCACAAAACCAATATATGGTTTTAGATAATGTTGTAACAAAATCACAAATACTATTGAAATTTTCTTTTTATAGTGCTATTATGATATATGAGGTAATATAAGAATGGGTTTATTATGCACAAGAGGAATATTACCCTATTACACTAAAGCAAAAGAGGTGTTATAATGGCGGATAAAAAAATCTTAGGCGATGATGTTGCTTTATATCTTTTTCATCAGGGAAACAACATGAGAGCTTATGAATATATGGGCGCCCATAAGGTGGCAGGCGAAGACGACCTTTTCTCTTTCCGTGTCTGGGCTCCTCACGCAAAAAGCGTCAGCGTCATAGGTGACTTCAACTCATGGGATGAAGCAAAAGGCGAAATGTCACTGATAAACGATGCAGGCATGTGGGAATGTTATATTTCCGGTGTAAAGGTTTATGACAATTATAAATTCCTTGTCACTGCCCAAGACGGCAAAAAAACTGCCAAGGCTGACCCTTACGCATTCCATAGTGAAACAAGACCGCAGACAGCTTCAAAATATTATGAGCTTTCCGGTTATAAATGGAAAGACAGCAAATGGCAAAAGGACGCTAAAAAGAAAAACATCTATGAGTCCCCGATGAATATATATGAGGTTCACGCCGGCTCGTGGAAAACACACGAAGACGGCAACCCCTATTTTTACAGAGATCTTGCAGATGAGCTTGTTCCCTATGTCAAGGATATGGGCTACACTCACATTGAGCTTATGCCTATGTCAGAATATCCTTTTGACGGCTCATGGGGCTATCAGGTAACAGGCTATTTTTCAGCCACTTCAAGATACGGCACTCCTCACGATTTTATGTACTTTATAGATATGTGCCATCAGAGCGGTATCGGTGTTATTCTTGACTGGGTGCCTGCTCACTTCCCTAAGGATGAGCACGGCCTGAGTAATTTTGACGGTGCAGCCTGCTATGAATATGCAGACCCGAAAAAGGGTGAGCATAAATCATGGGGCACAAAGGTCTTTGACTTCGGCAGAAACGAGGTCATATCCTTTCTTATGAGCTCAGCTGTTTTCTGGCTGGATAAATATCACATTGACGGTCTTCGTGTTGACGCTGTTGCTTCAATGCTTTATCTCGACTATGACAGAGATGATGGTCAGTGGATAGCCAATAGGTACGGCGGCAATGAAAACCTTGAGGCAGTTGACTTCCTTCGCAAGCTCAACACAAATATTTTCAGAGACTATCCTCAGGCTCTTATGATAGCAGAGGAAAGCACGGCATGGCCCCTTGTTTCAAAGCCTGCCGATATAGGTGGTCTGGGCTTTAACTTCAAGTGGAATATGGGCTGGATGAACGATGCTCTTCGTTATTTCTCAATGGACGGACTTTCAAGAAAGTATAACCACAATCTTCTTACTTTCTCGTTCTTCTATGCTTTCTCTGAAAACTTCATTCTTCCAATCTCGCATGACGAGGTAGTACACGGAAAATGTTCGCTCATAGGCAAGATGCCCGGTGAATATGACGATAAATTCAAGGGCGTACGTTCCTTCCTTGGCTACTTAATGGCTCATCCGGGCAAAAAGCTCACCTTTATGGGTCAGGAATTCGGTCAGTTTATTGAGTGGAAATATGACACAGGTCTTGACTGGCTTCTTCTGGGCTATGAAAAGCATCAGCAGCTCAAAAGCTATGTTAAAAAGCTCAATAGTGTTTATCTTAAATATCCTGCTTTCTGGCAGGTTGATTACAGTTGGGAAGGCTTCAAGTGGTTCGTGCCCGATGACACAGACAACAGTGTTATAGCTTTTTCAAGGCGTGATAAAAACGGCGGCGAGATTGCAGTTGTTTGCAACTTCACTCCCGTAATGCGTGAAAAATATTCTTTCGGCGTTGAAAACGAAGGCGTTTATGAGGTTGTTATCAACTCAGATGCCAAAGAGTTCGGTGGCGACGGCAAGGGTACAAAAACAAGAGTCACATCAAAGAAGGTGCCTATGCACGGCTATGACAACAGCATAACTCTTGACCTGCCGGGTCTTTCATGCATACTTCTTGTGCGCAAGGATAAGCCTGCTAAAAAGAATGTTAAAGCCGATAACGCAAAAAAAGAAGCTGCTGCAAAAAAGACAGCAAAGGTAAAAACGGCTGCTGAAAACAAAGCGGAAGCAACTGAAATTGAAAAGCTCATTGAAGAGAATAAAGCTAAATCAAAAAAAGCTGCTGCGAAAACAAAAAAGAAATAAAAAAATTATCATATACCACGAAACGGAGGAAATATCATGGTAAAGAAAACTGAGTGCCTTGCAATGCTCCTTGCCGGCGGACAGGGTAGCAGACTCGGCATACTCACCAAAAACATTGCGAAGCCCGCAGTTCCCTATGGCGGTAAGTATCGTATTATCGACTTTCCCCTTTCAAACTGCATCAATTCCGGCATTGAAACAGTAGGCGTGCTCACACAGTATCAGCCTCTTGAGCTCAATGACTATATCGGCAACGGCGGTCCCTGGGATCTTGACCGTTCCTACGGCGGTGTGCACATTCTTTCACCCTATCAGCAGATTAAGGGCACAGAGTGGTATAAGGGCACAGCCAACGCCATTTATCAGAACATCAATTTCATTGACCGCTACAACCCCGAATATGTTGCTGTCCTTTCAGGTGACCACATCTATAAGATGGACTATAACAAGATGCTCGAATACCATAAGGCAAAGGATGCAGCCTGCACAATTGCAATGCTTGAGGTGCCTTGGGAAGAGGCATCACGCTTCGGTCTTATGTTTGTAAACGATGACGGTTCAATCAGCGAGTTTGAAGAAAAACCGAAGAATCCCAAGAGCAACAAGGCTTCAATGGGTGTTTATATCTTCACATGGTCAAAGCTTCGCCAGTACCTCATCGATGATGAAAACAATCCTGATTCAGGCAATGACTTTGGTCACGATGTTATTCCTGCAATGCATTCAAAGGGCGAGAGAATGTTTGCATTCAAGTTTGACGGCTACTGGAAGGACGTCGGCACAATTGACAGCCTCTGGGAAGCTAATCTTGACCTTCTCAACCCGAAGGTTGACCTCGACCTGAGCGATGACAGCTGGAGAATCTACTCAAGAAATCCCATTGCTCCTCCCCATTTCATTTCAGCTAAAGCTAAAGTTGAAAATTCAATGGTAGGCGAAGGCTGCTATATTGAGGGTGATGTTGACTATTCAATTCTCTTCTCAAATGTAACCATTGAAGAAGGCGCAACTGTCAGATATTCAATTATTATGCCCGGCACCACAGTTAAAGCAGGTGCAGTGGTTGAATATGCTATTGTTGCAGAAAATGCAGTTATTGACGAAAAAGCTCATGTGGGTGAAAGTCCCGAAGAAATTGCTTCACTTGACGCTTGGGGCGTAACCGTTATCGGTGAAAAGGTAACAATCGGCAAGGGTGCAACCGTCAAAGCCAAGGAAATGGTTGACACAGATGTAAAGGGGGAAGAATAAATGGCAGCTCCTAATGTATTAGGTATAATTTACTCAAATGTTTATGATGATTGCCTGAGCGAGCTTACAAGTGTTCGTACTATGGGCTCAGTGCCCTTTGCAGGCAGATACAGACTTATCGACTTTGTGCTTTCAAGCATGGTCAACAGCGGCATAGCAAAGGTCGGCATCAGCACAAAGGCAAACTATCAGTCACTTATGGATCATATCGGTTCAGGTAAATCATGGGATCTTTCAAGAAAGCGTGACGGTCTCACAATTCTCCCGCCCTTTAATCTCACAGGCAGCGGTGGAGTTTACAAAAACAGACTCGAAGCTCTTGGCGGCATGCTCTCATACATTGCCGATTCAGGCAAGGACTATGTTCTTCTTTCAGACTGCAATGTTGTCTGCAATCTTGACTATGAAGCAATTGTTGATGAGCACATTAAAAGCGGTGCGGACATCACTGTTGCATATAAGCGTGGTATGGTGCCCAAGCTCGAAAATATAATGACCTTTGCTCTTGACGGTGACAGAATAACAAACGTAACCGTTGGTCAGGCAGGGGACACTGCAGGCGACTATTCACTCAACATCATTGTTATGAGCCGCATCCTTCTTGAAAGACTGGTTTCTTCAGCTCAGGGTCAGGGCTATGACAATTTTGAAAGAGATATTATCGCAAAGAATGTTTCCTCACTTTATATCAGAGGTCATAAGATAGACACTTATGCAAAAACTGTTGAAAGCCTTCAGAGCTACTATGACATCAGCATGGGTCTTCTCACAGGCGAATATAAAGAGCTCTTTGCAAAGGATCACCCCGTCTACACCAAGGTGCGTGACGATATGCCCGCAATTTACGGTGTTTGTGCAGACGCTAAAAACAGCCTTGTTGCTGACGGCTGCATAATCAAGGGTACTGTTGAAAACTGCATCCTTTTCAGAGGCGTTCAGATTGCAGAAGGCGCTGTAGTTAAAAACTCAATTATAATGCAGGATTCTTTCATCAGCTCAGGAGCAAAAATCAACTGCGCAATTCTTGATAAAAATGTTGTTATCAAGCCGGGCAGAGAGCTCAGCGGCGCTGAAAGCTATCCCATTTATATAGGAAAGAACATTACTGTATAACCTCGATAAAATAACCGACAGGAGATTTACACAATGAAAGTTTTATTCGTTTCAAGCGAAGCTCTTCCCTTTATGGCCAGTGGCGGTCTCGGCGATGTTGCCGGCTCACTGCCTCAGGCTCTGAGAAAGAGACTTATCGGCTGCAGGGTTGTTATGCCCTTATATGACACAATCAAACAGGAACTCAAGGATAAGATGACATTTATCACAAATATCTCAGTTCCCGTTGCCTGGAGAAGACAGTATTGCGGCATCTTTCAGGCAAAGCACGAAGGCGTTATCTATTATCTGATAGATAATCAGTATTACTTCAAGAGAGACACAATTTACGGCCACTATGACGATGCTGAGAGATTTACCTTCTTCTCACGTGCCGTTCTTGAAATTCTTCCCGTAATTGACTTCAAGCCTGACATTATTCACTGTAATGACTGGCAGAGTGCTCTTACCCCCGTTTTCTATTCGGCATTTTACAGCAAGGATCCTTGGTACCAAGGCATAAAGACAGTTTTCACCATTCACAATATTCAGTATCAGGGCACCTATGGCATGGAGCTTATCAGCGATGTTATAGGTCTTGACCCTGCCGATACTTCAATTGTTGAATATGACGGTGATGTCAACTTTATGAAGGGTGCTATTGAGTGCGCCAACAAGGTTACAACAGTTTCGCCCTCATATGCAGGTGAAATCCTTGACCCCTGGTACAGTCACGGTCTTGACACAATTCTTCGTGAAAGACAGTGGAAGCTTCAGGGTATACTCAACGGCATCGATGTCAAAAACTATGACCCCGAAACCGACGGCGCAATTGCTATGAACTATAATGTGAAGAATGCCAAGGAAGGTAAGGCAGTTAATAAGAAGGCTCTTCAGGCTGAAATGGGTCTGCCCGAAAAGGCAAATGTGCCCCTTATCGGCATAGTCAGCCGTCTTGTTTCTCACAAGGGACTTGATCTTATCAAAGGTATTCTCGATGAGCTTCTTCATACCACAGATGTTCAGATTGCAGTTTTAGGCTCAGGTGATTGGCAGTATGAAAACTTCTTTAAAGATATGGCTGCCAAGTACCCGGAAAAGCTTGCAATAAGAGTTGGCTTCGTGCCGGCACTTGCAAGAAAGATATATGCCGGTTCTGACCTTTTCCTCATGCCCTCAAAGAGCGAGCCCTGCGGTCTTTCACAGATGGTTGCACTTCGTTACGGCACATTGCCTATCGTGCGTGAGACAGGCGGTCTTCGTGATTCTATCACAGACAGCGGTGACGGTCAGGGTAACGGCTTCACCTTCAAGACCTATAATGCACACGATATGCTTGGCGCAATCAGGAGAGGCGTTGACGCATATTGGAACAAGGAATACTGGGATACTCTTGTTATCCGTGCCCTTGAATGTGACTTCAGCTGGGGCAAGAGTGCAAACGAATACATCAAGATGTATAAGCAGGTGCTTAAGGATTAAGTATGACTTAAGGACATTTCATGCTCAAAGTGAAAAGGCTCTTTGTCAATAGTTGGGGTAAAGAGTTAAAACAGAAATATCAAACAAGCAGTTGTATTTAAGCAGCTGCTTGATTTTTGTTTAGTCTTTGATGAGAGAATATATGTAAAATACGGTTTCTGAAACGTCTGAAATTTT
>JAFTLT010000033.1 GCA_017452785.1 Clostridia bacterium | reverse complement strand
TATTTTTCTGTATCGCGGAATAATTTAAACTTTTTCTTCGGCATATTTGCAATGACACCTACCAGTATCATTATCTGCTTGCGGTTGCTTTGAATGTCATTTTTCAAATTCTCGTTTTCTTCAGTAAGTGCTTTCTTTTCAGCTTTTAAATTATGTTTATCCTTAAGAGCTTCATCTACAATATCTGCGGCTTCCTGTTTTGCAGCTGTTATTATACTTTCAGCTTCTTCACGAGCCTGATTTCGTCTAGTTTCAGCCTCATTTTCAATCTGTTCTTTTTCAACAAAAGCCTTATGAATAACAGCCGCAGCATCATTTTCAGCCTGTTCCTTGATTTTGCAGGCTTCTTCCTTTGTTGTGTTTAAAACAACCTCTGCACCTTCAACAATTTCCTGTGCTTGACGATTTGCGTCTTCAATGGTGTTATTAGCCTGCTGATTAGCATTTTTAAGTGTTTCATATGCTTTGACACTTGCAGCATCAACAATATCCTGTGCCTGTTGGTCAGCGTTTTCAAGTATTCTCTGTGCTTCCTGATTTGCATTTTCGATGGTATCCTGTGCCTGCTGCTTAGCATCTTTGCGTATTTCCTGTGCATCTGCCTTTGCATCACGGATTATATCGGAATATTCCTTGGTTGTATAGGTCTTGCCACGGTTATTTGCTTTTTCTTCTTCTCTGGTCTTGGTTTCATAGCCAAAACAGTTGCATATTGTCTTTAATATTAACCGTTCGTTGTTACGCCACTGCTTGTACGCAACATTCTTATTTGTAAATCCCATATCAGCCAATGCTCTTTCAAAGCCTACCTGCTTTTCGGGACCTTTATTGTAGCCGCTTCCAACAGGAACATAATCTATATGAATATGCGGAGTGCCGTGCCATTCATCATTGTGAATAGTAGCGTAAACAGCTTTAAAACTTGGATTGCGTTCTTCAAATGGGGGAATATATAAATCATCTGACTCAGGACTGTTGTCATCAAGACGTTCAAGACAAGGTCTGCCGTCTTTATCAGCAGCAAATTTAAACCTGCCGCCCTCATAAAAACAGGTGAGAACTGTCTTTGCACGTTCAGCCTCAGGGTTAGGCATAAGATTACTGCTGTCAATTACTTCATTTCCATTTACGTCATAATATGTACGTTCTTTTGTATCCCATTTAACAGGGTTGCCGTCCTTATCAATGAAATTGCCATACTCGTCACGCATAAAGTGTCCGAACTCCTGACAATCTCCAACCTGAAACAAATCCTCATTAAAAGATTTTATCTCATGCCTACCTCTTGCAGTAGAAGTAAGAATTACCTGTGCACTTTCATTTTCAGGCTCAACTCCGGAAAGATGCTTGAAGTAGCCTTTTCTGTCATACTTTCTTCTGTCACTACGCTTCTGTTTATGATTATATTCATCAATAGCATCACCGAAGGCTTCTTCGTAAGCTGCAGCAAGCGTACTGTTCTTAAAGATAATATTATTCTGAATAAGCCTTGGATCAACATTTTTAGGGTTGATTTTACGGTCATTGTGAATAAGGTTGCCTGTCTGTCCATTACCTAAATTCTTGTTGTGGTTTGATGTAATTCCAGCTGCCATAATATCCGTCCTTTCTCAAAGTCAATGCTTTCGTCAATCGGTATGCCGATTGTTTCATACGCCAAGAAACTATTGACAAAAAGGCAGACCTTTTCATCAATAGTGGCGCAAGGAGGGAGGGACTCCTTTCCTCCTTGACCTCCTACCCATTTTGCACCCACTATGCAATTTACAAATATTTCCGCATATGGGTACAAAAAAAGAGCATAAAAATACACTTCAAGTGAAGTATAATTTCATGCTCAATCATATCTTAAATTCAAGCTTCACCTTAGCAGGGTGTCACTCTTGTAGGAATTTAAGCCTTTTCATTTTCGTGCTCCATTTTTT
>JAFTLT010000009.1 GCA_017452785.1 Clostridia bacterium | reverse complement strand
TTTTTTTGTTATATTATAGGTTGTAGAAATTTCTTTCTACATTCTCGTTCCCCTTTTTGGGCTAAAAGTACAGAAATAACTCTCGTCGCCCCTGAAAGGGGAGATGTCAGGAAACCCTTGCGGTTTTCTGACAGAGGGGTTGTTTTCATTCATATATTCTCTCCATATCATCTCCTTTTCTCCTGAATTCGGTTTGAGAACATTTGCCCGATAAAGATAATTTCGGAAAAAAAGACCAAATGGTTGCAAAAAAAGAGAAAAAAGCCTATGTGATTTTTCGTCACATAGGCTTAAATTTATATTTCAGAGGGGCAATCACCCAATTGTTTTGGCTATATCGAGGACTTCTTCATAGGTGTAGCCGTTGCTGAAAGAGAAGGAATATTCCATTTGTTCTGTTATATTGTCTTTTTCTTCTCTTGTCACATAACTGATGCTCTTCTTTCCACTTTTATGAAGTGTTACAACAACATCAACACCATTGATATTAATTTCTTCCATTTTTACAGCAGTTTCAAGATTAATTTCGTTGTTTTTATATTCTTCGTATCTGATATAAGACAGAATAAAATCAACCTCGCCTTTTTGTGTTATTAAATCAATATTTGCACCTGCTATAATTGGAAAATTATCATTAAACTGAACATACACAAACTGCCAATCGTCATTAAGAATTGCTTTCGGCAACAAAATATTTTCAAATCCTTTTTCTTTCAAATCATCAACAAGTTTGCTTGTGCTCTCGGTATATTTATTAGGTTCGGCGGAAAGTTCTTGACGGTCAACTCGTACAGTTTTTCCAATTATCTCATAAATCTCATCACGAAGATTTATATCAAAATATTTTGCCAGAGCACCTACCGATAAAGCAAAAATCAACGCACCTATCACCGCCACAAGCATTAACTTTTTGAAGCTAACTTTATGCGTTCTTTTGGTGCTTTTTCTTTTGGGGTCGGCTTCCTCGGCGGCGGTGTCACTTTCCGTCTGCTCACTCTCGTTTTCCTCACCCCACTCGGCGCAAAAAGCCTCTTTCAGCCTTTCATCGTCGGCGGCTTCGGTGATAAACTCATCATCAATGTCATTTATGGCATATAAAAATTCAAGATCCTTCACGCTGCAACACCCCTTTCAGAAAGATAGACTTTCAGGCTTTCTCTTGTTCGGCTGATTTTAGATTTGAGTGTGCCCACCTTGATGCCCGAAATTTTTGAAAGCTCCTCATAGGTGTCAAAAAACCAGAATTTTCTCACAAAAAGCATTCTGTCGGCAGGGGTCAGCGTTCTTAAAAAATCATTGACACAGTCGGTTATAAACTGCCTTTCAACTATATCCTCAGGGGTTTCACTCTCGCCGATAAACAGCGCCACATCTTCAAGTGAAACGGTAGCCTCACCGCCGCCACGCTTTTTAGCCGAGCGGTGTTCAAGGCAGTCAAGGGAGTTATAGCGCACAATTTTAACTATGTAGGACATAAGCGGGTCAGGCTCTTTCGGCGGCACCGTGTTCCACACATCAAGATAAGAGTCATTGACACATTCCTCGCTGTCCTCACGGCTATGGAGTATCTGCAAAGCCACCTTCATACACAGCTTGCCGTACTTTTCAGCAAGGGCAGTCAGGGCTTTTTCAGACCGGGCAAAAAACAGTTCAATTATTTTTTTATCTTCCATTTTCTTTACCTCGCATAATTCAGGGTTTACTTATTATCTCGGAAAAAGTCGATAAAGGGTTGCAAAAAACATAAAAATTTTTTCACTCTTAAATTATAAATATAAAAAAGGACATTTTACAAACAATTGTCCTTGCCGAAAGAAAACAGAGGCACTCCCCTTTTCGGCAGAGTACCCCTGAAAAACTTTAATATGCAATCATTCCTTCGCTTTAGGCGGGTCGTCAACTCTTGTGCTGAAAAGCAGTGAGATGCACCATATGGCAGCAAGAGCAATAACAGTGTAAATAATTCTGCTGATAATGGCACTCTGTCCGCCGAAAATCCATGCAACAAGGTCAAACTGGAAAATGCCGATAAGACCCCAGTTGATTCCACCAACAATTGTAAGTATCAATGCAATTTTGTCAAGCATATAAATTCAACTCCTTTTGAGAGTATTATGAGCTGAAAATTACGCTTTATTCAGTTTAATTAAAATTCACTTGCCATAATTGCTGAGCCGAAAATATTTTTTATGATTTTGAAATCATTTTTAAGATAAAACTTTACAGCCTGCTTGTTGCTCATGCCGCATGAGAGCATAACATTGTTTATCTTTTTTGATTTAAGGTGAGCCTTGAGCTCATTCATAAGTCTTGTGCCCACACCCTGACCCTGACAGACATCGAGTATATCAATGTGAAGATGTGCAGGGTACTTTTTTGAAAATGCCTTGTGTGTGAGAATTTCACCTAATGCGCTGATATAGTAGCTCATGCCAAGCTCTTTGATTGCAGGCAGATAAAACTTTTTCATTGTGTCATAGAAATCATAGAAGTTTTCACTGCAGAGTATGTAGCCGACAGCCTCGTCATCTTCGTTCACGGCAACAAAGATGTTATCAGGCTCATTTTCTGTGTAATAATCATTGAATGCCACTGTGAGAAACTCTCTTTGCTCAAGAGTTGCCTTAGGCAGTCTTGAAGTCTCAATGCAGATTTTTCTTAAGTTTTCCTTGTCCTTCGGCTGATACTTTCTGATGCTTATCATAATTTCATCTCCCATATTTCTTTTGATGATGAGGAAACGCCGAGAGCTCCGCTTCTGACTGCGTTTTCCACTTCTATTTTTTCGCTGACAAGACCGCCGACTATAACAGGTACGTCAAGAGCCTTGCTCAGCTGCTTTGTTATTCTGGGCATAATGCCGGGCATAATTTCAATTGCATCAGGCTCAATCATCTGTGAAGCCTTGACAGCTGTGTCAATTGACAGTGAGTCAATGATAAATATTCTTTGTACTGTGAGAAGTCCCAGACTTTTGGCAGTTTTAAGCTGGCTGTTTTTAGTTGAAATAATGCCGTCAGGCTTGATTTCCTCACTGATATACTTAAGAGCCACTGCATCCTTTGAAAAGCCGTCAAGCAAATCAATGTGAATGAATATCATCTTACCCTTTTCTTTTGCCTTTTTAACAACATCCTTAATATTAAAGATACTGCCGCATAAAAGGAATATGATTGTGCAGTCTGAGCTAAGGGCTGCATCAAGATTGCCGAGGTCTTTCACTGCAGCAATAATCGGGTTTTTCTTCATTTTATCAGCAAATATTCTTTTCATTTTTACATCTCACCTTTCAACGCTCTTTCTATAAGTCCTCTGAGCTCCTCAGTACCGTCACCCTTGGTTGCCGAAAAGGGCACAACGCTTATATTGCCGTATTTTGTCAGCACACCGCATATGCTTTCAAGCTGAGCCATTCTTTCGGTTTTATTGAGCTTATCACACTTTGTCAGTGCCACCGCAAAGGGAATGCCGCATTCAGTCATATATTCAATCATATCAATATCCTGCTGACTCGGTGCGTGGCGCATATCAATAAGCTGTATGACAAGCCTTAAGTCTCTGCCTGAGGAAAAATAGCTTTCCATCAGCTCGCTCCAGCGTCGTTTTTCATCGTGTGACACCTTTGCATAGCCGTAGCCCGGAAGGTCAACGAGTCTGCACTCAGGCAGCTTAAAGAAGTTAATTGTCACGGTTTTGCCCGGCATTGAGCTGACTCTTGCAAGATTTTTTCTGCCCATGAGTCTGTTAAGCAGTGAGCTTTTGCCCACATTAGACCTGCCTGAAAAGGCTATCTCAGGCAAATCTGACTCTCTTAGCTGTCCCGCCGTGCCGAAAGAGGTTTCAAAAACCGCATTATCAAATTTCATCGGACTTCCTCCTTTTGTTTTGCACAGGTGCTTTTATTGAAGAGCCTCTGTGAGTGAAGCTGACTGTGGATTTTGCCGAAACGTCAAAGGTCTTACTGCTCTTAAGGGCAAGTGAAAAGACCTCATCTATACGGGAAACAGGTATAAATTCAAGGCTTTCTCTTACCTTCGGGTCAATTTCCCACAAATCAGGCATATTGTCTCTTGGGATAATAACCTTCTTTGCACCTGACTTATATGCCGCCATGCTCTTTTCACGAAGACCGCCTATTTTCATCACTCTGCCTGTCAGGGAAATTTCACCCGTCATTGTAACATAGCGGTCAACCTTGATTTTGCCAAGAGCAGAGAGTATAGCCGTTGCCATTGTAACACCTGCCGAGGGGCCGTCTTTCGGCACTGCACCCTCAGGGGCGTGAATGTGTATATCCTTTTTAGTGAAGACCTCAGGGTCAATTCCGTATCTGTCTGCAACGCTGTGAACATAGGTAAGGGCTGTTTTTGCAGACTCCTTCATCACATCGCCGAGGCTTCCCGTCAGCTCAATCTTACCCGTACCCGGAACAGTGACAACCTCAATCTGAGTTATTGTGCCGCCCACGCTTGTGTAGGCAAGACCGTTGACAACACCAACAAGGTCATCCTTTTCAATAAGCTCAGGCAGATATTTTTCGGGACCGAGAAGCTCTTTTATTTTATCGGGAGTAATGCTTA
Organism: Clostridia bacterium; assembly: GCA_017452785.1. Classification (GTDB taxonomy): domain Bacteria; phylum Bacillota; class Clostridia; order Oscillospirales; family Acutalibacteraceae; genus UBA6857. The sequence continues at coordinate 224,118 of JAFTLT010000009.1, read as the reverse complement.
TTCTGTCAACACCCTTTTCGCTCAGGCAGACAACACACTTGCGAAGAAGTGAGGAAATAACCTGCTCAAGACGGCGCACGCCTGCTTCACGGGTATAGCCGTCGATTAAAAGCTTTATGGCTCTATCGGTGAAACGCACTTCCTTGGCTGTGAGGGAATGAAGTTTCATCTGCTTTTTAATAAGGTGATTTTTAGCTATCATCAGCTTTTCTTCCGGGGTGTAGCTTGACAGGTCGATTATTTCCATTCTGTCAAAAAGAGGTGAAGGAATTGCTGAAGCATCGTTTGCCGTTGTGATAAACAGCACCTTGCTCAGATCAACGGGGAACTCAAGATAATTATCTCTGAAGGTGTTATTCTGTTCAGGGTCAAGCACCTCTAAAAGGGCAGAGGCAGGGTCGCCCTTATAGCTTGTGCCAAGCTTATCTATTTCGTCAAGCAGCACAATGGGGTTCATAGACTTTGCCTGAGTGAGAGCATTTATAATTCTGCCGGGCATTGAGCCGATATATGTCTTTCTGTGGCCTCTGATTTCAGCTTCGTCATTTACACCGCCAAGGGCAAGACGCACATACTTTCTGCCCATAGCCTCTGCAATACTGCGTACTATTGAAGTCTTGCCCACACCTGGAGGGCCCACAAGACAGATAATCTGACCCTTGACATCGTCACTTCTTTCTTTAACTGCAAGCATTTCAATGAAACGCTCTTTTATCTTGTTAAGGCCGAAGTGGTCTTTGTCAAGCTGCTTTCTTGCGTTTGTGAGATTGAAGTTATCATTTGTATATTTGCCGAAAGGAAGTGCCAAGGCTGTGTCGAGATAAACTCTCACCACAGATGCATCTGCACCGCCTGACTGCATTTTTGCTATTTTTGAGCACTCATAAAGGAGCTTTTCTCTGACCTCGTCACTGCAGTCAAGATTTTCAATTTTCTCTTTATAGCTCTGCATTTCAAAGCCGGGCTCTTCTTCACCTCCAAGCTCGGTGGAAATAGCTCTCATTTTTTCTCTGAGATAATATTCACGCTGATTTTTATCTATCTGAGCCTGAGTTCGGTTTTCAATGTCAATTTCACAGCGGAGTATTTCCAGCTCTTTTCTCAGCAGTACATTAAGAGTTTCGAGCCTTGTGAGCACATCAAGCTCACCCAGAACAGCCTGTCTGTCTTCATATTTAGTCAGCACCGTGTTTGCTATTTCATCTGAAAGCTCATAGGGGTCCTCAGTAAAGAAAACCTTTCGTGAATACTCTATAATATCGGCAGGAGCATTGCTCACATAGTCCGCAAAGCTGTCTCTGACAGTTCTTACAGCGGCGGCGAGCTCATAATCACAGCCCTCACGAAGGCGGCTTTTTGCCTCTTTAGCGTCACAGATAAAGCATTCCTCAGTGGCTAAAACCTTTGAGATGACAGCTCTGCCTTCAGTTTCAACAACTATCTTATAGCTGTCTGTTTCACTGTCTTTTGTAACCTGCCTGATAACTGCAATAACGCCGACTTTATAAAGGTCGCTTATTTCCGGCTCATCTATATTTATATCTCTCTGGGTGAGAAGAAGCACACGCTGATCGTCTTCCATAGCCATATCAACTGCAGCTATTGACTTCTTTCTGCCCACTTCAAAGTGAAACCTCAGCTTCGGAAAAACGACAATTCCTCTCAGAGGTATAACGGGTATTGATTTATAAATTAAACCTGATGTCATTTATTTAATCATCCTTTTCAGTAATTCAAATTATTATACTACAATCAGCACCATAAAATCAACTCTTAAAACACAAATTTAAGATAAGTAAATATTTTCAAGCATAAGAGCATATAAATTTAACAGAATTTTTCGGGAGATGTTGTTTTGATTATTAAGCTGGATAAGTTTTATTCATTTTTGTTTATAACGGCTCTCATCTGCGTCAGCCTGTTTTTTGCTCTGAAAGCCGAAAAAGAAAACACTGCAGTTATTGCCGATAATTATGTAAAGGTTCCCGTGCTGATGTATCATCACATAACCGAAAACGAAAACAAGGCAGGCAGTTACACGGTAACAACCAAGGAGTTTGAGCGTGACCTTGAATATATAGCTTCAAAGGGGTACACTGCCGTATCGGTGAGCGAGCTTATTAACTATGTTTACCGTGGTGAGACTCTGCCCGAAAGACCGATAGTTATCACCTTCGATGACGGTTTTGAAAGCTATCAGGCTCTTGCTTTGCCAATACTGGAGAAGTACAATATGAAAAGTGCGGTTTTCATAATAGGCAGTGCAGCTGACCTATACACCAGAGTCAGTGACCACAATATAGCCTATTCAAATCTTAACTGGCAGGCTGTCAAAGAGCTGCAAAGCTCCCCTCTTTGTGAAGTGCACTCACACACCTATGACCTTCATCACAATGAAAAAGGTGAAAGAAAAGGCATGAGCCGACTTGAAAATGAAAGTGATATTTCCTATGAAAAAGCCGTATCCGAGGATTTAATGAAGCTGCAGAAATGCTTTGAAAGCAAGGGACTCTCAGTACCCACTGCCATTGCTTATCCTTACGGAGCTTATGACGATTACACTGCCGAAATAATAAAGAATATAGGCTTTAAGGTCAGTTTCACCTGCGAAGGAAGAATAAACCGTATAAGCACGGGAAACAAGGATTGTCTTTATAACCTCGGCAGATACAACAGAGAAAGCGGAGTTAAGACAGAGGAATTCTTTTCGGATATACTCATATAAAACCAAAGGACAGAACTGCTTTATTAGCAGAAGCTGTCCTTTTATATTCACTTGAAGCATTCACTCAGCACATTGAGGTTATGTCTCATCAGGCTGATATAGCCCTCACCGTTTTTATAGTCTTCATCGGCTATAACGTGGCAGGAATAAAGAGTTTCAACCTTTGCACCTGCAGCCTCGGCTATTGTTTTTGCAACACTGCCCTTAGATAAATCGACCTTGAAGACAGTAGTTATATTTTCAGCCTTAGCTTTTTCTATCAGGTCTGCAATGGTTTTTGGGTTAACCTCAGCCTGAGCACTGCAGCCGGGAAAGGCGGCGTAGTAGCTCAGAGAATATCGCTCTGCAAAATATCTGAAAGGAAAACGGTCACCGACTATTATGCTTTTGCCCCCATTTTCACTGAGCAGCTTTTGGAACTCACTGTCAAGCTCATAAAGCTCAGCGGTAAAATTAGCGGTATTCTCTTTATAAAACTCAGCGTTATCTCTGTCAGCTTCAATAATAGCTTCACTGATAGCTTTCACAATCTTCACTGCATTGACAGGCGAAGTCCATACGTGCTCATCATACTCCGTTTCACCGTGAGAATGTCCGTCTCCTTCGTGTTCATGGTCAGTTTTATAAAGCTCCACTACACCGAGCATTTTAATTATGTTTACACTTTCAGGCACCGTTTTAAGAATATTGTCTGCCCACTTATCACTTTCACCGCCGCCGTAAACAAAAACATCACACTGCTGAATTCTCATTATATCCTCAGGTGTAGGCTCAAAGGTGTGGCTTTCTTCACCGGGAGCAAGCAGCATTATAACCTCTGACCTGTCCCCTGCTATCTGCCTTGCAAAATCATATTGAGCAAATGTGGTTGCAACAACTGTAGTCTTCTCTTTTTTATAGACAGAGCTTTCACCTGTGAGCATCACTGCAAAAAATGCAGCAAATGACACAGTACATATTATTGCGGCAATAAATCGCTTAAACAGCACTGATTTATTCATTGCATAAACAGCCTTTAACAGTGAAAAAACTGCAAGGAAAAATATATTGACACACACTACACTTGCACCTGTGGGAGCTTCATATTTTATTGATATGAGAAGTCCGCCCAAAAAGCAAATCACAGACACACATGAGCCCGTCAGAACAACGCTTTTAAAGCTCTTGCAAAGCCGCATTGAGGTTACTGTGGGAAAGATAATAAGCGACGAAATAAGAAGAGCACCCATCATTTTCATGCCGATAACAATTGTAACTGCCGTCAGTGCCGAAATAAGCATATTATAAACCGAGGTCTTGGTGCCCGTCGCCTTAGCAAAGCTCTCGTCAAATGTAACGGCAAATATTTCATTATAGAATATTCCGAAAAGAGCAATGACAACAACACTCAGCACGCTTGAAATAACAACATCGCTGTCACTCATTGTCAGTATGCTGCCGAACATATAGTTGTAAATGTCAACGTTCATTCCCGTTGTCATAGACGTGACCATAACACCCACTGCCAAGGCACCCGTTGATATGAGGGCGATTGCCGCATCGCCTTTAATCTTGCCGTTTTCACTCATTCTCAGAAGCAGGAAAGCAGCTATAATAACAATTGGCAGTGCGAAATATAAGGGTGCAACACCTGCTGCAGCTGCAATAGCCATAGCTCCGAAGCCCACATGAGAGAGACCGTCACCTATCATAGAGAAACGCTTAAGCACGAGGCTGACACCTAAAAGGGCACAGCAAAGAGAAATGAGCACACCCACAACGAGAGCTCTTATAAGAAACTGCTGAGAGAACAGTATTTCAAGAGTATCAATCACAGCACATCACCTCCCGAAAAGCTTTTATAAACATCACTTTCAAGGTACTCTTCCGTGGTGCCGAAAAAGCTGCCTGATTTTTTCAGGTGCAGAATATGTGTTGCGTTATTAGTTGCAGCATAAAGGTCATGTGAAACCATAATGACAGTGATGCCGAACTGTCTGTTTATTTTTTTGATAAGAGCATAAAGCTCAGCAGTAACAACCGGGTCAAGACCTGTCACCGGCTCGTCAAGAAGTATCATCTTGCCTGTGGCACAGAGAGCTCTTGCAAGCAGTGCTCTTTGCTGCTGACCGCCTGAAAGCTCACGGTAGCATTTATTTTTTAGGTGGAGAATATCCAACTTTTCCATATTCTCTTTAGCCAGAGCTTTTTGCTTTTTCGTGTAAAAGATATTGCCGTTTTTGCCTGCAAGACAGCCTGAGAGCACAACCTCCCACACACTTGCGGGGAAATCTCTCTGCGCTGCCTGCTGCTGCGGAAGATAGCCTATTTGCTTACATGTCAGGCCGTCACCCATATGCAGATGACCGCTTGCAGTTTCTTTAAGTCCGAGAATTGATTTAACAAGGGTGCTTTTGCCGCTGCCGTTTTCACCAACAATGCAAAGATAGTCCCCTGCCTCAACGCTGAAGCTCAGGTCTTCAACCACAGATGTGTTTTCATAGCGAAGATATACGCTTTTTGCACTTATAAGGGACATGTTATATACCTCCCTTTGCACTGCAGTTTTTGCAGACACCGTATATAACTGTCTTAGAGTTATCGATTATGAACTGATGATGGTTAAGTATATGCTCGCCCACGGAATGCATAAACTCACAGCCGAGATGATATAGCTCTCCGCAGCAGGTGCATTTCATATGAAGATGTGATTTACAGTTCATCTCTTTGTCAAGCAGCTGATAGGCGGCGCATTTCTTATCCTCATTGCTCAGCTTTCTTGCGTCCCCAAGTGAAACAAGTGAGTCTAAAAAGCGATAAAGTGTAGCCTTGCCCACAGGTGTTCCCTCGGCTTTAAGGCTATCGGCAATTTCATCGCAGGTCATAAGTCTGTCTTTATTCTGCAGCAAAAAATTGTATATGATTTTCTTTTGCTTGGTGTTATAGGTTGATTTCTGCATAGCTACACCTCAAACTGAAAATGAAATTCAATTTCAAATTATAACTTAATTTGATTTTTTGTCAAGTAAATTTCTATCATTCATTGCAAATATTTATAGAATGTGATAATATTAACCGAATAATAAATTCAGGAGGAATTTAAAATGTTAAACAATCTCAGAAGCATTCTACTCGCTGCAGAAACAACTATGGCTGAAACCGATGCAACCACCACAAGCAATCCCCTGCTTGACGAAAACGGCCAGTTTGAGGATGTTCCCACTGCTTTGGGCAATGTTGTTGACTGGCTCAATGACCTGCAGATTCTCGAAACAATCTATGCAAAGCTTCCCACAATTATTCTTGCAGTGGTGCTCGTTATTATTGGCTATTTCCTTGCTAAACTCTGCAAAAAGCTCGTTGTCAAAGCAATGCAGGCAAGAAATGTTGACCCGTCGGTTTATAACTTTGTCAAGAGAATAGTTTCTGTCGGCATTAACTTTGCCTTTATTATGACAGCTCTTTCAATGTTCATCAATGTCGGCTCACTTCTTGCTGCCGTTGGTGCTGCCGGTGTTACAGCAGGTCTCGGTCTTCAGGCAACTGTTGCTCAGTTTGCCAGCGGTATTCAGATACTTATGAACCACCCCTTCAAAACAGGTGACTATGTTGAGCTCAACGGTGTTGGCGGCTGTGTTGCAGATATCCGTTTTATGTACACGGTTATCACCACTCCCGATAACAAGAGAATAACTATCCCTAACTCACACATCACTTCAAACCATATTATCAACTATTCAGCTGAAAATGTCAGAAGAGTAGACCTGAGCTATTCAATCAGCTACAGCGATGACATTGCAAAGGCAAAGGCAGTCATTATGGAAACAGCACTTGCCAACAGCCTTATTCTTAAAGACCCTGTTCCCGAAGTTCACGTTGGCGCACACGAAGCAAGCTCAATTTCTCTTGTAACAAGAGTATGGTGCAGCGGTGTAAATTATTGGGATGTTTATTTTGCAATGCAGGAGGATGTTAAGGTTGCTCTTGACAAAAACGGCATCAACATTCCCTTTAACCAGCTTGATGTGCACATTATCAATAAATAATCGGAGTTAGGATATGTCTGAGCTTTTAGTAAGACTTTTTATCAGAAATCATAATGACATCAAAAATCCTGCTGTCAGAGAGAAATACGGTTATCTCGGCAGCGTAACAGGTATAATAGTAAATATACTGCTGGCACTTGCCAAGTACCTGATAGGTGCAGTGACAAACAGCATTGCCATCACCGCCGATGCGGTAAACAACTTAAGCGACAGTGTTTCGTGTGTAATAACTCTTGTCAGCTTTAAAATGGCAAACATGAAGCCTGACAAGGAGCATCCCTTCGGTCACGGAAGAATTGAGTATGTTGCAGCTTTAATCGTAGGCTTTATTGTTGAGCTTATGGGCTATGAGCTTATTAAATCTTCCATCGATAAAATCAGAAATCCCGAAGCTGTTGTGTTTTCATGGCCGGCAGCTATAGTGCTTGTTATTTCAATCGGCGGCAAAATATGGCTTGCGATTTTTAACAGACACCTTGGCAAAAAGATAGATTCACCTGCCATGTCAGCTGTTGTTGCCGATAGCATTAGTGACACAACTGCCACAGCAATAACTCTTGTTTCACTTATAATTTCACTGTTTACAGATTTCCCCTTAGACGGATATATGGGCATAGTTGTTTCTCTGTTCATACTCTATTCAGGCTTTGGAATTTTAAAGGAATCAGTGGGCATTATTCTCGGCACACCGCCTGATAAAGAGCTTGTTGACGAGCTTGTGGAATTTATTATGTCCCACGAAGAAATTCTCGGAATACATGACCTTGTAATTCACTCTTACGGTGCCACAAGAACCTTTGCCAGCGTTCACACGGAAATATCTGCCGACGGTGATTTGCTAAGAGCACATGACACCATCGATTCAATAGAAAGGCTCACAAAGGAAAAATTCGGCATTGAGCTTGTTATACACATGGATCCTATTGTCACAAACGATGAAAAGACTGAGGAATATTACCGTCTTGTGCATAAAACTGTCAAGGATTTTGACAGTAAGCTGAGCATACACGATTTCAGAGTTGTTGAGGGGCCTGTGCACACTAACTTTATTTTCGATATTGTAATTCCTCATAAATATAAGCTTAGTGAAAAGGAACTGATAGCTGAAATCAGCGACAGAATACACAGTATAAATGAGAATTATTTCCTTGTTATAACCGTTGATAATTGCTATATTTAGTGAACCTTTTGTAATAATGCACAAAATATGCTATAAATATTTTCTATAATTTTATAGACCGTTTTCACAAAATGACTTGAAAACTTTGCAGAATATTGTAAAATATAAGTGACGTATTATTCAAACATATAAAGAAGTAAAATTCAGGGGGTAAAACTAATATGTCCACATCACTTACAGAATATCTTGACACAATTCCTCAGGGCAGACTCGGCATTATTGCTATGAAGGGCTGTGAGGAACTTGCCCAAAAGGTAAGCGATCAGATTCTTGAATGCCGAGCTCAGTTCGAAAATCAGACTGATAACAATCTTCACCTTAAAGGATATCACAGAGACTCATATATCCTCAAGGTCAACTTCCCTCGTTTTGCAACAGGTGAAGGCAAAGCAGTTATCACTGAATCAATCAGAGGCTATGACCTTTTCATTATTTCCGACTGCTTTAACTACAACGTAACCTATAAGATGTATAATCTCAAGGATAAAGATGGTAATCCTCTTCAGATACCCATGAGTCCCGACGATCACTTCGCAGACCTTAAGAGAGTTATTTCAGCCTGTGCAGGTAAGGCTAAGCGTATAACTGTCGTTATGCCTATGCTTTATGAAGGCAGACAGCACAGAAGAAGTGCAAGAGAATCTCTTGACTGCGCCCTTGCACTGCAGGAGCTTGAAAATATGGGTGTAAGCAATATCATCACATTTGATGCTCACGACCCCAGAGTTCAGAACGCAATCAAAATCGGCTTTGAAAGTGTTGCACCCACATATCAGATGATTAAGGCAATTGCAAAAAGTCTTGACAACAACATTAAGTTCTCCCCTGAAACAACAATGATGATTTCACCCGATGAAGGTGCTATGGGCAGATGTGTTTATTATGCTCAGGTGCTCGGCGTTGAGCTTGGTATGTTCTATAAGAGAAGAGACTATTCAGTTGTTATCGACGGCAGAAACCCCATCGTTTCACACGAATTCCTTGGTGACAACGTTGAAGGTAAAGACGTTATCGTTGTTGACGATATGATTTCAAGCGGTGACTCAATGATTGATGTCTGCAAGCAGCTTAAAGCTCTTCACGCTAAGAGAATTTTTGTGTTCTCATCATTCGGTCTTTTCACATCAGGTCTTGAGCGCTTTGATAAGGCATATGAAGAAGGTCTCTTTGACAGAATTTTCACAACAAACCTTATTTATCAGACTCCTGAGCTTCTTGAGAGAAAATGGTATTATTCAGTTGATATGTCAAAGTATATGGCACTTATTATCGACACACTTAACCATGACCGTTCAGTGAGCCCCTTCCTCAATCCTATTCAGAAGATTGACGATTATATTGCAAAATACAATCTTAAATAAAAAAGCAAGACACCTTTTCCGTACACGGTTAAGGTGTCTCTTCAATTACAGGGATTATCCCGCCGAAATCAGTCAGCGGAAAATCTAAAGATATTATATTGCAGCCGTGCTTCTCTATGAAGTCGGCTATTTTTTTATAGTCTTTGTGTTTGGTTATGTCACCGAAGAAAAGAACATCACTCTTTGATATTTTGCCCGAAGCACCGCCTATAAAGCCGTATTCATGTCCGGGTAATGAAACATCACCTTTTGAAATAAGAAGGCAATCAATGCCGTTTCTGGCAGCATTTTCGTGAATTGACATATCGTCTGTGATAAGTGCGTTTTCATTTATGATAAGGCAGGAGCATTTGCAGTAGCCCTGTCTGACACTGATTTTTTTAAGCGAAGTCGTACCAAGTGTCAAAGCGCTGTCAGCATAAGAAAAGTTGCCTAAGATATAGTCACCTATAATTGCAAAGTTAAGAGCAACATCCTTCGGGTACTCCCCTTTTATTTCGTTCTGACTGTCATAAACAGTGAAGCCTTTTTCTTTAAGGGTAGATATAAGAATTATCTGATTTTTATCTATGGCAACTTTATTTTTCCCTATGTGAACAGCTGCCATATCAACGTGATTTTCAGTGGCAGGGTCAATATACTTATTCGGTGCAATTACAATGCGTTCTATGTCTCTGCTGTCTAAGAAATCGTTAAGCTCATCGCTAAGCTCACCGCATATAACGGTCTTCACTCTGCCTTCGGGCAAATTCGGACTATTAACAAACCTCATCATAATATTATCGCCTCAAAGGCTTCTCTTATAGTTCTGACACCGACAATCTCTATGTCTTTTTTAATTGAAGCCGAGAGATTTTTCAGGTTGCTTTTCGGTATGATGCATCTTGAAAAGCCAAGACGTGCAGCCTCTTTAATTCGCTGCTCGCAGTGTGAAACGCCTCTGATTTCCCCTGCAAGACCGATTTCGCCAAAAGCAAGCACATCATCACGAAGCGCATAATCTTTAAGAGAAGAAACAAGAGCCATAACAATTGTCAGGTCAAGAGCAGGCTCATCAAGCTTCATGCCACCGACAATATTTATATAGGCATCCATGCCGCCAAAGAAGTATCCTCCCCTTTTTTCAAGCACAGCAATAAGCATAGCAAGACGGTTAAAGTCAAAGCCGTTGCTTATTCTTCGGGGATTTCCGAAGCCCGTTGATGTGACTAAGCCCTGAATTTCAGCAAGAAGCGGTCTTGTGCCCTCCATAACGCAGGCAACACACGAGCCCGGTGTGTTTTTAGGTCTGCCTGAAATAAGCATTTCTGAGGGATTTTCAACCTCTTTCAGGCCTGAGTCGAACATTTCAAAAACACCTATTTCGTTAGTGGAGCCAAAGCGGTTCTTAACAGCTCTGAGAATTCTGAAGGAGAGATTTCTTTCACCCTCAAAATATAGCACGGCATCAACTATGTGTTCGAGCACCTTCGGCCCCGCAATATTGCCGTCTTTATTTACATGACCCACCATAATTATGGGAATTGAAAGAGACTTTGCAGTACGCATAAGAAGATTTGAGCATTCTCTGACCTGTGTAACGCAGCCCGGTGAAGAGTTAAGCTCAGTGAAATTCATAGTCTGAATTGAGTCTATTATAACAAGATCAGGCTCACTTGAACGAATATGCTCACAAACTGCCTGAGCGTCTGTTTCACAAAGCACAAACAAATTTTCGGTTTTAACCTTAAGTCTGTCAGCACGCAGTTTAATCTGTGAATAAGACTCCTCGCCTGAAACATAGAGTATTTTCAGTTTTTTGCCAAGTGCCTGACAAATCTGCAGAAGTATTGTAGATTTACCTATACCGGGGTCACCGCTTAAAAGCACAAGAGAGCCTTTGACAATACCTCCGCCTAAAACTCTGTCAAGCTCACTCATGCCTGTTTTATAGCGAAGCTCATTGTCAGGTTTAATTTCACCAAGTGCCATAGACTTGACACTTTTAGCTGCAACAGGGGCAGAAACCTTGTTTTTAGAGCCTGACTCAATAACCCTTACTTCTTCCTCAAGTGTTGCCCATTCGCCGCATTCGGGGCATTTTCCGAGCCATTTTGGTGTTTCATAAGCGCAGTTGCTGCAGACATAAACTGTTTTTGACTTCTGTGCCATAATATTTCCTCATTTCCTAAACTTCGTTAATTCCGTTAATATATTCTGTAATGCCTCTTACAATTGAAATTGCCATTTTGGTCTGATAGCTGTTGTCACTTAAAAGCATTGCCTCTTTTTCATTTGACAAGAAGCCGCATTCAACCATAACTGCAGGTATTTTTGCGTGATAAAGAAGGTAGATTTCCGTGCCTGATTGCTTGACCTGACGCTCATTTTCAGGCTGAATATCACTGACAATAGCTTTCTGAATGCTTTTGGCAATTGCCTCACTTTCAGCATTATTGCCCGAATAAAAGACCTGAGCACCGCTATAGATACTTTCAGTGAAATAATTCTGATGAATGCTCAAAAAAATGCCGTCAGGATATTTCTCAATTACTGACATTCTGTCATGGGTATCCCAAACCTTTTTTTGCTTGATTGTGGCACATTCATCGGGATAATCAATTGAATCCTTTTCTCTTGTGTAAACAACTCTATACCCCATTAAAGAAAGAATGTTTCCGACTTTTTTTGCAACTGCAAGGTTGATGTCCTTTTCGAGTATCCCTGCCGAGGACTGAGCACCGCCATCAGCACCGCCGTGACCTGCATCCACTATAATGACAGTGCTGCCGTCTTTTATATTTGCCGTAGCAGTAGATAGCGTGCTGTATCTTACACATTCAATGCCTGAGGCAATAAGCACTGCTGAAAAGATAATAACACATAACCTTTTAAAATCAAAAGCGAAATAAAAGCCCTTTTTCATAAAATCACCCATTAAATCTTATGGTGACTTCGGCTTTTATATAACAAGGATATTTTACAATAAACCGAAAGAATAATCAATATACAAAAGGGCAAAACCTCGGCAGAGTACAAATATTGTCACTCAAAAATCAAAGGCACCCAAGTGAGTGCCTTTAAAAGATTATTTAACTTCAACTCTCCAGCCGTAGGGATCTTCTCTCTTGCCCCACTGAATGCCTGTGAGTTCGTCATAGAGCTTCTGTGTCAGCTCGCCGATGCCGCCGTCACCGATTGTCATAACGTCATCCATATAGCGGAGTCTGCCAACGGGTGAAACAACAGCTGCTGTGCCTGTGCCCCAGACTTCTTCAAGTGAGCCGTCTTTAGCTGCTGCAACAAGCTCTTCAACACTGATGCGTCTTTCTTCAACCTCATAGCCCCAAGCTCTGCAAACATGAAGAATTGAGTTTCTTGTGATACCGGGAAGGATGCTGCCGTTGAGAGCAGGTGTGATAACCTTGCCGCCGATCTTAAACATGATGTTCATAGCGCCGACTTCTTCGATATACTTTCTGTCAACGCCGTCAAGCCAGAGAACCTGTGAATAGCCACTGTCGTGAGCCTTAACCTGAGCAATAAGAGAAGCAGCATAGTTACCGCCTGTCTTAGCAAAGCCCATACCGCCCTTGACAGCTCTTACATATTCATCTTCAATCCAGATGCCAACGGGAGCAAGACCGCTTTCATAGTAAGCGCCTGAGGGTGAAAGAATAACCATAAAGAGATATGTCTTTGAGGGAGCAACACCAAGGAATTCGTCAGTTGCAATAACAAAGGGTCTGATATAAAGTGAAGTGCCGGGGTCTGAGGGTACCCAGTCTCTGTCAACATCAACAACCGCCTTAACAGCTTCAACAAACATTTCCTCAGGGATTTCGGGGATGCAAAGTCTTTCATTTGATGCGTTGGCTCTCTTTGCGTTCATATCAGGACGGAAAAGATAAATTGTGTCATCTTCGCCTCTGTAGGCCTTGAGACCTTCAAACATTTCCTGACCGTAATGGAAAACCATTGCGCTGGGGTCAAGTGAAATATTGCCGTAAGGAACTATTCTTGCATCGTGCCAGCCTTTACCTTCTGTGTAATTCATCATAAACATATGGTCAGTAAAGATATGACCGAAGCCAAGCTTTTCACCCTTCTGAGGTTTTGCCTTAGGTGAAGTTGTTTTTGTAATCTTAATATCCATTTAAAACACCTCTTAATAATTATTCAAAATCATAGCCTGTTTTAAGAGCCTTAAGGTTAACTTCAATAAGATTTGCCTTTTTAGCAGGAACAACCTTATTTATAGCAGCCTCTGTGCCGTCAAAACCGATTTCTTCGCAAACCTTCATAAGTTTGCCCATAAGAATCATATTTGCAAGAGTAGCGAAGCCTTCATCGTTTGCCATTTTTGTTGCAGGCACATAGTATGTAGTTACATCGTCTCTTTCAACCTTTTCGCTGATGAGTGCACTGTCAACAATAATGATACCACCCTTAGCAACATCGTTTTCATACTTCTTAAGTGAAGGAAGGTTCATGGCAACAAGGATATCAGGTGTGCCGACAATAGGTGAGCCGACAGGTGTGTCGCTTATGATAACGCTGCAGTTTGCTGTGCCGCCTCTCATTTCAGGGCCGTAGGAAGGAAGCCATGAAACCTGCTTATCAGCAATAAGACCTTTGTACGCAAGGAACTTACCTGCGAAAAGTACACCCTGACCGCCGAAGCCTGCAATTAAAATCTGTGTTGTGCTCATTATTCTGCCTCCTTCTGAGCGTCTCTGTCCTTATATACACCTAAGGGATAATAAGGAAGCATATTGTCCTCAAGCCACTTAAGAGCATTTATAGGTGTCATACCCCAGTTTGTGGGACAGGTTGAAACAACCTCAATAAGTGAGAAGCCTTTTTTATCAATCTGATTCTGGAAAGCCTTTTTAATAGCCTTCTTTGCATTTCTTACATTCTTAACGTTGTTGACTGCAACTCTTTCAACATAGCCTGCACCGTCGAGTGTTGCAAGCATTTCACTGACCTTAACGGGGAAACCGCAGTGTGAAGTGTCTCTGCCGTAGGGTGAAGTCTGTGTAACCTGACCGGGAAGTGATGTGGGAGCCATCTGACCGCCTGTCATGCCGTAAATTGCGTTGTTAACAAAAATAATTGTTATGTTTTCGTTTCTTGCTGCAGCATGTACTGTCTCAGCCATACCGATTGAAGCAAGGTCGCCGTCACCCTGATATGTGAAAACAATGTGGTTATCCGGGTCGGCACGCTTAAGACCTGTTGCAACTGCGGGAGCTCTGCCGTGAGCAGCCTGAACCATATCGCAGCTGAAATAATTGTATGCAAGAACGGAGCAGCCTACGGGTGCAACACCGATAGCCTGACCTTCAATGCCAAGCTCGTCAATTGCCTCGGCAACAAGACGGTGAATAATACCGTGTGTGCAACCGGGACAGTAGTGAAGAGGCACGTCAAGAAGTGACTTAGGTTTATCGAATACTACCATTATTTGTTACCTCCTTCATTAGCCTTTTTAATTGCTTCCAACACCTGCTCGGGTGAAGGAATCATACCGCCTGCTCTATTGCAAAGAGTAACAGGCTTTGTGTATTCTGTTGATGCCTTAATGTCATCAATCATCTGACCCATTGAAAGTTCAACGCTGATAAAGCTGTTAACCTTCTCAGCGGCTGCCTTGAACGCCTTAACGGGGAAGGGCCAGAGTGTGATGGGTCTAATCATACCGACCTTGATGCCTTCAGCTCTTGCCATAGCAATTGCATTTTTTGCAACACGTGCTGCAATGCCGAATGCACTGACACAGATTTCAGCATCATCCATCATATATTCTTCATACATAACTTCGTTTTCTTCAATTGTCTTGTACTTTTCATATCTCTCAAAGTTGAGCTTTTCGAGTTCTTCAGGTACAAGTGAAAGAGAATTGATAATGTTATGCTTTCTTTCACACTTTGTGCCTGTTACTGCCCATGACTTGTCATAGTCAGCAACCTCTACTTCTTCAAGTGAAACAGGCTCCATCATCTGACCCATTGTGCCGTCAGCAAGAATCATTGATGTCATTCTGTATTTATCAGCAAGATCGAAGCCTTTAACTGTAAGTGAAGCCATTTCCTGAACTGATGAGGGTGCAAGAACTATCATCTTGAAGTCGCCGTGTCCACCGCCCTTGGTAGCCTGAAAATAGTCTGACTGTGAGGGCTGGATGCCGCCCAGACCGGGGCCGCCACGCTGAACATTGACAACGAGTGCAGGAAGGTCACTGCCTGCCATATAGGAAAGACCCTCTGATTTAAGAGAAATTCCGGGGCTTGATGATGATGTCATAACTCTTTTGCCGGTGCCTGCAACACCGTAAACCATATTGATTGCTGCAACTTCACTTTCAGCCTGAAGGAAGCAGCCGCCGATTTTAGGCATCTTCTTAGCCATATATGCGGCAATTTCAGTCTGAGGAGTGATGGGGTAACCGAAGTAGTGACGGCAGCCTGCAAGGATAGCTGCTTCAGCAATAGCTTCATTACCCTTCATAAGTACTTTTTCAGCCATTTTCTTTACCTCACTTTTCAACCTTGATTATACAGTCGGGACACATTGTTGCGCAAAAAGCACAACCGATGCATTTGCTTTCATCTGTCATTTCGGCAGGTGAATGACCTTTAGCGTTAATCTTATCCTTAGCAATTACAAGAATCTTTTTAGGACATGCTTCAACGCAAAGACCGCAACCTTTACATAAATCTGTTCTGAATGTTACTTTAGGCATTCTTTATACCTCCGATTAAATAATTTTGCTTTGTAATGTCAGAGGGAATAAATTATCGACTTTACCCTCTAACGCTTCACATACTTCATTTTTTGCCGTTGTCATTATAACAGGCAAGCTACTGAGCACACTAAGCTTTTCAATTTCATCCTTTGTTGAAAGAACATCTTCGGCAGTTGTTTCTTCACCAAGATTTGAGTTATTGGCAATTGCCGTGAATTTGAGATGAGATGCTGCTTCGATTTCACGCATAATCTCAAGTGCATCCTCAGCTGATCTCGTTAAAGGACGGAAGAAATTAGCAACAAATATCATCTCATAGTTGTTTTCTTCCTTGATAAAAGGAGCAAATCTTCCGAGAGCTACCGAGCCGACATCGTCTCCTCCTATATCCATAACAGCATAGGTGCTTTTATCCTGCACTGCCCTGTACATAGTCTGAGGAAGTGCGGGAATATCAAGATTAGTGCCTGCAAACTCCGAGCAAAGCAGCTCTATTCCTTTTTCTTTCAGCTCTTTGTCACTGTCTTTTGTGCGGAAATAAGGGTTGACTATGTCAAGATCGGCAATGACCACCGGCAAAGACATATCCTTTAAGTGAAACGCATAGTTGACAGCTATGTTAGTTTTGCCGCTGCCGTAATGACCTGCAAAGAGAGTGATACGCTTTTTCATAAAACTCATATCCTCCATTATATGACACTTTTAATATTTTTTCAAGAATTTATGAAACATTTATCGCAAAATATCCGAAAATATTTTGCGATAAGCTATATTAAAGTTTATTTCTCTGAATTTTGCCGCTGATTGTCTTGGGAAGCTCATCACGGAACACAACTATTCTCGGATATTTATAGGGAGCGGTGTTTTTCTTAACATAGGTCTGAATTTCCTTTTTGAGCTCTTCCGTGGGCTCGGTACCCTTAGTAAGAACGATGCTTGCCTTAACGACCTGACCTCTTATTTCATCGGGTGCAGCTGAAACTCCGCACTCAAGAACATATGGAAGCTCCATAATAACATTTTCAATTTCAAAGGGTCCGATTCGGTAGCCTGATGACTTGATAACGTCGTCAATTCGGCTTACGTACCAATAATAACCGTCTTCATCGCACCAAGCAGTGTCACCGGTGTGATACATACCGTCATACCATACTTCCTTGGTTCTTTCCTCATCGCCGTAATAGCCCTTAAACAGACCGCAGGGAATCTTCTTGTCTGTACGAACAACAATTTCACCTGTTTCACCAACAGCACATTCATTGCCGTCAGGGTCAACGATAGCTATGTCATAGCAGGGAACAGGCTTACCCATTGCACCGGGCTTTGGTGTGGTACCGATAAGGTTACCGATTGTAAGTGTAGTCTCGGTCTGACCGAAGCCTTCCATGATTACAATGCCTGTTGCCTTTTCAAACTGATAGAACACCTCAGGATTAAGAGCCTCACCTGCTGTTGTTGCATATCTGATTGATGAAAGGTCGAACTTTGAAAGGTCTTCCTTTATAAGCATTCTGTACATTGTGGGAGGTGCGCAGAAGGTTGTGATATGATACTTCGCAAACATGGGAAGTATATCTGAAGCGTCAAATCTGTCAAAGTCATAGGTGAAAACTGCACCCTCGCACATCCACTGACCGTAGAATTTGCCCCACATAGCCTTGCCCCAACCTGTGTCGGAAATAGTAAGGTGAAGGTCGCTGGGCTGAACTGTATGCCAATATTTAGCAGTGATGAAGTGACCCAATGCGTACTTATATGAGTGAGCTGCAATTTTTGGGTAACCTGTTGTGCCTGAAGTGAAGAACATAAGCATTGTGTCATCACCGCAAGCAGTTTCTTCTGTGCGATTATAGATGCTTCTGAAACGCCTATATTCTGCATCAAAGTTGTGCCATCCTTCTCTGTCAGCACCAACAATGATTTTGTGGTTGAGTCCGCCATAATTTGCAGCTGCCTTGTCAACATGGTCTGCCACATTGCCGTCAGCTGTGCAAAGAATTGAAGTAACACCTGCAGCCTTGAAGCGGTAGTCAAAGTCATGCTCGACAAGCTGATTTGTTGCAGGGATAATAACAGCACCGATCTTATGAAGAGCAAGAGCCGTAATCCAGAACTGATAGTGACGCTTGAGCACAAGCATTACTCTGTCTCCCTTTTTGATGCCGAGACTGAGGAAATAGTTAGCTGCACGTGCAGACTCTTTTTTCATATCCTTATATGTAAATCTTCTCTCGGTTTTGTCAGAAGCAATATGAAGCATTGCCAGCTTGTCGGGGTACTTGTCAGCAACAGCATCAACAATGTCAAAAGCAAAATTAAACTTATCTTCATTTTTATAGTCGAGCTTTTTAAGCAGACCCTTTTCATCTTCCTCTGTTACGATAAAGTTCATTGCTTCAAGTCTGTGCTGTGTTTTTGCAGTGACAAATGTTTCCTGAACTTCCTTTTCAGTTGAGCCTTCATCATCTGTGATAACAACTGCAAGGAATGTGCAGTCCTGACCGTCAACAGCTATCATGCCGTGAGGTGATGAGCTCTTATAATAAATGCTGTCACCTTCACCGAGAACCTCTGTATGGTTGCCGACACGAACCTTAAGCTTGCCTGAAAGCACAAGGTCAAATTCCTGACCGGAGTGTGTAATTGTATGAATCGGCTTATTCTGAAGTTCCTCTTTATATTCATATTTTGCAAGATAAGGCTCAGCAAGCTTATTTCTGAAAAGAGGTGCAAGGTTATTAATCTCAATGCCGTCTTCCTTTGATGTTATCTTGCCCTGCCCTTTTCTTGTAACAGTATAAGAGGAAAGGTTGCTGCTCTGACCCTCAAGAAGATCAGTTTTGCCTATGCCGAAAGCTTTAGCGCACTTGTGAATAAATGAGAAGGGAAAATCCACGGTGCCTGCTTCATAAGCCTTATACTGTTCGAGAGTGATGTCTGTCTTAACAGCCATTTCTTCTTCACTGAAGCCGCATACTTCACGCATCTCTTTAATACGTGATGCAACTTCCATAAGTTGATTATTCATTTCCATAACTTTTTACCTCCGGTAAAAATAATTTTTTTAAAATTAAAAATCTCGCCTCAAAGAAAACCTTTGAGACGAGTAACTAACTAAATAATACCCGCGGTACCACTCAAATTGCGATATAAATCGCCACCTTCAAGCTCCAACAAGCTCTATGCATTAACGCAGCAATCACGAAGGGTGTCTACTGATTTCAAAAGAACTTTCGGACCCTCAGCTCGGAAGTGATAGGACCCTGAAGTGCTGTAATGCTGACTTTCCACCATCGTCAACTCTCTGTAAAAACGTTCCTTCGTCCGTCTTCGTCATAGCTTTTCTATGAAATTTTAACTTATTTTAGCACTTTAAAACCAAGCTGTCAATAGTTTTAATGCTAATTTTTATAATTTGTCATAATTTACAATAACTCTTTAATCATTTAAAGCGCTATTGTGTTTTTATCCAAAGAAAACAGCTTAATTGCATTTTCATAAAGGATTTTTCTGTTTTCTTCGTCTGTCAGGTTCATATCAAAAAATCTTTTGATTTCAAGCTCATGGCTCCACATGGGAAAATCAGAACCGAACAGCACCCTGTCGGCACCGTATTTTCTTGTAAGCTCAGCACTTTCCTCAGGTGACAGCCAATCAAATGACGATGAGCAATCAACATAAAAGTTGCTGTATCCGCTTAGCTTCTCGGCAGCCTCTCTCCAGCAGGACCAACCGCCGAAATGAGCACCGATAACCGTTAAATTGGGATAATCATCAAGAATACGCTTCATACGGTCAGGATTGGAATAATCATACCGACTGTCGCCTGTGTGCAGCAATATCGGCAGAGTACCCTGACAAAGCGCATATATTTTGCGGCATTTGTCGTCATCAATTCTGAATTTCTGAAAATCAGGATGCATCTTGATGCCTTTAAGACCAAGAGCCTTAATTTCAGCAATATCTTCTTCAATGCTTTCGCTGTCAGGATGAAGGGTGCCGAGACCCGTCATGGAGCCGGAGCTGCCATTTACGGTCTCAGCAATAAAATTATTGATTGAACGAACCTGATGAGGTGTTGTTGCAACGGAAAAAATCACAAAATGCCTGATTCCATTCCTTTTGCCGCTGTCAACAAGAGTTGAATATTTGCCGTCATAGTGCATATCAAGGCTATAAAAAGAGCCAATTCCCTCAACTGCTCTTGCAGCAATTTTATCGGGATAAACATGACAGTGACAGTCAATTATCGGATAGTTCATTAATATTTCGCCTTCTTATTTTTATGCAGTTTCAACAGAGTTTGCCTTCTGAAGTCCGTACTTTTCAATTGCATCCTCACGCATCTTATATTTAAGAATTTTACCCGCAGCGTTCATGGGGAATGAATCAACAAAGTCAATATATCTTGGCACCTTATGCTTTGCCATATGATCACGGACAAACTGCTTCATTTTATCCTCGGTCATTGTTTCGCCTTCTTTGAGAATGATGCAAGCTGCAATTTCTTCACCGTACTGCTCATCAGGCACACCGATAACCTGAACGTCGCTGACCTTCGGATGAGTATAAATAAACTCTTCAATTTCCTTGGGATAAATGTTTTCACCGCCACGGATAATCATATCCTTAAGTCTGCCTGTGATTTTATAGTTACCTTCTTCTGTCTTGCAGGCAAGGTCACCGGTGTGAAGCCAGCCGTCTTTGTCAATTGCGCTTGAGGTTGCCTTGGGCATTTTGTAATAGCCCTTCATTATGTTATAGCCTCTTGCAACAAATTCGCCTATCTGACCAACAGGTAAGTCCTCCCCTGTTTCAGGGTCAACAATCTTGCATTCAATTTCAGGAAGAGCTCTGCCGACAGTGGCAACACGAACCTCAAGAGGATCATCAGTTGAGCTCATTGTGCAGCCCGGTGAAGCCTCAGTCTGACCGTAAACTATAGTAATCTCGTTCATGTGCATCTTTTCAACAACGTCTTTCATTGTTGCGATGGGACAAGGTGAGCCTGCCATAATACCTGTTCTCATATATGAGAAATCGGTCTTTTCAAAGTCAGGATGCTCAAGCAGAGCGATAAACATTGTAGGCACACCGTGGAAACAGGTAATTTTTTCCTGATTGATGCAGGCGAGTGAAGGCTTCGGTGAGAAATAAGGAATAGGACATATTGTAACACCGTGAGTCATTGATGCTGTCATTGAAAGAACCATACCGAAGCAGTGGAACATAGGCACCTGAATCATCATACGGTCTGCAGTTGAAAGATCCATTCTGTCACCGATGCACTTACCGTTGTTAACTACGTTATAGTGTGTGAGCATAACGCCCTTGGGGAAGCCTGTTGTGCCTGAGGTATACTGCATATTACAAACATCGTTGGGGTTAACATTTGCTGCAATTCTGTATACTTCTTCTACAGGTACATTTTCACTTCTTTCCATAGCTTCTTCCCATGTAAGACAGCCTTTCTTTCTGAAGCCGACTGTAATAACATTGCGAAGGAATGGAAGTCTCTTGCAGTGAAGAGGCTCGCCTGCTTTTGTAGTTTCGAGTTCAGGACAAAGCTCACCGATAATGTTTGCATAGTGTGAGTCACGCCAGCCTTCAATGAGAATAAGTGTATGTGTATCTGACTGCTTTAAAAGGTACTCGATTTCACGGATTTTATATGCAGTGTTAACAGTTACGAGAACAGCACCGATTTTTGTAGCAGCCCAGAAAGCAATATACCACTGAGGAATGTTTGTTGCCCAAACCGCAACATGGCTGCCGGGTTTAACGCCCATAGCAAGGAACGCTCTGCAGCACTCGTCAACATCGTCTCTGAATTCGGCGTAGGTTCTGGTATAATCAAGAGTTGTATACTTAAAAGCGTACTGATCAGGGAACTCTTCAACCATCTTATCAAGCACCTGCGAGAATGTCTTTTCAATAAGTGCTTCCTTTTTCCAAACGAACTTGCCAGTATGGCGGTTATTATAATAAAGATGATTTTTCTTTCTTGAGGTTGACTTGAATTTTTTCATATACTCACTGAAATGAGCAACAATTACATCAAGCTCGTCAAGGTCACTCATCCAGTCTATGTCCCAATCAAAAGCTACATAGCCTCTATAGTTGATTGAGGAAAGTGCATTAACCATAATTTCTGTGGGAATTTCACCTTCACCTAAAAGGCAATATTCACCGTCAACAAAGTCTTTGATGTGCACGTGCTTAATGTATGCACCAAGATTTGTGATAGTTGTTTCAGGGTCCTCACCGCTGACAAAATATGTGTTATACATATCCCACATAGCACCGATTGTGTCACAGGAAAACTCCATGATAACATCACGAAGAACGCTTGTATCAGCAAAAAGTCCCTCAGTTTTAAACAGAACTGTTACATCCTTGCTGACGGCATAGTCATTGATTTCCTTAATAAATGCAATAACATTAGCCTTAGCATTTTCATTTTCCTTTGCAGCATAAAGAGCAATATAGGGTACTCTTATACCTGAGGCGAAGTCAATATACTCCTTGACTTTATCGGCAGTTTCACTGACATTATCATCTGCAATATCAGTGCTGTAGCATACACAAGGCACTGCAAGACCCTTGTCTTTCATTGAACGGATTGTTGCACCGCTGTTATATTTATCAAATTCTGCATTTTTTTCAAAAAGATTAGCATTACTGTCAGGGCAAAGATCAATGCCTTTGATGCTGTTTTCGTTAGCAAGATTCATTAAATCCTGCCATGAATAATCCTCCCAGCCCTTGACTGAAAAAGAAAGCTTCATCATATTGATTATACCTCCTCATAAACTATCTTGTTGATAGCGTTAATATAAGCTCTTATGCTGGCGCCGATAATATCGGTTGAAAGACCCTTGCCTGAATAGAGCTTGCCGTTTGAGCGAAGCTTAACGATAGCTGAGCCCATTGCCTCCTGACCTTCAGTAACTGCCTGAATCTGGAAATCGTCAAGTTCATAACGGTGACCGATAATCTGTTCAACTGCAAGGAAAGCAGCATCAATAGGTCCATCACCGTTTGCAAGAGCTCTGATTGTTTCACCGTTCTTTTTAACAGTAATGTTTGCTGTTGCGCTGATAATGTTACCGCTGTTGATAACATAGCTTTCAAGCACATAAGTCATGGGTACCTGAAGAGCTGCGGAAGCAACAATTACATCGAGCTCCTTTGCGGTTACTGTCTTTCTTGTGCTGATACGCTTGAATTCGTTATAAACATTTGAAATATCTTCCTGTGACAAATCGTAGCCGAGCATTGCAATAGCCTTGCTTACTTCAGTTATATCATCATGCTCACTGAGAACAAAGTCTTCGCCTGACTCTGCAGAAGCATGGTCAAAGGGTGAATTTTTGCTGCGTTTTGCGTTAACAATCCAGTCAATCTGCTTTGCAGCCTTGTGGAATTCAGTAGTTCTCACACCTGTTGTGAAACCGAAGCTGTCGCCGTGTGTGCGGATAATCTGACAGATTGACTCCATTGATGCAGTATCTTTTGAAGCAACAGATGAAACCTTAACCTCTGTTGCACCTGCTTTAAGAGCAGCAATTGAGCCAGCGCAAGCCATTTCAATTGCATTGCTGCACTGAACACCTACTTCAATGCTTTCGCAAGCAGGAACATTCTTTATAAGATCGGAAACAAAATCAGAAATTTCGTCAGGGAACATTGTGCCTGCTGTGTCGCAGACAGTAACTGTTGTGGCACCGTTTTCAATTGCACATTCAACTGCCTTATAAAGGAAATCAATGTCACTTCTTGTTGCGTCGTCAGCAATAAATTCAACATCGCTGCAAAGTGCTTTTGCTCTCACAGTGAGGTCTTTAATCATTTCAAGAACAGCGTTGGGCTTTTTGCCGCAGATATATTCCATCTGCACTGTTGAGGTTGGAACCTGAACCTGAATTCTTGGCTTGTCTGCTGTCTTAAGTGCCTCAGCAACACGCTCAACGTCACCCTCCTGAAGATTAACAGGTACGGCAACTATGCTGTGATGAACGCATGAAGCAACAGATTTGATGAGAAGCATATCTGTCTTCTCTTTCACAATTGCAGGCAGCTCGATAACACTGACATGAATTTTGTTAAGTAATTTTGCAATTTCAATTTTTTCTCTGAAGCTCAGAGTGTAGTCTGCTGATTTTGCAGACTGCTTAAGGGTGATGTCGGAAACTGTTAATTTTTGCATTATGTTTGCTCCTTTTAAACAATTTATCACTTTTGCATCGAGAATTAAGGTAGCACTGACAATAAAAAAGCCCTCGAAGTTACACCTGTAACCTCAAGGACGAATAATACTATTCGCGGTACCACCTTGATTACTGTAAAACAGTCACTCTTTTAAGCTCAAACAAGCTCTTAGCCATGATAACGGGGCATCCGGAACTACCTACGCAACAAAAAGTCTTCAGCAGTTCTGCTCAGAAACGAGACTGAATTGACACTATGTATCGGTTTGCACCAACCACCGACTCTCTGAAATCATAAGATGAAAATTCATAATTTCTTCAACGCATTTGTGATATTGCAAAGATAATAGCATTTTAATGCTTAAAAGTCAATAGTTTTTATAAAAAATTTCAAACTTGACAATATAAACCACTCATGTATAATTTAAGTATAATATTTCAGAAGGTGAAGTTATGATTTATGCAGTTATTGCTGCCGGTGGCATCGGAAGCAGAATGGGAAGCGAATTACCAAAGCAATATATTAAAATCGGCGGCAAAGAGATTATCAGGTACACTGCCGAAAAATTCAGTGCCGTAAAGGACATTGACAAGGTTATTATCCTCTGCCCCGAAGATTGGGTTTCTTTCACAAAAGAGCTGTTCAGTGATGAAAAGATAACTGTTATCAGAGGCGGCAAAACAAGAAACGAAACACTTATGTCGGCAATTGATTTCATTGAAGCTACAGACGGTCTTGATGATGACACAGCGCTAATTACTCACGATGCGGTAAGACCCTTTGTAACAACTGAAATAATCGAAAATAATATAGATGCCGTTTTGAAATTCGGCGCTACGGGCACAGCTATTCCTGCAACTGACACTATATTTGAAGCCTATGACGGTGCAGTGATTTCATCAGTACCCGACAGAAGCAGGCTTTATCAGGCACAGACACCACAATGCTTCAAGGCACTTAAATTGCGTGAGCTTTATGAAAGTCTTAGTGACGAAGAAAAGGAAATACTCACCGATGCATGTAAAATTTACACAATAAAAGGCTATGACGTGCATCTCGTCAAAGGTGATGTCTGCAATATAAAAATTACTTATCCTCACGATCTTATTGTTGCCGAAGCTATTCTCAAAAGTTAAACACATTTATAGCAAAACACAGCACTTTTTCAGGGTGCTGTGTTTTTATATTCAGGATATATTAAATCAGATAAAGCCTAAGAACTTCTGAATCTTGAAGATTAAATCGTTAAAGAATTTAACAATCTTTTCCCATACAGTGAGTTCTTTTTCAACTGTTTCAGTTACAGGGTCATTGCCGTTAACTTCACTGATATTACCGTTTTCATCAACTGAGAAAACTAAATACTCGATATGTGATGCTTCATCTTCATAAAGAATACCGAAGTTGCCGTCTGCAAGCTCTGTCATGCATGAATATGCAAAGAAGCTGCCCTGAGTCAGTTTATAGGTTGAAACCCAGTCAATTGTCTTGTTAGCATTTACAAGACCAACTTTGATAACACCGTCAGCTCTTGAAGCCGGGTTTGAAGCAAATGAACCGAGAATAACCTTTTTGCCACCGATTGTCTTGCTTGTGTTAATGAATGAACACATACAGTTGCCCATTGCGTTGAGGTTTTCATCAGCAATAAAATCACCCCATGAAACGCCGTAGTCAGTGCTGTCTGCATATGCAATGTAGTTGCTTGAGTTACGTGCAAACATGCGAAGTGTACCGCCGCCAAGGTCAACTATCTGAGATTCACTTGTTTTGCCAACGCCCATTGCAGGAATTGTTTCAGCACCACGTTTCCATGTTACACCATTGTCGTCAGAATAGATAGTGCTTACATTTTCAACTGCATTCCAGCCGATGTTACCGTTATCATAAACTGTGAAGATAATTCTTTCTGTGCCGTCATCAAGAGTAGTAACGATACCTCTACCGGGGCAAATGCCAAGGAAATATTCGTTATCAGTCTTAACCTGACCTGTAAGGATAACGGGACTGCTCCATGTTGCACCGTTGTCATCACTATATCTCATCCAGAGATAAGTTGTGCAGAAGCATTTGAGAGCTGCATCAGCATAAAATACATTCTGATGAACAACAACACCTTCGCTGCCTCTCTGCTTCATTGTCATAGGAGCACCGTTTTTATAGAGGTTAAGCTCAGCGTCAACGCTGTATTCTGTAACTGAATTGTCAGCAACCTTGAGAACCGGAGCATAACCGTTTGTGAAATCGCCGATGTAGTAATCAAAGGAGCTCATTTCATCTGTTGAATTGCCTGTAGTAAGAAGCATATGAGGCTTGCCGTCAACAGTGATGAAGCCTGAACCTCTTTCGCACTTTGAGTAGCCGCAGCCTGCAGGCTGAGCGTCACTTATAACGAAAATTCTGCCTGTTGAAGACTGAACAACAGCTGAGTCGATGAATGAAGCACTTGCTGTTGCTGTAACGCCATCAGCATAATCATCAAAGTGATTGAGAACTGTGTATTTCCAGTCTGTATAACCGTTGGGTGAAACAGCAGCAAGAATTTCGATATTGTTAGGTGAATCGGCACCATGATCATAACGCATGTCAGCAAGACTGATAACAGCACCGTTTTCAAGTGTGTAAAGTGCAGGTATACGGTATTCGCTTACTCCGTATGTACCTCTTTCAATAGGCTGGTCATAATCAACTGCAGCCACTGCGACTGTTGCAACAGTTAAAATCATAAATATTGCAAGTAACGATGAAATAATTTTTTTCATAAGTTCATCCTCTTTTCTTAAACATAATATTAAATATCAACTGAAAGTTGATTATTTGCATTTAGCAGGCAAAAATGCTTCTATATCATTTATGCCGTCATCACAGATTATTCCCGCCACTAACTTGGCAATATCAACACGGTTGCCGCTGTGATCTTTTATTTTAATGACCTTGCCGAGTTTCTGACAAACAGGGATAATTGCTTTATATTCGGGGGTGTCAGGTGAATATACCTCATTGCCGCTATACATATTAACAATTGCGCTGCAGAGAAATTTAACAATTTTATCATCAGCTATGCTGCTGTCAACATATTTGCCGCAGCCGAAAAATCCGCAGAGCTTCTTAAATGTCAAACCGTTAACCATCTTGCCGAACTTATGTAACAAAGACTCGACTTTTCTAAGCTTTTCACCATCAACGCTGAAGCCCTGAGCAAGCAGACAAAATTTATCAAAGTCATTTTCGAGAGAATCGAAAATCAGCTCAATCATATAAGTGAAGTGTTTTTTTGAATAATCAAGAACACTCATTCCGTCAGTGTCAGCATCAATCTCAGTGACCTGAACAGTCTTAACATCCATGCCCTTGTCACTGAATTCTATCTTACGGTAAGCAAGGGGATAAGCCGTTAAAGCGGCAGTGTTCACCTGATAAAGTGTGTTACCCTTATCTGTGGTTAGAGAATTAATATCGTGAATATGGGTATGACCGACAAAAATATACTCAAGGCCGGCATTGGCAAGGTACGGGCCGGTAAACTCATAGCCGCCAAGCATCGCCTTGTGGGAAAACAAGGGATAAACGGGAGAAGGCTCAAGTATCGGATGATGGGTCATTGCAAAAATTTCGCAACCGGCTTCGTGAGCTGCCTCAATCTGGTCTTTAATCCAAAACAGCAAATCGTTATAAAAGCCGCAGAATTTATCAAAATCGCCGTCATCGTTAAGAGCGAGCAGCCTTACATCATCACTGAGCTGAACGCAGTATGAATATGAATTCTTATGCTCTGCAATAGCTTCGTTATAGCCGAAATCAGCATATTTTTCTCTGAGCTGAGCCCTTGTGTACTTCGGCAGCTCAGTTTCACCTTCATCGGTATATTTGCGGGCATGCATATAAAAGTCGTGGGTTGCAAAGGTGATAAACACACGCTTGCCCTTTTCTTTCAATGCATAGAGCTTTTCAATAAGAGCGTCGTGACTCTGAACCTCACCGTCAAAGGTAAGGTCACCTGAAATAAGAACTATATCAGTCTCCTTATCTTCACAGACATCTCTGAAAGCAGCATCGATAATTGCACCGCTTTTATCCATGCACTTCTGGTCGAGCATATCCTTAAGCTCATATTTTTCACCGTAAGATCCAATAACCTCATTGGCATAATAGTGCAGATCGGTCAGGTGATAAAAATTAAGCGGTTTCATATCATTTCTCCCTTAACTGCTTTATTAAAGCCCTGTCTTCTCTCTTATATAATTTCTTGCAAGCACTGCATATTCATAAGGATTAGCCTTAGCAGGATCCTGCTCAGCCTCAACGACAACCCAGCCTTCATAACCTGCTTCGTCGAGTACATCAAATACAGGTGTAAAGTCAAAGTCACCGTCACCGGGAACAGTGAATGAACCTGCACGGACACTGTCAAGGAAGCTGTACCCCTTTTCCTTGGCATCAGCAATAACATCCTTTCGGATTGACTTGAGATGAACATGCTTTGTTCTGCCTACATACTTCTTAAGCACACCGATTACATCTTCACCGCTGAATGAGAGGTGACCTGTATCAAAAAGAAGGTAAACAAGGTCAGGATCTGTGATTTCCATAAGCTTATCGATTTCAGCCTCAGTCTGCACACCTGTGCCCATATGGTGATGCACTGTAAAGTACATTCCCTTTTCCTTGGCGAGTCTGCCCATTTCGTTGAAGCCCTTTGCAATAAGCTCCCACTGCTCGTCAGTGTAAACAGGCTTTTCACCGAAAATGCTAACATCCTTGCCTTGGATGCTGTTGCCCTGCTCTGATGCACCAATAACCTTTGCACCGAGAGCATGAAGGAAGTCTCTGTGCTTGATAAAGGCTTCAATTGTTGCCTCATAGCCTTCAGAAAGAAGAAGTGAAGAGAACCAAGCGTTACAGATTTTCATTCCTCTTACATCGAGTTTATGCTTGAGTGTTTCAACATCCTTGGGGTACTTATTACCGATTTCGCTTCCGGTGAAGCCTGCAAGTGCCATTTCGCTTACGCACTGCTCAAAGGTGTTTTCAGCGCCGAGATCGGGAAGATCGTCATTTGTCCAAGCAATAGGTGCTATTGCAAGTTGTACTTTATCTTTGTTAAGCATTTATTTTTACTCCTTTAAATTAATATAAACGGGCTTTTTTAATATTTGCAGCCATATCTTCATAGCAAGCCTTTACTGTTTCACTTGTGCTGACCTCTGCAACACCGACTCTCCACCATGAATCATAGCCGTCGGTCATTGACTTATGTGCAACCTTGATGTCAAAGAGAGTTGAAACGCTCTGCTTTTTTGCATCCTCAAGTGCAGCATAGAGCTCCTCAGCAGTAGTTACAGTATATGCCTTGCAACCGTAGCCTTCAGCAATTTTTGCATAATCCGTTGTGATAACAGCGCCATCAAGAAGACCTGATGCTTCATTTCTTCTTGTAAAGCGTGTGCCGAATGTATCGGTACCCTGATTATTTTGCAGATTTTCAATGCATCCCCAACCGCTGTTGTCAAAGAGCATAACATTTATCTTTTTATCTTCCTGAATTGCTGTGTAAAGCTCACTGTGAAGCATAAGGAATGAGCCGTCACCAACCATTGAGTAAACCTCTCTGTCACCAACAGCCAGCTTTGCACCAAGGGCACCGCAGATTTCATATCCCATGCATGAGAAGCCGTATTCAACATGGTATGTATCGGGAGCTTTGGTCTTCCATATTCTCTGCAGACATCCGGGAAGTGAGCCTGATGAACCGATAACAACGCTGTCATCTGCAATAACCTCATTGATAATGCCGAGAGCCTTCATCTGTGAAAGCATATCATGTGACTCGTCGCTGTAGCAGCGGTCGATTTCTTCTATATAAGCCTTTTTAGCAGTTTCAATTTCATCAGCCCACTGTGACTTATAATCGTCGAGCTTATCGGTGATAGCCTCGCAAGCCTCTTTAGCATCAGCAATAATTGCAACTGAATCCATCTTGAAAGCATCAAAAGAGCAAACGTTGATGGAAAGCATCTTCACATTAGGGTTGTGGAAACCCCATTTTGAGCAGGTTGTAAAGTCAGTAAGTCTTGTGCCCACAGCGATAACAAGGTCTGCCTGCTTTGCAATTGCATTAGCTGCAGGGCCGCCTGTAACACCGCAACCACCCAAATTGAGAGAGTGGTCAAAAGCAATCTGTCCCTTACCTGCCTGAGTTTCACCAATGGGAATGTTGCACTTCTCAGCAAGAGCTAAAACTGCCTTTTCACTGTCGGAATATGTAACACCGCCGCCAACGATAATCATAGGCTTCTTGGCATTTTTAATTATTTCTGCAGCTGCCTCAATTTCTCTGTCTGAGGGAACTCGTCTGTCCATATACCAGACTCTCTTCTCAAGGAAGTAGTCAGGATAATCAAAAGCCTCTGCTTCAACATCCTGAGGCATTGCAATGCAAACAGCACCTGTATCGGCAGGGTCCGTAAGAACACGCATAGCGTTAATGCAAGCAGTCATAAGCTGCTCAGGGCGGTTGATTCTGTCCCAATATTTGCACACCGGCTTAAAAGCATCGTTTGCTGTGATAGCGCATGAATCAAACTGCTCAATCTGCTGAAGAACAGGGTCGGGCTGGCGGCAGGCAAAGGTGTCACCGGGCAAAACAAGAAGAGGAATACGGTTAGCTGTGGCAGTACCGCAGGCTGTAACCATATTAAGTGCACCGGGGCCTATTGATGAAGTGCAGGCAATAATCTTGCGTCTTTTCATCTGCTTTGCGTAGGCAATAGCAGCGTGAGCCATGCCCTGCTCATTGTGACCCTGATAATAGCGAAGGCTGTGACCACCCTGCTCGAGAGCCTGACCGATACCAACAACACATCCGTGACCGAAAATGCCGAAAATGCCGTCAACGAACTTGCTCTCTTTCCCGTCATAGCTTATATACTGATTATCGAGGAATTTGACGAGAGCCTGAGCCATCGTAAGTTTCATTAAATCAAATCCTTTCAATATAAACGCTTTAAGGAGTATCCTCTGAAGATACTCCCAAAGTCATATTACATAATTTCTGAAATTTTAACAGGTCTGCCTTCCTGAACACTCTTTTTAGCTGCAAGAGCAACAAGAATTGAATTGAGACCGTCGTTTCCTGTTGTGGGTGTGGGCTTATCATTCAGCACAGCATCAACAAACTGAACCATTTCGTCACGGAAGGACTGCATATATCTCTCAAGGAAGAAATAGAGCGGCTTATCGGTTGTAACACCGTCTGAATTCATAACAGTGACATTTGTAGGTGTGTCATTTGAAGCCATAGCAGCACCGAGTGAGCCGAAAACTTCGATTCTCTGGTCATAACCGTAAGCAGCACGGCGGCTGTTGTCAATCACACCGAGAGCACCATTTTCAAATTTAAGGTTGATAATGGCTGTGTCAACGTCACCTGCTTCACCGATTGCAGGGTCAACAAGACATGTTGCATTTGCATAAACCTCTGTTACATCGCTGCCTGCAAGAAAACGAGCCATATCAAAATCGTGAATTGTCATATCAAGGAACATGCCGCCTGAAACAGCTGCATACTCTGCCGGTGGGGGTTCCGGGTCACGTGAAGTAATCTTGATAAGCTCAAGGTTACCCACCTTGCCTTCGTTAATAAGGCTTCTAACATGTGCAAAGTTGTGGTCAAAGCGTCTGTTAAAACCAACCTGAAGCTTAACACCTGCTTCTGCCACTGCATCAATAACTGCCTGAACCTTTTCAGGTGTAAGATCAACAGGCTTTTCACAGAAAACATGCTTGCCTGCTTTTGCTGCCTCTATTGAAATATCAGCGTGTGTGTCTGTTGATGAACAAACAAGAACAGCATCGATATCCTTATCTGCTAACATTTCTTTATAATCATCGTATACTTTTTCAATGCTGTATTTATCAGCGAGTTCCTGAAGACCGTCTTTAAAAACGTCTGTGATGCCGAGAACCTTTGCTGTAGGCACGTTATAAGTGATTGACTGCATATGTACCTTGCCAATGCGGCCTGCGCCGATGATACCAATGTTTAATTGCTTCATTATGAGAGCCTCCGTTGCTTTAAATTACGGGCACTTAAAATATTCTGCACCCAATTATAGTCATTATAACACAAGCACCCTCAATATTCAAGAAAAAATCAATTGTTGATTATAACGAATATTGAGGGCAATTCTTGTTAAATTTTTACATTTTTCAGTCAGAAACTACGGGTATAAGATAGAAACCGAATTTCAGCTCGTCTTTGAAATTAACTCTGTATTCAGGCAGTGTGTTCGGTCCGCAGCTATTAGTGCCGGTGCCTCTGACAAAGCCGTCGATATTGAGCGAAACGAGGCTATCATTTTTTATATCCTCTATGTGCTTAGCCTTGCGCAGAGTGTCATTTGAATAGTTATGAACATTGAATGCAAAATAATTCTTTCTGTTGTAAATCATAACTCCCTTGCCCTCGTCATCAGTCAGCTTCAGCCAACGTGTTTCACAGTGTGTTCCGTTTTCCTGAGGTCTGATATAGTTGACATTAAGGTCATCAACTCTGCCCGAATAAATTCCAACAGTGCTTTGTGCCTTAAAGTCATTGAGGTTTTCAAGCTCACCAAGACCGTAATATTCAACATTCTGCAGGCTGTCAGAAAGATTGATGCTGAGTCCGAATCTGGGAATATCGAATCTGTTAAGGCTGAATTTTTTGCGCTTGATTTCAGCTTTGACACTCATAATTCCGCTTGGAAAAATTGTGTAACTGATCGAGCATTCAACTAAAGGCTTGCCTGCAACGCAAAGGTTACCGTCACATTTAATCTTGACTCTGCCTTCTTTTTCATACAATTTATATGAGGACATTTTTCCGTCAAAATGAAGCTTATCAAGACCTGTTCTTTCCCAGCCTTTAACTATGTTTCTGTCATTGTCAAGGAAGGCTCTGAAAAGATTATGTGTAAAGCCTTTCTTGTCAGCAAGCATTTCCTTGCCGCCGACCTGATAGCTCATAAGTGTGCCGCTGCCAAGTGAAAACTCAGCGGTACCTCCCTCAAAATCAACAATGAGTCGATCTTTTTTGCGTGTAAACTCGGCTTTTTTCTTTTCGATATATTCGGGCTCTTTCACTGTTTCATTAAGTGCGAGCTGCTCCTTGGCAATTTCATTGCCGTCTCTGTCATAATAAATGAAATTGATAAAGACGTCTTTGTCTTTTTCGGCTTTCTTATGCTCAATTCTTACCGTGTCGAAATGGCAAGGCTCAATTGAAAGATTGAGCTCACCCTTTTCGGCAACCGAGCCATCCTCAATAAGCTCATACTTAACTGAATATTCATCAGCATTTGTGAAACGGTTTGTGTTAGTGAATTTGTAGGTGCACTCCCCTGCTTTTTGAGCTCTGAGTGGGCGGTAAACCTGCTTCATTTCATATGCACCGGTATGCGGTGTTCTGTCAGGATAAAAAAGACCGTCAACACAGAAATTACTGTCATGCCATGCTTCGCCGTGGTCACCGCCGTATGTATATTTATATTTTGCGTTTTCATCATATACGCTATGGTCAGCCCATTCCCATATGCAACCACCTGTCATCTGGTCATATTTATAGATAATATCCCAATAATCTTCAAGTGAGCCTGGGCCGACACCCATTGCGTGGCAGTATTCGCAAAGATAATAAGGCTTTCCTTTATAGCGTGAGCCGAGCTTGTGTTCACCTATTTTTTTTAGAAGAGGCGGATGCTGATACATTTCGGAAATGACATCGTATGAGCCTCTTACAGTTCTCGCAACACCTTCATAATGAACGGGAATATCTGTCAAAGCCTTGAGCATATCATAGCATTTATCCTGATTTTTCCATCCGCCCGATTCATTGCCAAGGCTCCACATTGTTATTGAAACGTGGTTTTTGTCACGCTGATACATGCTCATTACTCTGTCAATATATCTTGAAAGCCACTTCTTATCATTACTGATAATATTCTGCTTGAAGGTAAATCTGAGCTGAAGGTCAAACTGTGTGCCATGTGTTTCGATATCAGCCTCATCAATAACATAAAGACCATATTCGTCACAAAGGTCAAGGAAAATAGGATCAGGAGGATAGTGCGAAGTACGAACAGCGTTGACATTGAACTTCTTCATCAAAATAATGTCTTTCAGCAGATCTTCACCCGACATAACAAAGCCTGTTTTTTCATGGGTATCGTGATGATTTACACCCTTGAATTTAATAGGCATGCCATTGAAGGTAAAGAGCTCACCGCTAATTTTAACAGTCTTAAAGCCAATTTTGCTGCGCAGGCACTGAATAACCTTATCACCGTGCATAAGTGAAATGAAAAGTGTATAAAGCTCAGGCTTTTCTGCATTCCACTCTTTAACACTGAGCTTACCGAAGTTGACAAAGCTGTCTTTGCCTGCATCCGTAGTTTTTTCAGCTATCTTTTCATCTTTATAATAGAGCTCTGCAAGTATTCTCTTATCTTTTGTGTTTTGACCGAGAACATTAATATCGGCAGTCAGCTGATATAAATCATCAACCTTTGCTGTTTTAACAGCATAATCGTATATGTATTCGGCAGGGTTCTCAGTAATATAAACATCACGGAAAATGCCCTTATCTCTGAACATATCCTGACACTCAAGATAAGTGCCGTTGCACCACTGCGTAACAATGGCGAGCAGCTCATTTTCACCGACATTGACAAACTTTGAAATATTAAACTCAGCAGGATTATGGCTTCCTTCACTGTAACCGACATATTCACCGTTAATATAAAGAGTGAGGCTCGAACACACACCAAGGAAAGTAATTATAGGGTTGACAGCCTTTTCACTGATAGTGAATTTCTTGACATAGACACCTGCCATCATTTCTTCGGGTACATCCGGAAGATTCATCTTGAACTCATATCTTGTGTTGATATAAACAGGCTTTGCATAGCCGGTTCTCTGCCAAACGCTCGGAACTTTAATTTTATCGCAAGCAAGATTTTCAGTGTCAATAATGTTGGGCATTCTGGAAATCTTTTCATAAAACTTAAAATCCCACTCACCTGAAAGAACATTGACAGTGTCACTTTCATATCTCTCTGTCAGTGCCGTCTGCTGTGCAAGCTTTCCTGCGTTTTGGTACGGGATAAAGTAGCTTCTGTGAGGCAGCTTATTCTCACCGAAAACACCGAAGTTGTTAATCAAAAGCTTTTTAATCTGGTATTTCATAATTTTCCTCCTGAGCTTTGATAAAGGCATTATAACATATATTGTCAATTTTTTCAATTATTAAATTACTCTTATGAGGGCAATAATTATACCGAGATAAAAAGGGGTTAAATTTCCCTTCGGAGGTATTGATTTTGCACTTTAATAAGGTTGAAATATGCGGCATAGATACATCGAAACTCAAGGTACTGAACGAAAAAGAAAAAACAGAGCTTTTGAAAAAAACAAAGCAGGGCAACAAGGCTGCAAGAGAGGAACTGATAAACGGAAATTTAAGACTTGTGCTGAGTGTCATTCAGAGATTCACTTCAAGAGGAGAAAATCTTGATGATTTATTTCAGGTTGGCTGCATCGGATTAATTAAAGCGATTGATAACTTTGACATCGAGCTTGGTTTGCGCTTCAGCACTTATGCAGTGCCGATGATAATCGGAGAAGTAAGAAGATATCTTCGTGACTATTCACCTATCAGAGTCAGCCGTTCTCTTCGTGACACAGCATATCAGGCAATGAAAATCAAGGAGCGTATTATAAATGAAACACAAAAGGAGCCTTCAGTTGAGGAAATAGCTAAAGAAATGGGCGTGAAAAAAGAAAATGTCGTCATTGCTCTTGAAGCAATTGTTGAGCCTGTTTCACTTTATGAACCCGTTTATTTTGATGCAGGCGACACAATTTATGTTATGGATCAGATAGGTGACAGCAACTCTGATGTAAACTGGATAGATGAAATTCTGCTGAAAAAAGCGATAAACGATTTAGGAGAAAGAGAAAAGACCATTCTTTCACTCAGGTTTATGAACGGATTGACTCAGACAGAGGTTGCAAAAGAAATAGGCATTTCACAGGCACAGGTATCAAGACTCGAAAAGGGTGCACTTGAAAAAATCAAAAGTCATCAGAAAATAATTATATAATCTATTTATAGAACACGTTCAGAGCGTGTTCTTAATTTGTTTACTTTTCAACAACACGAAAAACATCTCGTTTTAACAATTTAAGCGATTATGTCAAAAATGACACTTGTAAATTTTTTATTAATATGTTATACTACATATAATTGAAAGTTTATTTTGAGTTTATGGAAATTTGGTTTTTACTTTATTGCCAATTGACTTTTTGTTTACTCGAAATAACTTCAAAATTTAAGGAGGTTCTATTATGAAACTTTGCAAGAAAACCTTGAGCGTAATTTTAACTATGCTCATACTTGTCAGTTGTGTTAACGTGTGCTTTGCGCCCATAACAGCACATGCAGCAACAAACAACACACAACTGAAATCAGCTTTTCAAGCTATCACAAACACAACTAATCTAACAAGCGGTGACGGAACATTATTAAATGCTGCTGATGCATTGTATGATTGGATTAGCACAAGATGGAGTAAGAACACTGCTACTGACACAAGTAACGATTATCACAACTATTCGGTTACTACTTACTCCAACAACTCGGTTCGTGATTTGAACAGCAGTGCGAAGAGTGCCGTCGGTTCATCCTATAACACACTTATTGACGCTTTATTGCCGACAAGTGGTGTTGTTGATGACTCACAGTATAAGACATCTTCAAGCTTGAAGACCGGTTATTACAGTGGTCATCGTGTATCTGTATGGGACTTTGATACCGGAAAGTTGTCATATAAGGTTACATCAGGAAAAACTGTAACCAAATCAGTAAGTGCCAACCTCGAAAACATCTTATTAAGATTAAATCTTTCAGAGGTGCCATCAGAAATATTGCTCAAAGTTACATACACTTATACCCATTCCTATGAAAATGGTTATGAGAAAAAAAGCACTGATAGCGGTTCATTTTGGAACCCTCAAAGAAGATGGGATTGGCTGACCTGCTCATGGCATTATCTGACCGGTATTTCAAGGACGGTTAACTCGAAAGATACAGCTGCCTACAAAAATCTCCACGCTTTCAATGACCACTTTATTAAAAGCGGCAATGTTAACAAAACAATTGAGCAACTGAGTAAAATGACAGCAACAGAAATCAGTGCTCTTATCACAGCTAACAATACTGCTTATGCAAAACTCAACAGCTACAGTCAAAATGTAAAGAATCATTTCTTTGATATGGATGCTGTTGACACATTTATGGCTAACTGTCTTTTCGCTCAGAAGGTTATCAACGCACTGCCCGCTATCGATGCGCTTAACAACGCAATGAAGGCAGGTTACGATACAAATAACCTTGAAGAAATGGAAAATATCTACACAACCTGCGCACCTCATCTTAATAACCTTAATTCCTATGAAGCAGAGGTTCTTGAATATGTAGGCAATAACTTTGCAGGCTATGATAATTTCTCACTTACCAACTCACAGGCATTTATGGTTCAGCTTGCTAAAGACATTGAGCTTTATAAACTCAGAGAGATAAAAGCTGCTGTTGATGCACTGCGTGCCCAGTATCCCGATGCTGCAGCAATTGCACTTATTGACACCGATGCAGACGGCAACTACATAAACGATAACGCTAACCTCTCCGCTCTTAACGGTAAACTCGCAGGTTACATTGCTGCACTTAAAAACTTCAAGCAGGAAAATATTGCTGAAGTTTTCACAGACGGTACAACCTATCTCACTGTTTTCAAGAGTGAAGTTCAGTACGAAATCGACCTGAGAGGTGCTAAAGCTGAATACGGCTCATATTATGAGTGGTTCATTCCTCTTGTTTATGATGACCTTACCCAGTACGACACAGAAACACTCATTGGTGAGGGTGTAGCTGAAACAACACCTAACCTTCCCAACGCAGAAAAGAAAGACGATGCTTTTGATGCGATGTATACAAAGTACACAGGTCTTATCGGCGCTGACACAATGGAAAGCATCTTCGGCGAAGGTGAAAACGCACTCGGCTATATTATAGATGATTATATTGCAAGACTCTATGATGTTATCCTTGCAAGACTCACTGCTGAGGTTGATACAGCAGTTGGCTACTACGATGCTTTCGGCGAAGTAAACTTTGAAAACTTTGTTGCAGTTAAAGAAGCAATCGGCAGAGTTGAAACAAACATCTGGGACTACATAAACAAGAATAACCCCTCCATTATTTCAAGTGAGCTTCGTTCAAACTATAACAAGCTTTCAACAATTCTTGTTAAATATAATCAGTTTATTGCATCAGACGGACTTGCAGACCATGAGCAGAAGCACCTTCACGATGAAAACGGTGTGTTTGTTACACGCTATCCCACTGATGAAGACAAGGCAAGAGTTGCAGGCGAAAACTATGACGTAACAGAAGAAATCGTACTCAAGACAATTGAAAAGCTTGACGATTTCCTTACAAGCAATGATTTCACCGAGCTTGTTGACATTGATCAGAATCCTGACAGAAATATTCTCCTCAGCGACTTCATCAAGGAAGTTATGGCTGAAAACTTCTATACAAATGATTTTGTTAATATGCTTATGGGCATTGTTTATCCTGCAATCGTAGGAGCCCTTGAGGATGTTTACAGCACACTTCCTCCTCATTATGATTTTGAAACAACCCTTGTTGGTGTTGATGTTACTGTACCTCTTGACATCAGCTATGATCCTCTCAGAGACATCGTAAAAGGATTAGGCCTGGGTATCTATCCCAATCAGGTTGATGATTATATTGCATCGGGCTACGGCACAGCAAAAACACAGCTCTCAAAGGCATCTACTTGGGATGCACTTAAAGACGAAGACGGCAATCTCACTCTTGACTGGGGTATAGATTCAATCGTACCTGAAAACTACGCTTCAACCACAGATTATCTGACAGCTAAAAAGAGTAAGTTCCTTGGTGCAATGGCTGAATCGTTTGACGCTATTCTTCCTTTGGTTCAGGCACTCTTGGCTGACAATGACAGTCTTGAACTTTTCTATGAAGAAGCAGGCGGTGCAACTTATACCGTTGATTTAGGTTTCCTTGGCGAATTTCCAATTACACTCAAAGGTGACCTTACCATAACAGCAAACGGATGTCCCGGTTACTCAAATGTTGTTGTACCCATCCTTGAGGCTATCGGCTGCAACGCAAGCGATATCAAGAATTACAATACTGTTAAGGGCTACACAACTTCAAGACAGTTCGTTGATGCAATTTTCAATCCGATTATTAATTTCGTTGAAAACAAGCTTGCTAATGCTCCCGTTGACACAGTAGCATCCATTCTTCCGAATCTCGCTTATGCAATTCCCTTTGATAAGCTCTGGGATTTAATTGATAAGCTCAACATTGACCTTAACTATCTTGTTGAAGATACTTACCTCGGCATCAATGTTATTCAGGATACATATCCCATTGAATTCAACACATTCCTCACAAAAGACACACTTGAACTCGACTTTGATATTTCATCCTTCAGTTCAATTATCGGCATGCTTCTTTCATCATTTATGCCCGGTCTTGATGTAAACGATATGCCCATTCTCAACTCAGGTGAGTTTATAACATACGCAAAGCTCAACAAAAACGCAACAACAAAGCGTACAGACGGTAAGCGCATTAACTTCGAGGCAGACAAGGCAGATGTCTTTATGGCTTTCCTTAACTACCTTGTTTCATGCCTTGGTGATGAAGAATTTGTAAAGACTCTCATGTCAATGTTTGTTCCGGCTGAAGACGGCACAGAAACTGAGCTTACACCTGAGCTTAAGGATATTATCACAAACATCTACACAAATCCCGACCTTGCAATTGCTGCAATAATTGAGCTTCTCAATCAGACAGAATATGCACTTGAGGATTACTCATGGTATGACGGTAGCGTCGGCGGCACAGTTGAAGGTATCACCCCCGCAGCACTTGTTTACCTTAGCCATACAAACAACTGGACAAAGGATACAGCTGATTATGTTGACGAAAATCTCACAGATATAATCAACTCAATTATGACAGTTGCAGGCTCAGAAATTGACCTTTCAGATGAAATAACAAAGGCAATCAGCGGCATTTACACTAATGCAAATGTAACTGCAATTGCAAAGGCTCTCGGCTCATTAGAGCTTGAAAGCAAGATTATCGACATAGTTAAAAATGAGCTCGGTGTTGACCTCAGCGAATTCCAAAAGTACGCTGAAATATCTGACGACACAAACTGGGGCTTTGAAGATGGTGACACAGATGCATTTATCGATGCTCTCCTTGATGTACTCTCCCCTCTTGCTCCTCTTTACGGCTTCCTGCTTTCAGATGAAAGTCTCACACTCTTTAACGATGTTAATGGTAATGATCTCGTAACATTCTATGGCAACGAAGGCTATGATAACGCTATTGTACCTCTGCTTGAGGCACTTGGCTGTGATGTTATGTCAAAGGAAACTTTTGACAGCTTAGCTGCTGAAGATACACTCAAGGCTGTTATTTATTCACTTATTGACAGACTTGACAAGCTTGCTGCAGATCCTATAAATGAAATCCTTGACATTCTTCCCGGCGCACTTTATTACATCGCAAGTGACGGAATTTCAACAACAATCAGAAATCTTCTTCATCCTATCTATGTAATATTCGATACACTTCGTCCTATCTATAATATCGACCTTTTGACACTTATTCCTGCCGCTGAAACAGAAGAAGGCGAAGAAGCTGTAGAAATCGATATTGAAAACATTGGCGTTGATACAATCGTCGGCCTTATTGAAAATGCAACAGGACTCAACCTAAGTGCACTCAAGACTCTTATTTATGATGTATGCACAATCATTGGTACCAAATATACATCAGCAAGCGCATTTGTCGGCACGGGTAAGAAGGGTGCTTACACTGAAGGAACATTTGACAGAGCTGATATGATCACTGTTATTATCAGCTATATGCTCGAAATGCTCGAAGCAGAAGGAAACGCAGAAGCATTTGACGCACTCATCGGCGCAGAGAACTTCACAGCTTCACTTCTCGCAGTATTCAACGGCACTGACCCTGAAACAAAGACAGTTGACTGGATGTACTACTTCGGTGAGGAGCATGACTTCACTGATTACGACTTTGACACAGGCGTTAATATTGAGCCCACAATTTATGCTGTTACTTATCCCAACAACTGGACAGAAAGCAGTGCAGCATATCTTAATGACAACCTTGACGATATAGTTTCACAGATCGTTACACTTATCAGCGAGGAGAAATATACAAATCTTGCTGATATGCTCTCTGACAGTGTAAACATTTACACAACTGAAAACGCACAGGCAATTGCTGACGGTATTTCAGATCTTCTTAAAGATATTGATAAGACCCTTCTCAATGCAGCAGACACAATCCTCGGCGTTGACTTTGCAGCACTTGATGCTTATGTTGCTCCAGAAGGTGTTGACTCAGCTGATGAATTCACAGCTGAACTTGTTAAAATTCTCGGCTATGTTGACGGCATTGTTAATTGGCTTCTCTTCGGC
This sequence comes from Clostridia bacterium, assembly GCA_017452785.1. Classification (GTDB taxonomy): domain Bacteria; phylum Bacillota; class Clostridia; order Oscillospirales; family Acutalibacteraceae; genus UBA6857. The sequence goes on along the minus strand of JAFTLT010000009.1, from coordinate 182,270 downwards.
GAAGATTACGCATTCTTCACCGGCACAGATGTTGACGAAAACGGCGAATATGTTTACAACGACATCATCACAATAAAAGGTGCAGAAGGCTATAAGAACGGCATAGCTCTCATGCTTGAAGCTCTCGGCTGTGAAAACCTTCCCGACGGCACAGAAGTAAATGCTACCGAGCTTATTCTCAATTCCGCATTTGCCCGTCTTGATGATATACTCTCAGACCCGGCAAACAAGATTCTTGAGGTGCTTCCCAATGTAATTTATTTCCTGAATGCAGACGGTCTTACAGCTTCACTTTACAACACACTCAGTGCAGCATATGCTCTTATTGAGTCACTCAGCGGTCTTGGTGCTGAAATTAACATTAATGACCTTATCGGCATTGATCTTAACGACCTTTCATTCGTTGCACTTGTTGGTCTTATTGAAGAAGCAACTGACCTTGACCTCACACCCGTTAAGGATCTGTTCGGCGGTCTTTGCGTCGGTACAATAAAGACATATCAGTCAGTCAGCGGTGAATATGCTTACAAGATGAGCTATAACAGTGACCTTGACAGAAAAGATATGCTCACACTGATTATCACAGTATTCATTCAGGTTATCGAGCTCGGTGACAACGAAGAAAACATCAAATCTCTCTTTGGCGAAGATGTTTACACAGCAATTCTCAATATTCTCAATCTGAGAAAAGCTGATATGCAGGAAATCTCTTATATGTATAAGGATAAGGCTGATACAGACTTCACTTTCTCAGCTATGGAAAGCTCAGAGCTTTATGCAGACCACCAGTACGGTCCTCTTTATACAGAAGAAATGGCACAGTATATTGCTGATAACATTGATGAATTCATCGATAACATCATCTATCTTCTCGGCATTGAAATTGACGGCATAACTGTTGATAGCCTCAAAGAGCTCCTGAACACTGCAATCAACGGCTCACTTTATAACAGCAAAAATGCTCAGGCTATTCTCGATGCAATGCTTTCACTCACAAATGAAATCAATGCTCTTGACGGTGCTCAGCATATTAAAGCTCTTATCAAGACTTCAATCGGCGTTGATCTTGATGCATGGAGCACAATGTCTATCCCGCAGTTTGAAGATGACCGTACACTCTTCACTCAGACAATTTGTCAGATAATTACTCCTATCTACCCCGTGCTTAAATGGGCACTTTGCAATGAAGACTTCTCATTCTTTACTGACGAAGAAAAGAATGACCTTATCACACTGCTTGGCGCAGAGGGCTATGCATACGGTATCATTCCCCTGCTTGAGGTTCTCGGCTGTGAAAATATTCTCACTCCCGATGCTTACTATGCCGCTGCAGACGCTGATGAAAATGCACTTCTTACTGCAATTCTTAATCCGCTGTTTGACAGACTCGATGCAATTATGGCTCAGCCTGCTGATGAAATTCTTGAAATGCTTCCCGCAATCATCTATTTCATTAATTCAAACGGACTTGACACCTGCTTTAAGAACGCACTGAATGCAGTTTACACTCTTCTTGGTGCTCTTGAGCCTCTTGTTGAAGTTGACCTTTATGAGCTCATTGGTGTAAGACTTGACGAAGTAACCTTCGAGAGCCTCTTTGAATATGCTATTGAAGCAATCAAGGAAAGCACAGGCTATGAATTCACAGGCATAGACCTTAACACTATTGCTGAGCTTACAGTAGGTAAACTTGTTTCCTATGAGTCAGCAAACGGAAAAACAGCTTATAAGATGGTTTATCAGTCAGAAACAGCAAAGGCTGAAATGGTAACTATCATAATGAGACTGCTCATAACCTTCCTTATGACCGAGGATAACAGAGAGACGTTTATCGGTCTTCTCAAGGATTATCTCGGCATGAATGAAGAAGCTGAAAAATATGTAAGAGGCGTGCTTCATGTCATAGCTGAATGCACAACTGAAACTTATCTCGGCATGGATAAGGCATTGGCAACAGTTTACTACCTCTTCTACGGCACTGACATCGGTGTTGGCGAAACCGCTGACGGCGTCAAGGACCTCAACTCTGAATGGCAGAAGGCTATGGATAAGCTCAAGACAAAGAGCCCCACAGCTTGGGAGCTTCTTGATGAACTCCTTGGTTCTGACACATTTGAAGATGTTTTGGATACTGAAGAAGGTCTTGCACCTAACGGATTTATCGCATTCTTCAAGAAAATCGCTGAATGGTTCAGAAAGATTGCCGACTTCTTCAAAAACCTCTTCTAATAGAGTTAAAAATGGAAAAAAGGCTACTGCGTTTTTGCAGTGGCCTTTTTGGTACTCTGCCGACGGAGTTAATTATGAATTTATGAATGAGGAATTATGAATGGCGAAGAGGTAATTTTGAGAGAGTAGTAACTTACCGCCAAATCAATGAAGTGTAGGTTTCTCTCTGCAGAGTATTGACAGAGTTAAACTTGAAAAGGTGCTGAATACTCCTTGGACTGTGGATAATCAGACTTTCATTGCACGTTGTTGGACTGATAAAGCGAAGCTCGTTGAAGTTCTTAATCAGGAAATCACCCGAATGGTAGCAACAGGTGAAGCACCGAGAAAGACCATTGACAGAGTTGCAAAACAGCTTCAGACCTCAAAAAGCAACGCAGGCCGTGTCGTTATGACGGAAAGTGCACACTTCGCCACCGAATCACAAAAAGAGTGCTATAAAGAATTAGGTGCAGACGAATATGAGGTTGTTGAAACACTTGACCATATCACCTGTCCGTTGTGCGGTGAAATGGATGGCAAGGTCTTCCCTGTAAACAAGATGCAGTCAGGCACTACAGCACCGCCTTTTCACCCCTGGTGCAGAGGTACAACTGCACCGTATTATGAAGATATGGTGGGTGTTGGTCAGAGGTTTGCAAGGGATAAAGACGGCAAGGCTTACGCTGTGCCAAGTGATATGACTTATGCTGAATGGAAGCAGAAATCGGTTGACAATTCGGCAGAAAGTGGTATAATCAGTATTGACATAGATGAACTTGTTCCTTGTTTAAAAGAAAATAGTACAGGTAGAATTGTCGATACAGATGTTGAACAAATAACTGACTTTAGAAAATTATCTAAATGTACTGAAAAATATGGTTGGGATTTTCCTTGGAATCATCCACCTAAGGATAGCAAAGTTTTTGCACTACGCGTTAAAGGTAGTGACGAAATTGAAGGCTTGATTGCTCTGAAAAACGATGATGCCGCATATGCTACATATATGTTTTGGGGCAATGCAGCTCCACATAATCGCATAACCAAAAACAATCCAATGAAAAAATACAATGGGGTTGGCGGTCACTTGTTTGCGATTGCTGCACAAGAATCAATAAAAAACGGATTTGGCGGTTATATATATGCAGATGCAGCAAACAAAGAGTTGTTTAAATTCTTTGTAAATGAATTTAAAGCTATACCGATACCAACAAGAGAAAATCCATATAGGTTTTTACTTGAGGGTAACGCAATAAAAAACATCTTAGATACTTATAATTTTGAGTGGAGGTAATACTTGTGAAAAAGATTTCTGATTGCGATAACTTTGTTGTTGGAAATAAAGAACAAACAGAATTAAAATCATTCGGTTATAATATACCTAAGGTTTGTGAGTACTTAAAAGAGACTGGCAAAAGGTTTGAAGATTTATCTGCTGAAGAACTTGATAGGCTTAAATAACTTATATTAAACCGCTTTCGTTATGAGGGCGGTTTTCTTATACCCAAAAAGGAGTTGATAAAATGCTTGACTTCTATATGAAATACAAAATATCAGTTTATATTATCAGCATAGTTGTTATGTTATTAGCCTTGCTGATATTTATACTGAAAGAAAAACACAATAGTTGACTTAAGCACCTTTAATCGGGTGCTTTTTTCATATCCAAAATCTACCGCTTGCCCGGCGGAAAACAAAAAGGGCTGTGCAAAAACGAGGACTGGCTCGATAAAAAGGACGGCACAAGCGTCTTTCCCATCAAAACAGTAAAACCTCCTTATTTGGCGGAATATGGCAAAAATAGCGGTACTCTCCTGCCCCGCGTACATAAAAGAAAGCCCCGAAGATTAACTCCGGAGCTTTAATATTCAGTTTCGGTTATTTAACCTTAACACTCTTAACAGGTGAATAGCCGCTTCTTACGTTGCCGTCAGTGCCTGCGCAATATGCTCTGACCTTGAAATAGTAGGTCTTGCCGCTTGTGAGGCTTGCTGTGAGCTTTGCAACATCAGCCTTAGTGCCGTTGAGCTTCTTATAGGTGCCATTCTTTGATGTTGAGTAGAATACAGTATATCCGTCCTCACCTGCAACGTTTGTCCATGAAAGGTTAACCTTACCCTTTGCAGTTGATGTAACCTTAAGGCTTGTGGGAGTTGTGGGAGGAATTGTAACTGTATATGCAACACCGTTCTTAGCATAGATAACTGTGCCGTCTTTATACTTCTTATAAGCCTGAATAGCAAACTTATATGTCTCGCCTGCCTTGAGTGCCTTGCCGTTATAGTCCTTAAGAGCAGTATATGTTGTCTTGCCTGTTACTGAAGCGAGCTTTACTCTTGTTTTGCCGGCAACTGTCTTATACACATAAACTCTGTAGCCGGTTGCACCCTTTACTGCATCCCATGTAAGAGCAACTGATTTATCTGTTGTCTTGCTTGTAATCTTAGCTGTCTTTGCAGGTGTGATTGTAAAGGAAACCTTCTTGCTGCCTGAATAGTCACCCTTGAGGGTAACTTTAACAGTATACTTACCGATTGCCTTTCTGCCTTCGGGATATGTAACTGTGTAATCAACATCTTCCTTGAGGGTGTTACCGTCACTGTCCTTAACAGTCACAGTAGGAGTTATAACCTTACCTGTGTAAGCATATGAAGTGTCAGCAAGCTTAAACTGTGAAACATTGTAAAGAATTGTTGTTCTTACATCACCGCAATCCTTACAGGTTGATATCTTCTTACCGTTTTTGGAGGTTGTTGCCTTAGTGATTTCGTGTGTATCATTATGAGGCTTCTTTTCAATGATTTCCTGCTTAACAAAAACTTCACCGCAAGCATCGCAGTGGCTACCTCTTGTCTTACCTTCTTCTGTGCATGTGGGTTCAACAGCTGCATCAACTACTTCTGCATGTCCGGGAGCAGGAATTGTCTGAGGCTGAGTAAGGATAACGTGGCATCTTGAACACTCTTCACCTGAAGTTGAGCCTGCAGTAGTGCAGGTAGCAGGAATTTCGGGAATGTTAACCTTGCTGTGACCCAATGCAGGGATTTCACCCTTATATGCATAGCCACATTCGCAAGAGAAATCACCGATACCTTTTTCTGTGCATGTGGGTGTAACAAGAACATCCTCTTTATTGTCGTGCTTATGACCAACAGCAATTGTTGCAGTTGTGAGAGGGTCATTGCCTTCTTCTTCAATTGCAATGTGTGCCCATGCTGCCATTGAGCCGGTGTAATAAACCGTCATTTTGTCACAGCCGTCAAATGCAAGAGCTTCAATCTCAGTTACTGTGTTATGAAGTGAAACTGATGCTAACTTTTCACATTCTGCAAAAGTACCTTCACCGATAACTGTAATTGTTTCGGGAAGTGCAATCTTTGCGAGTGAATCGCAGTCATAAAATGCATAGTTACCAACTTTAGTTACGTGAGGATAAACAGCAATTGTTTCAAGACTGTCGCAGCAGCTGAATGCATATTCATCAATAGTCTTGATGTTATCGGGAAGAATAACTCCGTTTAATGATGAGCATCCCTCAAACATGCCTTTGCTGATTGCGTCGATACCTTTACCGATGCTTACGCTCTTAAGTGAAGCACATGATGCAAATGCACCTTCGCCAACTGAAGTTACGCTGTCAGGAATTACGATTTCTTCAATTGTAACGCAGCCCTCAAAAGCTGAGTTACCGATTGTCTTAAGTGATGCGGGAAGCTTAACAGCTGTTACATCTTCAGCACCGTAGAAAGCACCGTCAGAAATAATTGTTACAGGAACTCCGTCAATCTTTTCAGGAATTACAACTTCACCTACATAATCGGCCTTGCCAGCAACAATTACTACTCCACCGTCTCTAACTTCATATGAAAAAGGATAGTCGGCGGCATTTGCCATAGGTGAAGCACAAACAATTGCAAACACCATAAGGGCAGGAACTAAAAGTTTTTTGAATAAGTTTTTCATAATTTCACCATCCATATTTAAAATGAATATTATCTACTGTATAATACCACTTTATTCCTTTTCTGTCAATTGCGAAAAGAAAATATACAGTATTATTTTATATTATCAACACAAAAGTGAAATCTGTGTGATAAAACAGTCTTTAAATTGAAAATTTTTAATAAAATTTAAAGTTTTGTCTTAATGAAAGAATAACGGAAGCTCTTCAAGGAAGATTATGTCGTCTCTCTTTGCAGCATCACCCTCAGCGAGGATAGCAGCCTTTGCAACAACCTTTGCATTAAACTGCTCAAGGAGCTTTTCAACAGCAGCAAGAGATTCACCGGTGCTGATAACATCATCAAGGATGATTACTTTTTTGCCCCTGAGCTGCTCACCCTCAAGTGAATCCATATAAAGAGTCTGCTCCTTATCAGTTGTTATTGAGCGAACGTTAACACTGACAGGGCTTTGCATATAGAGCTTTGCACTCTTTCGGCAGATGAAATATTTTTTTCCGCTTTGTCTTGACATCTCATGTGCAAGAGGAATTGCCTTAGCTTCAGGCGCAACAATAAAATCAAATTCAGGGCATTTTTTCAGAAGCTCTGCAGCCGATGCAACAGTTATTTCAGTGTCACCGAAAATAACAAAACCTGCTATATCAAGATGGTCATTTACCTTGCAAATAGGAAGTTCTCTCTCAAGACCTGCAATTGTCATTTTGTACATTGCCATATCCTTCACCTCACATATTATTTAACAAGCTTTTCGCCTAATTTTTCACCGCCAAGCAGGTGGAAATGGAGATGCTTTACAGTCTGTCCACCGTCTTCACCGCAGTTGTTTATAATACGGTAGCCGTTTGCAAGACCAAGGTCTTTGCCGATTTTTGCTATAACCTCAAAAATATGAGCAACAACCGCACTGTTGTCTTCTTTTATATCGGCGGCACATTCAATGTGCTGTTTTGGAATAACTATAACGTGTACAGGCATCTGAGGTGCGATATCGTGAAAAGCGAGCACAGTATCGTCCTCATAAACTTTATTTGAAGGAATTTCACCTTTGATTATTTTACAAAAAATACAATCCATAGTAGTTTCTCCTTTGTTTACGCCCCTGACTTATGTAAAAGCAGGGTGTATTTTTTATTTAAGCATACTGCTGAGAATCTCCTCAGCCTTTTTAATTGCTTCGGGAAGTGCTGACACATCTTTTGCACCTGCCATCGCACTATCAGGCTTGCCACCACCTGAGCCACCTGCAAGTTTTGCAACTTCTCTTGCGAGGTTGCCTGAGTGAGCACCTGCAGCCACAGCCTCTTTGCCGCAGCAAACTGAGATGTTACCTGTGCCTTTAGCCTTTTGCACACCTGCAATAACACCGACGTAATTGTCACCCTTGCTCTTAACAAGGTCACACACACTGCGAAGCTCATCGGGAGTAGTGTCCTCAAGGAAAGCGGTAACAAGCATAACTGAGCCAACCTGCTTTGCATTTGAGAGCATTGATTCTGTCTTGATGTTAGCAAGCACACCTGAAAGCTTTTCAATTTCTTTTTCTTTAGCTTTTACATCAGTCATAACTGAAGCTGCTTTTGATGCAATATCATTAGCATTAGCTGCTTTGAGTGCTGCTGCAGTATCTGCAATAAGGCTGAGCTTGCCGTCAATAAAGCTCATAACATTTGCGCCGGTTACAGCTTCAATTCTTCTGACACCTGCTGCAACTGATGATTCACCCACAATTTTAAATAGGCCTATCTTAGCAGTGTTATCAACATGAGTGCCGCCGCAAAGCTCTGTGGAGAAATCTCCTGCCTTTACAACACGAACTGTGTCACCGTACTTTTCTGAGAAGAGAGCCATTGCACCCATAGCCTTAGCTTCTTCAATAGGCATTTCCTTTATCAGAAGCTCAATACCTTCAAGGATAATTTCGTTTACTCTGTCTTCTACATTTTTAATTTCATCCTTTGTCATAGCTGAGAAGTGAACGAAATCAAATCGGCAGAGCTGACTGTCAACAAGCTGACCTGCCTGCTCAACATGTGATCCGAGAATTTCACGAAGTGCTGCCTGCAGAAGGTGGGCAGATGTGTGGTTTCTCATTGTGGCTTTTCTGATTTTTTCATCATAAACCGTTACGGCACTGTCACCTACTTTTATGCTGTCACCTGAAAGAGTACCGTGATGAAGCACAACACCGTCTGCATCCTTAGTTGTTTTGTCAACCTCAAATGAGCTATCGCCTATTGTGATGACACCGCAGTCACCAACCTGACCGCCGCTTTCGGCATAGAAAGAAGTTTTATCAAGCACTATAAAGGCATCGTCACCGTCTTCGATTATGTCTTTTCTTTCACCGCCGGCAATAATTGCAAGCACTGTTGCAGATGTTCCGTTTTCACTGTAGCCGGTAAACTCTGTTGCTGCGATATCCTTAAGTGAAACGCCTGAGTTTCTCCAGTCACTGTCAGCAGCATCACGCTTTGCATTTTTTGCTTTGAGACGAGCTTCTTCAACAAGAGCTCTGAACTTTTCTTCATCAACGCTCATGCTGTTTTCAGCAGCAATTTCCTTTGTCAGGTCGATGGGGAAACCGTAGGTATCCTGAAGCTTGAAAGCATCCTCACCTGATAACACGCCGCCCTCACTCTTAGACATCATTTCGTTAAGAAGTCCGAGACCTGAGTCAATTGTTTTATAGAAGGAGTCCTCTTCCATAGCAATAACCTTTTTAATGTAATCCTGCTTTTCAACAAGATTGGGATATGCATTTGCATTTTCAGTAATAACCGTATCACAAACCTCTGCAAGGAAGGGTCTGTCGATGCCTATAAGTCTGCCATGTCTTGCTGCACGGCGAAGAAGCCTTCTGAGAACATAGCCTCTGCCGCTGTTTGAAGGAATAACACCGTCACCAACCATAAATGTTGTGCTTCTGATGTGGTCGGTAATAACACGAAGAGAGACATCCTTATTTGCATCATCGTGATAGTTGATTCCTGCAATTTTAATAATGTGCTTCATAATATTCTGCACAGTGTCAACCTCAAAGAGATTGTCAACATCCTGCATAACACATGCAAGTCTTTCAAGACCCATACCGGTATCAATATTCGGGTGAGCAAGCGGTGTGTAATTGTTATTGCCATCATTTTCAAACTGAGTGAAAACAAGGTTCCACACTTCAATAAATCTGTCGCAGTCACAGCCTACCTTACAGTCGGGGTTTCCGCAACCCTTTGAAGGGCCTCTGTCAAAATAAATTTCTGAGCATGGGCCGCAAGGGCCTGCACCATGCTCCCAGAAGTTATCTTCTTTACCGAAGCGCACCATGTGTGAGGGATCAACACCCACCTCTTTTGTCCATATGTCAAAGGCTTCATCGTCATCAAGATAAACGCTCACATAAAGCAGCTCTTCCGGAATTTCCATTACCTTTGTAAAGAACTCCCATGCCCATGCTGTTGCCTCTCTTTTAAAGTAATCTCCAAAAGAGAAGTTACCGAGCATCTCAAAATATGTGCCGTGACGTGCAGTCTTACCAACGTTTTCAATATCAGGGGTACGAATGCACTTCTGACATGTTGTTACTCTCTTGCTCGGAGGTGTAACCTCACCTGTGAAATACTTTTTCATAGGTGTCATACCTGCATTGATAAGCAGAATACTCTTATCACCTTGGGGCACAAGAGAAAAGCTGGGAAGTCTCATATGCTCCTTGCTTTCAAAAAAGGCGAGATATTTTTCTCTTATCTCGTTAAGTCCCATCCATTTCATAATAAACATTCCTTTCTAAAGAACAAATAATTTACAAAAAAATAAAGCGCATCATACACACCTCGGGGTGAAACAAGTCCACGGTACCACCCGAATTGTGCATAAAGCACCACTCAATATCCTTAACGCAGATTTACGGCAGACCCTTTCGGGTGCAACTGGTGAAAGCAGCACATTTCCGTCCTTCATAAGGGGCTTACACCCTCCCCCTCTCTCTGCAATGAAATAAGCGGAACGTTTCTTTCGTCATAGCTTTTATTAAATATCAACACTGTTATTTTACTATTATTGCCTTCATTTGTCAAGTCGAAACATAAAAATAAAGGCAGCCGTTAACTGCCTTTATTTCAAAGTGAATTATACCAATATTCTCTGCGTTTTTTAATAATACTCTTTCTTATTATGAAGAACAGTGCAGCAGCACCGACAAGAGCAAAGCCGATATATATATGAGTGTTATCGGTACCGTGAATTCTTATCTCATTCCAAAGCTCAGAAAATCTGTCGAGTGTTTCCTGAGGAAGGTTTCTGAAATATTCGGTGTCGGGCATATTTTCTTCACTTGGATAAAGATACTCATTCTCACGCATATCAGCATAATCTTCATGCTCAAGCACACCTGTGTTAGGTGTAGCGTATCCGATATAAAAAGCATTACTTAGTGCAACTTCAGGGTCAAGAAGGAAGTTAATATAAAGCATAGCAGCATCGTAATTCTGTGTGCATTTAGGTATACAAATCGCATCAACGAATATATTTACGCCTTCTTTAGGATAAACAAAATCAAGGTCGGGATTTATATCCTTCATAAGCACAAAGTCTCCAACATAGTAAGGCACCATTGCAGCTTCTCCGCTTTCCATTTTGTTATAGATTTCATCCATAACATAGCCCTGCAAAAGAGGTTTTTGCTCAATAAGCATCTGCGCAACGTCTGAAAGCTCTTTTTCATCTGTAGAGTTAAGTGAGTAGCCGAGAATTTTTTGCGGAATTGCAAAAGCATCACGGGGATTGTCAATCATCAGGATTTTTCCTGAATATCTTTCGTCCCAGAGCGCAGTCCAGCTTGTGGGTGCTTCCTCAACCATTTTTGTGTTGTAAATGAGACCGACCATTCCCACATTATAGGGCACTGAAAAGCTATTGTCAGGGTCATAGTACATATTCTTATATTCATCTGCAATATATTTATAATTAGGCAGTGCTGATGTATCAATCTCAAGGAGCATATTTTCAGAAATCATACGCTCGATCATATAATCTGACGGTATAACAATATCATAGCTTGCACCACCGTTTTTGATTTTGGGATACATATCCTCATTGCTTTCATAGGTTACATAGTTTACCTTAATACCGGTGAGCTTTTCAAACTCACGGTTAACATCAATACAGCCGTCCTCATAGCTGTCGCTGATATATTCACCCCAGTTAAAAACATTTATTTCGGTACCCTCAAGTCCCGTGTTTTTATAAAAATCTTCGTTTTCATAGGCAGAAGCACCGAAAGCAGAGAGAGCAAACAAAACAGCAAGGGTTAAGACAAAAGTGTATAGTTTTTTCATCTCTTGCCCCCCTTATTGAGTTTGTTGTTCATTTTCTTTTCGCCTCTGACCTGTGAAACATTGAGAAGAACGAGAAGAAGCAGAATCGCAACAAATATAAGTGTTGAAAGAGCATACATGTCAGGGGTAACTCTCTTCTTTGTCATAGAGAAAATTCTGATAGGCAGTGTCTCAAAAGACGGGCCCTGAGTGAAGTAGCTGATAACAAAGTCATCAAGTGAAAGCGTAAAGGACATCATAAGACCAGAGACGATACCCGTTGAAATTGACGGCAGAATAACCTTAAAGAAAGCCTGAACAGGTGTGCAGCCTAAATCCATAGCTGCCTCAGGAAGATATTTGTCAAGCTGTCTGAGTTTAGGCAGCACCGATAAAATAACATAAGGCAGGTTAAAGGTTACATGAGCAATAAGCATTGTTGCAAAACCTAAGGCATCCGTTACACCTATGAGCTTAGCACAGAAAATAAACAGAAGCATCATAGATATACCTGTTACTATTTCAGGGTTCATCATAGGAATATTTGTAACACCCATAACTGTCTTTTTCACAAACTTGTTTCTGAATGCGTTTATACCCACAGCGGCAGCAGTACCCATAACAGTTGCAATAAGCGAAGATGAAACTGCAAGTATAAGAGTATTTTTAAGAGCATTCATTGTTGCACTATCGTGAAGCAGTGATTCGTACCAACGAAGAGAAAAACCTGTAATAACGCTTGTGCTTGCTGATGAGTTAAAGGAGAACACAATCATCAGCACGATGGGAGAATAAAGCAAAAGCATAATAAAAGCAACATATAGCTTTGAAAGAGGTGACATTTTCATTTTCATATCAGCACACCTCCGTCGTCATCGTCGCCTGTAAAGCGGTTCATAACCATCATACAGATAATAATCAGCACCATGAGCACCATTGAAAGTGCAGCACCCAAATTATAGTTATTTGCAGATTTAAACTGCATCTCTATAACGTCTCCGATAAGTGAGAATGTGTTGCCGCCCAGCTTCTTTGAAATATAGAAGGTTGAAACACTCGGTACAAAAACCATTGTGAAGCCCGAAGCCACACCGGGTAGACTAAGAGGGAAAATTATATTCTTAAGCACTGTCAGCTTATTTGCACCTAAATCCTCTGCTGCCTCAATAAGGCTGTGATCCATTTTTGCCATAATATTATAAAGAGGCAAAATCATATAAGGAATGTAGTTGTAAACCATACCGAAAACAACAGCACCCTGAGTGTTGATCATATGAACATTTGGTAAATTCAAGAAGCTGAGCACAGAGTTAATAACACCTGTATCCTGCATGAGAATCATCATTGAATAAGTTCTTATAAGAAGATTCATCCACATAGGCAGCATAACAAGCATCATCATTGTGCGCTGCACATTAGCCTTGCTTCTTGCCATAATATATGCCAAGGGGTATGCCAAAATAAGGCTGATAACTGTTGCAATAAAGCCCAGCCATATAGAGTTAAGCATAACATCCTTATATCTGCCGATGTCACTTATATATTCAAGCGTAAAGTTGCCTGAAGCATCTGTTACGGAATAATAAGCAACAAAAATCAGCGGAACAATGATAAATAACATAGACCACACAATATAAGGGGAAGCGGTAAGTTTCTTACCAAGAGAAGTTTTTTTCATTTATCACTCCTCCTCTTCTGCCGTAACATCACTGAGGTGCTCCAGCTCATCACTGAACGAGCTGTAGTCACCGAACATACCTGAATATTCACTCTTTTTCATAACATGGATAGCATCAGGTTCAATTACAATGCCGATCTTAGTGCCGACGGGGTAATAATCGGTTGTCTGAATCATCCACTTGAAGTTATCAATATCAACAATCATTTCAAAGTGCACGCCCTTGAAGGTGTTTGAGGTTATAACACCGCTGATGGTACCCTCGCCATAAGGAACAACATCCACATCCTCAGGACGAACAACGATATCAACACTCTCATTAACTGCAAATCCCTTATCAAGACACTGGAATATTGCGCCTGAAAACTTGGCTTTAAAGTCGTCAAGCATTACACCGTCAAGAATATTACTTTCACCGATAAAATCGGCTACAAAGGCGTTTTTGGGCTCGTTATAAATATCTATCGGTGTGCCGATCTGCTGAATCTTACCGTCATTCATAACAACAACAGTGTCACTCATTGACAGAGCTTCCTGCTGATCGTGGGTAACATAGATAAAAGTAATACCCATTCTTTTTTGAATATTTTTAAGCTCGACCTGCATATCCTTTCTGAGCTTGAGGTCAAGTGCACCCAAAGGCTCATCAAGAAGCAGCACCCTTGGCTCAACTGCAAGGGCTCTGGCAATGGCAACTCTTTGCTGCTGACCACCTGAAAGTGATGATATATCTCTTTTCTGAAAGCCTTTAAGGTTAACAAGCTCAAGCATCTCACCGACTTTTTTTGCAATATCCTTTTCCTTCATCTTCTTTATACGAAGACCGAAAGCTATATTATCATACACGTTAAGGTGCGGAAACAGAGCATATCGCTGAAATATAGTGTTAACCTGTCTCTTGTGAGGAGGCAAGCTGTTGATATCCTTACCCTCAAAAATAACCTGTCCGCTGTCAGCCTCAAGAAAGCCTGCTATAATTCTCAGTGTGGTTGTTTTTCCACAGCCTGACGGACCGAGAAAAGTCATAAATTCCTTGTCTTTTATGCTAAGATTAATTGAGTCAAGAATAACATCATCTTCAAATTTCTTTGAGATGTTCTGAAGTTTGATAATATAATTATCTCCCATTGATAAAACCCCTTTCCCTGCATGAAAAATCATGCGCGCTCGAATAAGAAAGATGTTGGCTCATAAATATCCCAAGAAAACATGCAAACAGCACTCGTTTCCCCGGGATTTTTAATTGCAGAATTATTGCAAAAATATACATCTTTTATAACACACAATATAGAACAATTTTGAGCAAATGTCAACAGTTTTTTTGCATTTTTCGGCAAAAACTCGGCTCAAAATTGCTGCATTTAGATGAAATCTTTAAATTGCTTTGATTTTCGCTGTTTTTCTCTTAAATCCTCAAAAAAAGTTTTTTCGTCATTTTCAAAAAAATTTCTCCCAAAGAAAAAGGGAGAAGTTTTTTGATTAAATATAATTAATTATCAAGATATGAACTGCATTTTTCTTCAATCCAGCCTTTAATCTCGCTGAGGCATTCCGGTTCGGGCTCATATACCTTAACTTCCACATCATCTTCATTCTGACACTCATAGCATTTATCACCGTAATAAACTGCTGCTTTGAGTATTTCTCTTTCATCAAGCTTTTCAAGCCAGATGCGGTAATTGAAAACCTTTTTATCAAGCATACCAAGAGAGGAATCCGTCCCCCTTGAACCGGTATAGTAATTATATTTTCCGCCAATTCTCGAAGCACCTATAAGCCAAGTCAGAAGCGGCACAAATATTTCTTCTCGTTCCATAATTACACTCCCAATCAAATTAAATTAATGCTGTACTTTTCATAATGAATATTACTGCAAACATGCTGAGCATTGAAAAAACACTTGTCCACACAACAAGCTGCCCTGCCAATTGCTCGTCACCGCCGATTTCCCCAACCATAACTGCACTCGATACAGCAACCGGAGTGGAAAAAAGAGATATAAGTGCCGGGTACTCGGTTGCAGATAAACTAAGGAAGCCTGAGCGGGTACTGAGAAGCACTGCGCAGCCGACACCAACAAGCGGTGCAACCACAAGGCGCATAAAGGTTGCAGTAACAATTTGCCTGAAAAGACCTTTCACAGCAGCAAAATCAAACCTTGCACCTAAAACAATCAGAGCCAGTGGTGTTGTACCTTTTGCAATGCTGCTTATTGCCGAGTAAATAAAAGGCAAATCTCTTTGCAGTGAAAAAATAGGCTCCATAGCTTCGTTAAGAGGCAGGAGCTGACGCATTGCAACAGCAGCAACACCTGAAAGAACACCTATAATAAGCGGATTTTTTGCGGTCTTTTTAATTGTAGCTTTAACACTGGCATTATGTTCATCCTCACTGTAATGTGACAGAAGAATAACTGCCAACACGTTGAAAAGAGGTATTGACGAGGCTGAAAGTATGCTCGCAAATCCCGCTGCCTCTGCACCGCCGAGTGTTTCGGCAAGAGGTATTCCGATTATGGCATAATTAGAGCGAAATGTGCACTGAGTGATTACACCTGTCTGGTTTCTGCTTTTTGCTGTCAGCTTTGCAGTTATGAAGCCTATAAGACAAAGAACCAAAACAGCGCAAAGACAATATGCAATCGCAGGCAGGTTAATCTGAGAAAGCGACTCAATGTCATAAACATTTTTAAATAAAAGCACAGGCAAAAACACTTTAAAAACCATTGCATTTGCCTTTTTAAAAAAGTTTTCATCCGCAAAACCAATGCGTCTGAGCAGATAACCGATTACAAACAGAATCAATATCGGCATTACCGCATTAAAAGAAAACATAAAAATATCTTTCAAAAGACTACGCCTCTTTTCATAAAGTCAGTTAACGGTCGGCAAAAGGGAATTAATTTTTTCACTGAGCACTCCTGCGGCATAAATATTTGACATATATCCCGGATGGCCATCAATAACTATGTCGTTAATATCCATGCGGTAATCTACCGTCATTGCTTCAACCGCCATATCAGCAGTTTCAGATTTATACTGCTCCACTGCCTGCTCAATTGAAGAATAAAGATAGTTATTCATATCACCGAGAATGCACAATATATGTGCCTGAGGGTTATAGCTTCGCACTGTACGCAATAAAGACACATATTCACTTATAAACATCTGCCGCCTTTGATAGCTCCCTGAGCAATAGGAGGCATCGTTGGTGCCGAGATTTATAACAACAATATCACTTATAAAATCAGGAAAATACCAAGGCATTGCTCTACCGTAAGAAAGAAACACACTTTCATCGTAATACTGCCCTACTGTTGCTTCTTCATTTCTGATGCCGTTTGAAGTGAAGCCTGAAATTACTCCGTAGCCGGAAAAGGCAACAACAGAATAATCGGCATTAAGATTCTGTGCAGTAAGATATGCATAAGTCTTTGTGAAGTTTTCCGTGGAAGTAGAAAAATTACCGTCAGGATCTGCCTCATCAATACCGTAGCCACAGGTAATAGAATCACCTATAAACTCAATTTTCAGCTCTTTATCAGCTGTCGGCATAATCTTTCTGTCAGAAAAAACACCTATTGTGCCTACACCGAAAGCAGAGCGTTTTGCCTCGGAAAGTTTAATAACTGTGATGATAGTCTGCTCATCATTTGAGTCTGATTCAATACGAAATGTTTTCTCAGGACGGCTGACAGTTTCATCAGCAATAAGCTGAGCGTTTTTATATATTGCAAAACGTGCATAATGGTTTTCACTCTGTGTTTCCACAGCGTCACCGATGATCTTTACTATGGCATAATCGCCTTTAAAGCGAAATTCAACTCCGCTGCCTGAGTGTGACAGATAGCGCACACCGTTTTCATAATAAGTTCTGCCAATAGCTTTGACATTATCTTCTGTTGGGTTGTATTCAACATATTCGCTTTCTTTAAAGGGTGACACGAAATAATATTCCTCCTCATCTGAAGTTATATAAAAATACAGACCTGTTGACAATCCGACAAGCACACAAAACAGAAAAAGTATTCTTATTGCACGAAAAAGTTTTTTCATCTGAATTCTCCGCATCAACAATAAATTGCTAACATTATATAAAATATATTGTCTACTGTCAAGAAATAAAAAGGCAGTTTTATAACCGCCTCAAAACACAAACTGCACGAGCAGCATGTAGCTGACAGTGCCTGCACAAATTGAAATGAGCATCTGCTTTTTCCACAAATGGCACAGCTCTGTTATAACAATTGCAATAAGCTCAGGCAAACCGTGGCCGCCGGAAAGAATATCCACACTCTTGAGAGAATAAATAATAAGCAGGCTGAAAACTGCTCCCGGCAAAACCTTGCCCATATACTGAATAAACTTGGGTGTAGGTTTGTTGTCAGGAAAAATAATGAAAGGAAGAAACCTCATTATCAGTGTTGCAAGAATTATCATGCCTATTGTTATCAGTTTTTCATTAAAGGTCATTTTCGTCGCCCACCTTTCTCTCAAGATACTTCTTTGAAAGAGTCAGAGACAGGAATATGCCTATCATAGACGGAATTATAAAATTATCAGCACCGAATACGGCAAGGCAAACAGCAGAAATTGCAAGACCTAAATATGCGCTTAAGTGGCTTTTATCCTTTTTCCACTGTTCCATAAAGATAACAACAAACATTGAAGTCATAACAAATTCAATACCCTCGGTGCTGAAATTAATCAATGTGCCTAAAACAGCACCCAAGGTTGAACCTATTACCCAATAAACCTGATTAAAGATAGTGACAAAAAACATAAACCATCCCCTGTCAACATCCTTTGGCGGCTCAGCGGAATAGTTAATGGCAAAGGTTTCGTCTACCATACCGAATATCATATAAATTTTCTTGAGTCCGAGATTTTTATATTTTTCAAGCATAGATATGCCATAAAAGATGTGCCTTGCACAAAGCACAAAGGTTATTATAAATGCGTTGAGAGGGTCAAACGCAGCAGTGAGCAGACTCACACCGACAATCTGCGTTGAGCCACCGTAAACCAACCAACACATAAAAAATGTATACCAAGGTGAAAGACCGTTAACGCTCATACATATTCCGTATGCAAGACCTAAAAAACCGTAACCTGCAAGAATAGGCAGAGAATGTGGAAAAGCAACATAGGCAGCTCTTTTAAGCATACTTATCTTTTCTTTGCTCAGAGCTTTCACAGCATAACACCTCCTTAATAATAACGAGGATATTATATTCCTCAAAAAGCGCTTCATTTTTCCAATTTATAAAAATAATAGTATTTTATAAAAATTACTGTAAATTTTTGCTGATTTATGATATTATAAAAACATAACAGAGAAAGAGTGGTTATATGAATAAAAAGAGTGTTCCCTATAAAGGCATAATCACGGCCTTACTCGGTCTTGGCTTAATGGCTTTCGGTGCTTATAGCGGTGAAGCAGATATTGTGCTTGCAAAAGCAATTCGTGTATGTCTGGAGTGTATAGGAATTGGATAAAAGCAAAAAGAAAAAATTATACAGTGACTCCTTTCGTCACAAGTTTCAGGCTGTCTGGGGCGTTGTAACCAACAGCTTTATAACAGGTTTTTTAAAGGGCAAAATATACACCGGAAAGCTTAAATATTTTTGTGTACCCGGCCTTAACTGCTACTCCTGCCCCGGTGCGTTGGGCTCTTGCCCCATAGGTGCACTTCAGGCTGTCTTTGGCTCAGGCAGTCATAAATTTGCCTTTTATGTTATCGGATTTCTTATGTTCGTCGGTGCTGTTTGCGGCAGATTTGTCTGCGGCTGGCTTTGTCCGTTTGGTTTGATTCAGGACCTTATTCACAAAATACCCTTTTTCAAAAAGATAAAGACTTTCAAAGGCGATAAAATACTCAGATATCTGAAATATGTTATCCTTGCTTTGTTTGTTATCATTTTGCCGATGTTTGCGCTTGACGAATATAAAATGAGTGATCCATGGTTCTGCAAATATATTTGCCCTGCAGGAACCTTAGAGGGCGGGTTGCCTCTTGCTGTTTTGAACGAGGGCATACGCGCTTCAATAGGATGGCTATATGCTTATAAGGTTGTTATACTTGTGGTACTCGTTATAGTTTCCCTCATAATTTACAGACCCTTCTGCAAATACATCTGCCCCTTAGGTGCAATTTACAGTGCTTTCAATAAGATTTCCGTTTTTAAACTCAGGTGTGATGAGAGCAAATGTGTCAGCTGCGGCAAATGTGCAAGGGTGTGCAAAATGAATGTTGATCCGACTAAAATTCCTGACAGTACCGAGTGTATCCGCTGCGGTAAATGTGTCAGCGAATGTCCGGTTGATGCACTGCAAATAGCTGTAAAAAATAAATGCGAATAAAAAATTTTTCCCCGAATTATAAGTTCGGGGAAGATTTTATTTTTTTCTGAAATAGAAACCTAAAAGCTCATTAAAAGAATTTGGAAGAGTATTGCAATCCATTTTCAGAGTTTTGTGGATAGTTGAACCAAAATTAAGGTTTCTGGAAAACCAGAGATTCATTTTATTGTAGGGCTGATAACGCTGGCCCAAATCAATCCATGTCTTTTTGTCAACAATACTTGTGTAGTGTGTAAAGGTATCAAAGCCGTCTTTACCGTGATACTGACCCATACCGCTTTCACCAACACCACCGAAGCCCATAGCTGTTGTAATAACATGTATATCAGTTTCGTTGATGCAGCCGCCGCCAAAAGAACATGATGAATGAACTTTTTCTATATTAGCCTTGCTTGACGAGAAAATATAAAGTGCCAACGGCTTGTCACGCTTTTTAATTTCAGCTATAACATCATCGAGTCTGTCATAGGTGAGAACAGGGATAATCGGGCCGAATATTTCTTCTTTCATTACAGCATCGTCCCATGTTACATTATCCATTACTGTCATCTGAATTTTTCTTGTTGCGGGGTCGCTCTTGCCACCATGAATAACTTTACTATGATCAATAAGCGAGCACACTCGCTCGAAATGCTTATCATTTATTATGCAGCCGTAATACTCATTATTCAGGCAATCACCGAACTGACGGGTAATCTCTTCCTTAACAAGCGTAAGAAATTTATCTTTGATGCTGCGGTGAACATAAACATAGTCTGGTGCAACACATGTCTGACCGACATTGAAGCCCTTGCCGAAAACAAGTCGTCTTGCAGCAATTCTTAGGCTTGCTGTTTCATCAACAATAGTCGGGCTCTTACCGCCAAGCTCAAGAGTTACAGGTGTTAAATTTTCTGCAGCCTTTCTGAGAATGAGCTTGCCAACATTTTTGCTGCCGGTGAAGAAAATATAATCAAACTTTTCATCAAGCAGATATGTGTTTTCCTCTCTGCCACCGGTTATGACACTGACATACTCCTGAGGGAAAATGCTCTCAAGCATATCCTTAACGAGTTTACTTGTGTTAGGTGAATAAGCACTTGTTTTAACAATGCAGGTATTACCTGCGGCAACAGCATCAATAACAGGCGGTATAGTCAGCATAAAGGGATAGTTCCACGGGCTCATAACAAGCACAGTGCCATAGGGTGTCGGTCTGACATAACTGTGTGACAGCTGCTGACCAAAGGGTGTGGGTACTGTTTTATTTTTAGTTAGCCTTCTTATGTTTTTAAGCATATAGTTTACTTCTGCCAAAACTACTGCAATTTCGCAAAGATATGACTCATAAGCACTTTTGCCAAGATCTGCTTTAAGCGCAGCTGCAATTGTGCTTTCATTTTTAATTATGTACTCTTTAATTTTTTTGAGATAACCAATTCTCACATCAACGCATTTTGTTGCACCGGAATCAAAATATGCTTTTTGATTTTCAACAATTGCATGTATCTGTTGCTTTTCCATATACTCCTCCAAATATAACAACTTTACCCTCAAGTTCTGTTACATCTTGTCACGATTTATTATAGCAATAATTCTACATATCATTTGTTAAACAATTGCTAAACTGTTGTAAATAAATCATTGCGCCGAAATCATCAGCTGTTGAATAAAAAAGACCTCTGCTAAAACAGCAAAGGTCTCATATTGACTTATTTTGCAGCAGGAACATCCATAACAAGATCTGTAAGAGGGAAACTGCAGCACGGATGAATACAACCGAATTTATAGTCGGCAAGTCTGCGGTACTCAAGATTTTTCGGCACATAAACCTTGCCTGAAAGAAGATGCGAATGACAGAAGCCGCACTCACCGCTTCTGCAGCGTGCAGGCACTGCTATGCCGTTTTTTTCAAGTGTCTGCATAACACTGTCTCCTGTTTTACCTTCAACAGTATATGTGTTATCCTGAATTGAAACAGTGATTTTAACTGTTTCAGGCACTTCTGAGGGGTAGTCTGCCTGAGTTACAGGATTATGGAATTCACCGAACATTTCGTGACGGACGAACTTCTTTTCAAGTCCTAATTTTTCAAGCTCATTGTCAACAAAAGCGTACATCTGCTGCGGTCCGCAAAGGAAAACTGAGTAAGGTTCATTTTCGGGAGCGTACTTCTTAATAAGCTCAGCTGAAATAAATCCTTTTTCTGTATCTTTTTTAGCCTTACCCTTTTCTTCGCTGAGCACGTGGATAACCTTAATCTTATCGCACTTCTTTTCGAGCTCTGCAAGCTCATCCTTAAAGAGAATGCACTCACTGTTTCTGCTGCCGTAAAGAAGTGTCATTTCAAAGTCTTCGTCACCGTCATTAATTGCGTTTGCCATTGAAATGAATGGAGTAATACCGCTGCCGCCTGCAAGACAGATAACCTTCTTTGCATCTCTGAGAGGCTGATATTCAAAGTTGCCTGCAGGTGCGGAAACCTCAACCTTTGAGCCTACTTCCCAGGTATCGAAGATATACTTTGACATAAGGCCGCCGTCAACGAGCTTTATTGTCAGCACATATTTGCCCTCAAGTGAATCTTTAGGTGAAGACGAAATGGAATACGCTCTTGTAACGGGCATACCTTCAATTGTTTCAAAAACTGTCAGATACTTACCTGCACCAAAATATGCCAGTGATGTTGTACCTTTTTCTTCGTCAGGCACAAGAGTGAAGCTCTTACAGTCCTCGCCTCTTTCCTGAATGCTCTCTATCTTAAGATACTGACGCTTCGGATGCAGAGCCTTAGCAAGCACGCTTGCATTATCTGAAAAATTAGGGAACTCTGCCTGTGCAACCTCAAATTTTGCCTGACGATGCGAAAGCACATTTATAAATTTCGTTGCTTTTAATGATTTAAGGTCTGCCATATTATTTGCCCTCCTTTTTGATTGCTTTGACAACTAAGCCGCCTGCTTTTTCACCTGTGTAATATGCACAACCATAGCCGTCGCCTCTTTCCTGAGAAGCACCGCAGAAGAAGAAATTGTCAAATGGCTGGTCACCTAAATACTGCACTGTACGGGGAATCATACTATCCCACTTTTCAAGCATATAACCGTAGGGTGTGCCGAGAGGTGTGTTGAGATAGCGTGCAAATGTGGGGGGCAGTGCTATTTCTATTTCCTCAATATAGGGCATAATAGAAATATTGAGAGCCTTTTCGCAGGTTTCAATCATATCCTTTGCAATTTCTGTTTTAAACTTCTTATAGTCCTGAGGTCTTACATCTTTCATAACATCGCCAAAGGTCATAGTTGTCAAGAAAAGCTGACTGGTACCCTCAGGAGTACAATCAGGAATAATTTCGTTAAGGCAGTTGATAATGCAGAAACCACTCTTGAAATTCTGAGCAGCCTCATACTGCTTGTCTGAATCTGAGTCGGGAGCAATAAACACAGAGTAGTCCTTGATGCCAAGCTCCTCTTTCGTCTTGTTCATACCAAGATAAACTGTTGTGAGTGAGCATGCGGTCTTTCTTGATTTGAGCATTTTAAGCTGCTTTTCGGGCACATCTTTCTTGTCAAAAAGATCTTTGAATACAGCATAGGGATAGGAGTTGCAGATGATATATTTGCCGTAAACTTCCTTTTCACCGTTTATAACAACACCTGCAGGTTTGCCGTCTTTCATTATAACTTTTGTAACCTCAGAGTTATACCAGATGTTGCCGCCGTGTTTGCGGATAACCTCATCGAGAGCAAGACTCATTTCATGTGAACGCAGCTTAGGTATACCGGTACCGTTTTTAACATAGCTATGAAGCACTGCCATATAATAAAGGAAGTCGAACTTTGAAGCAGGTGAGCCCATATAGCACCAATATGTGTTAAATATATCCTGAGCCTTCTTAGGCATTCCGAGAGTATCAAGAGCTTCTTTGATTGTGTGTGATACCATTCGCATAATATCAGGCAGGTCTTTCACGCTGCCCGGAATTTTGCCGGGATCATTAAGGCACTCAAAAGCCTTGAACATACGTGCTGATAAATCGAATGCTGCCATACAGCTTTCATATGAACCGGGCACAATTTCGTCAAGCTTCTTAGCAAAGGGCTCGAAGCCTACAGGCATGCGAGCGTCAACTGTTACAAGCACACCGTCTTCGCTGACAAATGCATCCTTCTCTCCTGCTTTAGCCGGCACAACAAGTCGGAAGGTTGAATCGTGTGTGCACCAGTCAACATTGCCCTCAAGGCGAATGAACATATCCTCAATCTGACCGCTTTTATCAGGTGCACCTACACCTGCAAGCTCGTGAAGTGAGGGTTCAAATTCAAATCTGCCTCTAACAAATGAAGAAGCTGAACCGCCGGGAATGTTGTGTCTTTCAAGAAGAAGAGTTGAAAGACCTTCTTTTGCGCAGGTTGCTGCAGCAGCAAGACCACCGTTACCTGCACCGATAACAATTACGTCATAGGTTTTCAT
Organism: Clostridia bacterium; assembly: GCA_017452785.1. Lineage (GTDB taxonomy): Bacteria > Bacillota > Clostridia > Oscillospirales > Acutalibacteraceae > UBA6857. The sequence continues at coordinate 158,295 of JAFTLT010000009.1, read as the reverse complement.
CTTTTTTCCTCCGTTTCAGTGGTTATATTTTCAGTTAATTGTTTTTTCTTTTTTCTCTTGCTCATAAATATTGATGCGCACAGTGCAAAAATAAGGGCAGGCAGCGCATAAAGATAAGATAGCGGATTGGTCAGATCACCCTTTGCACCGAGAAGTGTCCACAGCACATTGAGTATAAGCAGACCTAAGTTTGAAGCAAGATAATACTTGCCGAAAGGTATATTCATTGCACCGAAAACAAGACTGCTGAGATCTGACGGCATAAGTCCGCCACCCTTGATAACAAGAATGAGTGCAAATGAGTTTTCATCGGCAAAATCGTCTATTTTTTTAATTGCCTTAAACTTGCCTTTAAGAGAGTTGACTGCGTCCATTCCCATAAATTTGCCGAGATAATAGGGCAATATAAGACTTGCAGCTGATGCAACAAAGTTAACAGCCACTGCAGTTAGCAGATTATCAAAAATCAAGCCTGAAATAACAAACAATACAATTGGAGGAAAAATCAGTGCAAAGGATTTTATAACGCTGAAACCTACTATAATCGCCGCAACTGTAAGAGTACCACCTGTAAGATATTGAGTAAGTGCACTGACATTACTCACAGAGATGTCATTTTTTACAAGAAACACTGCGCATGTCACAAGCATAGCAAGGATAAAAGCAAAGGACAAAATCTGCAGAACCTTTATAAGCTTTCCGTATTTATTTTCTTTGGTGGTCATTATTTTTCTCCATTCATATATAATATTTACATAATTATAAACCCTTATCAAATCAAAGTCAACAAAAATAAAACATTATTGACATCTAATGTCATTTATTATAGAATAATCAAAGGAGTGTGATTGATATGAATAAGAAAATCGCAGTTGTTACAGGCGGTAACTCAGGCATAGGAAAAGAAACTGCCATCGCCTTAAAGGATATGGGCTGCACAGTGTATGAGCTCAGCCGTAGAGAAATTCCCACAGACGGCATAAAACATATCAGGGCAGATGTAACAAAGGAAAATGATATAAAAAACGCCGCAGAAGAAATCATCAAAGCTGAAGGTAAGGTCGATATAGTTATAAACTGCGCAGGCTTCGGCATTTCAGGTGCAGTGGAATTCACTACTCTCGAAAGTGCAAAATCACAGTTTGAAGTTAACTTTTTCGGCACCGTCAATGTCAACCGCATATTCATCCCCTATTTAAGGCAAAACCGCAGTGGAAGAATTGTCAATATCAGCTCAGTTGCAGCAGTAGCACACATACCCTTCCAGACATTTTACTCTGCTTCAAAGGCTGCTATTGATTCGTACTCTGCCGCATTAGCTAACGAAGTGAAGCCTTTCGGTATAAGCGTTGCTTCAATTCAGCCGGGCGATATCTGCACAGGCTTTACCAATGCAAGGGAGAAGACAAACGTAGGCGACGATGTCTATGAAGGCAGAATTTCACGCAGTGTTACAAGTATGGAAAAAGATGAGCAAAAGGGCATGAAGCCTGATGTTGCAGGCAGGTACATAGCAAAAATTGCCCTGAAAAAGAATGTCAAGCCCCTTTACGCCATAGGAGTAACTTATAAATTTCTCAGTGTGCTTTGCAGAGTTTTCCCCTGCAGGATAAGAAATTATATTGTAGGTATGCTTTATGCAAAATAAGATAAAAAATCCACTCAGTGCCGAGTGAATTTTTCTATGTAATTAAATAAGCGGCTCTCCTCCGTTTATAAGGTGAGTATACCTTCCCGAACTGCTCATTGAAAAATGACTTGTATCGGTAATAATTACGTGGTCAACAAACTTGACCTTAAGCAGACTGAGCAAATCTCTGAGCTCGGCTGTAATATTGCAGTCATCCCGTGATGGCTCAAGAGAACCGTTAGGATGATTGTGAGATAAAACAATTTTTTTTGCATTTACTTCAAGAACAGCACTTGCAATCTTTCTTATATCAAAAAGTGCCGATGTAAAATCACCCTCACTTATCTTTCTGCAGGCAATGAGTCTGTTATTAGAATCGAAGCAAAGTATATATATTCTCTCATTGTTAGGACTATCAAGATACAGATGCTTAAGATATTTGATATATTCTTTTTTAGTTGCAAGAACAGGCCTTTTCTTATGAATATCTTCGACATATCTTTTATATACAGGCAAAAACAGCGTCAGCAGACAGGCAGCAGTTTCAGTCATACCCTTAACGTCGAGAAGATCCGTTCTTTTTGCTTCAAGAACACCTGAAAATGAACCAAACCTGTCAATAAGCTCATGTGCCATTTCATTTGTGTCCCTTTGCGGTATTCCGAAAAACAGAAGAAACTCAAGGATGTTATGGTCAGGCATACCTGTGAGTCCTGTTTCATAATATCTGTCTCTTACCTTTTGCCTGTGACCATGGTGCACATTCTTTTTGCTGTCAGCCATACATTTCACCTTCTAAAACAATAGGGTCTGCAACAACAGACCCCTTATTTATTATCTGAAAACCTTAGATAGAAATATCAAGATTCATCTTGTACATATCAAGATCAACTGAGTTTTTCATTGTAAGAGCTTCGAAAATATCGAAATCGAGAATTTTTTCCTTCTGCATTGCAACAACACGGTTGCCGATACCCTCTTTGAGGAGCTGAACAGCGTGATAACCCATCTGGCTTGCAACAATTCTATCCTTTGCTGTGGGTGAACCTCCACGCTGAACGTGTCCGAGAATTGTAGCTCTTGCTTCAACACCGGTTTCTGACTGAATTCTCTTTGCCATGTCTTCAACGCCACCGATAGCTTCTGAAACAAGAATAACAAAATGAACCTTGTTACTCTTCTGAGTTCTCTTCATTCTTTCGATAACATCACGCTCAAAATCATAGGGTACTTCAGGAATAAGTATGGAAGTAGCACCGCAAGCAATACCTGCTGAAAGTGCGAGGTAACCTGCACCTCTGCCCATAACCTCAACAACAGCACAGCGGTCATGTGACTCAGCAGTGTCTCTGATTATGTCAACCATCTGCATAATAGTGTTCATTGCAGTGTCATAACCGATTGTGTAATCACAGCAGCCGATATCGTTATCGATTGTGCCGGGTATAGCAACACAGGGAATGCCACGAAGTGAAAGGTCTCTTGCGCCTCTGAAAGAGCCGTCACCACCGATAACAACAAGACCCTCAATACCTCTTTCCTTGCAGGCATCGATAGCATCCTGCATACCTTCTTCAGTCTTAAAACGAGGGCTTCTTGCAGAATAAAGAATTGTGCCGCCTCTGTTGATTATATCTGAAACTGAACGAAGATTCATTTCAAACATATCGTTTTCCATAAGACCGTTGTAGCCTCTGTTTACGCCGTAAACCTTCATTCCAAGTTCACAAGCAGCACGAACAACAGCACGAATAGCAGCATTCATACCGGGTGCATCGCCACCACTTGTTAATACACCAATTGTTTTAACCATTATTACGTCCTCCTATACTCTCCATAGTGCACCATGCACCGTGAAACAATATCCACACAGAGTTTGTTAAATATGTTTTTAAATTATTACGAATATTATACACTATAAAGTGCAAAAGTCAAGTTTTATCCATAAAATCTACAAGATTTAACCTCTGACGACAACATTTTCGTCACCGATTATTTCTTTAAACTCAGCACACATAGGTGTGTTCATTCTGACAAAACCCATACGTTCATATTTTCCCGTGTCTTTAAAGAAAATATACACAGGAAAGTCCCCTTCAAAAATATCAATAAGAGTTTTGATTTTACTCATGCCTTCACATTCCGCATTCTCAACACGAAGGAAAATGCCCTTACGCTGTTTTTTCTCTTTTTTTATCTCTTGCTTGAGAATATTTTTAGGATTGGGCTCTATAGTCTCGCAAACAACGCTGGGCTCTCTGTCTTCACGAAGACTGAGTCTACCGTTTATCAGAACTATATTGCCTGCTTGCAGAAGATGAACTCTTTCAGCGTATTGCCTTGAGAAAACAATGCACTCTATTGATGCGCTGAGATCCTCTAAAATTACAAAGCACATTGTAGAATTGCTCTTAGTGCTTTTCTTTTCAACTTTAGATATAATGCCGTAAAGTCTGACCTTTGAATTATCCTTATATTTTGAGCCGAAAGATGAATCGCTCTCAAGAATATCCGCAATAATGTCAGCATTGACTATCTTTGCAATATCCTTATATTCATCCATAGGATGCCCGGAAATATAAAGTCCCGTTATCTGCTTTTCAAGTGAAAGCAATTCATTATAAGGCATTTCTTCAATATCCGGTGCTTCAAACTCATTTGAATATGAGAATCCTGAGTCCTCATCAAAAAAACCTATCTGACCGACAACATTTTTATTTTTATCAGCATCAAGATCAGATATAATCGCAGGCAGCATATGCAGCATCTGATTGCGGTTAAGACCAAGGCCGTCAAGTGCGCCGCACTTAATCAGGCTTTCCACTGCCCTTCTGTTAAATTCCTTTGAGTAAACTCTTTTGCAGAAGGTATAAAAATCAGTATATTTGCCGCCTTGTTCACGGTTATCGATTATCGTTTTAATAAAGCCTCTGCCGAGATTTTTTATTGCAAGCAATCCGAAGCGTATTGCTCCGTTTTTAACTGTAAAGCCTTCAAAGCTGCTGTTGACATTAGGTGCAAGCACTTTAATTCCAAGCCTCGTTGCTTCAGCAATATAAGTTGAAACCTTTGCACTCGAGTCAAGAACACTTGTCAGAGTTGCAGCAAGCAATTCACACGGATAATGACACTTAAGCCATGCAGTCTGATATGAAACATAGGCATAGGCAGCTGCATGCGACTTATTGAAAGCGTACTTGGCAAAATTTGACATCTCATCAAAAATATCATTGGCTGTTTCTGCTGACACACCGTTTGCAAGACAGCCGCAGCATTCGGTTTCACCCTTATCATTTCTGAGTCCGTAAATAAAATTCTGTCTTTCTTTTTCCATGACATCAAGTTTTTTCTTTGACATGGCACGGCGCACAAGGTCAGCTCTGCCATAGGAATAGCCTGCGAGCTTACGGCAGATTTCCATTACCTGCTCCTGATAAACCATGCAGCCGTAGGTAACATCAAGTATATCTCTGAGAAGCTCGGATTTATATTTTGTGTCCTTAGGATTATGACGGTTGTGAATATATGTGTCAATAGAATCAGCCGGGCCCGGTCGGTACAGAGAAATGACAGCAATAAGATCCTCAAGGCTCTGAGGCTTAAGACGTGAAAGAACACTTCTCATTCCTGCAGATTCGTACTGGAAAACCGCATCTGTCCTGCCTTGTGAAAGCATATCAAAGGTTGCCTCGTCCTTTAGATCAATTTTATTTATATCAAAATCGGAATTTGACCTCTTAATAAGCTTAACTGCATCATCAATAACAGTCAAGGTACGAAGACCGAGAAAGTCCATTTTAAGAAGCCCCAAATTTTCCAGTGTGACCATTGTAAACTGTGTTACAACGCTTTCGTCATTGACCGCAAGGGGCACATATGAAGAAACAGGATCACGTGTGATAACAACACCTGCAGCGTGAGTTGAAGCATGACGGGGCATCCCCTCAACCTGTCTTGCAATGTCAAGGAGCTTTTTAACATCATCATTGGTGCTGTAAAGGGTTTTAAGATCCTCTGAATATTTCAGCGACTTGTCTATTGTGATTTTTAGCTCGTTAGGAATTGCCTTTGCTACCTCATCAACAACATTATAGGGCATTCCGAGTACCCTGCCGACATCACGCACCGCTCCCCTGGCTGCCATAGTACCGAAGGTTACAATCTGCGCAACATGATCGTCACCGTATTTTCTTATGACATAGTCAATAACCTCCTGACGTCTGACATAGCAAAAATCTATATCAAAGTCAGGCATACTTACTCTTTCAGGGTTGAGGAAACGCTCAAACAACAAGTTGTATTTAAGCGGGTCAATGCCTGTAATTCCTATGCAGTAGGCAGCAAGCGAGCCTGCACCTGAGCCTCTGCCCGGTCCGACGGGTATATTCTTACTTTTTGCGTAGCGGATAAAATCGTGTACTATGAGGAAGTAATCAACATATCCCATTTTATTGATAACTTCAAGCTCATAATTCAGTCTGTCTATATATTCCTGAGGAGGATTTTCGCCCTTGTGCATTGAAAGGCCGAAGAAGCACTGATTTTTGAAATATTCAAAATGATCAAGATTATTCGGTACCTCGAAATGTGGAAGCTTCGTGTTGCCGAATTCAAACTCAACATTACATTTTTCTGCTATAAGAGATGTGTTTTCAATAGCTTCGGGAAGCTCAGGGAAAGCGGCTCGCATTTCCTGTTCACTCTTTAAATAAAACTCATCAGTTGTAAATTCGAGACCTGTTTCTTCACCTAAAACATGGTTTGTCTGAATACAGATAAGCACCTGCTGCACAGAGGAATCCTCTTTATTTATATAGTGTGCGTCATTAGTCGCAACAAGAGGAATAGCTGTTTCACGGGAGAGACGCACTAAATCAGGCAAAATATCAAGCTGCTCTCTCAGTCCGTGATTCTGAATTTCGATGTAATAGTTTCCTGCACCGAAAAGGTCACGGTACCACAAAGCTGTCTCTTTTGCCTTGTCATAATCACCTCTTAAGAGGAGCTGAGGAATTTCACCTGCAAGACAAGCCGAAAGGGCAATGAGACCTTCGCTGTGCTTTTCAAGAAGTTCACGGTCAATTCTCGGCTTTGTGTAAAATCCTTCTGTCCATGCCTTGCTGACCATAGCAATAAGGTTCTGATATCCAACATTATTTTTACAAAGAAGAACAAGATGATATCGCTGATTATCCAGACCGTGCACTTTATTGTGCCTTGAACGGGATGCCACATAACATTCGCAGCCTATAATGGGCTTAATACCCTTTTCTTTTGCAGCTTTATAGAAATCAATAACACCGTACATAACACCGTGATCAGTTATTGCAACGCTTTTCTGACCGAGTTCAGCCACACGGTCCATAAGCTTGTTTATCCTGCAAGCTCCGTCAAGCAAGCTGTATTCAGTATGAAGATGCAAATGAGTAAACGACATCTTATCCCTCCTTTATATTATACTTTTAATTTCTCAACAAGTTCCTTATCCGGGTTAACAATTATTGTCCAGTATTCGTGATATATAACCATACCGGTCTTTCCGCCATTCGGCTTTTTAAGCGCCTTTGCTCTCGTGTAATCTACGGGTACAAGTGAAGAATCCTTTGCTTTGCTGTGATAAGCCGCAATAACTGCCGCTTCTTCAATAGCTTCATCTGATATTTCTTTGCCTTCACCAAAAATAACGACATGAGAGCCTGGAGTTTTTTGTGTGTGAAGCCACATATCATTTTTTGCCGCTGTTTTAAGTGAAAGTCTTTCGTTCTGCGCATTGTTCCTGCCCACGAGAATTTTAAATCCGTCGCTTGATTTAAACTCAATAGGTGGCAGCTCCTTTGGAGGCTTTTTCTTTTTACCTTTTATATTCTTGATATATCCACCCGCCTGCAATTCAAGGCGTATAGCGGATATTTCGCTGTCTGTGTCAGCTCTTGAAAGCTCATCAAGCACACTTTCAAGATAAATTATTTCCTGCTCCCCTTGCACAATCAGCTCAGCAAGCATTTTTTCAGCTGTTTGAGCCTTGCGGTATTCCTTATAATATTTCTTCTGATTTTCAGTTGGTGAAAGTGCAGGATTGCAAGGTATTTTTATAATATTACAGTTATCATAATAATTTTCAACCTCGTAAAAACTGACCCCTTTTTCCAATCTGTAAAGATTAGCTAATATAAGCTCACCGTAAAGCTTAAGACTTTCTTTGTCTTCACACTTTTTGAGTTCTTCTCGCTGCAGTGCAAGCTTTCTCACAGTTCTTTCAAGCAGATTATTCAGCAGTTTAAGCAGTTCGTGGGCTCTGTGGTTAATTCTGTTGAGTCGGTCTCTTTCAAAATAGAAATCGTCGAGCAATTCCGAGCAGCTATCATACTTCCTGACTTCAAGCAGATCACCATACTGTGTGACATGGATGTGGGAAATATCCTTTGGTTTTCCGTTCTTTTCACAGAGCATATAAACTTCACTGCCGCTGTGAAGTTTTGATTTAATTTCACTTAACAGACAGGTGAGCCTGTTAATCTGCTCATTTGTCAGTGCATTAACAGCTATATCATCTCCTGCGGCTCTTGAAGCTATTTCACGGCTGACAACAGGTGACACGCCCTGAAGCGAATTAATAATCGCTGAGGAGAGATGTTTTTCCTTATATGAGAGTATTCTGTCGACAATTACAGTAATATCTTCATTTTCAAGGCTCAGTTTATCCTGAGAAGGCGGAAGCTGATAATCAAGTCCGGGTAAAATCTGTCTGACGCTTGAAGTTGTGTAGTCAACTCTTTTGGCAGAGTCAATTATCTTTTCCCCGGAAATCAGAATAAGGTTTGAATACTTACCCATTATCTCAATGCAAACCGTAAGCTCAACCCTGTCACCAATTTCATTTGTTGCGTCAAAGTCAATAAACAGTATTCTGTCACTTTCGTGCTGACGGATATTTTTAACCATAGCACTTGTAAGATGCTTGCGAAGAAGCATGCAAAACATTGGCGGTACAGGTGGATTATCAATATTGTGAGAAGTAAAATGAACCCTCGGACTGTCTGCACGCACACATAACAGCAGCTTATAATTACATCCTTTTCCTCTGAGATTGAGAATTATCTCATCTTTTGTGGGCTGGTTGACCTTATCAACACGCAGTCCCACAGCTTTAGTGAGAAGTTCATCTTTAATTTTGCTTAGAAATAAACCGTCGAGAGCCATAAATCACCTATAATAACCTTAATCTATAAACTTAACAGGATTGCTTTGCTTCAAAAGCACTGTTTCAACATCCGGGAATTCTTCTTCAATATATTTTTTAAGATATGCCATAGAAGGATTTTCTGTTTCAAAATGTCCTGCTTCAATTACGGTAACACCCACATCCTTTGCCATTAAAAACTCGTGGTGCTTTACTTCGCCCGTAACATAAGCGTCAGCACCCATTTTCACACTTTCAAAAAAGAAATCCATACCAGCTCCGCCACAGACAGCAACTTTTTTTACCATGTTCATGCTGTCAGCAACACGGCAGACAGTGCCGAGCTTTTTAGCTACTTTATTAGCAAAATCCGCTGAACTCATTTCTTCAATATCACCTATTCTTGCCATGGGGCAAACACATTCCTGTGATGGCACACCGATAGCATTTTTTATGTCAAGTATATTGCATAAAATGTCATTTACACCACCGACAGCACAGTCAAAGCATGTGTGCGCACTCACAGCACTGATGCCGTGGCTTGCAAGCTCATAAGCCAAATTACCCTTAAGAAAATTCTTTTGTGCCTTAAAAATAATCGGGTGGTGAGTAACAATCAAATCCACTTTGTTTTCAATTGCATCACGGAGCGTCTCGGATGTTAAATCAAGAGCAAAGCCGATTTTATGCACTTCTTTACTTTCATCACCAACCAATATCCCACAATTATCCCACTCACACTTTGTGCTGTAAGGTGCAAGTAAATCAATAAAATCGGAAATATCTTTTACAGTAACCATTCTGTTTTCTCCATATTATTTTTAATTTCATCAATAATTCTGCCGAGATTTTCCTCATCCGGCTTTCCTGCAATGATAAGTGCAGAGTGTTTCTTTTTAAGTGTTGTCAGCATTTTTTCAATATATCTATAGGTTATTTCGTCACTGCTTTCAAAAAGCTGACCTGTATATATGTAAGAAATATCGTGCTTTTTATTTGTACCCACATAGTGAGCTGACATTATGCAGTAATAGTGTCTGCCGTCAGTTGCAGTTTTTTCTTTGGTTATCTCAAAACCGTTATCAATAAAAAACTGCCTTAAGACCTCAGCATGAGTCATAGGCTGAGCAACAATATTTATATTTTCGTTTTTTATCCACTGAGCTTTTGATAAAATTTCGGCAATTAAATTGCCACCCATTCCTGCAATAACAATATCGTCGCAGGAGTTGTCTTCAATATTCTGAAGTCCGTCAGAAAGGATAAGCTCAACCTTATCAGACAGGCCTTCATCAATCACAGTCTGTTTTGCATTTTCAAGAGGACCTTTTCTCAGGTCTGCAGCTATGCCGCAAGGACATATTCCCTTTTTAATTAGGTATGCCACCAGATAGGCGTGGTCTGTGCCTATATCTGCCACACGCACTCCCTCACGTACAAGAGAGGCAACGGCACTCAGACGAGCATCAAGTTTAATCATAAATCTACCTCAACAAAGGGAGCCACCCATTGAAAGGTGGCTCCGACATGATACTTATTTTGAAGCGAGATACTCGTTAATTCTCGCAACGAGAGCATCACAATCTACGCCGTGAACTGCACATGCTTCTTCAACGCTTTCGCCTCTTGAAGCGGGGCAACCAAGGCAGTGCATACCCATTTCAAAGAAGAAAACAGCAGTACCGCCGTCTGCATCAAGAATGTCACCGATGCACATATCTTTAGTGATTTCTTTCATAGTTATAATTCCTTTCAGGATAAATTATTTCTTTAAAGAAACAGCCTTCTTAGCTTTTTCTACGATATTAGCAGCATCAAGGCCAAAAATCTTGAGAAGTTCGAGAGCAGGACCTGATTTACCGAAAGTATCGTTTACACCAAGTCTTACAACAGGAACGGGATATTCCTCAGCGAGAGCCTCTGTAACAGCACTGCCGAGACCGCCGATAATGCTGTGCTCTTCAGCTGTAACAATTGCACCTGTTTCCTTAGCAGCCTTAACAAGGATATCCTTATCAATAGGCTTAATTGTATGAATGTTAATAACTCTTGCATCAATGCCTTCGTTTTTAAGAGTTTCAGCAGCGATAAGAGCTTCGTTAACCATAAGACCGGTTGCAACAATAGTTACATCATTACCCTCTTTAAGCTCAACACCCTTGCCAAGCTCAAACTTATAGTCTTCAGCATTTACACGGGGCACTGCAAGTCTGCCAAAGCGCATATAAACAGGGCCTTTGTGAGCTGCAGCAGCGTGCACAGCAGCCTTAGCCTCAACATCATCAGCAGGGTTGATAATAACCATACCGGGAATTGAGCGCATAAGAGCAATATCTTCGCAGCATTGATGGCTTGCACCGTCTTCACCAACAGAAATACCTGCATGAGTAGCACCGATTTTAACATTGAGCTTCGGGTACGCAATTGAGTTTCTTACCTGCTCAAAAGCTCTGCCTGCCGCAAACATAGCGAAGCTTGAAGCAAAAACTGTGTATCCTGCAGTGGCAAGACCTGCAGCAACACCCATCATGTTAGCTTCAGCAATACCGCAATCAATAAACTTTTCAGGGAATTCCTTTTTAAATGTTATTGTCTTAGTTGCCTTTGCAAGGTCAGCGTCGAGCACGAGAATATCATCTCTTGTGCCAAGTTCCTTTAAAGCAGCACCGTAAGCATCACGGGTTGCACATTTGATTACATCAGCCATAATTACACCTCCAAGCTCTTTGCAGCTTCGTCAAGCTCATCCATTGCTATTGCATACTGCTCAGCATTGGGAGCACTGCCGTGCCAGTCACATTTGTCTTCCATAAATGAAACCCCTTTACCTTTAACTGTCTTGGCAACAATACAGGTAGGTTTGCCCTTGCAAGCCTTAGCAGCTTCAAAAGCATCTTCAATCTGATCAAAGCAGTGACCGCAGATTTCAACTACGTTCCAACCAAAGGATTCAAACTTTTCCTTAATGGGATAAGGTGAGTTAACTTCATCAAGAGTGCCGTCAATTTGAAGATTGTTATAGTCAACTATAGCACAAAGGTTGTCAAGCTTACGGTTTCCTGCAAACATTGCAGCTTCCCATACCTGACCTTCTTCAATTTCACCGTCGCCAAGGGGTACATAAACTCTGTAGTCCTTGCCCTTGAGCTTGCCTGCAAGAGCCATACCGCAAGCAACTGAAATGCCCTGACCAAGTGAGCCTGTGCTCATATCAACACCGGGTGTATATCTCATGCTGGGGTGACCTTGAAGCATTGAGTCAGGCTTACGAAGTGTCTTAAGAAGCTCAACATCAAAAAATCCTTTGTGAGCAAGTGCAGCATAAAGTGCAGGAGCTGTGTGACCTTTTGAGAGAACAAGTCTGTCTCTGTTTTCGTCAGCAGGATTTTTCGGATCAACATTCATTTCGCTGAAATAGAGATAAGTCATAATATCAGCAATTGAGAGCGATCCGCCGGGATGTCCTGATTTTGCGTTGAAGGTGCCTTCGATAATGCCTTTACGCACATCAACGGCAATCTTCTTGAGTGAGAGTTTTTTACTGTCTTCCATATTAATCCTCCTTAAAAATTACTATGGTTTTTTATAATGTATTCAATTAAGTCTGCAACTGCACCGTCATTGCAGTGACAAGAAACAAACTTAGCTATCTTTTTCATGCCCTGAGGAGCCTGACCGCAGCACGCAGGAAGGGCAACACGCTTGAGCATCTGATAATCATTGAAATAATCTCCTATTGCAGCGGTTTTGCTCTTATCTACACCAAGCATTTCAGCGAGCTTGAGAACAGCAACACCTTTATTTGTGTCTTCGTTAACCATCTCATAGCTGCAAACCGAGGAGTACATAAGATTATCTGTTGTGTTTGACATGCTGACGATATACTTTTCAAGCAATTTCATTTGAGCGGGCAAACCGGAATAAATAACCTTATACCAGTTTTCTTTCGGAATTTTTTCAAAATCATAAAAATATTTGACTTCTTTTTTTGCATTTATTGCAAGTATTCTTGAAGCAGGTGTAGGTCTGAAAAGATAAACAGCTTTATCTGAAACAACCTGAAAAGCAAGAAACGGAAATTTCTTCACGCTCTTTCTGACCATGTCGATACAGTGTTCATTAAGAGGACTTTGCCAAATCATCTGCTCTGTGGCAAAATCATAAATGCCTGCGCCGTTTAAAACAACAGCCTTTCCGTCAGGTATATCAAGGCGCTTGAAGTGTTTTCTCATTGATTCAGGGCTTCTGCCTGAAGCCAAAGTAAAATTACCGCCAAATTCGTCAACAAACTTATGCACCATGTCATAGTTACGCTGAACCAATCTTCTTGTTTTATCGTTAATTGTGCCGTCAATATCACTTGCAAGAAGCCATGACGACAAATCGATTTTTTCTTTTTCTTTAACCATTGTTACCAATCCTCCTGAGAAAATCTGTGAAATACTCAGGTAATTCACTTTTTATCTCTATATATTCATTTGTTTTCGGGTGCTTAAAGCCGATTAAACCTGCATGTAAACATTGACCCGAAAGATATTCAATTACTTTTTTAGGGCCATAAACCGCATCCCCTGCAACAGGATGACCGATATAAGACATATGCACTCTGATCTGATGGGTTCTGCCCGTTTCAAGACGAAGTCTGAGATGAGTAAAGTCTCTGTATTCATTAATAACACTGTAGTGTGTAACTGCATTTTTTGAGTTTTTCGGTGTGACAGTCATTTTCTTTCTGTCAACGGGGTGTCTTCCTATAGGTGCATCAACGGTACCGCTTTCCTGCTTCATCCTGCCATAAACCACACTCTGATATTCTCTTGTGAAAGAGTGAACCTTTATCTGCTCGGCAAGTGAAATATGAGCCATATCGTTTTTTGCAACTATGAGCAAACCGCTTGTGTCTTTGTCAATGCGGTGAACTATACCCGGTCTGATAACACCGTTAATGCCTGACAGGCTGCCCTTGCAGTGATATAAAAGCGCATTGACCAATGTGCCGTCATAGTTACCAGCAGCAGGATGAACAACCATCCCCTTAGGCTTATTGACAACCAAAAGGTCGCTGTCTTCATAGCGTATATCAAGAGGAATATTTTCAGCTGTCACCTCTAGCTCTTTAGCTTCAGGGATAACCAATTTGATAATGTCATTTGGGCGTACCTTATAGTTTTTGCTTATAATGATGCCACCGACACTGACACCGCCTTCATCTATGATTTTTTGCACAGCACTGCGGCTGAGTGTATCAACTGCACTGCAGATTATTTTATCTATACGCTCCCCTGCTTTTTCAGGGGGAACACTAATAATGTGTGCATTAATCATCTGATGCATTCGCTTCCTCTTTATTTTTCTTTGAATCTCTTTTAAACTGATATATCTGACTGATAATTATAACTGCGGCTGCACACGTTACAAGACAGTCAGCAAAATTAAAAATATAAAAATCAACAAACAAAACTTCTATATAATCTATTACATAGCCTCTGAAAACTCTGTCAATAAGATTACCCACACCGCCGGCAGTAACAAAAACAACACTCCAGAAGTCTATGCCGTAGCCTAATTTGCCTGTATAAAGAATATAACAAACCAATATAAGGCACAAAGCTGCAAAAACAGTCATAACAGTTGTTTTTCCGCTCATCATACCCATCATTGCGCCGTCATTTTCATAATAGCTGAATTGCAGAATTTTCGGAATAACGACAACGCTGCCTAAAGGCTTGAGATATAAATCAACAAAATATTTTATGAGCTGATCTGCCCCGACCAACAAAGCAATTGCAGCCAACGAAGCAAGCTTAATTTTCATTGGAGAAATCTTGGAGTTTTTCAAATAATCACTTCTTCCGTAGGCGAAAATTAGTTATCCGTTCCCTCAAACAGAGAGTCAAAATCACTGTGATATGCAAAATCAACAACAGAATCATCATTTTCGTCATCGCTGAAAATGCCTGAGCTTAAATCGGGAATAGCTGTAGTTTTATCTTCAGCATATACTTCTTCTGTGAAAGGAATGCCTTCCGGCTGAGCAAACGCTAATTCAGGATCAGTAAATGAGCTGATGTCTTCGTAAAGATCCTCCTCAGGCTCACTGACAGGCTTTTCAAATTCCATATCAAGGCTGAATTCAGGCATTTCACCGGTAAGGCTGTCAGTATCAACCTCAACCTCTGTAGGTGCAAAATCAAACTCAGCATCCGCAGTTATGGAATCAACCGCAGGCTTTATCGTTGCAACAACACTGAAAATTTCATTTTTATACTTAGCTATTTCTGCCTTAAGTCTCTGCAGCTCGGCATTAGTTGCAGTAATTATTTCATCGCTCTGCTGTCTGGCTGTTTTCGCATCCTGATATGCAGCTGCAACAATTTCAGCAGCTTTAGTTTTTGCATTGTCAATTATCTCAGCAGCCTTTTCTTTAGTCTGAGCAAGATACTTTTCCTGAAGCTCAAGAGCATGATTTTCAAGATTTTCAATATCTGTTTCAAGCTGCTTAAGTTTCTCATCAGCATCGTGGGTAAGATTATAGTGATATGCCTCTGCCTCTGCCTTTTTAGTAAGCAACAGATTTTCAGCTTCCTCACTTGCTTTTCTAATTATCTCAGCTGAGCTCTCATTTGCCTGAGCTTTAACATCTTCATAATATTTCTCAGCTCTGACAATAGAGGAAACAATAATATTCTTGTTACTTTTATACTCTTCTATTGCAGGCGCAAGAGCTTTCATTTTTTTGTCGAGAGCTTTATAGCTTTTATACATAGAGTCATAGCTTTCACTGATACTTCTTAAATATTCATCAACCTCTGAAGCATAGTATTTGTTTTTGCCGGCTGATGCAAATGAATAGTTCAGTATTTTATTGTCAGACATTTTACTCTCTCCTTTATATTAATTTTTAAACTGTTTTAATTATAATTCAACCTGATTGTAGAAATCTCCGTGGAGCTCTATATCTGACGGAATAAAAGCACAGATGCTCTCAGTAAACCTTGCAAAAACACTCTGAGTAACATATTTTGCACCGTCAAGGAAATCCATTGCACGTCTGCTTTGCTCATCACTGAGAAGTGAAAGATTAACAACAACAATAGAGCTTTTGTCCATCATTAGATTTGCAACATTTCGTGCATCAAAAATATCGTGAAGTGAAATAAATGTAAGCTTAAACTTTGAAGTAGAAGCTCTGGGAGCAGACTTAATATCGAAAAGCACAGGACCGTTTTTTTCAGCCGAAGGTGCAGGAGCTTCATCAATACCTTTAATAGGCGGAAATTCATCTGAAAAATCACTGTCAAACTTAGGCAGAGCTGCAGTTGGAGAATAACTGTAAGGTGAAGAAAAATCAGCCACATTTGTTGCATCATCTTCATCGTCATCAAAGATTCCTTTTGCTGTACGTCTTGGCTTTTTGCTATCTTCATAGTCATCACCGCTGACAGCATTTTCAAGTATATCCTCATCTGTGTCAGAGTCAATTAAATTCCTTAAATTCTGAACCTTACCAAAAATATTTTTAATATCCATTTTATTTATCTCCTTTTAATATAATCTGGGACCAAAAATTGCGGAACCGACTCTGACAAGATTTGAACCGTGTCTTACTGCCGCTTCATAGTCCCCCGACATTCCCATTGAAAGTATAGACATATCTATATTATCTATCTTTTTGCCCTTTATGTCAACAAATATTTCGTGCATTTTATAAAAATATTGACTCAGCTGAGCATCATCGTCGCAAATCGGCGGAATAGTCATAAGACCTTTAATCTTAACAGACGGCAAAACGGATATTTCTTCAATTGTATTCATAAGAAGTGCAAGGTCGAGACCTGTTTTGCTTTCCTCGTCACCGATATTGACTTCAATAAGACATTCAGTTGTAATTCCGAGAGCCTGACTTCTCTTTGAAATCTCCTTTGCCAGCTTAATACTGTCCACAGACTGAATCATAGATACCTCAGAAACAATCTGCCTTACCTTATTTGTCTGAAGATGACCGATAAGATGAGCCTCACAACCGTCAAGCTTAAGATAGGGCTTTTTTGAAAGGAACTCCTGAACCTTATTTTCGCCAATCAAATCAATTCCACACTCAATTGCGTGGTTTATGAATATAGGCTCAACAGTTTTTGTAACTGCCATGAGCTTTACATCCTCAGGCTTTCTGCCGCTTTCCCTTGCAGCAAAGGCAATTTTTTGTCTGATTACCGTAAGATTATGTTCAATATTTTTAAATCTCTCTTCACTCGACAATGGTACCATCTTTCAGATTCATTCCTTTCACAATGATTTTATCATACTGTCTGAGCACATGATAATAGCCGAATTTTTCATTTTTCTCATCACGAAGAACCTTTTTGCCGACTGCAACAACATAACCGTCGCCATAAAACTCAACCTCGACAGGCGAAAACTTCATAATGTTGCCGACTATAGCGTACACACCCGTAATGCCGTCTTCATTTTCAGTCAGAGCTTCGTTGCTGATTTTAAAGCCATCAAACTCACTAAGCGTGATTTTCGCTGTTTCTTTTCTGATTTTAGAAAGCTCCTCATTCATAGAGGTACACTTAAGTGTTACAGTAACCTTGCCGTTTTCCAGCTCAGAAATATCATAAATCTGCATATCAATATCTTTAAGACCCAACTCATCAAAACTGACACTGACCCAATATCCGTTTTTAAACGAAGATGAATCATCAATATCAACATCAAAAATATAATACCAAGTGTGCTGAAGAATAACTTTGCCGTAAATATTTTCCTGAGCTGAAGGTGCAGATGAAACGAGCTTTTCACCCTGACCCTTTTCCACTTTTTTCTTTTCGGCTGTTGCAAAAGAAAATGTGTCCTCATAGCCGTCAGTACCGCTGACAAAATATCCGGCATAGGGTGAAGTTATTTTATCAACAATTTTATATGAGCTTTTCAGTTCTTTGATTTTCTTGTTATAGTCATTGATAATGGTCTTATAATCAAGGTCCTCACCTGTGGCAATCTGCTTTGAAGTAATGTTATTTGTAATGCTTTCAAGATAGCTGTCAATATCTGAAACATCTGAACCGCCGACACATGAAAGATAGCCTGAAACGTTAAGATTAAGCTGTGAATTCAAAAAGAGAATATTGCTGTAACTAAGCTCTTCACTTCGTTCAATTTCTTTGATTGAAGCGAGCTTTTCTCTCAGTTCCTGCTCTTCAACATAAGCATTTGCTTCGGTTTCACTCAAAAAAGCAAGAGCAATTACACCTTTTTTTGAAACATTTTCACTGTCAGAGATTACGGGCACATAAACATAATTATCGTTTTTGCTTAGCAAACAAGTGTTTTTGCCGTCAACAATCTTGCTCTCATCACGAACAGCAAAACCGTTCACTGCAAGAGAGCTGTTTTCATTATAGTTCAAAATAAATTCAGTTTCCAAGGTGCCGTTATGGCTGAGATAAAAAGCATTCACTGCATACATACACAGCACAACTAAAAATGCACCGATAAGCACTACTGCTATTTTAGCATCTTTATTCAGCTTTATTTTCTGCTTCATCCAAATCACCTTTCATTACTGATTATATCGCATGCCTTTTCAAACAGACATTCTTTTGTCATAGTATCAATAGACAGCCAATTTATATCCTTATTTCTTCTGAACCATGTAAGCTGTCTTTTAGCATATCGTCTGGTTTCCATTTTAAGTTTTTCGCTTGCGGCTTCAAGGTTGACCAGTCCGTCAAGATAAGGTTTAATCTCTTTATAGCCTATAGCCTGTTTTGCCGTACTGCCGAGCTCCAAAGCAAAAAACTGCTCAGCTTCCTTAATAAGACCGTCTTTAAGCATCATATCAACACGAAGATTTATTCTGTCATAAAGGAACTGTCTGTCTTGAGCAGTGAGACCTATTATGCAAAAACGGTATTTACTTTTTGCAAGATGTGAAAGCTCACACTGCTGTGATATTGTTTTTCCCGTGGAGTAAAAAACCTCCAAAGCTCTGATAATTCTTTTATTATCATTGATATGAAGGCGTTTTGCTGTTTCGGGGTCAAGATTTTCAAGCTCGGCAAAAAGCATCCCGATACCCTCAGTATCTGCACGCTTTTCAAGCCTTTCTCTTATATCACTTTTTTCATAGTCAAGAAACTCAGTGTTGTTAATTATAGTATCAATATAGAGACCCGTACCGCCGACAACAATAGGTAATTTACCGCGTGAGAGTATGTCATCAATAGTTTTTACTGCCAGTTCTTTATACTTTGCAACACTGAAATCTTCGCCCGGATCAAGGAAGCCTATAAGATGATGCACAGCCTCAGAAAGCTCCTGATTAGTAGGCTTTGCAGTGGCAATATCCATATTTTTATAAATCTGCATCGAATCAGCACTTACAATTTCGCCGCCGAATCTTTTTGCAATTTCAATGCCGAGTGCAGTTTTTCCCGACGCAGTGGGACCTGCAACAACAACTACCAGGGGTTTATCCATTATCAATCTCCGATTATTGTATTCTGCCAAACTGCTTTTCAAGCTCATATTTTGAAAGTTCAATAAGAACGGGTCTGCCATGGGGACAGTATCTGACTTCATCGTCATAAAGCACCTGTTCTGCCAACACTTTCATTTCAGCAGTTGAGTTTTTATAGCCTGCCTTTATTGCAGCCTTGCAAGCAGCAGTGTGATGTATTCTGTCGATTTTTTCGCTTTCAACATTAACTCTGTTTTCAGCAAGATATGATGCTATTTCAATGACCGTGTCTTCAATATCGTCACCGCTTATAAGCATAGGGCACTCTCTTACTATCACTACCCCACCCTCAAAGTCCTCAATAAGATAACCTGCTTTTGAAAAGACTTCAAGATTTTGTGTGATGATATTATACTCAGTCTTGCTGAGAGTAATTTTAACGGGAGTGAGCAGCACCTGAGATGAAATGTTATTTTTAGCGTTTTCTTTCATTTTGTTATATATTATTCTCTCATGGGCTGCATGCTTATCTATAAGCACCACTTTATTGTCATATTCACATATTATATAAGTTTTAAAAGCCTCACCTAAAAGCCTCAATGGCTTAGGCGGAAGATTTTTCTGCTCACTGATTTTATTCTCCGCAGAAGCAAGTTTTGTTTCTGTGGCAGGTGCAGGTTTTGGCTGAAAACTTTGCTTATCACTTATATCTTCTTTAACAAAAGCTGAACGCTCAGGCTTAACAGGCTGTTTTGCCACTGCTGCAATTTGTCTGTTTCTTTCAGCTATTTCTGCACTTTTTTGCTTTTGTGCCGTCATAAAGCCTGAAATAAGGTCGGGCTCACTTTCATCTTTTTTGCTTGCAGGCTTTTCATGTTTAGCCTCTGCTGCTTTTGAAAAATCCTTTGCAGGCATGCTCTGCCAGAAATCCTTTTTAGGCTCAACCTGCTTTGAAACAGCTTGCTGTTCCTTTTTGGCAAAGGGGCTCGATGAAAATTCAGTCCTGACTGTGGGTGTATCGTCGAGCATATTGAGCTGAACGGCTTCAGGCATTGCTCGTTGCATAACTTTATTTCTTGCGGCAAGATCAACCTCAGGCATTGTGTCAAAGCTGTCAAGAGCAGATTTCACGGCAAAATAGACAGCTGAGGAAACACGCCTTTCATCACTGAAGCGAACCTCAGTTTTAGCAGGGTGAACATTGACATCCACTGTGTCGGGTCTGACATTTATATTAAGCACACAGCTCGGAAATTTGCCCACCATAATGGAGTTTTTATAGGCATTTTCCATTGCTCCCACACAAGCTCTGCTTTTTATAAATCTGCCGCCAAGAAAGAAATACTGCATAGCTCTTGAGGGGCGTGAAGACATGGGCTTACACACAAAACCCTTGACTTCCACACCGTCGAGCTTATAGTCAACCTCCAAAAGGCTCTCGGCAAATGTTCTGCCGAAAACAGAATAAATGGTTGACATGAGTTTTCCGTCACCGGGTGTGATAAGTGCCTGCTTGCCCTCGCGGATAAATCTGACACTGACCTCAGGATGAGATAAAGCAATTTTGTCAACTATATCGGCAACGGCATTGGCTTCTGAAACATCTTTTTTCAAGAACTTCATTCTTGCGGGAGTATTATAGAAAAGATCACGCACAACTATAGTGGTACCGTTTGGGCAGCCTGCTTCATCATAGCGGGTCTGCACACCACCCTCAACGGCATATGATGTGCCAAGCGTTGCATCAGCCGTTTTAGTGAGAATTTCAGTCTTCGACACTGCAGCAATTGAAGCAAGTGCCTCGCCTCTGAAGCCGAGGGTGAAAATTGAGTTCAGATCATTTTCATCCTTGATCTTGCTTGTTGCGTGGCTGAGAAAAGCCTTAGGCACATCATCATGCTCAATTCCGCAGCCGTTATCTGTTATGCGGATATATCGCACACCGCCGTTTCTGATTTCAAGTGTAATTGTTGTTGCACCTGCATCAATAGCGTTTTCCATAAGTTCCTTGACAACGCTGGCAGGTCTTTCGACAACTTCACCGGCGGCAATAAGCTCTGCGATATGTTTTGGTAAGACGTTTATTCTAGCCATAAAGCTGTCACAACCTTTCTTTTAAATATTACTTCTTCTTGCTTTACCAACGAGCTCGTGAAGCGTTGTAAGTGCTTCAAGAGGTGTAAGTGTATTTATATCAATATTTCTCAGATTATCAATTATTTCGTCATCGAGAGTCGAAGTTATTGAAAGCTGCAATTCATTTTCACTTTCCTGAGAAATAAATTCGCTAATAACGCCTGTTCTTTCAGGGTTAGCAGCCTCCAGTTCACGAAGAATAACCCTTGCTCGTGAAACAACACTGTTGGGTATACCTGCAAGTTTAGCAACCTCAATACCATAGCTTCCGTCTGCTCTGCCTCTGACTATTCTGCGAAGGAAGGTTATAGTGTCTCCCCTCTTTTTAACGCAGATATTATAGTTATTCACACCGTCAAGCTGTCCTTCAAGCTCTGTCAGCTCATGGTAGTGAGTAGAAAACAGGGTTTTAGCACCGATTTTCTTTTTATCAGCGATATATTCGAGCACAGCTCTTGCTATACTCATGCCGTCAAAGGTTGAGGTACCTCTGCCGACTTCATCGAGTATGATAAGACTGTTTTTGTTCGCATTTTTCAGGATGTTTGATACCTCATTCATCTCAACCATAAAGGTGGACTGACCAGTTGCAAGGTCATCTGAAGCACCAACACGGGTGAAGATGCTATCAACGATAGAAAGCTCTGCACTCGAAGCAGGTACAAAAGAGCCTGCCTGAGCCATAAGACAGATAATTGCAACCTGCCTCATATATGTCGATTTACCTGCCATATTCGGGCCGGTGATAATTGCACAGCGTTCTTTGTCACAGTCCATATATGTGTCATTAGGCACAAAGGGACTGTCTTCAAGCACAGCTTCAACCACAGGGTGTCTGCCGTCTTTTATTTTTATTGCAGTGCCGTCAAGAATCGTGGGACAAACATAGTTGTTACTGATAGCAACACTTGCAAGTGAACACAAAACATCAGTTATTGCAAGAGCCGATGCAGTTGCTTTAATTCTGCTATACTGCTTTGCAACCTGACTTCTTATCTGGCAGAATATTTCATATTCGAGCTTCACTATTCTTTCCTGAGCACCGAGAACCTTGCTTTCAAGGTCTTTAAGCTCTGGGGTGATATATCTTTCGCAGTTTGCAAGAGTCTGCTTTCTGATATAATCATCAGGCACAAGATCTTTATATGAGTTTGTTATTTCAATATAGTAACCGAAAACTCTGTTATATCCGATTTTAAGCTTAGGAATACCCGTACGCTCTTTTTCACGTTGCTCAATATCTAGTATAAATTCCTTGCCGCCCTGCTGAATATGGCGAAGCTCATCAAGCTCTGCATTAAAGCCGGATTTTATGAGACCGCCCTCCCTTATTGAGAAAGGTGCATCCTCGTCAATGGCAGCATGAATAAGCTCACGGACATCTTCGAGCACATCAAGGTTAAGGAATTGCTGTCTGAGATATGCACTTTTACAGTTGTGAAGCATTAGCTTGATTTCAGGAATACACTCAAGAGTCTGCTTAAGTGAATTCAGGTCTTTAGCGTTTGCCGACTCAAACATAACTCTTGTAATAAGACGTTCGACATCAAAAACACTGCTGAATTTTTCACAGAGCTCACTGAGCATCGTGCTGTCACTGACAAGCTCGCCAACTGCATTATGTCTTCTTGAAATCTGCGCAATGCTGACAAGAGGCTTTTCCAGCCAGCTTCTGAGAAGTCGCTTACCCATTGCAGTGTTAGTCTTATCAAGTACCCATAAAAGAGAGCCTCTTTTTTCGCCTGTTCTCATACTCTGGATAATTTCAAGATTTCTGAGAGTGCTGTAATCAAGCTTCATAAACTGATTATCCGAATAGAAGTTGACTTCTCTTATATTCTGAAGATCGTTTTTCTGCACATTTTTCAGATATTTCAGTGCTGTGCCCAAAGCAATGACAGCCTTACTGTCTGAAACAAAACCTGATTCTCTTATTTTATCCTCACCGAAATGCTCTTTGCATGCACTGTAGCAGTCTTCATAATCAAAATATGCTTCATCAGGCATTTCGCATGAAGCCTCAATTCGCTTTGAAATAAATGATGCTATTGTCTTGTTAACGGCACACGCAGCATTCAACACAATTTCGCTCGGTGTGAATGTGCCAAGCTCATTCATTATGTTATTTTCAATAGTGTTGGCATCTTCAAAGTGAGTGAGATTAACTATGCCCGTTGAAACATCGGTAAAGCAAAGACCAGCACCGCCTTCATTAAGATAAATGACTGCAAGATAATTGTTTTTTGATTCGTCAAGCAGAGCATTTTCAATGATACTTCCCTTAGTGATGATTCTTATGACATCTCTTTTAACTATGCCCTTTGCTGTTGCAGGGTCTTCAACCTGCTCACAAATTGCAACCTTATATCCCTTATTAACAAGACGGGCTATGTAATTTTCCGCCGAGTGAAAGGGTACACCGCACATAGGAGCTTTTTCACCCTTAGAGTAGCTTCTTGCCGTCAAGGTCAGTTCAAGCACACTCGAAGCTGTGTGAGCATCGTCAAAAAACATCTCATAAAAATCACCCAGGCGGAAAAACAGAATAGTATCCGGGTAATCCTTTTTAATTTCCAAGTATTGAGCCATCATAGGCGTCATTTCAGACATTTTGTTTTTCCTCCTGTGATTTTTACGTTAAAATGATTGATTAGTGGCAACCGCCGCAGCTGCCGCATGAGCCGTCACATGAATGTTCGTGAGCTTCTTCGGGTTCACATGTCATGGGGTCTGCACCGTTAACACAAAGACCGAGAATCTGCATAATGTAATTCATCATTGAGTCAACCTGACCTCTTGCTTCATCATAAGCCTGCATGTTCTTATTTGACATGAACTGCTCATACTTTTCGTTGAATGCAGCTTCAAATTCCTGCATTTTTGCTGAATCGGGCTCTTCTTTTGATGCTTCCATCTGATAATTCATCTGAATCATCTGGATTTCGCCCATAAGAGCATTGAGCTCGTCGTCTTTTTCGTTAGCTTCCTTAGCCTTCTGGAAAGCAAGGTAACGCTCGTCCTGCTGAATTGCAGCACCAAGTTCTCTTGTGAGTTTAATAATGTCCATTTCGTGGCACTCCTTTATATAAAAATATTTATTAATAATTACCCGTTTTCGAGTAGTTATTTTTCCAATTCACCGTAAACAATCCAGGTTCTCGGATTTGTTACTTTAACATTTCTGAATGAACCGATAAGATTTTCATCACCGGAAAATTCAATTATTACATTACCCTCGGTTCTGCCCGAAAGCATGCCTTCGCCTTTTGCTTTTTCTTCAATGAGTACGCGGTAAGTTTTGCCTTTCATTGAAGCAGTGCGCCGCCCGGCTATGCTTTCCTGCAAATCAGTGAGCTCTTTAAACCATTTTCCCTTTTCTTCACGGGAGACAGGGTCAGGCATTGCGTATGCCTTAGTACCCGGTCTCGGTGAAAAAATGAAGGTAAACAGTGAAGTGTATTTTACTCTTTCAATAAGCGATAAGGTGTCTTTAAACTCCTCATAGGTTTCACCGGGAAAGCCCACAATAACATCACTTGTTATTGAAAGCTCAGGCATAACCGAATAAGCATAGTTAATAAGGCTCAGATACTTCTCACGGTCATAGTGTCTGTTCATTTCCTTAAGCACTCTGTCATTGCCTGACTGAAAAGGAAGATGAAGATGCTTTGCAATCTTATTGCTCGAAGCCATAACATCGAGAAGTTCCTTCGTGCAGTCTCTCGGATGTGAAGTCATAAAGCGGATTATAAAATCCCCCTCTATCTCACTGATAGCCTTTAAAAGTGCCGGGAACTGCTTGTCCTGCTGAAGATCTTTATTATATGAATTTACATTCTGACCGAGGAGTGTTATTTCTTTATATCCCAGAGAAACAACCTCTCTGACCTCAGACAAAATATCCTCAAAATCACGGCTTCTCTCTCTGCCTCTGACATAAGGCACTATGCAGTATGAACAAAAGTTATTGCAGCCGTACATAATAGGAATCCATGCTTTAAATGTTCCGTCACGTTTAACGGGAAGACCTTCAGCAATAACCCCATCACTCTCGGTTATATCTATAACTCTTTTGCCTGTTGAAAGGCGCTTATATATAAACTCAGGCAGCTTGTGAAGCACATGAGTGCCGAACACAAGGTCAACGAAGCTATAGCTGTTTTTTATTTTTTCAGCAATTGCCTGCTGCTGCATCATACAGCCGCAAAGAGCTATAAGCATATTCGGTTTTGTTTTCTTAATCGGCTTTAACGCTCCCACATTGCCGAAAACCCTGTCTTCGGCGTGCTCTCTTATTGCGCAGGTATTATAAAGAACTAAATCAGCCTCTTCAACCGAATCGACAAAATCATAACCCATCTGCCTGAGAAGCCCTTGAAGTCGTTCACCGTCTGAAACGTTACCCTGACAGCCATAGGTATGCACATAAGCCTTTGGCTTTTCGGCAGGGTACAAAGAGCAAAGAAGCTCAGCAGCTAAAGCCGAATATTCATTTTGTTTTTCAAGTTCCTCCTGAGGAACCGTAAATCTATTGTTATTCAAGTTATTATCCTCTTTAATCATCTGTTTTCTGGGCAATTTCCATAAGGCGCTTGAGTCTGTAATTCACTGCAGAACGGCTGAGCGGCGGCGAGCAAAGCTCACCTATCTCACGAAGACTCATATCAGGGTTCTCTGTTCTGAGATTTGCAATGAGCTTCAAATCATCTGTCAGTGTGGGATAAACACCCTTGGTTTTGAGCTTTTTTATAGACTCAACCTGATCAAACGAAGCAAGAACCGTTCTGTCAAAATTAGCACTCTCAAAATTACTGCGTCTGTTGGTAACATTGCGCACACTCTTATAGATTTTAATATTCATAATCTCCATAGAGGCAAGCTGAGCACCCATAAGTGTCAGCAAATCCTCAATACTGCTGCTGTCTTTTATGTAAATGACATTTATACCTCTGCGAAGCATATGCTTTGCATTAAGACCGAAATCCGTGAGAATTTTAAGCAGATCGAGGCTAAGAGTTCGGTAAGGAGCCACAAACTCAATATGATAGCTCTTATTAGGGTCAGAGCATGTGCCGCAGGATAAAAATGCACCTCTGAGAAAAGCAGCATCGCAGCAGTTTATCGAGTCATAATCCATGTCGTCGCTTTCACTCTCATTGAGAAGATTGCCCCTGTCAATGCGCATAAACTTCTCGTTACCTGAGTTTGAAAAGCAGGAAAGAACTTTTTTTCTGTCGGTGAGAACAGGAAAACTGACTGTTGTTTTTCCTGCCTCAGAAACGCTCTTTTCAGCATTAACACCTGTTTCGGCCTCTGCCAGCTCAATATATTTATCACCAACGGCACTGTTATCTGTCATAATGGAAATGTCGTTTTCATTAAAGCTTCTGCCAAACAAAAGCATTCCGTATGCCATTGCATGTCTGCAGCAAGAGGGCATATTATCAATTTTTATTAATTCGTCTTTTATCTGAGAAGAAAATGACATATACACCCTCCCCTTTCTTTATAATACAAATCTGATTTCAGTTTCTAAATCAACACCGAATTTATCTTTAACGGTCTTCTGACAATGCTTTATAAGCTCAATAACATCGGATGTTGTACAGTTATCATAATTAATTATAAAGCCTGCATGCTTTTTGCTGACCATTGCTCCGCCTATCATTTTGCCTTTAAGATCAGACTGCTCAATAAGTGCACCTGCAAAATATCCCACAGGGCGCTTAAAAACACTGCCTGCGCTGGGGTACTCAAGAGGCTGCTTATCCTTTCGTCTTCCCATAAGCTCATTCATTTTGCTTTCAATATCCGACTTCTCACCTTTTTGAAGCTTAATGGTCAAAGATGTGATAATGAGGTTACTGCCGCTGTAAGCACTGTGACGGTAGGATAAATCAAGCTCATCACCTGAAAAGCTGCCTTTGACACCGTTTTTATCAATGTGCTCACATGAAATAAGCACATCCTTCATTTCACCGCCGTAAGCACCTGCATTCATAAACGCAGCACCTCCGCACGAACCGGGTATGCCGTAGGCAAACTCAAGACCCGTAAGGCTGTTTGCCAAAGCAAACTTGCAAAGGGAAGCAAGAGATGCACCAGCCCCTGCCTTGATTGTTGTGTCATCAACGAGCATAATTTCGTCCATGCCACCCGCAATGTGAATGACAGCCCTATTTTTTATGCCGTCATCACTCACAAGAAGGTTTGAACCTTTTCCTATGACGAAAGTGTCAATCTTACTTTCAGCGCAAGCTGACAGTACCTTTATAAGCTCATCTTCATCTGAAGGTTCAATAAACAGTGCAGCATTTCCGCCTGTCTTAAAGCTCGTGTGATTTTTCATAGGCTCATCGGTTTTATATGAAACTCCGAGCAAATCAATTACCTTAATAAGATTAGTCAAAATATGACCCTCCGCATTAATATTCAACGAGAGCAGCACCGATTATGCCTGCATCATTGCCGAGCTTAGCACGGCAAATTTCAGTCTGAACTGCCTGATGTTTACTGTAACGCTCTCTTGCTACAAATTCTCTTATAGGGGCTAAAAGTGTTTCTCCCTCATTGCAAATACCGCCGCCAAAGCAGAGCATCTCAGGCTGGAATATATTTACAATGTCAGTAGTACCGATAGCAACATATCTGATGTAATTGTCAACTACTTCCTTGCCCCATTTATCGCCTTCACGCATTGCATCAAAAGCTGTTCTGCCGCCTGCGTTTTCAATATTGCCTGAGCAAAGATCCCACATACAGCTGTCTTTGTGCTCAAGCATAGCTACCTTAGTCTGGTTAACAAGAGCTGTTGCACTTGCATATCTTTCCCAGCAGCCCACTCTGCCGCAGTTGCACTTTTCACCGTCAAACTTAATTGAAATGTGACCGAGCTCGCCGCCTGCATCGTTACAGCCTGAAAGAACCTTGCCGTCCATAATTACACCGCCGCCGACACCTGTGCCCAGAGTGATTGCAACAAAGCTCTTTTTACCCATACCTGAGCCGGCAAGCGCTTCACCGAGAGCAGCACAGTTTGCATCGTTTTCAATATAAACGGGAATATCCGGAAGCTCAGCATGAACGAGCTGAACAGCAGGAACATTATTGAAATCAAGATTGTTGGCATAAAGAATTATGCCGTTTTTCTTGTCACATGAGCCGGGTGTGCCAATGCCGATGCTCTTAACCTGACTGAGTGTGATTCCTGCCTTTGTGCACGCATCTTTAACACAATTGACAATATCTGCAAAAATTTCTTTTGCAGGACGGGGCATATTTGTTTTGGCAGTTGCCTTTGCTTTGATTTCATAATTTTCATTGATAACACCAACTGCAATATTAGTGCCACCTAAATCTACACCGATTCTGTACATATTATTCACCTCTTAAAAATTTCCCCACATTTTGATTTCATCTTCCTGTGGAATTATATCGTCGGTCATGCCAAGATTATGCATAAGCTCTCTTGCAGCATTATAACCCATTTTCTTTTGTCTGTTATTCATAGCTGCAACCTCAATAATAACTGCAAGGTTACGGCCGGGCTTTACTGGTACCACAGTATGGGGAACCTGAACACCTAAAATTTCAGTATATTCGTTTTCCATACCCATTCTGTCATAAACCTTTTCGCTGTCACACGGTTCAAGCTGAATAACCATATCAATTTTCTCAGCCAGTTTTACGGCACCCATACCGAAAATTCGGCGTGCATTGATAATGCCGATGCCTCTAAGCTCGATAAAGTGTCTGATATTATCAGGCGCAGAGCCTACAATTGTTTTCTGACCTGTCTTTTTAATTTCAACCGCATCATCAGCAATAAGTCTGTGACCTCTCTTGATAAGCTCAACGGCAGTCTCGCTTTTACCAACACCGCTGTCACCGAGAATAAGCACACCTTCACCGTAAACCTCGACAAAAACACCGTGTCGAGTAATACGCTCTGCAAGCTCAACATTAAGATAAGCAATAATTGAAGCCATTGAGCGTGAGGTTGTATCCATAGTTTTAAGCACAGGTACTCCGTACTTTGGTGCAAGCTCAAGTATTTCCTTAGGGCAGGGAAGACTTCGTGTAACCACAACGCATGCAGGCACCTTGGACATAAAGGTGTCAACTCGGCTGAGTCTTTCCTCCTCAGGGAAGGAATTTATAAATTCGACCTCTGTTTTGCCAAGATAATTAAATCTGCCGCTGTCAAAGAAGCTCTCAAATCCCGAAAGTATAAGACCGGGTCTGTTTACATCAGGGGAAGAAATAAAAATATCTGACGGATCCTTCGGAAGATATAAGGTTTCAAACTGATGATCCTTCAATATCTTTGCAAGCGACACTGAATATTTACCGGACATATGACACCTCCATAAGCATAGTAACACATAATTATACTGATACATTATATAATAAAATTTGAAGGTTGCCAACTGTTTTTAATGAATTTTTTTAACTTTTTTGTTAAAAAAACAGCTTCAAAGCACTTTTTACCTTTGAAGCTGCAACTAAATCATTTAAACCATATTTCCTCAGCATACTCTCTGACGGTTCTGTCTGAAGAAAAATATGCCGCAGAGCCGATATTCATAAGACACTTTCTGCCAAAACCTATTTCATCCTTATAGTCCGCCAGTGCTTTTTCGGCAGTGGCAATCAAGTCGCTGAGATCTGCCAACACCATAAATCTGTCAGCATCATGTGTGTTCAGTAAGCTGTCATATATATCATAGAAGCTGTTTTCTTCGCCAAAGGTACCGTCAACGAGGGTATCAATAAGTTTTTTTATTTCTTCATTTCCCTCATAGTAATCTTTTGGGCAGTAGCGGAGCTTTCTTTCTCTTACTTCATCTTCACGCATACCGAAAATGTAGTTGTTTTCCTCCCCTGCCTTTTCACATATTTCTATATTTGCGCCGTCATAAGTGCCCAGTGTAACAGCACCGTTAAGCATAAACTTCATATTTCCCGTACCGCTCGCTTCTGTTCCTGCAAGAGACAGCTGCATTGAAATATCGGCAGCAGGAATTATTTTTTCAGCATAAGAAACATTATAGTTTTCACAGAAAACAACTTTGATTTTTCTTTTTACTTTTTCGTCACTGTTTATTGTCTTTGCCACCGTATTGATAAACCTGATTATTGATTTAGCTGTTTTATAAGAAGCAGCTGCCTTTCCGCCAAAAATAAATGTCATATTCGGAAGATTCTTATTTACACCCTGCTTAAAAGACAGATAAAAGTGTATTGCAAGAAATATTCCGAGAAGCTGTCTTTTGTATTCATGGATTCTCTTAACCTGCACAAAGAAAACGCTGTCAGCATCAATTTCAGTTTCTTCATTTTCTTTGACAT
Organism: Clostridia bacterium; assembly: GCA_017452785.1. Classification (GTDB taxonomy): domain Bacteria; phylum Bacillota; class Clostridia; order Oscillospirales; family Acutalibacteraceae; genus UBA6857. The sequence continues at coordinate 127,533 of JAFTLT010000009.1, read as the reverse complement.
ACTGGCAAAGAGCTTTTTTGTTGACTTTTTTTATTTCGCAAAGCTGTCTGATTACTTCTTCGTCATCTTTAAATTTCAGCAGTTCTTCGAGCTTTTCGATTTCTTCAATAATATCGCACCCACACAGTTCACTCAGAAAGTTACTGAGACTTACATTAGATAAACCGAGCCAGCGACGCTGTGTTATGCCGTTTGTTTTATTACTGAATTTACCCGGATATACTTTATACCAATGCGAGAGCACTCGGTTCTTTAATATCTCTGTGTGAAGCGAAGCAACACCGTTTATATCACTGCAGACATAGCAGGCAAGATTTGCCATTTTAACCTTGCCGTCAATGACAATTGCGCATTTTGTAAAATCTATATCCTTATGATTGCTGAACTGAAAAAGCACCATATCATTAATTTTCTGAATTATGCCGTATACTTCGGGAATTGTCTGCCGCATAAGCTCACAGTCCCACTCTTCAAGAGCTTCAGGCATAACAGTGTGGTTTGTATATGCAAAGATTTTTTCACAAAGCAGCAGGGCATCGTCAAAACCCATATTTTGTCTTATGCATATATTAATAAATTCGGGAATAGCAATGACCGGATGTGTGTCGTTAAGCTGAATCTTAATTTTGTTTTCTATATCATCAAGGCCGTATTTGTTTACGATATTCTGCAGTGCTGCGCTCGCTAAAAAGTACTGCTGCCGAAGACGAAGGCGTTTTCCCTCCCATGAGCTGTCATCAGGATAGAGATGCTCATATATCTTTTCAGCATCACTTTCATTGCAGTTAACACCTTGACACTCATAAAGCCGCAAAGTGTTTATACATTTAAAATTATAGCCTATTATATGGTAATCATATGGCACTGCTATGACACTGTAATCGGCAAAATTTACCTGCACACTTTCCCCTTCTTTTTTTATGCCGAAAGGGTCTCCGTGTTTCTGCCAGTCGTCAGTATGCTCCTGCTGTGAGCCGTCAGGGGAAAAGCTTTGCCTGAAAAGACCGTATTTATATCTTATTCCATATCCGTCAAGCGGAATCTCAATTGAAGCGGCAGAGTCCAGAAAGCACGCTGCAAGTCTGCCGAGACCACCGTTACCGAAAGCATAATCTTCAATTTTGCTGAGTTCACTCAGAGAGTGTCCCACATCGTTGAGGCCTTTTTCGGTAAGGTCGATATTTCTCATATTAAAAAGATTTGATTCAAGAAGTCTGCCTATGAGATATTCAATTGAAAAATAAGCTGCTCTTCTTCTTTTAAGGTCATCCTTCTTATGGTTATCGCATTTTTCGTTAACATATGCACCGATTAGACAATATAATTCATCACTATCTAATTTTTCAATGCTTTTGCCGTATTTCTCACGGGACATTACTTTCAGTTTTTCTTCAAAAGGTTTATCCATATTTCATCACCGTTTTTATTATATGCAAAAGAAAAAAATTAACAGGCGGTAAAATTTACCACCTGCTAAAATTAAATTATAACACGTTCTTTTTCAGTTCTTGCTTTTCTGAGAATGGTTTCATCTTCAAGGGGTGTTTCACACTCAAAAGAGAAATCCATCATCGGGTGCTGTGTAGCCTCTATAGTTTCACCCTCTGCATTGCGAAGTCCCTTTGCAATTATCTTAAAAGGAGCCTTGCCCACTTCGAGAGCCTCAAGCTCATCACACTCAAAAAATCTGTTTCGCTGTGAGCAATAGGCAACACCGTTTTCCCAGTGCTTCACTATTGCCATAACATCCCATTCACGGTTATATCCGCCTTTATAGCTGACATTTGCGTCGTCGGCAGGGTCCCCGTAAAAGAAGCCCGTGCAGTAATCTCTGTAGCTGATTTTGCGCATTTCATCAAGAATCCACTGCTTAGGTTTGTAATCATCTGAAGGATTTTCAAAATAACCGTCTATTGCTTTTCTGTAGGCATTGACAACAGCTGAAACGTAATAAGCCGACTTTGCTCTGCCCTCGATTTTAAAGGAAGTAATACCCGCCTTTATCATCTCAGGGATATGCTCAATCATGCACATATCCTTCGAGTTCATTATATAGGTGCCGCCGTCACCCTCATAAACCGGAAAATATTGACCGGGGCGTTTTTCCTCCATAAGTGCATATTTCCAGCGGCAAGGCTGTGCGCACTCACCTCTGTTGGCATCACGGCCGACAAGATAATTTGAAATAAGGCATCTGCCCGAAAAAGACACACACATTGCTCCGTGGACAAAGCACTCAATATCCATATCATCGGGAATGTTTTTTCTTATCTCAGCAATTTCACTCATTTTAAGCTCACGTGCCGTTACTATTCTCTTAGCACCCAAAGCGTAAAAAGCATTTGCAGTGGCATAATTGACGATGCCCGACTGAGTGGAAATGTGAATTTCCATTTCCGGCACATACTTTTTAGCGTACTCTAAAACTCCGACATCTGAGATAATAAGTGCGTCAACGCCTGCCTTTTGCGCATTAATGAGAAAATCGGGAAGCTCACAGAGCTCATTGTTTCTCGGCAGCACATTGCAGGTGAGATAAACCTTAACTCCGTGGTCGTGGCAAAAAGAAACTGCCGTCGGCAGCTCCTCTTCGCTGAAATTTGACGGTGCAGCTCTCATGCCAAAAGCCTTGCCACCGAGATAAACTGCATCAGCGCCATATTTTACAGCCGCCTGAAGTCTTTCCATATCACCTGCCGGTGCCAGAAGCTCAGGCTTTTTTATAATTTCAGACATTTAATAACCTCATTTTTACAGATAGAGCTCTGTGTTAACCTGATGCTCATCTGCTGTTTTCGCAAGATAAATTTCACCTGACGGACTGTGCATAAAGAAATAGTAGTCTGTCTGTGCGGGATAAAGGGCTGCTTTGATTGCTGCAGCGCCCGGATTACATATCGGCCCGGGAGGAAGCCCCTGAGCACTGTAGGTGTTATATGTGCCGAGATAAAGCTCATAATAGAAGTCACTGAACAGCTTATAGGGCTTGAGTGATGTGATATAGTCTCTTGTAGAGTTCATATCAAGTGTGGGGAATGTTGATGACTTTTTAAGTCTGTTGTGAACAACACTTGAAATAACACTCATCTGTGAAGTGTTTTTTGCTTCACGCTGAATCATAGCAGCAATATTGATAATTTCATCCATTGTCATTCCAAGCTCATTCATACGTGCAGTGTAGTCACCTGTCCATCTGTTTTCAAAGTTTGCAAAAAGCTTTTTAAGCACGGACGTAGGACCTTCATCAATAAAGAAGTCATAAGTGTCGGGGAAAAGATAGCCCTCTGCCTTTAAGTATCTGCCTGACTTCATATTAATCTCTTTAATGAAGTCATACTGATCGGCAACCATATCAAGGTTAGCATAGAGCTTATCTGCACTGCAGACATTATATTTTTCGATCTTCTCAAAGATTTGTGCAATTGTCCAGCCCTCAGGGAAGGTAAGACGAACCGTATCCTTTGAACCTGAACGTTTAACCATCATAGTTTCAATGTTGACTTCAAGACCGTCATTGCTTTCAAGATAATATATGCCGGGCTCATAATCAACGGTCTGATATTCTCTATACATCAGGAAAATATAGCAAAGAGTTTTCTGTTTGATAAAGCCTGCATTCTCAAGCTTATTAAAAACATCAATGAATTCATCGCCCTGCTCAACGGTAATGTTTGCAGATATATTGTCACTCTTATCAATAACAAGGATATCGTTAATTGTTTCCATTGCTATTGTTGAAGCAGTAACTGTCATAATAGCAATAAAGAAAACGCAAACACAAACAGCAAGTAAGCCCTTTGTGAAATTATATCTTCTCTTTGCCTTGACACGTTCAAGCTGTTCAGGTGAAAGATGCTTTTTAGTCGATGCGCTGCTCTTAACGGCACTTTTTCTTGGTTTAACGGGAGCAGATTTCTCTGAAACAGATTGCCGCACATCTATCTTAGGCGAAGCAGCAGGCTTCTTCATCATTGAAGTAAGACCCGTCAGTTTCTTGACAGGTGCAGATTTTGCAGCGTTGACCGGTACTTTTTTAGCAGCAGGTACCGTTTTAGCTGTATTTTGTCTTACGCTTTGCACAGGTGACTTACCTGTCGGCTGTGCAGGTCTTTTTGCAGAGGGAGCAGAAGAAGGCTTTCTCTGGGGAATATTTTGCGGCACAGGTGTTGACGGTGGCTCAGGCATGCCGAGAAAATCGTCAAAATCGTTGATGTGCACCTCAAACCTTTTTTGTGTACCCGATGCACCCTGACCGGGTCGCACACTGTTGGAATCAATATTTTCGCTGAAATCGCCTAAGCTCTTATTTGCTTTGGCTGTATAAGGATTTACAGATGAGGGGCGTGAAGTGCCTGCAGGAAAACTGCTGCCTGCACTGCCGTTATTTTTTGAGCCCTCAGAATAGAAACGATCAGCCATATTATTCCTCCTTTATGTAAATTTAAATATTCTCTTATCTGTGATAAGGTAATCGACTCTTTTATCATATTTATCTGTCGGAATTTCTTCACAAAGACATTCGTTAAAGCATAAGCCTACAGAAACACCCTTAAACTCACTTAAAAAGCGGTCATAATATCCTTTTCCGTAGCCGAGACGGTGCCCGTCAAGACTGAAAGTTATTCCCGGCACAACGCAAAGCGTGTTTTCGTTTCCCGAACCTGCCCCATTATAGGTGGGCGGTGCCATAATGCCGTAATAACCGATTATAAGCTCACTGACAGAATTGACATAATAAAACTTCATATTTCCGTCTTTATCAAGGCACTTCGGAAAAGCAACCTTTTTGCCGTCGGCAAATGCTTTTTCAGCTATGATGTCAGTTTTCACTTCGCTGCCGCAAGAAGCATAGAGAAAAATACTTTCGCAATTTAAATACTCCTGTGTTTTCAAAAGCGCATAACATATTGTTTCACTCAGCTCTGCTTTGCTGTGAACAGAATCTCTTTTCAGTTTTAGCTCTTTCCTCAAGCTGTCTTTTTTTATCATTTGCACTGAATAGCTGCTCTGATTTCATCGGAAACTTCTCTGCCTTTGAGTGCCGCTGCAATTTCAAGGCCAAAATCAGTTGCAACACCTGCACCCTTGGCTGTGATGAAATTACCGTCAACAGCAACATAATTGCTGCTTATACTTGCTCCTTCAAGCTCCTTTTCAAAACCGGGATATGCAATAGCTTCTCTGCCTTTAAGAAGTCCCTTATGTCCTAATATCTGCGGTGCAGCACATATAGCACAAACCAGCTTTTCGTTCTGCACAGCAAAATCAATTGCCTTTTGCACCTTGGAGCTTTCTTCAAGATTTGTGGCTCCGGGAAGTCCGCCGGGAAGAATGATGCCTTCAAGTTCATCTGTCAGCTCAATGCTGTCAATAGTGCAATCGGCAGTAACCTTAATGCCGTGTCTGCCGTTTATAACTTCACCTGTTACACCCACAGTAACAACATCAACCTGAGCACGTCTCAATATATCAATAGGTGCAATTGCTTCGAGTTCTTCAAAGCCGTCTGCAAGAAAACAGTAAATCATAACATTTCCTCCTTAGTCAAGGGCTATATTCATATAAATTTCTTTGTTTTTAAGTTCCTCATTAAAAGTGTACAGCATCCCGTTTCTGATTTTCTCACAATCATCATAAGGTCTGTTAGAAAAAATCGTTCTTTCTCCACCCAGTGAGCTGAGAAAATTCATCACGCTGTCTTTATCCTCATAATCACCGATGAAAAGCTCCTCACCGTCGATGTAATAGCTTTTCTCGCCTGCACAAATTATCTTATTATCCGAAAATTTCAGACAATCAAATGCGTATTCGAGACCATTATCATCGTAAATAAGCATATTATCTGCCGAATTTCTGATTTTACAAAAACCAGTGACCTCATCAATTTCGTGATATCCTCTGAGTGTCACACAGCTTCTGTTGGTTGAGTATTTATATTTGTACATCGACTCTATAAAACCGAATCTGCCGTAATAGTCATAAAGGCTGTCACCTGCAGGCACAAGAGCAATAAAATCAAGCTTCTCTTTGCGTGAATATTCTATACTCTCATTGAGCAAAGCAGACATAAGACCTTTGCCTCTGTGTGTGGGCAAAGTTGCCGCAGCATATAAATATCTGCCTTTATAGATTTTACCGTCGTACTTTATGCTGCACTTTAAAAGATAAAATGCGCTTATAATTTCTTCATTTTCTATAATAGCAAAACACTCGCTCAAAAAATAAAGTTTCTTGAAGAAAAGTCTTATATATTTTTCATCGTCACCGAAAACCTCATTCCAGAGCTTTATAAGTGACGGGATGTATTTTTCATCTGCTTTAATAAGCATTTTTCAGCTTCGCCTCATATTTCTCTGCAAGGATTGCAGGATAGTAGCTGAGCTTTGCCTTTCTCAGGTTTTCAGCCCCCGTATCATCCTCACGGTTAATGTATTTATATTCTGACAATTCGTTTTTGACAAACTGCTGATTTATCATGGGATATGCTCCCCTAATATCGGAAAAAGCCTTTTCAATATGGACGCAGAACATTTCATCGGTCATTCTTTCGCCCATTGTGTACGCTATGACTTTTCCGTCAGCTCTGAGAAGACCGCCCACATAGCCAAGCTCATCATAGTTATCAAAAACTCTCTCGATTATTTTCAGCTCTGCTTCAAGGTCTGCTTTATATTCTTCAAGTGCACCTTCGAGCCATGCCTTGCTCATTTCAAGGCACTCAGGAATATTCTCTTTTGTAATTCTTTCATATTCCCAATTATTATTTCTCATAAAAAATGAGATGTGATTTCTTTTTGGCTGATATTTTTTTCCGCTGAGATTTATAAGGTCATCACTGAGATAGATATAATCAAAAGTATCTCTCTCAAGTGAAATATCAAACACACCGCTGAATTCTTTTGAAATAAACTCGGCAGAGTCCGGAGAGATGCCGAAAATTTCAAAATCCCTGCCGTCTTTTTTTGCATCGTTTAATATAAACTCAACAGCCTTTTTCATATTACCCTTGCCAATCGGACAGCAGTACATAACATAGTCATCCTGAACACATTTTGTTACAAGACAGCCTTCAATGTTTCCGACTGTTATATCCATTTTGACACCGTAGGAAAAAACATTTCCGAAAGGATATTCACATGTAAAAAAATCAACCTCGGAAAGAATTTCATTTATCCATTTTTTATCTTCAAGTCTAACTTCGTGTAGTTCAGCCATTACCTTAAAGTTCCCTTTCTGCTATGCGGCAAACCTGTGCTGCAATATCTTCAACGCTAAGCGGTTCACCGTCTTTGCCGCAAATGACTCTGTGCCAGCCTAATTTTTCGGCAGCGTACACTGCAGCGTTGTGGCATGCAAAAAGATACTCAACATCTCTTTCATGCACATCCTTTTTATTTTCGTCACCCTGATAGCGTTTTAACAGCAGTTTTTGTGAAATATCAACGGGCATGTCAAGAAAAATGACACAATCCGGCTCAGGTATTCCAAGCTTGCCATATTCAAATTCAAAAAGCCACTGAAGATATTCGTCCCACTGCTCCTTTGGCAGCTTAGTCATCTGATGACAGGCATTTGAGGTTGTATACCTGTTTGCAACAACAATTTTATTGCTCTCATACTCTTTTTGCCAGTGCTTTTTATAGCTTGCATATCTGTCTGCAGCATAAAAAGTAGATGCCGCATAGGCGTTGACATCGCCGGGGTTGTCACCGAGCTCACCGCCGAGATACATCTTGACAAGTGTGCTTGACGGGTCGGAATAAAAAGGTAGGTCAAGGGTATATGTTTCGCAGCCCTTTGCTTTGAGATAATTTTTAAGCAGCTCTGCCTGCGTAGCCTTACCGCTTCCGTCAAGGCCGTCAATAACAATCATTTTTCCCATAATGCACCTCAATAGGTCATAATAACAGCAAAGAGCCTGAGTGTCTTATCTGTTTTGTTGGCAATTGAGTGCTCCTGACCGCCAAGGCAAACGCAGCTGTCACCCTCATAAAGGATTTCTTCTTTACCGTTATCGTTATACACCGCAGTGCCCTCGATTATATAAAAGACCTCTTCTTCGTTTTCGTGAACGTGAGCACCGATTGAACAACCGCTTTCAAGAGTAATAACACCTAAAAGGCGACTCTTGCCTTTATATTCACCTGCGTCAAGTATATCTGTAATTTTAACGGTACCGTCACCGCCACGCATATTTTCTCTGAGATTTACTTTCATTTCACTGTTTCTTTTAATCATGCCACATTACCCCTATTATCATATTCTTTGTAATTATAGCAACAAAAGATAAATTTATCAATGTTTTTTCCTTAAAAAGTTCTTACATTTTAGTAATATTTGGCAGCAACCCCCTTTAAAAAGTTTTATTTGACAAATGACAGTGTTTTTATTACAATAGTGTGTGAAGAAAATTGTCAGGAGAGATATAGCTATGAATAAATACGGTGCTTTTGTTATAGGTTGTTCCGATGTGGGTCAGGAGGTATGTGCCGCTTCAGGCAGAATTTCCACTCAGAGCGGAACAGCTCTTGAAATATTTGAAAGAAGTCACGACGAAGAAAAAAACACCAAGCTCATCGGCAAGGTCACAAAATCAGGCCACACCTCAACAATTGAGCATATCTTCTTTAATCTTGCTTTTGAAAATGTCAGTGTTGTTGTGGAGCAGTTTATGATTGAATTCAGACTCGCTTCATTCACTGTTAAATCAAGACGTTATGTTGATTTCTCAGACTGCGGTTATCTTGTGCCCGATTTTAAGTGCGAAGAAGATAAGGCAAGGTACTCTGCCGTTATGGATAAGCTTTTCACTGCATATTCCTCACTTACTGATAAAGGCATTCCTAAAGAAGATGCACGCTTTGTGCTGCCTTACTGCTTCTATTCAAACTTTTTCTGTTCCCTAGGCGGCAGAGAGCTTATAAATGTGCTCAACGCAATGATATACGGCAGAGGCAGAAAAATAAAAGAAATATATGAAATAGGTCTTTCACTTCTTGAGCAGTGTAAAAAGATTGCACCCGGTCTTTTCATTGACTTCGATCTTAAAGGTCAGAAATATAATGACGAGCTTGATTACGGCTTCGCCTATGATGAAGAAAAGTCATCTGATGAGCTTTGCGAAATATTAGCATATACACCCGACGGTGAAAAGAATGTGGCCTTGAGTGCCCTCATCGAGGCAGGATACTCCCCTGCAGCTGCAAATAAAATTGTGAGCGATAAAGAGAATATAAAAACAATTTTGGAAAAGCTGGCGTCTTCATCAAGACCACGAGCTCTTGAAAGCTACAACTGCACAGTTAAATTCAACAAGGTTTCTCTTGCTTGTCTGACTCACTTTGCAAGGCACAGAATACAAAGCATCTGCATTCCCAATCTTATGAAGGCAGACAGAGATTCTTATGTTATCCCCGAAACACTCAAAGCAGACAGTGACGCTCTTGCCCTTTATAATGAGGCATTCAGTGATATGAAAGCTCTTTACACAGAGCTTAAGGCTAAAGGCTACGATGAAAACGTACTCATCTACTGTGTGCTCAGCGGTAACACTCTTGATATTGCAACAACTATGAACGCAAGGGAAATGCTTCTTTTCTTCCGTCTTCGATGCTGCACAAGAGCACAGTGGGAAATTCAGCTTTTTGCTAACGATTTCCTTAAAAAGCTTCGCAAAATTTCACCTGATCTTTTCTCGCTTTACGGCCCCAGCTGCTATGTTCACGGCGCTTGCCCCGAAGGAAAAATGACTTGTGGCAGAGCTGCAGAAATTAAAGATATTTTCAGCAGAATGTAAACTTCTTTTTCATTTTTTATCTTTTCATTTAAACCGCAGATAACCCACCGACAGCACTCGGTGGGTTATCTCTTTCAGAATATAATAGGCTCAATCTGTTTTTCCTCAAGAGCGAGCATCATTGTGTCATAAACTCTTTCAAAATCGCAGACTATAGAAAAAGGCTTTTTTTCGGGCGCATCCTGAGTCATAGGCACAAAATAGTAATGCTTATAATTCAGCAGTGCCCCGATATTCTTTGCAGAAGCACTCAGAGAATCATTGGATGAAACTCCTATAACAACGCTTTTCTGATTGCGAAGATGAGACTTTGCCGCAAGAGTAACAGGTGTGTCATAAATGCCTGCTGCAAGTTTTGCAAGAGTGTTTCCCGTACACGGCAGAATAACCAGTATGTCAATAAGATTTTTCGGACCTATGGGCTCCGCATCCTCGATTGTTTTTATAACCTTGTTACCCGTTAGCTTTTCCAGCCTACTCACAAAATCTTCAGCCTTACCGAAGCGTGTGTCAATATCTGAAGCGTTAAAGGACATTATAGGTAATATGTTAACTCCTTTTGAAATAAGATATTCAATCTGTTTTATGGCTCGCTCAAAGGTGCAGAAAGAGCCTGTCAGAGCAAAGCCTGCAGTGATTGTTTTCAATGGATTCACTCCTTTTTGGCGGAAATGAACTGCAGAATATAGTCCGCTATCAGTTTGCCTGAGGCGGTGCTCAGATATTTTCCCGGTAAAGCAGCACCGCTGACGTGTTTTTTTGATTGCGTGTCAAAATCAGATTTATCTGCCGAAAAGGGCGCTGAGGCAAGTTCAAAATAAACACAGTCTTCCCTTATTAAAGATATATCATAAAGTGACAATACCTTTGACGGTACTGTAGCAAATATATAATCAAAGAAACATATATAAGCACCTATATTGCTGAGTTTCACCGTTTTATAACCGAAATACGAAGCTTTCTTCAACTGTTTACTGCTTCGTGCGGCTATGTAAACATCAAGTCCCACTGCCTTAAGCACAGATGCAAGTGCTGCTGCGACTCTGCCGAACCCGATAATGAGCACCTTTTTTCCGGTGATGTAATCTTCTGTATTTTCAAGCAGCAGCCTTAAGGCACCCTGAGCAGTGAGATAAGCATTAGCCTCTATAAAGTCTTCATCCAGCATTATGTCACAGTATTCAATTTTTTTATTGTCAAAAAGTGCTTTGAGCCTTCCGTGAAATCCTCCGCCAAAAACTTTTTGAATCGGCATGAGATGTTCTGTCAGTTTTTCAAAAGTCAGCTCAAAATTGCTGTCAGAAGAAAATATCCTTCTGCCGTCTTTGCTGACAGGCAATGGCAAAATAATATTGGCATAATAATCATAGTCGCTGAATGCCGATAAATCCTTCATATTGCCTATATGACTGGCTTCTATTCCCTTTGAGAGTAAGGTTTCATATAAAACCTTCATGCGCTTATCTCCACCGATTATAAGAAAATTATCCATTAAGCTCCTCCATTTCCTCACTTATACTTTATCTTATGCAAAAAAATTTTTACTGTTAATTTTTTCCTAAAGTGTTTACTATTTTTGTTTCTTGCAATATAATAAAAAGAAGAACATTTAAAAGGAGTTACTTTGAAATGAATATAGATAATCTTTTAAAAGAAATCAAACGCATACATTTCATCGGCATAGGTGGCTCAGGCATGTGCCCTATTGCTGAAATTCTTCATTCATGGGGATATGAAATAAGCGGTTCTGATAACAATGACGGTGATAACATCACTAAACTGCGTGAACTCGGAATGAAGGTTATTTTGGGTCAGAAGCCTGAAAATTTAGAAGGCGCCGAGCTTATAGTTTACACTGATGCAATTCTCAAGGATAACACTGAGCTTGTAGCCGCAAAAAGCGGCAGTGTACCCTGTGTTGAAAGAGCCGAGGTTTTCGGTGCAATCACAAGAATGTATTCTGACTGCATAGCCGTATGCGGCACCCACGGTAAAACAACCGTAACTGCTATGCTTTCACAGATTCTCATTGAAGCTGAAAAAGACCCGACCTGCCTTATCGGCGGCAGACTTCCTCTTATTGAAAGCCACGGCAGAGCCGGCAAAAGTGACATTTTTGTCTGTGAAGCCTGCGAGTATAAGGATCATTACCACAAGCTCTCACCTGACACAACCATTCTTCTCAATGTTGATGAGGACCATCTTGAATATTTCAAAAACCTTGATAATATTATTGCTTCCTTCGGCAAATTCTGCAATATGACATCAAAGACGGTGATTTTCAACGGTGATGATGAAAATACTCTTCGCACTGTGGAAAATCTAAATAAGGAAAAAATCAGCTTCGGCAAAAACAAAAGCTGTACATATTACCCCGAAAACATAACCTATAACAGAGGCGCCTTTGCTGAGTTTGATGTTATGAGCAGCGGTAATAAATTGGCTCATCTCGTGCTCGGCATTCCCGGTGAGCATAATATTCTTAACTCACTTGCAGCATTTGCAGCAGCTGTCAAGGCGGGTTGCAGCTTTGAGCAGTGCGAGAAAGGTATAGGCGCATTCAAGGGCGCAGGCAGACGCTTTGAAATCTTAGGTGAAATTGACGGAATTACCATAGCTGACGACTATGCACATCATCCCGGTGAGCTTGAAGTAACTCTGAACGCTGTTATGAAAATGGGTTACGGCACTGTGTGGGCAGTTTTTCAGCCATTCACTTATTCAAGAACTTCAATTCTTTTTGATGATTTTGTCAGGGTGCTTAAAATTCCCGACAAGTGCGTTATGACAGAGATTATGGGCTCAAGAGAGGTCAATACCTATGGCATTTACACTAAGGATCTTGCCGATAAAATTCCCGGCAGTGTTTGGTTCAACACCTTTGAGGAAGTAGCTGAACACGTGCTTTCAAATGCCAAAAAGGGCGATATAATAATTACTCTCGGCTGCGGTGATATTTATAAGGCTGCAAAAATGATGCTCAAAAAATTAAAAGGTTAATTTTTCCTTGTGTATATACTCTTAAATAAGCCACAATATATTCAGCGGCGAAGTTAATAAGAGCCACCTAATCGGAGCTTATTTGCGTTTGTGACTTTTCCGCACGGTTAATTGATTGCGGAGAAGTCCTGCACAATTGACAAAATAAAAGGGACAGCTACCAATTTAAGGTAACTGTCCTTTTTAAATTTAAAATATCTTATGCCTTAAGAGATGCAATATAATCTGCCATTGCACCAACTGTCTTATTCTTGACAAAATCTGCAGCAACAAGCTCAACACCAAGAGCAGATTTAATATCATTAATCATACACACGGTGTCAAATGAACTCATGCCGAGATCAGACTTGAAATTGTCTTCAGCCTTGATTTCGTCAACTTCCACGTAGTTTTCAAGGATGTTAATAAGCTTTTCGATTGTTTGCATTGGGGTTTACCGTTCCTTTCTTCGTCAGTTAATGCAATTGCATCAAGCACTTCCTGCACTGTTATTTCAGGGTTCTCCGCACCGAGAACCATTGCTTTTTCAATTTTAGAGCAGAGAACCTTAAGGTCATACTCAGCCTGCTGCTCTGTTCTGTATTCGCAGATGAAATCAAATCCGCCGTCATTCTGTCTGTGAACAACTGTTACATAAAGAGGAATCATAATAGCACCGTTGTTGTACCAGATAGTGCGTGCTGTCTTTTCCATTTCCTCATCGATTGCTTTCATCTTCATCAAAGGCTGATATGAAAGACCGAAGCTGTCATAGGTTGAGTCAAACTTAGCATCCTTTGACATTGACTTGTGTCTTTCGTGAAGTGTCTCAAGGAAAGCAAGTCTTGAATGCTGATACATTTCATTCTGAACCTCAGAAATGCCTTTAACTGCCTCGATAAAGGATTCTGTGGGCTTAACAATACTTCTCATGGGAAGGAAGTTAATGCGGATACCGCCTGACTTCTTTTCAGCAAGAGTACCACGTCTGTTGATAATCATCTTGAAGGAAACATCTTCCTGATTATCGTTGAAGCAGGAAAGAGCAGTGCGTACACCCATTGAAAGATATGCAAAAACAGAAATGTTGTTCTTTTCACACATATCCATAATCTTCTTGCTGTCTTCAGCGCTGATGCTGAACTTAATGCCCGAAGCATCAGGCAAACCTGAATGAATATCAGCGAAGCGTCTGTCAGGGTACTTAACCTGCTGCTTCTTAAGTCTGTTGTCGAGCATAAAGTCTGTGAAAATAGGCTCAGTGCTCAGTGCAAGTGAATTGTACCAATAGAGCTTATCATCTTCATGCTGCTTTGATGTTTCATAATTGAGCTCATCTTCAAGCACGGGTATGTAGGGGCGCATCGGCTTAGGATAAGCAGTGCCTCTTGTTTTGTGCATATAAATGTCAATGATGTCATTAACAAAAACCTTAAGTGAATAAGCATCCATTGCAAGGTGCTGAATTCTCATAAATATGCCGTGATAGCCATCGGCAAAATCTACAAGAGCAATTCTGTGGAGTTCACACTTATACATCGGGATAGTTTCTCTTGAGAAAGCGAGGATCTTTTCCTCAGCCTCATCAATTGTCATGTTGCTGTAATCCCAGTCTTCAACAACAAGTTCGCTTTTCTCTGTTACATACTGAAGCAATGTAAGCTTCTTGCCCATGACAAAACGAAGTCTCATTGTGTCACAACGCTCAATCGCTTCATAGATAGCTTCTTTCATAACAGCCTTATCCATTTCACCCTGCCAATAAAAGCCATAGCCAATATTGTTAACCGGGTAGCCTGATCCGTATTTGAGCGACATAAGATACATCATCTTCTGCGAGCTTGTGATAGGATAGGCTTGTACTTTTTCACCTGTCGGTAAAATTTTCTCTACCATAACTTCCGGTCCTCCTGTCGGTAACAATCAGTTTTCGTTACCCTTAAAATAAAATTCGGTTCTCTTAATCTTGCCTGTTGAGGTTCTCGGGAAGGGCTTTTCACGAAGTCTGAAGGAGAAAATCTGTCTGTCGGACTGCGAGTCAATATTGACCTTGTCAATAACAGCGGAAATTACACCTTCAATATCAGTGATGCCAAGGCTATCAGCAAGCACTTCGTCAGGGAAAATCTCAGCAACAAGTTTGTCGTTTTCTGCTAAAACGACGATTTCTTTTATTATACCCTCATCGGCAAAACGGTTCTCTATTTCTTCAGGGGAAATGTTTTCGCCGTTTGAGAGAATAATCAAATTTTTCTTTCTGCCCACAAGGAAGATGTGGTCATCTTCAACGTAACCTAAGTCACCTGTATGAAGCCATCCGTCTTCGGTGAAAGCAGCTTTTGTTTCTTCGGGCATCTTGTAATAGCCAAGCATTACACTCGGACCCTTGACCTGAATTTCTCCGTCAACACTTCTTACTTCGTCAACACCTGTAAGTCTGCCGTTGGAATATTTGAGTTTATCTGAAAAGTCTGAAGTTGTAATTCTGGGGCTGCATTCACTCATGCCGTAGCCCTGTCTTGCAGTGATACCGTACTGCTCAAATTCGTCAATAATCGCACCGCTGAGGAAGGCGCTTCCGGCAATCATTCGTCTGAAGTTTTTGCCGACAACCTTTTCAGCTGCTTCTCTTTTTGAAAGAGTGGGATTTTGTCTTTCGGTAACTTTAATCTTAGTGAGAATAGATTTGCATATAGCAGGAACAATTCTCATAATTGTGGGCTGGAACATAAGAATATGCTGATAGAGATTCTGCAGCTGACCGTTGAGGCAAAGGGTACCCCCGTCATAAAGGGTCTTGAGCACGTCGCAGGCGTAGCAGAAAACATGATGCATGGGCAGAATTGAAAAGCTCACATCATCGTTATCCATAGCATAAGCGTCATATGTTGAGTTGGCTGCAAGGTTATTCTGTGACAGCATTACGCCTTTTCTCTGACCTGTTGTGCCTGATGTGTAAATAATAAGTGCACATCTTTCAGGCTCAACCTCAATATCTGAAAGTGAAGCATATTCAGAATCAGCTGAATATTTCTTATATATGTTTTCAAACCACTGCCAGTCACCAAGAGAAATTATGTCTCTGAGTCCGCCGAAGTTATTTTTTATCATATGAGCCTTTTCTGCAAATTCTTCTTCACAGAAAAGCATTTCTATATCAGCGTTGTCAAAAAGCTCAATTGCTTCCTCAACCGAAATATCGGGAGCAAATGGCACAACTGTGTTTCCGCTGAAAATCATGCCAGTAAGACAAGCAATATATTCATAACTTGTTTTGCCGATAAAGCCGATATTCATCTTTTTGCAGCTCTTTGAACGAATGTATCTGCAAACACTCAAAGCATCCTCGTGGAAATCACTGTAGCTTTTCACTTTGATTTCACCGTCTCTTATAAAACGGCAGAAATCTTTATCGGCATACTTTTCTACTGCGTATTCTGACAAGCTTCTCACGGTAAGAATTTCTGACTTATCCAAACTATGTTCACATCCTTTTTTATTTAACCGATAGCTTAACGGTTCTCCAATATCTGTCCTCGCCGAATAAGGTGCGTTCTCATTATGTAAATCTGTAAAGTAAAAAAACAAAACATTCCGAGTCCTGCATATCTACGTTACAATTATACACTGCAATATAATTAGAAGTTTATGAAAATGTGAATATTTTGTTACAATTGCAACACCGTTATGCAAAACTATCTTTCAAACGCAAAAACAACTCCCGTACTCAAAAGAGTCAGAGAGTTGTTCTTATTAATAAATATTAAACGAAACCGTCAAAGGTGATATTGTTCTTTTTCATAGCATCCTCGTTGCTGAGAACCGCACCGGCAGACGGCAGATTTTTAGCCTTATAGCGTGAAGCCTTTGCAAACTCACCGTCAGCATAGAAACGCAGCGAAGCAATCTTCTGGTTTTTCTTAAGAGTTATGCAGGCAACACCCTGAGTATCCTTCATAGCCTTAGGTGACACCATAGCCGTGTCAAGCAGCAGACATCTGCCGCCCGTTGTTTCAATAACAAGCTGTGAGTCTTCTTTCAGATATTCAATTGCCGCTAAAGGTGATTTATCGCAATAAGCCTTTATCAGCTTTTTACGGTTTGTCTTTGTGGCATATGAATTAAGATTAACCTTTGCTACCTTGCCATTTTCAAACAGGAAGAGCATAAAGCCCTGATAGTCGTTTGTGACCACCATAAATATAGCGTTCTCCCCTTCGTCCATTTCAAGCTTTGAGGGAATATACTCACCGAGAATACTTGCCTTTGAGTCAGCAAAATCGTTGACCTTAGCTTTGTAAACCTGACATTTATCTGTAAAGAAAAGCAAATCATTGTTGTTGGTTGTTTCAAAGCTCTGCTTTATTTCGTCACCGTCTTTGAGCTTATGGTCGCCGCCCATGCGAAGTGAAAGAGGTGTGATTTTTTTAAAGTAGCCCTCTTTTGTAAAGAAAAGGTTCACTGCATAATCAGGAATTTCCTCAGCCACATCGGCAGAGTCCGCCTCATCAATCTCTATGATTTCACTTTTTCTTTCCTTACCGTACTTTTTAATTACGTCCTGAAGTTCACCGATGATAATCTTACGCACTCTTGTTTTTGATGAAAGAATATCCTGCATATCGGCAATTGTTGCCTCAAGATTTTCAATATCCTTAAGGCGCTTTAAGATGTATTCACGGTTAAGATGACGCAGCTTGATTTCAGCCACATATTCAGCCTGAATTTCATCAATGCCGAAGCCGATCATAAGATTGGGCACTACTTCGCTTTCCTCTTCGGTCTCACGCACAATTTTAATTGCCTTGTCAATGTCGAGAAGGATTTTTTCAAGGCCCTTGAGAAGATGCAGCTTATCCTGAGCCTTTTTAAGCTCAAAGGAAACTCTTCTAAAAACGCACTTGCCTCTGAAGCGTATCCATTCAATTAGAAGCTCTCTGACACCGAGCACCTTGGGGTAGCCGTCAATAAGCACATTGAAATTGCATGAGAAGGAGTCTTCAAGAGGTGTGAGCTTAAAGAGCTTTGTCATAAGCTTATCGGGGTCAATATTACGTTTAAGGTCAATTGTTATCTTAAGACCTGACTTATCTGTTTCATCACGGATGTCTGTGATTTCTTTAATTGTGCCCGCTTTAACACGCTCAATGATTTTATCGATAATAGCCTCAGCAGTTGTTGTGGGCGGAATTTCCTTTATATCAATGCAGTTAAACTGCTTATCGTAGGTATATTTTGCTCTTACTCTTACATTGCCACGGCCAGTGCGGTAAACCTCAGCCATAGCGTCTCTGTCATAGAGAATCTGACCGCCGCCTATAAAATCAGGGGCAGGCATAGTTGTGAGGCAGTCGTGCTCTTTATTTTTAATCAGCTCAATTGTGGTTTCGCAAAGCTCTTTAAGGTTAAATGAGCAGATGCTGCTCGCCATACCGACAGCAATGCCCAAATTGACATTAGCCAGAATTGACGGGAAGGTGACAGGTAAAAGAGTAGGCTCTTTCATTGTGCTGTCATAGTTGTCAACAAAGTCAGTTGTGTTTTTGTCAATATCTCTGAAAAGCTCGTTGCATATACCTTCAAGTTTTGCTTCGGTATATCGTGCGGCAGCGTAGTGCATATCTCTTGAATAAGCCTTACCGAAGTTACCTTTTGAGTCAACAAAAGGATTGAGAAGTGCCTCATTGCCCCTTGACAGACGCACCATTGTTTCATATATTGCAGCATCGCCGTGAGGGTTAAGACGCATGGTCTGACCCACAATGTTTGCAGACTTTGTTCTGCCGCCGGTGAGAAGGCCCATCTTATACATAGTGTAAAGGAGCTTTCTGTGTGAGGGCTTGAAGCCGTCAATTTCAGGAATAGCTCTGGAAAGGATAACGCTCATAACATAGGGCATAAAGTTGATTTCCAGTGTATCGGTAATCTGCTGCTCAATAATTTCACCTGCGTTGGCTATGTGGGTGTTTGCAAGCAGGTCTTTATCTTCAACCTTTTTATTTTTATCGTTGTTTTTCTTTCTTGCCATAAACTTTTTCCTCCTTTCCTTAGCTTACATCGGTCATATCAATATATAAGTGACCGTAATTTTCAATGAAATCTTTTCTGCCGGCAAGATTATTGCCCTCAAAAAGATCAAACTTTTCAGCCATAAGCGATGCTTCAGCTGGGTCAATTTTGATAAGACGTCTCGTTGCAGGATTCATGGTTGTGAGGTTCATCATTTCAGCCTCATTTTCACCAAGACCCTTTGAGCGCTGAATAGTATATTTTCTGTTGCCGATAGCTTCAAGAGCATCCGCTTTTTCCTTTTCGGTGTAAGCAAACCAAGTCTCATTTCCGCATGTAATTTCATAAAGAGGCGATTCTGCAATAAAGACCTTGCCCTCTCTTATAAGCGTGGGAACAAGACGGTAAATCATGGTAAGTATAAGAGTACGTATCTGATAGCCGTCAACATCGGCATCGGTGCAGATAATGATTTTGCTCCAACGAAGATTATCCATTGAGAAGGTGGATAAGTTTTTCATACCCTTGGCATGAACCTCAACACCGCAGCCGAGCACCTTTAAAAGGTCAGTGATGATTTCACTCTTGAATATCTTTTCATATTCAGATTTAAGGCAGTTGAGAATCTTACCTCTGACGGGTATAACAGCCTGAAATTCCGAATCTCGTGCCTGTTTACAAGCACCTAAAGCTGAGTCACCTTCCACTATAAAAAGCTCTCTGCGGTCGATATCCTTGCTTCTGCAGTCAACAAACTTCTGAACTCTGTTTGCCATGTCGTTTGATGAGGTCAGGTTCTTTTTGATGTTAACTCTTGCAGCCTCAGCCTTGACACGGGAACGCATATTGATAAGCACCTGATCTGCAATTTTATCAGCTTCAAGCTTATTTTCGATAAAGTATATTTCAAGCTGATGACGGATAAACTCTGTCATTGCCTCCTGAATAAATTTATTGGTGATTGCCTTCTTTGTCTGATTGAGATATGACGTTTCGGTTGAGAAGGATGAAGAAACTAAAATCAGACAGTCGGCAACATCCTGAAATTTAATCTTTGTGTCACTCTTGGTATATTTGCCCGAACTCTTTAAGTAAGCATCTATCTGAGCAACCATAGCATTTTTAACGGCTGTATCAGGTGAACCGCCGAACTCAAGAAAGCTTGAGTTGTGGAAATACTCAATAAGCTGACTCTTATTTGAGAATGTAAGAGCAATATTGAGCTTGACTTTATATTCGGGCAGGTCAGGTCTGTCTTTACCGCTGCGCTCTGTCTGCCAATACTGAACTGATGTCAGAGCATCCTCCCCTGCAATTTCTTTAACATAGTCGCTGATGCCGTTTTCATAATAATAAACAAAAGTTTCAAAGCCACCCTTAACCTGATTTTTCAGCTCAAAACGCACCTTCGGGTTAACAATAGCCTGACGCATCATAATGTTCTGATAATATTCAAGGCTGATGTCTATATCGGTGAAAACCTCTAAGTCAGGCTTCCATTTTATTCTTGTACCCGTGTCTTTTTTGCTGTAAGGTTCACTCTGCAAGCCGCCGATGTTGATGCCCTTTTCAAAGTGAAGAGTATGCCTTTCGCCGCCTGTTTTGATTTCAGCATCCATATATTCACTGGCAAACTGTGTGGCGCAAAGGCCGAGACCGTTGAGACCCAGAGAGTACTCATAGCTGCCGCCTGCATTTGTTTTATACTTACCGCCTGCATACATTTCACAGAAGATGAGCTCCCAGTTATAACGGTCATATTTTTCATTGTACCCGACAGGTATACCTCGGCCGAAGTCCTGCACCTCAACGCTGCCATCGGAGTATCTTGTAACAACTATTTTATCGCCGTGACCCTCTCTTGCTTCGTCAATGGAGTTTGAGAGAATTTCAAAGACAGAGTGTTCACAGCCGGCAATGCCGTTTGAGCCGAAGATAACTGCAGGTCTTTTTCTGACTCGGTCGGCACCTTCAAGCATTTCGATATCTTCATTTGAATATCCCGGTTTCTTTGCCATAATAAATACTAACCCTTTCAATTTGTTATATATAATAAAGATTTATTTACACTAAATGTAGTGGAAACACACAGAGTTTTCCACAATACTTATAATTTACACCATTTTGTGGAAAAAATCAAGCATAAATTAAAAGTCAGAGAACAAAATATGGGACTTATTGTTTATTTTGACTTGAAAAAGCACAAAATATGTGTTATTATGACACTAATCAGAAGCTAACTTCTGAAAACTACTATTATAAACTAAGGAGGACAAAAAATGTCATATATTGAACTTACAAGCGAAAACTTCCACAGTGAGGTAAATGAAGAAAAAAGCATTCCCGTACTCGTTGATTTTTGGGCACCCTGGTGCGGACCCTGTCAGATGTTAGGCCCCACAATTGATGAGCTTGCCGACGAGCTTGACGGTGAAGTTAAAATCTGCAAGCTCAATTGCGACGAAGCAGCAGATTACGCAATGCTCATGGGTGTTATGACTATCCCCTGCCTTATTCTCTTTGTGGGGGGCGAAGAAAAAGGCAGACTCGTCGGTTTGCAGAGTAAGGATGATATTATTGAGTTTATAAACTCCAATAAATAAAATAAGAGATTTAAAATGCAGAAGTCTAAAGTACTGATAATTCTTATAACCTTTTTTACTTTCTTATTTCTGTTTTCTGTAACATCAGAAGAAAACAAGCCCGGTACACCTGAAGAAGTTCTGAAAGCAAACATCGGTCTTGATTATGATAGTTTTAAGGAAGTGCTCAAGATTATTGAAGTAAATGATGAAGGCGATGCACTTTGTATTTTTGAAACTGACGGTCAACTTGCAGTAGCTTATCTCAACTGTGTTGGTAATGATAGGTATAAATACGGAACTGCCATTGAATATCCGCTTTTCTTTACCGATGTACCTAAAGCCGACATAAGCAATCTTAAAGCTGGTGATTCCGACTTACTTATTAAGTATTCAGTTACAAATGACAAAGCAGTTGTTGACAACAGCATAGAAAAATATACTTTTTCTATCGGCAACAGCAAGCAGGCTTTTCATCTTATCTCGATCGAAGATAAAAAGTGCTTCGGATATGAATATCATCTTGAATAAATTAAAAATTACAACAAAGACCTACAAGGAAATCCCCTGTAGGTCTTAACTTTTCTAAAATACATGTTGCTCGGCGGCTCCACAAAAATCGCTTTGCGATTTCAGGCGACCGCAGGTCGCTTGCCGGATGGAATTCGGCAGTGGAGCCGCCTGCCACCCTCTACATCAAACTTAAAATAATCGTCAGTGAAGCTTTCCCGCTTCGGAAACTGCAAACGCAGGCGGGTAGAGATTTCATAAAAAGCGACAAAAGGCAGACATTGATGTGTGTACGGTAAAGCCTGCAAACTATGGCGCTTCGGTAAGTTTGCAGTTGCAGGCGGACTGAGAATATATCTGAAAAGCTGAGAGTAGTGTACGGTAACAGTGCGCTTTTGCATACTTTTGTGGCACAGGACAAAAGTATGAGCCCCTGCGGCTTGAGCAGACACGAGACTATCACATTCATAAACAAGGAACCTTAATTGATGAAACTACCCTTAACGGACCGTCGAGGTTACGGCTTTGCCATTACCCCTTTGTCGCATTGCGACATTTCCCCTATCAGGGGAATCTCACCGGTCCCTACAATAGAATTCTGCATTTTAAGAGTAACAAATTAAAAGTGACCGCAGTTTTCACTGCGACCACAATTTTGCATTTTGCACTTTGAATTTTGCATTTTTATCTGCCCTCGCCGGGCTGGCATTACTTTTCTTGAAAGAAAAGTAATCAAAAGAACTTTACTGCTTTATTACATATCACCAAGAGCCTTCTCAAGTGCTTCAAGTCCCTTATCAATTTCTTCATATCTGATATTAAGGGGCGGAAGAAGTCTTACCTTTGCCTTAGCAGTGAGAAGAAGTGCACCGTATTCAATGCCTTTTTTCACCACATCAGCGCTCTTTATGCCATCTGAAAGGCGAATACCCATCATAAGACCCAAGCCGTCAATGCCTTCAACATGGGGCATAGTGAGGATTTTTTCTCTCATATACTCCCCTTTTGCTTTAACTTCACCGAGGAATTTTTCATCCATTGTGTTGAGGATATACTCAGCACCTGCTGTTGCAACAGGGTTACCGCCAAAGGTAGTTGCGTGGTCACTGGGTCCGAAAACAGTTTCAGTCTTTTCACCGAACATAACACAGCCAAGAGGCAGACCGCCGCCGATACCCTTTGCAGTGGTAACAATGTCGGGTGTGATGTCATAGTTTTGGAAGCAGAAAAGCTCACCTGTTCTGCCAACGCCTGTCTGCACCTCGTCTATGATAAGAATGATATCATTTTCCTTGCAGAGTGCTTCAACCTCTTTGACATAAGCCTTATCAAGGGGCATTACACCGCCTTCACCCTGAATAAGCTCCATCATAACAGCGCAGACACTGCCGTCAAGAGCGTTTTTGAGTGCATCAATGTTATTTGCTTCGGCATAGACAAAACCCTCTGTAAAGGGATAGAAATACTTATGGAAAACATCCTGACCTGTTGCGGCAAGAGTTGTGACAGTTCTGCCGTGAAAGGAATTTACGAGAGTTATAACCTTGTTTCTGCCCTCGCCGTACTTCTCAAATGAATACTTTCTTGCGCATTTGATTGCACCCTCATTGCTCTCAGCACCGCTGTTTGAGAAGAAGACTTTCTTCATTCCTGTCTTTTCGCAAAGAAGCTTTGCAGCGTTTGTGCAGGGCTCAGTGTAATAAAGGTTTGAAATATGCTGAAGAGTAGTCAGCTGTTTTGTAACAGCACTGACCCAGCCTTCATCGCAAAAGCCGAGAGAATTTACGCCGATGCCGCTTGAAAAATCAATATATTCCTTGCCGTCAAAGTCTTTGCAAAGAGCGCCCTTGCCCTCTTTGATTGCTACAGGAAATCTGCCGTAGGTGTGAGCAACATAGCTCTCATCTTTTTCTTTTATTAAATCAAAATTGCTCATAATTTAGCCTCACATTTTCATAAGAGTACCGATACCCTCTTTAGAGAACATCTCAATAAGAATAGAGTGGGGTACCCTGCCGTCTATCATAACTGCCTTTTTAACACCGCTGCGCACTGCCTTTTCGCAAGAGAGCATTTTAGGAATCATACCACCTGAAATAATGCCGCTGTCAATAAGAGAGGCAACCTCATCAACGTGGATTTCACTTATAAGGGTTGACGGGTCATTTACATCTCTGAGAAGACCGGGAATATCAGTGAGGGTGATAATGTTTTCAGCGCCGAGTGCAGCAGCAATTTCAGCAGCAGCAGTGTCAGCATTTATATTATAAACCTGACCCTCGGAGTCAATGCCGACAGTTGCAATAACGGGAATATAGTTTTCTTCGAGTACCTTTTCAATAGGTGCAGGATCTATAGCTGTTATTTCACCAACAAAGCCGTAATCAAACTCATCGTCATTCATTTTGGTGCACTTTATCATAGAACCGTCTATACCGCAAAGACCTATAGCCTTGCCGCCCTCGGTTTCAATAAGAGACACAAGGTCTTTGTTTGTCTTGCCTGAAAGCACCATCTGCACCACCTCGGCAGTGTCCTTATCAGTGTAACGAAGGCCACCCACAAACTTTGATTCAATGCCTAATTTTTTAAGCATGCCGCTGATTTCAGGGCCGCCGCCGTGAACGAGAACAATCTTTATGCCAACGAGCGAAAGAAGTATAATATCGCTCATAACAGCATATTTAAGCTCAGGGTTTATCATAGCATTACCGCCGTATTTCACAACAACGGTTTTGCCGTAGTATTTCTGTATGTAAGGCAGAGCATCTGTGAGTATCTGTGCCCTCATTGCCTCAATATTTTTATCTGCCATTACTTTCACCTCTTAAGTACGATAGTCGCCGTTTATCTTAACATAATCATATGTCAGGTCACAGCCCCAGGCTGTTGCCGAATATTCACCCTGCTTCATGTCAACATCAAGAGTGATTTCACTTTCTAAAAGTATCTCTTTTGCCTTTTCTTCGTTGAAAGGTATGCCTGCACCGTTTTCGCAAACCTTGACAGTACCTTTGCAGGAAGAGAGATAAACATCAATGGTATCGACCTTAAAGTCGCCCTCGGTGTAGCCGATAGCGCAAAGAATTCTGCCCCAGTTGGCATCAGCGCCGAACATAGCTGTTTTAACAAGTGATGAGCAGATTATGCTCTTGGCAATTTTCTTAGCTGTAGCTTCATCTTTGCAAGCTGTGACATTACATTCGAGAAGTCTCTGAGCACCTTCACCGTCGCCCGCAATAAGGCGTGAAAGCTTTATTGAAATAACCTTAAGTGCCTGCTTGAAAGTCTCATAATCGGCAGAGTCCGAGTCGATAACGGCGTTTTCAGCCTTGCCGTTTGCCATAATGCAGACCATATCATTTGTTGAGGTGTCACCGTCAACGCTTATCATATTAAAGGTATCCTTGACAATGTCGCTGAGTGCCTTCTGAAGATATTCGGAAGTGATGTTACAATCGGTAGTCATAAAGCAAAGCATTGTTGCCATATTGGGGTGAATCATGCCTGAGCCCTTGCAGCAAGCGCCCAGCGTTACTGTTTTGCCGCCTATTTCCATTTCTACGGCAACTTCTTTAGGCAGAGTGTCAGTTGTCATAATTGCTTCGGCACAGTCGTGACCGCCGTTTTCGCTCATCTGTGAGGCAAGTGTGGGAGCACCCTCGGCAATGGGCGTAACATCGAGAGTCATACCGATAACACCTGTTGAAGCAACGATAACATCCTTGCTGTTAACACTAAGAGCCTTAGCAGCTATATCGCACATCATTTCAGCCTTTTCTACACCGTCTGCATTACAGGTGTTTGCGTTGCCGCTGTTGACAATAACTGCCTGAGCATAGCCGTCAGAAATGTTGTTTCTTGTTACGGTGATGGGAGCGCCGTAAACTTTATTCTGTGTGTACACTGCCGCAGCGGTGCATTTAGTTTCGCTGACAATCATTGCGAGATCTTTTTTAGTCTGATTTTTTCTTATTCCGCAGTGAATACCCGAAGCCTTAAATCCTTTTGCAGCTGTAACACCGCCATTAATATATTTCATTATAATTACCTCTCTTTACAGTGCTGTTGCTATGTCAAAGCCCATAGCAATATTCATATTCTCAATTGCAGCAGAGGATGCACCCTTGCCGAGATTGTCAAAAACCGATGTGATTGTAACTCTGTCAGCATTGCCGCAGATATGAATTTCCATTTTATTTGTGCCTTCAAGACCAATCGGTGACAAAAAGCCACTTTCAGGTGCTTTGTGCACTGAGATGAACTCGCTGTTTTTATAATAATCACTAAAGAAAGCATAAAGCTTCTCAGCGCTCATTTTCTTATTTAAAAGTGAAGTGTAAAGCGGAACACTGACAGCCATGCCGCAATAGTAGTCACTGACTATGGGATTGAAAACCGGTTCAGTGTCAAGACCAGTCACCTTTTTCATTTCAGGCAGATGCTTGTGAGTCTGGGAAAGACCGTACTGTCTCGGTGTGCCTATCTCTTCTTCTCTGTCAGGGTCTTCATAGTCAGCTATCATCTTGTTGCCGCCACCGCTGTAGCCTGTTATGCTGTGAGCAGTTACGGGATAAGCTGAAGGCATAATTCCTACACTCACTAAGGGGTACACAATAGAAATGAAGCCTGTTGCATGGCAGCCGGGATTCGCAATTCTCTTTGCATTTTTTATAGCCTCAAAGTGCTTATCTGAAAGCTCAGGAAAGCCGTAAGTCCAGCCGTCAGCCACTCTGTGAGCAGTGCTGGCATCAATTATAACAGTGTGGGGGTTTGTAACAAGCTTTACCGCTTCAATTGCTGCCGCATCGGGAAGGCAAAGGAAAACCACATCGCTGTCATTCATAAGTCGCTGTCTTTCGGCAGTGTCTTTTCTTTTATCTTCGTCTATCTGAAGTAAAGTCACACCGGGGTGCTTTACTAATTTGCTCTTTAACTGCAGACCTGTTGTGCCTGCCTGACCGTCAATAAAAACTTTGATTTTATTCATGGGAAACCTCTCCAAGGGATATTTATGCATATAATTTGCATATCAATGGAATTATTATACACCAAAATGTATATTTGTCAAGAATTATTTGAATATTTATGTAATCATTTATGCATATTCATTCGGTTATGCATTACCTATATAGGCAACGGTATTATTACCTATCTTTAGTATTCCGTCAATTGAATATTTATCAAAAATGCATTTGGCATAAGAAATATATTCATCATAGTTTTTATCACCTTGCTTTAAGGAATAAGAACTCGACAGACATCTGCTGATAAACGTGTCTTTGTTATAGTAAAGGGGGTTATCAAAACGCAGGCGTTCATATTCTCCACTAAAAAATTCAATTATTCTTTCATCGTCTTTTTTGATACCGCCACTGAAGCCTTTGAAGTTTGGGCAGAATTTTTTGTTCATAGTGTAAATGGCTTTATTAACTTCATCACTTTCATCACGGCTGTTCCAAATTAAAATAACCTTGCCATTATCTTTGATTATTCTTTTACACTCTGAGCGAAACTCATAAATATTGAACCAATGAAAAGCCTGAGCTGCAGTTACGAAGTCAACACTTCTGTCTTGCAATGAAGTATTAGAGGCATCGCCTTTTACGGATGTGAATTTTTCATATTTTATAAGCTCTTTAACAGCAACACTGCGCATATCCTCATTAGGCTCAACACCGTAAACAAAGCTGCCTCTGTCAAGGATTTGCTTTGTCAGCTTGCCCGTGCCGCAACCAATATCAGCTATGATTGTTTCAGATGTGAAACCAAGCTCGGTAAACAGATAATCTATAAAGCTGTCAGCATAGCTTGGTCTGCCAACAGTGTAATCTTCAGCTATGCCGGTAAACTTTTCTGTATTCACACCTATTCACTCTTCCCTTTTACTTTTTACTTCAAAAAAATCCTCCCCAAAAATTGAGGAGGATTTACTGGGTTTAATCTTATTTAACCATTGAAGCGATTTCAGCTGCGAAATCGTCAACTTTCTTTTCAATGCCTTCGCCCTTAGCGAAACGTGTGAAGCCCTTGAGAGCGATTTCAGTGCCCATTTCCTTAGCGCAGTTAGCTACATACTTAGCTACGTTTACATCGCCATCCTTAACGAAAGCCTGTTCTGTGAGGCAAACATCCTTATAGAACTTAGCAATCTTACCTTCAACGATCTTGCCGAGAACTGCTTCGGGCTTACTTGCCATCTTAGGATCTTCTTTCATCTGAGCAATAAGGAAGCCCTTTTCCTTTTCAACAACTTCAGCAGGAACTGAAGCGATGTCGAGGTACTGAGGATTCATAGCTGCAACCTGCATAGCTACGTCCTTACCCATTGTTTCGAAGCCTGCGTTTGCTACTGCTGCATCGTCTGCTGCGAACTCAACCATAACACCAACGCTGCCGCCTGCATGGATATAAGTTTCAACAACACCGTCAACTCTTACGAAACGGCGAACACTCATGTTCTCACGAATCTTGAGGAAGAGTTCCTGAACAGCTTCAGCAACTGTAACGCTACCACCTGATATGATAGCTGCGTTAAGAGCATCCATATCAGCAGGGTTCTTTTCAGCAACTGTCTTAGCAACATCGTTAGCAAGTGCAACGAATTCAGGGTTCTTAGCAACGAAGTCAGTTTCGCAGTTAACTTCTACAAGTACGCCAACCTTGTTAGCCTTGTCATTGTATGCTACAACAACACCTTCAGCAGCAACACGGCTTGCCTTCTTAGCTGCTGAAGCAAGACCCTTTTCTCTGAGGATGTCCATTGCCTTATCAAAATCGCCGTCAGCTTCCACAAGAGCCTTCTTGCAGTCCATCATGCCAACGCCTGTCTTCTCACGAAGATTCTGTACGTCTTTAGCTGTAAATGCCATAATAAATTCCTCCTATATTATATAGTATAAGATTTAAGTCAAATTATTCAGCAGCAACTTCTGCAGCTTCTTCAACTGCTTCTTCTGCTACGGGAGCGTTTGATTCGCCCTGTCTGCCTTCGATAACTGCATCAGCCATAGCGCCTGCAATAAGTCTTACAGCTCTGATAGCGTCGTCGTTACCGGGGATTACATAATCAACTTCGTCGGGATCACAGTTTGTGTCAACGATAGCAACAACGGGGATGCCGAGCTTGTGAGCTTCAGCAACAGCAATCTTTTCTTTTCTGGGGTCAACGATGAAAAGAGCTGCGGGCTGCTTCTTCATGCCTGCGATACCGCCGATAAACTTTTCAAGCTTTTCTGCTTCAAGCTGGAGCTTGATAACTTCCTTTTTGGGAAGAAGAGCAAATGTGCCGTCTGCTTCCATTGTCTTGAGCTGTTCAAGTCTCTTGATTCTCTTTTTGATTGTTTCGAAGTTAGTCATCATACCGCCGAGCCAACGAGCGTTAACATAGGGCATACCGGCACGGATTGCTTCTTCACGAACTGAATCCATAGCCTGCTTCTTTGTGCCAACAAAAAGAACTTCGCCGCCTTCTGCAGCAACCTCACGGATGAATGAGTAAGCTTCTTCGAGCTTCTTCACTGTCTTCTGAAGGTCGATGATGTGAATACCGTTTCTTTCTACATAGATGTACTTGCTCATTTTCGGGTTCCATCTTCTTGTCTGGTGACCGAAATGAACGCCAGCTTCGAGGAGCTGTTTCATTGATACTACTGACATTGTAATATCCTCCCTTTTTTCGTTTTTTTAACCACCGCAGGTTCTAAAGTGAGCCACACTCCGTCGGAGTGCAAACAGGCGCACCAATCCCCACACGTGCGTTATCGGCAAAGATTATAGCACAGCATGGGGATGAAGTCAAGTGTTTTATTATATTTTTTTATCTTTTTGCGGGTACACGTTGCAGGTACCGGTGCCCCAACGGTTTGTTGCCGCCGAGGAACCCCTCTATCCTGACGGACATCTCCCCTTTCAGGGGCGACAAGGCTATAGTGGCACCTGACGGTGCATTTTATTGGAATTGCGGCGTACTCTGACGAAAGGGTAAGTCTTAACCTGCATGATTTAATAATAAACCTTTATGAAAAATGTAAATTTGTAATCAGTAATCAATTTTTATATAAATTGTAAAAATATATAAAAATAAAATAATAAATTTTATAACAATATTAATTTATAAAAAGCCCAAAGCCCTTATAAACACTGGCTTCGTGGTGTAATTAGCCTGTAATTAGCTGTAAATTAGCCTGTAATCAGCGAAAGTTAATTTACATTTTCAGACGGCAGAATAACCTGACTCCACCGCTGACCAAGGTGCGTACCAAAAAACAGGTCACCGCCCAATTGCAGTGACCCGTATATAGGTTTATTTTCAGATTTCGCAGAAAGCCTTGATGTAGTTTGCTGCTTCGCCTCTTGTGATTGAGTCTGTAGCCTTGAAATCGTTGTCGGCGAGAATCTTATATGAGAGTGCAAGACCCTTGAAGAAGCCCATGAAGCCTTTCTTAATTGATGAGCCGAAAACATTTGTGAAGAGCTCAATAACAGTTGCATCCTTAGTGCTGCTCTCTGATGCGCTTGTGCCGTTGATAGCGTTGAAGGCTGCATTAAGCTGACCACTTGTCAGGTTTGCATCAGGGCTGAAGGTTGTGTCTGATGTTGCGCTCATAATGCCGTTCATAAGCACATATTCGATAGCGCTGTAATATTTGTGGCCGGGCTTAACATCATCATATTTTGTTGAGATTTCGGGGTCGGGAAGAGCCTCGATAATCTTGTTTGCAATATAAATGTGACCGTCTGCATCGGGATGGCTGTCAACATAGGTTGCGCCTTTTGTGTCAACATAAGTGTAACCGAACTTCTTTGCACCCTCAATCATAGGTGTGTTACCAACTGTCATAACAAACTCAACAACAGTTGAAACGGCAGATGCAATTGCTTCATTATCAGCAGGAAGTGAACTCGGCACTGCTTCACCTTCAACACCGTCATATGAATAGTACTTACCCTTGACACTGTTGTCGCTCATACCAACAACCATAAGTGTTACATCAGGATTAAGAGCATAAATGTCCTCAATCATAATGTCCCAGTTCTTATAGAAGGTTGTAAGACCGTATTCAAGGGTTTCGGGAAGAGTCTGGATAAGCTCAGGAAGTACGCCTGCGATATGAGCGATTTCTACGATCTTTTCGATTGTGCTTATATCAATGATGTTGCCTTCAAAAAGGTCAGCAACCATCTGAACATACTTATCGGAAACGTGTTCCTTTTCCATTATGTCAGAAACTACCCAACCGAGATATGCACCCCAGTCGTTACCGCCGACACCGAGTGTGATAAGGTCAGCATCTGCAACAGACTTTTTATATGCAGTTCTGATTTCTTCGCTGGCAGGGTCACCAACAACATAGAGATGGCTGGGATGGAACATATAATCATCTTCTTCATCAAAGTCATCCTCAAGCATATAACGGATTTCGATTGTTCTGAAACCGGGGCCTGCAAAAGCTGTCATTGTGTTATCTTCAATAATTGCCTTTGTGAGCACATCAGCATATGAGCCGGGAACTCTGTAGTATGTAGTTTCCTGATTAGCTTCGTTGAAGAGCTCATCGTTTTCTGTTACTTCGTCACGGTAGCCACTTGCAACACTGTCGCCGAGAAGAACATAGTTTTTGAACTGTCCCTTGTGTGTGTTTACTGCATCTGCATTAAGCTCGGCAGCAAAGCAGGTGAATGTGCCTGAGAGCATAACGAGAGTGAGTAAAATCGCTAATACTTTTTTCATTTCATTAACCTCCGTTAATTATTTTTAATATTTGCCATATTATAATAGCACAACTTACATTTGAGGTCAAGATTTAATTAATTTTTTGTGTACAAGAAAATTTTGACTGTGACACACTTATCTATTTTTATTTTTTAATTTTTCCTGCAAAGAAAATATTCTTTTTCTTCTTTCGTCTTCTTCATTGGTGTCAGGTGTATACTTTTCACCGTCAAAAAGAAGAACACTCCCCTGTTTTATCTCGAAGACGATGTCACTCAGAGGTACTTCAATATGGCTTCTGTCCTCTTTTTCGAGAACAGCTATACCGTCTGTTATTCTGTCAACAATAAGTTTTTCCATAACATTTCTCCTGTAAAAAGTTGTGGGTAACAGCTTATTCTTGATGTTATCCCCCCGCAATTCCAATAATATGCACCGTCAGGTGCAACTACAGACTCGGCTCCCATGAAAGGGGAGCTGGCAAAATCGGCTTGTCGATTTTGTCTGAGGGGTTATCCGAATTCCTAATTAACAAGGCTGTAGCCTTCTTCGGTAACCTTAAAGACAATGTCACCCATTTCGTCAGTGCGAAGACTTGTCATGTTGTTTTCGGTTATATAATCCATCGCTTCATCGTGAGGATGACCGTAGCTGTTATCTTTGCCGCAGGAAATAACTGCAACATCAGCATTAACTGCATCGAGATAAGGTTCATATATAGATGTGCTTGAACCGTGATGAGCCATTGCCATAACATCTGCCCCCAAATCGTAAATATCACTTTCGTTATATACACTTCTGAGCTCACCGTTTTCTGCATCACCGGGAACAAAGAATGTTGTATCGAAACAGTTTATATAGCAAAGCAGTGACATATCGTTAAGATTATCGCTCTGCTCAGTGGGAGCTGTAACAATAACCTCAACATCATTTGTCATATTGCAGTAGAAGGTATCATCAAAAATAAACCTTGCAGGAATATCCCTGTCGTCAATTGCTATGAGCAAATCCTCATAAACTCTTGTGGTGGGGGTATTGCTCTCAGTCAGCTCAGGGAGCACAATTTCACTTGCAGAGTAGGCATAAAGCACTTCATCAAGTCCGCCGATGTGGTCTGAGTGAGGATGTGATGCAACAGCTAAAGCTATTTCTTCAACGCCAACACTTTCGATATAGTTCACCACTGTTTCGCCGTAATCCTTTTCGCCTGCGTCGATTATGACGCCTTTTTTGCCCTGCTGTATCAGCGTTGCACTGCCCTGACCAACATCAATGAAGTGAACATAGACAGCATCGTCTTTTGCAAATTCATCAGGGTTAACACTTGTGGTGCTTAAATCTTTTGCTTCATAAGCTAAGAAAGCAAGAATAATTGCAATAATGATGCCTATGAGCTTCTTTGTCTGTTTCTTACTTTTTCTTCTTGCCATAGTTTTTTCCTCCTTTACTGTACACGGCGGGCTTAGCTTTGCCGTATTGAGGCTTCTTACCCGCGCCGTCACCCTTGACAAGGCATTTTTCATCTGTGCCGATAAGGTCAAAGCGGCCTGCCTTTTTGAGAGCTTTAACAATCATATCTTTATTGGCAGGATTGTAATATTGCAAAAGAGCTCTCTGCATTGCCTTTTCTTCAGGCGTTTTTGCAACGAATACCTCTTTCATTGTGTAAGGGTCAAGACCTGTGTAGAACATGCAGGTTGAAATTGTGCCCGGTGTGGGATAGAAATCCTGAACCTGCTCAGGTCTGATTTTTCGCTTTTTCAGAAACAGTGCAAGCTCTATTGCATCCTCAAGGCGTGAACCGGGATGGCTTGACATAAGATAGGGAACAAGATACTGCTCCTTGCCTGCGCTTTTTGAAAGCTCAAAATAACGCTGTGAAAATCTGACATAAGTGTCAATATATGGCTTACCCATTTTTTCAAGCACCTGTGCACTGCAATGTTCGGGAGCAACCTTAAGCTGGCCGCTGACATGATAGCGGATAAGCTCCTTGAAAAAGGTTTCGTCGGTGTCTTTGAGCATATAGTCATAGCGTATACCTGAACGGATAAAGACCTTTTTAATACCCTTTATCTTTCGCATATCACGCAATATGTCGATATATTCACTGTGGTCTGCCTTGAGGTTTGGGCAAACCTTAGGGGCAAGACAGTGCTTGCCTTTGCAAAGACCGAGGCTCTTTTGTTTTTCACATGAGGGCTTACGGAAATTTGCCGTGGGACCACCAACATCATGGATATATCCTTTGAAATCAGGCAGTGTTGTTAAAAGCTCTGCCTCTTTTAAAACAGACTCTTTGCTGCGTGAGGTCACATATCTACCCTGATGAAAAGCTATTGAGCAGAAGTTGCAGCCACCGAAGCAGCCTCTGTTGTGGGTTATGGAAAAGCGTACCTCCTCTATACCGGGCACTCCCCCTTTTGCTTCATAAGAGGGGTGATAAGTACGCATAAAGGGCAGAGAATAAATTTCATCAAGCTCTTTGGTTGTCAGCGGTGCCATAGGCGGATTTTGCACAAGCATTTTATTCCCGTGACGCTGCTTAATGAGCTTTCCTCTTATATGATCCTGCTCATCCTGCTGAATACGGCAGGAAACAGCATATTCTTTTTTGCTTTTAACCACATTTTCATAAGAGGGACACTCAGCACCCGTAAGAGGTGTTTCGGTAACATCACAGATATAGCAGGTGCCTTTTATATCCCTGAGAGAAGATATGCTCTCACCCATGCGAAGTCTTTCAGCAATTTTCAATATGCTTTTTTCGCCCATGCCGTATGAAATCATATCAGCTCCCGTGTCAAAGAGGACACTTCGTCTTATTTTATCATCCCAATAGTCATAGTGAGCAAAGCGCCTGAGAGATGCTTCAAGTCCGCCTATTATTACAGGTACACTGCCGTAGGCTTCACGTATCCTGTTGCAATAAACTATAAGGGCTCTATCAGGTCTTGCTCCTGCTTTACCACCGGGAGTGTAGGCATCTTCACTGCGTTTTTTCTTTGCTGCAGTGTAGTGTGCAACCATAGAGTCGATATTGCCTGAGGACACAAGAAAACCGAGTCTCGGTCTGCCGAATTCCTTAAAAGGCTCGGCACTGTGCCAATCGGGCTGTGAAATAATACCGACTGTAAAGCCGTTGTATTCTAAGACTCTTGATATTATTGCGGGGCCGAAAGAGGGGTGGTCAACATAGGCGTCACCTATAACATAGACAAAGTCAACCTCATCCCATCCCCGTTTAATTGCATCCTGTTTGCTTATAGGAAGAAAATCATTCATAATAAACCTTAATCAGGGCAGAGAAAATCTCCGCCCTATTCCTTTTTAATATTAATCTGAGAAAATATCATATTCCTCAGGCACGCCTTCATCCTGACTGCTGCCTGATGCTTTCATTTCAAGATATTGAGCTCTGGACACAAGCACCTTTCTCGGCTTATTTCCGTCAGCTGCACCGACAAAGCCAAGCTCCTCAAGCTGATCCATAATTCTGCCTGCTCTTGCATAGCCCACACCGAGCTTTCGCTGAATTGCAGTTGTGGAAGCAATGTCACCTAAGGTTACAAGGTCCATAGCATCATCAATAAGAGCATCGTAATTGCCGCCCTCGTCAGCAGCAGAAGCGGCTGAGCCTTTCTTCTTTGACGAATTATCTGCAGTGGCATTACGCTCAATTTCTGACATGATGCCGTCATCATACTCTGCGTTTTCCTGACTCTTGATAAAGTTAACTATTCTTTCTATTTCTTCGTCACTGAGATATGCACCCTGAATACGAACAGGCTTTGTGATGCCTACGGGACTAAAGAGCATATCACCGTTGCCGAGAAGATTTTCAGCACCTATGCAGTCAAGAATTGTTCTTGAGTCAACCTGAGACGAAACTGAAAGTGAAAGTCTTGAGGGTATGTTAGCTTTAATAACACCGGTGATAACGTCAACTGAAGGTCTCTGAGTTGCAACAACAAGGTGCATACCTGCAGCTCTTGCCTTCTGAGCAAGACGGCAGATTGAGTCTTCAACCTCTTTAGGTGACACCATCATAAGGTCATTAAGCTCATCGATAAAAATAACTATCTGCGGCATAGGCTCAATTTCAGGGTGAGACTGCACATATTTATTAAATCCGCCGATGTCTCTTACACCGCAATTTGAAAATGCCTTATAACGGTTATCCATTTCGCTTACAGCCCATGCAAGTGAGCCTGCGGCTTTTCTTGCATCCGTGATAACCGGTACCAGAAGATGAGGTATGCCGTTGTAAACAGTAAATTCAACCTGCTTGGGGTCAATCATAAGCAGCTTGACCTGAGAGGGAGTTGCGTTATAGAGAATGCTTGTTATCATGCAGTTAAGGCAAACTGATTTACCTGAGCCGGTGGTACCTGCAATAAGAAGGTGAGGCATCTTTGAAAGGTCTGTGCAGTTGACGTTACCTGTGATGTCCTTACCAAGGGCAACTGTCAGCAGCTTGCCTGCATGTTTTTTGTACTCTGCCGAAGAAATAATCTCCCTGAGTGTAACTGTGGAACGGCTCTTATTGGGAACCTCTATGCCGACAGCGGATTTATTGGGAATAGGCGCTTCGATACGCACACCGCTTGAAGCAAGACCCAGAGCAATATCGTCTGCAAGGTTTGTTATCTTGCTGATTTTAACACCGGGAGCAGGTGAAAGCTCATATCTTGTAACTGAAGGACCTCTGCTGATGCCAACGAGTTTAGTTTCAACACCGAAGGAAGCAAGAACATCAACGAGCTTTTTTGATGTAATCTGCATTTCATTTGCAAAGCCTTCACTTGAAGAAAACTCAGGCTGATTAAGACAGTCAATAGGAGGAAGAATATAGTCCTTCTTTTTCTTTTCCTGCTTATAGTTTTCAACCTCTGTCTTGTTTTTCTTAAGGCTTTCGTCTGCATCGTGCACTGCCTTTTTGATTATATCGTCTTCATCGTTAAAGTCATCGGCTTCACTCTTTTGAGGCTCAGTGGGCTTAGCCTGCTGAACAGGAGCCTTTGCTTGTGAATTGACATCACTGATAAGAGATGCCAGCTTATCCTCAACGGGAGTTCTCTTAGTGGGCATATGGGGCTTATTTGCTGCACTGCCGTCTGAAATAAAGTCATATGAGCTGAGCTTGACACCACTTCCCGATTCTGCTGTCTGAGAGCTGTCACCGAAATTAAAGACCTTATCCTCAGGATAATACCTTCTCATCTGACGAAGAGGTACACCTGTTTCTCTGTCTGTCATATTTTCAGGGTCAAGGTCAATTTCTGTACTGTTAAAATCAAAGGACTCAGCTTGTTTTTGCTTTTCCTCTTCTTCACGCCTGAGTCTTGCCGCTTCGAGTCTTTCAGCACGAAGACGCTGTCTTTCAGCGTTTTTGATTTTCATATTTTCAGCACTTTCATCCAGCTTGTTTTTGCCTTCGTTAATTGCACCTGATACGCTGTCACCGAGAGAGTTTGTTTCAATGCCGATGTGGAAGAAAAGGCTGACTAAAACAAGTGCAATGACAATTACAAAGGCTCCGCCCTTGCCACAGGCAAAAAGAGGGCCTCCGCCAAAAACGGCACCCATGATACCGCCTGAAAAGTCAAAGGTACCCTGCCCTATCTGCCATGCGGTGGAAGCAGTTGCCTTAAACTGCTCAGACCATGTTGTGTCTTTTGCTGAGCTGACAATAAGATGAATTAAGCCTGCCACACCGCCGTTAAAGAGAAAGCCTGTTAAGTTGGTAACAAAAAGACTTCTTTTAAGGTTATGCAGTGCCATTCTCACACCGATAACAACAGTCTGAATAACTAGAAGATAAAATGCTGTGCCGAAAGTTGCAAAAAAAGTGCTTCTGATGCCTGTCCAGATATTGGAGCCTTTTATTATGCACAAAAAGAACATCAGTGC
The DNA here is from genome assembly GCA_017452785.1 of Clostridia bacterium. GTDB lineage: Bacteria > Bacillota > Clostridia > Oscillospirales > Acutalibacteraceae > UBA6857. The sequence continues at coordinate 90,029 of JAFTLT010000009.1, read as the reverse complement.
TCCGCCTAAAAGATATGCGAGCATAATAGCGTTATAATACTGCTCACTGAAAGGAACGCTTCTGCCTGTTTTTGAGCTGACATAAGAGGACTTTTTGCCTTTTTTGGAGCCTGATTTTTTAGCTGTGCTCCCCTTTTTGGCAGCAGGCTTTTTTGAAGTGCTCTTTCCTTTTGCTGTTTTTGATTTTGTGTTAGCCATATTTTTAACCTCTTAAATAATAAAAGTAACTGCTACTGCAAGTGCACCTAAAATAACACTGTAGACAGCGAAGAAAGGAAACAGCTTTCTTATGCTGAATTTTCCCACAAGATGAACACATAAAAATGCAGCTGCTGAGAAAACCACCACCGCAATTGCAAGGGGTACAATATCAACAATAACATCATTTATAATAGCTCTGACAACCTTGAAAACGCTGATTATAAACATATGGGGGGCAAGGTAAAGATAAACCTCACGGATTATTACTCTGGGGTTCACATCGCTTATAAGCATATTTACACTGCCTGATGATATGTGTGAAAAGCCCGGAACAACATAGGAGACAAGCTGATAAACTGCCATGCGAAGGGTACTTTTTGTGTCACTGACTCTTTTGAGCTCGTTTGCCTTCTGTCTTGTGTACCATATGGCAACAACAAGAATAAGAGCGTTGATAACAGAAGCCACAGCCACGAGATAAAGTGAATTTGAAGTAAGGAATTTATCGAAATAATCCATAACCAGTGTGTCTTTTGCTGTGGGAATAAAAAGCACAGCCATGGGGATAACAGACAGCAGGATATTTTTTGTTATAGGCTTATAGGGGGTGAGCTTTTTGCTGTCGAGCTTTGCCTTATCTCTTATAAACAATGCCTTAAGGCTCTTTATGTAAATTTTGCGAAGCATTGTAAAAATAACAACTGAAAAGGTTATGCCGAAAACGGAATAGTAAAAGCCCAGCTCCCTTTCATCAGACATAAAATTCATAACATAGCTGAGAATGCTGTAGTGTGCCGCCGAAGATATGGGAAGGGGCATTGTTACACCGCACACGAGAGCCAAAACTACCATTTTAATATATTCTAACATATAAAAAACCTCCGAGAGAAATTAACATATCAATACAAAGTAAATTATATCACAAACTTTCACTTATAACAAGAGAAATTTTAAATTGTAAGTACAAAAATATTCCCTCTGTCACCACTCACAGTGAAAGAGGGAATTGATATTTTATTCTTCGGGTACTGCCGGCTGTTCGGGAAGCTCTTCGGTCTTTTCTTCAAGCTTTACAAATTCGCCTTTCATTATTGCCTCGAATGTTGCACGGTCGGCTTTTTCATTTTCGATAAGATATTCGGCAACCTCTGTGAGCTTATCCTGATGAGCTCTGATAATAGCTTCACACTCATTATAAGCGTTTGTGATAATGCTCTTGATTTCGCTGTCAATTTCTGCAGCAATTTTTTCAGAATAGTTATTGGTACTGCCGTAGTTTTTGCCGAGAAAAACCTCTCTGTCGCCTGAAGTGTAGGAAACAGGGCCGAGCTTTTCGCTCATACCGTAGCGTGTGACCATATCTCTTGCAATTTCAGTTGCTCTCTCAATATCGTTTGATGCACCTGTATCAATATCACCCAAAGCAACAGCTTCGGCAACACGTCCGCCAAGCAAGGTCACAAGCTTGCCGAGCATATCGGTCTTAGACATATAGTTTTTATCCTCTTCAGGCAGATACATTGTGTAGCCGCCTGCCATGCCTCTTGGGATAATTGAAATCTCATGAACAGGGTCCTGACCCTCGGTATAGTAAGTAGCAATTGCGTGACCTGCTTCGTGGAAAGCTGTCAGTTTCTTTTCCTTATCACTTATCTTGTGAGATTTCTTTTCAGTACCCACAATGCACTTAACGGTTGCTTCCTCAATTTCAGTCATTGTGATTGCCTTCTTTTTGCGTCTTGCGGCAAGAAGAGCTGCTTCGTTGAGAAGGTTTTCGAGGTCGGCACCTGTGAAGCCTGCTGTTGACTTAGCAATGGTTTTCAGGCTTACATCGGGAGCAAGAGGCTTGTTTCTTGCGTGTACCTTTAGGATTTCTTCTCTGCCTTTGACATCAGGTCTGCCCACAGTGAGCTGACGGTCAAATCTGCCCGGACGAAGAAGTGCAGGGTCAAGTATATCAGGTCTGTTGGTTGCTGCAATAATGATAACACCTTCATTTGCACCAAAGCCGTCCATTTCAATAAGGAGCTGATTAAGAGTCTGCTCTCTTTCGTCATGGCCGCCGCCCATACCGGCACCTCTGTGTCTGCCCACAGCATCAATTTCATCTATGAAAAGAATTGAGGGAGAATTTTTCTTTGCCTGATCAAAAAGGTCTCTCACTCGTGAAGCACCGACACCGACATACATCTCAACAAAGTCCGAACCTGAAATTGAGAAGAAGGGAACACCTGCTTCACCGGCAACTGCTCTTGCAAGAAGTGTCTTACCTGTACCCGGAGGGCCAACGAGAAGCACACCCTTGGGAATTCTGGCACCGAGTGCCTGATAGTTTTCAGGTGAACGAAGGAAGTCAACAATTTCTTCAAGCTCGGCTTTTTCTTCGTCAGCACCTGCAACATCCTTAAAGGTTGTCTTGCGCTTATCGTCTTTAGCAAGCTTTATTCTTGCCTTGCCGAAGGTGAGAACATGGTTGTTTTCGTTCTGCATATTCTGACCCATCTTGCGGTAGAAATAAAAGAGCATTGCCACAAGCAAAAGGGTCATCAGAAGAGACGGCAGTATGCTTGCCCAGATGGCACTGTTTGAGCCTCTCTTATAGTCATATTTAATCTGTAAGTCAGGGTTTGCAAGGTTGTATTCTGTAATATAGTCGTGCACATCGTTTAAGAAAATGTCAACATTAGGCACAACATATTTTGACACCTTTTCTTCACCCTTGACAATATACTCAAGGGCACCGCTTGAAAGATTAAGTGAATATTCACTTATTTCACCACTGCGGAACTGCTCAACAATCTGATAATATCTGGGGGCCTCCTCTTTATTCTGTGTGCCCATAAATGATGCAATTGCAATTATAAGCAGCACAGGCACAATAATATAAAGCAGGTTACCCCACTTATTTGCGCCCTGAGGTGCACCCGGCTTGACGGGTTTATTGTTGTTATTATCCAATATATAATCACTCCTTAATTAACTCATATATCATATAAACTCATTAAAAAGTTAATTTTCGTAAACTTCTCTTTTGAGAATTCCCACATAAGGAAGTCCTCTGTAATTTTCGTCATAGTCAAGACCGTAGCCCACAACAAAAGCATTGGGAATTTTTTCACCCACATAGTCAAGCTCCATTGAAACCTCTTCAGCTCTTCTTTCAGGCTTATCAAGAAGGCTACAGCATTTAACGCTCTTTGCACCGTCACCGAGCATCTTTTCAGTTACCTTCTGCAGAGTTCTGCCGCTGTCAAAAATATCCTCAACTATGAGAACATCATATTCGCTGAGATTCTGAATTTCACTTCTGATTTCTACTTCACCGCATGATTCACTGCAGCCTGCAAGGTAGCTCTTTGCTCTGAGAAATTCAATTTTATAGTCAAGGTCGATTTTACGCATAAGATCTGCCATAAAACAAATCGAACCCTTCATTACGCAAACAAGAAGAAGATTTTTATCTTTGTAATCTCTTGTTATTTCACCTGCAATTCTCTTGACGATTTCTGCAAGCTCCTCTTCACCGAAAAGTATTTCTTTAACATCCTTATGCATAACATTAACCATCCTTTTTTATTATTAAAACATTATTTGTTTTTTCATCAGGTAAATATTTACCGTCAGTACCGTAGCCCTCCAACCAGACAAGTTTATCATCGTTACGGAGAACGGCTGTTTTTCCTCTTCTTTCCTCAGGGATTTTATCCTCATTAAAAAGTTTTTTCAGGCTTTTGGTGTTTTTTCTTTTTCTGCTGTAAAAGCTGTCACCTTGTCTGCGGCTTGTCATTGTAAGCACACCTGAAAGTTTATCCTCATCAATCGAATTTCTGTCTTTGATGTCAGCCAAAGTGCCTTTTGTCAATGAATAAGTACCGTAGGGTGTGACAAACCTGTTATCGGCTAAATCACATGACCAGTCCTCTGTTCTCTGTTTTGCACGCTGAAATGATATTATATCACCTGACAGCGAAATATACAAGTCCTTTGACAGCTCAATTTTGCCATTGCCCTCAATAACAAGTTTATCTGCAAGGTCAATGTGCCGTCTTTCGGTACTCTTTGACATTTTTTCATTAAGCAGCTTTGCAATTGCCCTTTTTCTCACCGACTGATGAGCAGCTCTGAAAAATTCAGCTTTATATCCCCCATCACACTCAGATTTCAGCAGCAGCTCCTCTGCCATATTTTCAATATAGCCGTTTTCGCATCTTAATATTTCCATTGCAGAAGAAATATTCTGTGTGTAATTTTCATTTATCTCACTGAATAAGGGAACAATATTATGTCTTATAAAGTTGCGTTTATATTCATCTGTTAGATTAGTGCTGTCCGTTACATAGGAAACGGCATTTTCTTCGCAGTAAGCCTCAATTTCCTCACGGGTGCAGCCAATCAAAGGGCGGATAATGTTTCCTTTTCTTACGGGCGGTATGCCGCAAAGGCCCTTTGTGCCTGTGCCTCTGAGAAGATTAAAAAGCATTGTCTCTATGCTGTCTGACAGAGTGTGAGCTGTTGCAATTACATCGCATTGTGCCTGTTTAAAGCACTCATAGCGGATTATTCTGCCACATTCTTCTTCTCCGAGCCCCTTTTCCTTGGCAAGGTACGGAATATCTCGATGAAACACAAGCAGCTCAATGTCATTTTTCTGACAAAACTCTTTAACTGCGTTTTCGTCACGAAGAGCCTCATTGCCCCTTATGCCGTGATTTAAGTGAACGGCTTTGATGATTATACCATATTCTTCCTTTAATCTACTTAAAAGATGCAGAAGACACATTGAATCTGCACCGCCGGAAACTCCCACTGCTACAGATTTTATATTTTCGAGCATACGGTGCTTTTCAATCGTGTTTTTAACCTTACATATCATTTCTTATCTGCTCCAGATTTGAGAAGAGAGTATAGTCACCGTTCCATGCAACCTTAATTGAAGTTGTGGGGCCGTGACGGTTTTTGGCTATGATGAACTCAGCCTCGTTGATTGCAGGTCTTTCCATATCATCAGGGGCATCGTCCTTTTCCGTGGCATAGTATTCCTCTCTGTAAAGCATAATAACTATGTCAGCGTCCTGTTCAATTGAACCCGATTCACGAAGGTCACTGAGCTGCGGCTTGTGGCTTTTTCCTCTGCCTTCTGTGGTACGGGCAAGCTGAGCGAGCACAACAACTGGAATATTCAGGTCTTTGGCCATCAGCTTAAGGTTTCTTGTGATTTCTGAAACCTCCTGCACACGGCTCTCAACTCTTGAACCGCTTTTCATAAGCTGAAGATAGTCAACAAAAACTGCATCAACATCACGCAGGCGTCTGATTCTTGACTTCATTTCAGAAACTGTCATATTTGATGTGTCATCAAAATAAAGCTCACAGTTTGAAAGAAGCGCAGTTGCAGTGGCGAGCTTTGCCCACTCGTCACCTGTTATGTTACCCGTTCTCATCTTGGTGCTTTCAATTCTTGCCTCTGTTGACAGAACTCTCTGTGCGAGCTGTTCTTTTGTCATTTCAAGAGAGAAAAACAGTACCTTTTTTTTGCCCATCATTGCAGTGTTTCTTGCAAGGTTAAGAGCAAGGCTGGTTTTACCCATAGCAGGTCGTGCACCGATAATAAGAAGGTCAGATTTATTAAGACCGGTAATAGCCTTATCAAGATCAATAAAGCCTGTGGTGTAGCCTTTATATTTATCCTTATCTGCACCGCTTAATTTCTGCAGCTTATCATAAACCTCGTTGACAATAATATCACCGATTTTGGCAGGGCCTCTTGTGACTCTGCCCTGACGGATGTCATAGATTTTCTGCTCGGCAACCTCTAAAAGAGAGTCAGCAGATTCACTCGATGTGGCAACATCGTCAATTATGGTTTTGGAAACATTTATAAGTGACCTTTTATAATACTGCTCACGGATTATGTTTGCATATGCCTCAACATTTTCTGTTGTGGGCACCACCTCAGCAAGCTGAAAGAGATATTGCTTGCCGCCTGCATCGTCATAAATTTTTTCTTCCTTGAGCTTTTCAAGCACAATCAGCGGGTCAATTTTACCGCCGAGAGCATCTATTTCCTGCATTATGGTGAATATCGCCTTATGCTGAGGCAGATAGAAATAATCAGGTCTTATTGAAATGTTAACCTGAGTAATGCAGGTCGGGTCAATGAGTATCGAGCCAAGCACAGCCTGCTCAGCTTCAAGAGAATAAGGCATGCTCACATCATCAAGGGATGTCAGTGATCTTTCTCTGTCCAATTAACTCACCTCATTTTTTTACTTCTGTTTATAATTATTCACCAACACGCACAAACATCTTTGCAGTAACACCCTGATAAAGCTTTATTTCAAAGGGGAAGGTGCCGAACTGCTTGATATCCTCAACTGTTATCTTTCTCTTATCTGCCTTAATACCGAAATCCTTCTCGATCTTTTCTGCAATTTCCTTTGCTGTTACGCTGCCGAAAAGCTTGCCGTTTGCGCCTGCCTTAGCAGTGATAACAATTGTTTTGCCGCTCATTTCTTCAGCAGCCTTTTTAGCAGCAGCTGTTTCTGTTGCAACTTTGTATTTTTCAGCCTGCTCACGGTTTTTGAGCTCTGTCATATTCTGAGCATTGGCCTCAACTGCAAGATTTTTAGGGAAAAGGAAGTTTCTTGCATATCCGTCGCTTGCATTTACAAGCTCACCCTTTTTACCCAGACCTTTAACATCCTGTTTCAATACAACTTTCATATATTTTTACCTCCGTTATTAATTACTTAAATATTTGTCAATTTCTGTTTTGAGCATATCAAGTGCCTGCTGTGATGATACTCCCTCAAGCTGGCATGCAGCCATAGTCTGATGACCTCCGCCGCTCAAGCCCTCCATAATCAGCTGCACATTCATTTCACCGTAGCTTCTTGCAGAGATATTCACACCGCCTGCATTATTATAAAGCACAAACGAGGATTTGACACCCTCAATATTCAGCATTTCGTCAGCTGCCTGAGAGGTGACAAGACGCACATTTTCTATTCCCTCAGGGGCAAGGGATATTGCACAGTCCTTATATGTTTCAGCCTCATCTATAATAGCATTTCTTGCTCTGAAAATGCCCATATCGTTTGAGAAGAGCTTTTTGCTTTCAACAGTGCTTGCACCTCTTGAGCGAAGATATGCCGCTGCCTCAAAGGTACGCACACCAGCTCTTAAAATAAAGTTTCTTGTGTCAAGCATAATGCCTGAAAACAGTGCAAGTGATGCGAATTTATCAAGCACAGGCTTGCTGTCAACATACTGCGCAATTTCAGTAACCATTTCACTTGCCGATGAAGAATTGGGCATATGATAAAACAGCACTGAGTTATCTATATAGTCAACACTTTTTCTATGGTGGTCAATAACCACAGTTTTTTCACTGCCCTCAAGAAGCTCTGGACAGTCTGTGAAATCTGCCTTATGGGTGTCAACAACAATTATAAGAGTATTTTTGCCTTTTTTGCCTGTAGCTTTTTCGGGGCTTATGAGAATGCCCTGACCCTTTTCAGCTTCAAACAAGTCAATCAGCGGTGCGGCAAGGGTGTTTTTGCGGTTGACAACAATGTTACATTCCTTGCCGAAATGACTGACTATGCAGTGCATGCCGACTGCTGAACCGAAAGCGTCAAAATCAGAAAATCTGTGACCCATAATCAGCACATTATCGCTGTCTTTGATTATCTCAACCATTGTGTTGGCAATAATTCTTGTTTTAACCTTATTTTTCTTTTCGTGACCTGAAGATACACCTCCGTAAAAGGTATACTGTGTGCCTTCCTTGATTGCAACCTGATCTCCGCCTCTGCTCTGAGCCATATCTATAGCCTGCTTAGCTGAGTTGTTACTTTCACTGAGATCCTTTTCATGACCTATGCCAATGCTAAGTGTAAGATCCGTGCTTTTGCCTTCATAGGTAAAATCTCTGATTTTATCAAGAATAGAAAACTTGTCACCAATCATTCTCTGCAGCGCTCTTTCCTCAAGGAAAATAAGCATTCTTACATTTGAATACTTTCTGCAAAGGGCACCGTAGGCACTCGCCCACTGCTCTATCATCTGCTCAGTTTTTGAAAAGATTGCAGCACAGTCACTCTCTTTGAAGTCAGCGTAAATTTCATCGGCGTTATCAATAACCGTGAGCATAATTGAAGGTCTTGTGTCAATGAATTCCTTCTCTGTTATGCGAAGCTCAGTTTCATCGAAGAAATAAAGCAGATATATATACTCGTCTTCAACCTTGATTTCACTTGAATAAACGGAAAAATACATTCCGTCTGTTCTCAGTTTGCAGCCTCTGCCCTCAAGGAGCTTATCAATACTGTTTTTTCTGAGCAGCTCTTTAAGACTGTTAACTGCAATATCATCGCTTATCTTAAAGGTACCCTTGAAGCTGTCATTAAGCCAGATGATTGTGCCGTCTTTTTCCACAACAACACAAGGCACTGTCAATATTTCAAATGCCTTGCCTTCAGAAAAGGTAAGCTCGTCTGTGACAGTTTTCACCCTGAAAAGGAGCTTTTCATGTCTTGCCTTATAATAGAGGAATTTGCCTGCAGCAAATAAAAGCACCACTGCCAGCTCAACAGCTGAAAGCACATAGCTATAAGTAGCCGTCACACCGCAAAAGAAAATGCCGACCACAATAAATATCAAAGATAAATCATATATCTTCCAAAGCTTTTTCATATCAGTTCTCCATAAATATGGGAAGCACCATAGGATAGCGTTTAGTTCTTTCGTACATCAGGCGTGAAATATCGTCACGCACTCTGCTTTTGATTGCGCCCCAGTCATAAATATTTCTGTCATGGCACTTCATAATGGTTTCATAGGCAGTTTTCTGAGCTTCGTCAAGCAGGTCGGTTGACTCCTTGACAAAGACAAAGCCACGTGAGACAACATCAGGTCCTGAGGTGAGCTCACCCGTTACTGCATCCATGCAGGCAACCACAACAATTATTCCGTCCTCTGCAAGGTGCTTTCTGTCACGAAGCACAACACTGCCCACATCACCCACACCTGAGCCGTCAATAAGCGTCTGCCCTGCAGGCACACTGCCGATTCTCTTGATATGCTTTTCGCACACTTCAATAAGAGCGCCGTTTTCAGCAAGTATAATATTATCTGAGGCAATACCCATAGCCTCGGCAAGCTCAGCGTGCTTTAAAAGATGCTTTTGTTCACCGTGCACAGGCATAAAATATTTAGGCTTAACAATTCCGAGCATGAGCTTTAACTCTTCACGGCAGGCATGGCCTGAAACGTGAACGTCATACATCTTTTCATAAACAACATCAGCACCGAGCTTCATAAGCTCATTGACAACTCTGCTGACAGTTTTTTCGTTGCCCGGAATAGGTGTAGCTGAAATGATAACATAGTCATTAGGCGTAATTGAAACCTTTCTGTGGTCACGCATTGCCATTCTTGTCAGGGCTGACATTGGCTCACCCTGAGAGCCGGTTGTGATAAGCACAAGCTCACTGTCAGTGAATTGCTTTATCATATCGAGCTTTATAAGTATGCCTTCGGGCACATTGAGATAGCCAAGCTCTGAGGCAACTGCAACAACATTTTCAAGGCTTCTGCCTGAAAGAGCAACCTTTCTGCCTGATTTTGCTGCAACATTGATAATCTGCTGCACTCTGTGTATGTTAGAAGCGAATGTGGCAACGATAATTCGTCTGCTTTCTGCCTTTGCAAAGAGCATTTCAAAAGAAGCCCCAACCTTGCTTTCGCTTTCTGTATATCCCTGTCTTTCGGCATTGGTGGAGTCTGCCATCATACACAGCACACCTTGCTTGCCAAGCTCTGCAAAACGGGCAATGTCAATCATCCCGCCGTCTATGGGGGTTGAATCAATCTTGAAGTCACCGGTGTGTACAATGGTACCGCCGTCACACATAATTGCAAAACCGACAGCATCGGGAATTGAGTGATTGACATGGATAAACTCCACTCTGAATTTGCCCAGTGTCACGGTCTTACCGGGTGACACCACATTGAGCTCCGCAATATCGAGGATGTTATGTTCACGCAGCTTACCCTCAATAATGCCGTTTGTCAGTCTCGTGCTGTAAACGGGAACATTTACTTTTTTCAGAAGGTAAGCAAGAGCACCGATATGATCCTCGTGGCCATGAGTGATGCAGATACCCTTAATCTTATCAAAGTTCTTTTCAAGGTGGCTGAAATCGGGTATAACAATATCAACACCGGGCATATCCTCATCGGGGAAAGCGAGTCCGCAGTCAATAAGTATCATGTCACCGTCATATTCAAACAGGGTGATGTTTTTACCAACCTCACCAAGACCGCCAAGGAATGCAACCTTTATGGGTTTAGCCTTTTTCTGAGGCTTTTCAGTTTGCTTTTTGCTCTGAGATGACTGCTTTTTGGACGGTACTGATTTAGTTTCAGCCGTTTTTTTGGTCTGAGCCTTTTTCTGAGGCTGGGCATTCTGCTTTTTTTCCTGCTTCTTTTTGGGCTCTGCTTCAATCTTTTCATATAACTTCAGGTCATTTACTGCGCCCTTTGCATCAATAACTTTGCTCTCAAGGGTCTTCTTTGCCTGAGGCTTCTTTTTCTTAACGAAAAACGGTTTCGATTTATTCTTATTTTTAGACGAATTGTTCTTTGTCTTAGTTGAATTACTGCTATTTTCGTTCATTAAATAATATAACACTCCTTCTTTAAATTTTATTATGTAAAACAAATGAAAAATATATTCAGTTTATAATTAACGCTATTTACCCATAGTAAACCATTATAGCTTATAATACTATTTTTTGACCTCTATGTCAAGGAATATTCTTCACAAATTATGAATTATGATTGAGGAATTATGAATGGCGAATAAGTCTCAGCCTGAAAGCAGTTTCTCCCCCGCCAAGATAAAGAAGCAACGCTTTAATTCCTGCCGTCAGGCAATTCATTTTATTAATTGAATCCTGTTTAATAACAGAAACATCCACCTGAATCGAACAGAAACAGGTGGATATTTTAATGCTTAGTTTAGCGCCTTCAAGTGGCGGGCAGAAAGTTCTTCCTTACACTCAGCCAAAACGCAATTCATAACTCATAATTCATAATTTCTCATAGAGTTCGCCCTTGGCATTCTTTTTGTGTGCCTGAGCGTTGGCTGTTTTATCATAGAGATATTTACCAAGGTCAATTCTGAGAATCTTTCTGCCGCTGTGTCGCTTACTTTCCGGAATAGTCTTCATATAGTTTTCACCGTAGAAGTGCTTGAGATAATCGTCATAATACTCAGGCACGGGAAGTTTAACTCCCTCAAATTCCATTTCTGCAAGATTATAGAACCACTTTGCAGGGAATGCACCCTTATGAAGACTTAATCCCTCACCGTCAATAAGGAAGACGCAGTTATCCTTTTTGCTGTAACGCTTGAGTACGTGCTCAAGCATTGAATGATAAAGATTAAAGGGTAACATGCGTACAAAGGGAAGTGCGAGCTTCATAAGTCTGTAATGAGGACCGGGAACAGCCCTATTCTGCCAGCGAAGATTAATGAGTCTTCTCAGGTTCTGCACAGCGAATGAGTGAATCTGTCTGCCGATTGTGGTGCCTGCTGTTTTGTCATAAACATAAACATTTATAAACAGACCGAGGTCAACAAGCTTATGATTTTCAGAAACGGCGGTGAAAAAGCCTGTGTCATTGAGACGGATTTTATCGTGTACAAAATGAGAGGCTGAGCCTTTTTCATAGCTCTGATATTTAAGCTTATCTGAAAGCTCCTTCGGGCATATTGCCTTAAACTTCTCATAATCCTCACGGAACATGCCGATGTCAATTGTATCCTCCCAAGGAATATAACCGCCGTATTTCACTGCACCTAACAGTGAGCCGCCAACAAGGAAGTATTTAATATTGTTGTTACGGCATATACGGTCAACATCTGCAATAATTTCAAGCTGAAGCTGACGGATTTTATTGAGCTTGCCCTGATAAAGAGTCTGTGATATTTTATCGTCTCCGCTTGCCTCAAGCTCAGCATAAACGGTTCTTGCAAGAGCCTCGTCAAGAGGTGTTATCTCAGTCCAACCTATATCCCTGAGCTTAAGGTTGCCAAGGCGCTCATAGAGCTTTTCCTGAGGCATAGTCTCTGTGTTATTAACAAACTTCACAGCCGGGTTTCTCTCGGCAAATGCCTCATAAAGAAGTGTTTTTATATCGTGGAGCGTGAAATTATAATTTGAAGCGTTATAGATGTTACCCGTTCTGCCCTTGAGAGCTGCACAGTGCACTGCAGTAACTGCCTGACGAATATAGCAGGCTGAGTAGTTCACTATGCTGTCACTTGTAAAGAAAGTGATTGAGTTGTTTTCTTTGAGCTCTTTGAGTACCCTGCCGATGCCGAGCTTTGATGTATCCTGAACAAAAGGTCCGAAAATATTGTCAAAGCGAACAACAGTGAGAGTATTTTTTCTGTATGAGAAGGATTTTCTGCATACATCCTCAAGCTCAAGCAATATTCTGCCCTGACGGAAATCCTTTTCATAAAGCACAAGAGACTCAACCTCACGCTCTGATATGGCTGCAACGCCACCGTCAAAGGGCTTATTGAAATTGAAAATGGGAATAAAGACGAAGGTACCGTTTGAGTTTCTTGCAAGAGCGAGCCACTTGCGTAAATTCTTTTTCTTTTCTCTGACAAATTCATCATCAGCATATTCAGGAAGCTGAATATTTGCAAGATAGAAATAAACCTTTTTGGCATTTGCTCTGCTCATGCTGTAATAGCTGTCTATGCTATCATAAATATTAAACAGTGCATTACCGTCAAATTCTTCGCTTATCTGGTCATAAAGCTCTTTGTTGCGGCATCTGCCTTCAAGTATTACATTTACACTACCCTCACCCTGAGCTTTATTACGGAACATATAATAACCTGCAAGATATGCAGCAAGGCTATGCTCGTCGCCTATGATGTTGATTTCGCACTTATTGAGAGCACCGTGCTTCATATTACCCATGAGGATTTCCTTATCAATAAGTGATATTTCATCAAGGAAGTTTTCGTCCATGCCTTCGTCAGCGTTTTCATAAACCAGCTTTTCAAAGAGCTCACCGTTGAGGTCAACCTCACGAACAGGCATATTTTCAGTGTCTTTATAGAGATATTTACCTAAGTCAAGTCTTGCAAGGGCATGACCTGAGTTTCTCGAAGACAAAGGCAGCAGCTCCATATATCTGTTTCCGTACCAATGTCTGAGATATGCATCATATGCCTTAGGCGCCTTAAAGACCATATCCTCATAAGGAACATCAATAAGCTCCTCAAACCACTCCATTGGGAAGGGACCTTTTTCAAGGTTCTGTCCAACACCGTCAATAAGATATTTGCTGTTCTTTTTGAAATCGAACATCTGCAGTGCCTTTTCAAAGAAGTAGTGATAAGTCAGGAAAGGCACCTTCTTCATTATAGGCAGCATAATCTTTGAGGCGGTGTAATGTATGCCTCGTCTTGCCTTGCCGACCCAGCGTATATTGATAAGACGGCGGAAGAAGCGGATTGAATTTATATGAAGTTTCTGGAAGAAATTGGAATTAGCTGTTTTATCGTAAACGAGAATGTCAATAAAAATACCATTTTCAATATCAATAAATCTGTTTGAAAACTTAGTGCTGAAATAGGTATCCTTGAGACGAACCTTATCAAAAATATAGTGTGATGTGGGTTCATCTGTATATGACTGATAGCTAAGATGCGAAGAAAGCACCTTGGGACAAAGATGTCGGAACTTTTCAAAATCCTCACGGAGCATACCGATATCGATATCGTCATCCCAAGGGATAAAGCCCTTATGTCTGATTGCACCAAGAAGCGAACCGCCAACAAGGAAATAATTTATGTCATTTTCACGGCAGATGCGGTCGATTTCACGCATGATGTCCATTTCAATGCGTTTGATACGCTCTATCTTGCCCTGATAAATGTCAACATAAAAGTCGCCCTTATATTCCTGCTCAACCTTAATAAGAGCAGTTCTGTAAATTGCCTCACCAAAAGGCGTTTCTTCTGTCCAGCCAAGGGACTGTATCTTAAGGTTGGCAAGACACTCATAGTTTTTCTGTGTTACCCAGCCGTTCATCAGGTCATCGTCAAAATCGGCGGCAGGGTTCTTTGAGGCAAAATGAGTGTAAAGTGCGTCCTTAACATCGTGAATAGTGAAATTGTAGTTTGCTGCGTTATAAATGTTGCCGTTTTTGCCTACGACACTGACGGTGTAAACTGCAGTGATAGCCTCACGGATATAGCAGCCGGTGTAATGTGTGATGCTGTCTGACTTTTTAAAGAGAACCTTGTTGCTTTCAGCCAGCTCATCAATAATTTTATCTATGCCTAGCTTTGTTGTATCCTCAACCATCGGACCGAAAATATTGTCAAAGCGAACAACATTCATAGGTATATTATTTTGGAGGAAATATCTGCGGCAAAGCTCTTCCATTTCCATAAGAAGTCTGCCACGGCTAAAGTCAGCATCTGCCCCTGCAACAGCCTCAATTTCTCTTTCAGAAACACTGACAATACCCTCTTCAAAGGGCTTTGAAAAGTTAAAAACAGGAATGAAAACAAATGAAGATGAGCTATCGCAGCTGAACTGCAGCCACTCAATAAGATTTTCTTTTTTAGCCTTTACGAAGTCTTCACTGTCATAGTCTTTAAGCTGAAGGTTAGCTATATAATAAACGTGACTTTTTTTGCCCTGTGCTCTGCCGCCTTTGTAATCAGAAAGACTGTTATAAAAACTGAGAGACAAGTCCTTATCATTTTTAAATTCGTTATAGATAGCCTCGTTTCTGAGTTTACCCTCAGTTACAACACTTACAGCACAGTCTTTGCTTTTGACTCCAACGCTGAAAAAACCTGCAAGATAAGCACCGAGTGAGTGTTCATCTGCAACAATTATTATTTCATCATCTTTATAAAGTGCAGGATTAATCCCCGCCTTTTTCAGCGAAGTAACACTACATTTAATTTCATCATAAAAAAACTGATTCATATTAACAATCCTTTTTCTTTCTGATTTTTGTCTTTTAATTATACTACCTCGGCACATATTTGTCAATGAAAAGACTATCAGTAATATAATGACAAACGAAAAAAATCCGGTGCAGAGAAACGGGCACCGGATTTAATTTAAAGTGAAAAGATTTTTAATTGAAATTTTTTTAGAATATAAATGGTAAACTGTAGTTTTTTAGAAATTAGACTATAGCAAAAACAATAATCTTTCTATAATATTTTTAAAATTAAAATTTATTCAATTGTATCCGTAACAAAAGCTACCTAATGACTGCCGCTTAATTACAACTTTTAATTTTGGCTTGGATGTCAGGAGCTAATCGAAACAGCTGCTGACGCAATCTATGCCCTGATTTAACATATCATAATTCACTTACACTCTTTATCTTCAGAGCAGCTCAATGTATAACTGCATAAAGGGAAGACTCAGAGGGATACGGATTTTGCTGTTTTAAAACAGCGGTATATTTTGTCGACCGAGTATCAGTCTGATATTATCTAAATTGTTATGACGATAACCTTCGCCATAGAGGAGGTTTGAGGAATATAACATTCCTGCATAATTCAGACACTATCACTGCCATACTCTTAAGCTACGCAGTGCATTGGTAACACCCCTTTCCTTTAATTTCATCTTTATTATATACTTAATTGTGTGATTTGTCAATAGTTGTAAACAAATTAAAACATTTTTATGTGTTTTGTATATAACAAGCTCCTTATCCTGCAGAATATGAAAAATCTTTCATAAAATCTCAAAATCAAAAGAAGACAGAGTCATCCCCTGTCTTCTGATTTTTAAATATACTTTTTATATATGCGCATTACGATGTCATTCATTTCATCCATATGCTTTTCAATTTCATAAACGAGCTTAAACTGATTTCTTGCTCTGACAAGGTTATGCTCACTGTATTTTATCTTGAAATAAACATCACCGTCAAGATAGTCCGTGAGGAAACGTATACCGCATTCAAGAGTCATAAGCATTGCAGAGAAGGCAAGATTTTCAACCTCGGCCATAGTAAGAGCCTTGGCACAAGCTGATAAAAAGCCCTCTGCATAGCTCTCGAAAAGCTCAAGTGAAATATCAACATTATCAAGGTTGTCATCGTCTTCTCTTGTGGTGTTGCCGCCAAAGCGTATTGCATCACCGAAATCGTATAATGAAAAGCCCGGCATAATGGTATCAAGGTCAATTACGCAAATACCCTCATTTGTTTCATCATCAAAGAGAATATTGTTGAGCTTTGTATCGTTATGCGTAACACGAAGGGGAATGAGACCGTCCTTATAGAGCTTGAGAAGTCTGCCTGCCTGAGGTCGTCTTGCCATAGCAAACTCAATTTCAGCCTTTACGCTGTCGGCTCTGCCTGCAGCATTGGTTTTAATTGCCTGTTCAAGATTATCAAAACGCTTGGGCGTATGGTGGAAATCCTTGATAGTTTCGTGAAGGGTGTGCATGGGATAATCTGTAAGGTGCTTCTGGAAGTTACCAAAGGATCTGCCTGCATTTTCAAAATACTCTTTGGTTTCAATTTTATTGCAGGTGTGAGAGTTATCAATAAAATTATATGCTCGCCAACACTTATCACCAACATAAAAATAGTATTTGCCGTTTTCAGCTTTGAGAAATGTGAGGGTTTCTCTTTCGGGATTACCACCATTTTCAGCAATTTTCTTTCTTAAATATGTTGTGACATTTACAATATTTTCCATAAGCTCCTCAGGATTTTTAAACACATGTGTGTTTATGCCCTGAACGAGATATTTTTTTATTTCACCGTCTTCATCAAAAGTGATGAGCAAAGTGGTGTTGATGTGTCCGTCGGTGAAAACGCTTTGTGACACAGCCTCACCTTTTATGTTAAAGTGTCTGCACACCTTTACTATTTCGTTATCTATATCTACTGCCATAATATTACCTTTCCTCAATGTTTATATACGCAAAGCATTGCGGATTATGGAAGCCCAACTCTAAAGTAGAAAGTTCGCTGAAGCTGCCATAGTGGGGATACTCAGTTAAATCTCCGCATTTGGTAAAATTACCTCTTATATTGCATTTGCCGGCTGTAAATTTTTCGCCGTAAACTTCACTTATTAGCTCACAAGACACAAAAAGCTCAAGGCTCCAGCCATCAGAACCTTTTTCAGTTTTGACCTGAGCTTCGATATTCGTCAGTTCCTTAATAAACTGTCTGTTTTCACGTACACTGCCGAATTGGCTGAGGTATACTCCGTCACAGTTGATTTCAAAATTTACATACTCCCCTCTTTTTTCAAAGGGACATATAAACATTTCCATACAGCTGTCTTCCCAGACTCTGTCATCTCTATGCTTTCCCTTGCTGCGAAGAAGTGTTTCGTTGCAGCGCATTCGAAGATAAATGCCCTTGTCTTTAAGAAAGCACATTTTAAAATATACATTATACGATGCGGCAGAGTCCCAAAGAAAGTAGCTCAGCTTTTCCTCGGGAACTGCTTGCCAATTGATTTTATCGGAAAATGAATATGTATTATATTGCTTCATAATTATTCTGTATCAGCAGTTTTCCTAATATAATACATTCTTGAGTCATTGTCAAGTATCATTCTTGAATCGCCGAACTTAAAGCCGGAATAGTTATAGGGCTGCTTGGGCTTGAAGCCTGAATGCATAAGTGCATCGCCGCCGATGATATAATCTTCCTTTTCACTCTTGAGCTTCACCATTTCGCAGACGAAATCAAAGAATTTTCCGTCTTCAACATTGAGCTTTTTGGGCATGGGAACATTTATCATATCGCCGAAGTTCTTGAGTGAAAGAAGCTGTGTGCGGATTTTAAGGTCATAGTCCCAATCTTCATTAAGTGAGACGAACTTAATTACATCGTTACCCCAGTTGGGAGTAATTCTGTTGACAAAGTAGCCGTACATCGCTTCGCTCTTATCGGGAGCAGTAATCTGCCACATACATCTGTCGTCCTTGAAGATGTCGCCGATACGGGAATATACGCCGTACTGCAGAAGGCGTCTGTGTGCTTTATAGTACTCAATCTGCTTTTTAACTGCTGCTCTGTCAAACTGGCTGAGATTTGTTACGTCAAGCTCATAACCTAAAAGACCGAAGGCAGAAACATTGAATCTCTGCTCAATTGAGCTGGGTCTGAAGTCAGGGAAGCTGATTGCTGCTGCAACGTGCATTGTCATAACAGACTGAGGATAGCCATAGGATGTGCCTGACTGAATATGCATTCTGTCAAGGGGGTCTGTGTTATCACTTGTCCAGCACTGAGGCATATAGCAGAATGTTGCAAGGTCAAATCTGTTACCGCCGCTTGAGCATGCTTCAAAGAGGATTTCAGGGAAACGGCCTGTAAGAGTCTCCCATATTTCATAAAGACCCATAATGTATCTGTGGAAGAATTCACCACTTTTTGCTCCCTTGCGTCTTGAGAAAACATCAGAGAAATGACGGTTATTATCCCACTTGATATATTCGACGTTACCGTAGCGGAAAACATCAGTCATTGTGTTGATTATGTATTCACGCACCTCAGGTCTTGTCAGGTCAAGTATAAGCTGATTTCTGCCCTGTGAAGGCTCATAAACATCTGTTGTTACTGCCCAATCGGGATGAGCTCTGTAAAGGTCTGAATCAGGGTTAACCATTTCCGGCTCAACCCAAAGACCGAATTTAAGTCCCATAGCATTGACCTTTTCTGAAAGTCCCTTAATGCCGCTGGGAAGCTTTTTCATATTGACGTACCAGTCACCAAGACCTGCTTTATCGTTGTTACGCTTACCGAACCAGCCATCGTCAAGAACGAACATTTCGGCACCGAGCTCTTTAGTGGCGGCAGCAATCTCAAGGATTTTCTTTTCATTGAAGCTGAAGGTAGTTGCTTCCCAGTTGTTGACAAGAATAGGTCTGTCTTTATCCTTCCAATAGCCTCTTACAATGTTTTCCTTAACGAATGCGTGCATATTCTGGCTCATGCCGTTGAGACCCTCATCACTGAAGGTCATTACGCTTTCGGGAGCATCAAAATATTCACCCTCACCGAGACTCCACTGGAATTCAAAGGGATTTATGCCGTTATGTATGCGAAGAAGCCCGTGGGTAGAAATTTCAGTTCTTGCAATATGGTTGCCTGAGTACACAAGATTGAAGCCATAGCAATTGCCGCTATGCTCTGTTGTGTCGATTTCACGGATTGCAAAGAAGGGGTTATGTCTGTTTGAGCTTGAGCCTGAAATTGAGCCCACAGAGCAGACACCTGAGGTGAGCTCATGCTCGTGCTTATATCTTTCTCTTGCCCATGCACCGTCAAAGGTGAGCATAACATATTTGCCTCTCTGAAGGTCGAGCTGCATACTCATAAGAGAGTTTATCTTGATTTCGTTTTTGCTCTTGTTATGAAGTCTTGCACTTCTTGTAATAACGTTGCTTTCTTCATAAACAGTATAGAAAAGGTGAAGCTCTGCACCAAGAACAGCATCTTCAAGCACAACAGTAAGTGTTTCGCTTTCACCGTAGCTTGAGGGAAGACCCTTGAGGTGAGGCTTAACCTTTGTCACAGCTGCACTCTTAAAGGTGAAATCTGTTGTGAAATTGCCGTCGGCAGCCATAAGCTCCATAGCAGGCAGTCTGTAATCGCCTTTGCCGTAGGCTGAGTATTCGAGGGCGATATGGTCAAGTGAAAGTGAAGTATCTTTCTGAGTGTAAGGAGTTGCATTGCTGTAGCCTGCAGCGTGCTTGTCGTAGAGATATTCGAGATTATCTGAGTTTCTGATTTTTCTGCCGTAGTACATTCCTTCAAGCTGACCTGTAGGAAGTGCTCTGAAAACATAGCTTGTCTTTTTTGTTGACAGGTGGAAAACATTATCTTTGTTAGTAAAAATCATTTCCATTTCTCCTTTTTATACATTATAGTATATACAGATAATATTGTATAACATCTTGCCCACCGTGTCAAGTAAAATTAGTGTTAATAGTGTTTGCCCGGTACGCGGGGAAGAAAAGCGAAAGCGGCGAGGGTTTCCCCACCGGTTCCTGCCGCCGAGAAAAATAAAAGCCTTCCCCTTTCAAAAAGGGGAAGGTGGCTGCCGTCAGGCAGACGGATGAGGATTAATGATTTTCTCACCTCATCCGTCACTTCGTGACACATTCCCCTACTGTAGGGGGAAGGCTAAATTTGTTTTAATAATGTGCTATGCCGCAATCGCAGACAGCGTTTTTCTTGAAGAGTTTATTGAAGAAAAGTCTGATGTTAAAGAAGAATTTCGCAATACCTGATTTATGGCAACCACAGTCGCAGTCTTGTGTGAAATCATAACCGCATGTGTCGCAAATACCGTCAGAATTTTCATCTTTGCAGACATGAACTTCAGGCATGTCGGGTTCATCGGGTGTTTCGGGTTCTTCGCTGTCACTTGCTTGTGTTGTGTCAATAATAACATAAAGACTGAAATGATCTGTATCAAATATCATATGGCTGCCTTGTCTGTATGCATCCATATCAGTCAGCGTTTTATCGTCATTTACACGGTAAACTTTATAGTTTCCGTCCTTTTCCCAATCTACGGGGAGCTTAACTTTAACTGTGCCATCAGGCTGAACGTGAACGCCGTCACTGTTTTTCAGATTGATATCAAAAACTTTCAGTATATCATATGTTCCGTCATAATTTTCTTTGAAAGAATCTTCAACAAGAATATATCTTGCATCACCTTTTTCAACATCATCAAATTCAAATTCTGCATCAGGATTTTCAGGATAATAAATCTGTGTATCATCATTATCGTCAATTTCAAATTTTTTGCCTTGCATATATCCGCAGTGACAAACACGGTAGCAGTACATATGCACCTCGTCCCATTTCCATTCGCTGAAAGAATGGCCTTTGGGTTCTATGTAGTCATAATCTTCAAAGCTGCAAACAGTGCATTTATTTATTTTTTCGCCCCAACCGGTGCAGGTTGCATCTCTTCGGATTTCCCATCCTCCGAAGACGTGTTCGCCGCCTAAGGCAGGGATATCTTCATATTCATCGTAACCGCATACTGTGCAGGTTCTTTGCTTATAACCGTCTTCGGTACAGCTATCCCATATTTCCCACTCGCTCCAGACATGTTCACCGCCTAAAGCAGGAAGGATTTCATATTCATATTCTTCACAGTAAGTAGCAGTACACAATCTTCTCTTTTCACCATCTTCGGTGCAAGTAGGCTCTTTATGTATTTCCCATTCACCCCAAGCATGTTCGCCTTCACTGCCGGGAATTGTTCCATATTCTTCATCGGAACAATTTTTACAATATCTGACAGCATGATCCGGTTCTGTGCATGACCCGGATTCATTTGTCGGCTCCCATTCACCCCAATCATGTCCGCCTAAATTTGGTATAGTTTCGCCTTCATATTCATTACAATTTTTACAATTTCTTTCCTTGTATCCGTCTCTTGTGCAAGTAGGATCATCGTAAACATACCATCTGTCCCAAACATGTTCACCGGTTGCAGGAATAGTATCATAATCTGTTTCTGAACAAACGCTACAAATTCTATATTTTCTGCCAGCTTCAACGCAGGGCTCTGATTCGGTTATCCACTCGCCCCAAATATGTTCGCCGCCGAGTGCAGGAATTTCTTTAAATTCATTTGAACCACAAACTTCACATATTCTGCTTTCATAACCTTCACCTTTGCAAGTGGGCTTATTGCCAACAGTCCATTCACCCCATATATGCTCACCTACAGGCGGAATATCCTTTTCATAAGTGAAGCCGCATTTACATGAATATGTGCTCTTTCCCCATTGACCGCAATTCGGAAGTTTATTTTCAGTGACAGAAATTATATGACTTTCATCATAGTTATAATGAATTCTTGCATTAAGAAGTTCATCGTTTTTATTGCTTATAATTATTTTATTCCACTCGTTCTCATTTCCCCAATAATACACATCAGATAAATTTGAACACCCATTAAAAGCACTGTAACCTACACTTGCTACACTTTTGGGGATTGTTATATCGTAAAGACTATCACAAGAACCAAAAGCACTTTCACCTATATTTACAGTACCGTCAGGAATAGTTACAACTTTTAAGTCACCGCTGTTTGCAAAGGCACCCTCTTTAATTCTAATTACAGAATTCGGCACATCGAACTCATCTCTTTCATTTCCTATGGGATACTGTACGAGCACAGTTTTATCTTTATTATAGAGCGTACCGAAAATGTCATTTGAATAAAACTCATTGTTCTGGTCAACTGAAATTTCCTTTAATTCCTGTGCACTAAAGGCATAGGGTTCAATCATAATAACCGTGTCGGGAATTGTTACCGTTTCAAAACTTTCACAACCGGAAAAAGCACTTTCGCCTATAAATTCAAGACCGCTATGAAAAACAACTTCACTGAGCTCACAGCAGGAGGAAAAGGCCCTTCTACCAATTTCTTTTACACTATCGGGAATATTTATTGACTTGAGTCCGCTCATAAAGAACGCTTCATCGCCAATAACCGAAACACCGTCAGGAATATCAATCGATTCAAGAGAATAACAATAATTAAATGTACAATCACATACTTCCGTAATTCCTTCGGGCAAATTGATTTCTTCGAGATTAATACATCCCATAAATGCACTAGAGCCTATATGTTCTAATGTTTTTCCGAGGAAGGTGATATTTACAATATTGTCAGCACCGCGAAAAGCATTTGAATTAATACTTTTTACTCCTTCGTGAACAATATATTCTGTTCTTTCTTTTCCCACGGGATACTGAATCAATTCTGTTTGATCTTTATTGAATAAGACACCTTCTACACTAGAATAAGCCGTATTATTTTCATCGACTGTAATTTCACTCAAACTATCACAGAAATTAAAAGCACCCTCACCAACAGACAATACACTTTCAGGGACTGATATTGAAACAATATTGTCACAAAAATAAAATGCATGTGCACCTATAGCTTCAACACCATTTGGAATTGACACAGATGAAAGGCTATCACAATTATAATAAGCATAATCACCAATTGATACTACACTTTCAGGAATATCAGCAACCGCCAAGCTGTTGCAATATCTGAACGCATAGTCACCTATACTGATTAATGTTTCAGGCAAGTTAACAGAAATAAGATTAGAACAGCTCTCAAAAACACCGTTCTGTAACACAGTTACACTTGAAGGAACAGTTACACGGATAAGGCTTGTACACGAATCAAAAGCATAGGATTCCATTTCAGTTACACTTTCAGGAATTGTAACTTCTGTAATACTATCACAGGAATAAAAGGTTCTCTCCCCGATAGTTTTAACACTTGACGGTATCTCAAGAATTGTTATGTGGTCACAATTAGCAAATGCTTCATAGCCGATTACCGTAACAGAATAACCGCCTAATTCTGACGGTATGACTACACTACCTTTGATTTTTGATGAAACCTTTGTGATTGTTGCTTCACTGTCAGACACCGTATAGGTATAATCGCCGTCTGTATACTCTATCAGAGTTTCGTCTGTGGCAAAAGCAAAGTTCCATTCAGGCAAGTTCAGACCAACAAAGCCACTTAACGGTGCACTTGTCAGACACATAACCACCACAAGGAGCGTGCATAAGATTTTTTTCATTTTACATTCCTCCTAAAATAAAAAAGTGTGCCTCAAACGAGACACACTGCAAAAATGCCTCTCGCTTGTTGTCACACAAACTTAACATAGTACAAATTACAGATACGGTTAATTAAGAGAATGCATCTTTACCAATGTATTCTCTGCAATTCGCACTATTAAATTCAAGTTTGGTGTGACATCTATAATTTACCACTTTATTTATAAAAAATCAAGTAGTATTAAAAAAATACTCGCTCGGCGGCAACGGACCGTCGACGCCGTTCCCTACAACGCGTACCCCTCTGTCGCTTTGCGACATCTCCCCTTTCAGGGGCGACAAGCAAAAAAGACCTCACCGATTTGGTAAGGTCTTTCTTCATTACAAAAGGTTAAATTATTTGAGAGTAGCTTTTGCGCCAGCTTCTTCGAACTTCTTAACAGCAGCTTCGCCGTCGTCCTTTGACATAGCTTCCTTGATAACTTTGGGAGCACCGTCAACAGCTTCCTTAGCTTCCTTGAGGCCAAGGCCTGTGATTTCACGAACAACCTTGATAACAGCGATCTTGTTTGCGCCAACTTCTGTGAGTTCAAGGTCAAATTCTGTCTTTTCTTCTGCAGCAGCAGCTTCAGCTACTACGGGGCCTGCAGCTACAACTGCAGCAGCAGCTGATACGCCGAATTCGTCTTCTACAGCGTGTACGAGTTCTGAGAGTTCAAGAACTGTAAGAGTCTTAAGTTCTTCAATGATAGCAGTAATTTTTTCTGATGCCATGGTATTTTACCTCCAAAAATTCAATAAATTAAAATTTGATTATGCTTCAGCAGGTGCTTCAGCGGGAGCAGCTTCGCCGTCTTTATCAACAATAGCCTGAATAGCACGTGCGAATGCTGAGATAGGTGCCTGGAATGCACCGAGTACGTTTGCAAGAAGGATTTCTCTTGAGGGAAGCTTTGCAAGACCTGAGATCTTTTCAATGCCGATAACTTCCTTATCGATGAAGCCGTTCTTGATTTCAAAATTTTTGTGTGTTTCTGCAAACTTGTTAAGGATACGAGCTGCAGCAACGTAATCATCTGCACTTGTAGCGATAGCAGTTGTGCCGTCGAGAACTGTTTCAAGACCGCTGAGTTCTGTGCCTGCGATAGCGAGACGAAGAAGAGTATTCTTAACAACTGTGTATTCTACACCTGCTTCACGAAGCTCCTTACGAAGAGCTGTGTCGTCAGCAACGTTGATACCCTTATAGTCAACGATAACACCTGCGCATGAATTGTTAAGTCTTTCAGTAAGATCTGCAACAACCTGCTTCTTTGCTTCTAAAACTTTAGCGCTTGGCAAATGAATTCACCTCCTGTAATATTGTTTATACCCTTGGTGTTAGAAATGAGAAAACCCTTTCCCTCGTGAGCCGAGAGAAAGGGTAAACATAGTTAAATCAAGTCAATTTAAATATGCTCCGTTCCTCGGCAGGCGGTTAAAAATTAACCTTTAAGTCTGACACCTGCTGTCTTAGGGCTGGACAGCTTAGATATAATAACACAAAGACAATAACTTGTCAAGTATTATTTCAAAAATTATTCAGCAGCTGCTGAACCAACCTTGTTGGGGTTGATTTTTACACCGGGGCCCATTGTAGCTGAAACTACGCATGAACGGATGTACTGACCCTTTGCTGCGGCGGGCTTTGCCTTGATGATAGCATCGAGAAGTGTTGTGAAGTTTTCCATAAGCTTCTCTGTGCCAAAGGATGCCTTGCCGATGGGGCAATGGATAATGTTTGTTTTGTCAAGACGGTACTCAATCTTACCTGCCTTAGCTTCTGTAACAGCCTGAGCTACGTTGGGAGTAACAGTACCTGCCTTGGGTGAAGGCATAAGGCCACGGGGACCAAGAACCTTACCAAGACGACCTACAAGGCCCATCATGCTGGGATGTGCGATAGCAACATCAAATTCCATCCAGCCTTCGCCCTGGATCTTTGCAACGAGGTCTTCAGCGCCAACTACTTCTGCGCCTGCTGCCTCAGCTGCCTTTGCTTCATCGCCTTTTGCGAATACAGCAACACGAACAGTCTTACCTGTACCGTTGGGAAGAACTACTGCGCCACGAACCTGCTGGTCAGCATGACGTGAGTCAACACCAAGACGGATGTGTGCTTCAACTGTTTCGTCGAACTTTGCAGTAGCTGTCTTGATAGCAAGATCAAGAGCTTCTGCAGGATCATAAAGATTTGATTTGTCGATGAGCTTTGAGCCCTCAACATATTTCTTACCATGTTTCATTGTCTTTCATCCTCCTATAGAGTGGTTAAATCGGATTTTTCCTCCCACCCGGGCATTAGTCAGCAACTACGATGCCCATTGAGCGAGCTGTACCTGCAATCATGCTAGCAGCTGCTTCTACTGAAGCTGCGTTAAGGTCAGGCATTTTCTGCTCAGCAATCTTGATTACCTGTTCTTTGGTAATTGTTGCTACCTTAGTTCTGTTGGGTACACCTGAACCGCTTTCGATTCCGCAAGCCTTTTTAATAAGAACTGCTGCGGGCGGTGTCTTTGTTACGAATGAGAATGTACGGTCTGCATAAACTGTGATTACAACAGGGATGATAAGACCGATGTCATTCTTTGTACGCTCGTTGAATTCCTTTGTGAAAGCCATGATGTTAACACCGTGCTGACCGAGAGCCGGACCAACAGGCGGTGCGGGAGTAGCTTTACCTGCAGGAATCTGGAGCTTGATTAAACCTACAACTTTTTGAGCCATTATTTTGCACCTCCAAATTTTGTGGTTGAGCGATTTGTCTTAAATTTACAAATCTCCCACTGGGGAGCTTCGCTCCCTCAATAATAAACGGCGGTTTTTACCGTAAATTATCTGAATTAATACTCTGCAACCTCTATCTGATTCAGACCAAGTTCGACAGGAGTTTCTCTGCCGAGCATTGAAATCATAACGACAACTGCTTCTTTTTCAAGATCGATGCTGTCAATAACACCGTTGTAGCCGTCGAAGGGGCCGCTTAAAATGTTGACGAAATCGCCTACCTTGTAGTTGACTTCGACTGTTCTCTTTTCGATGCCGAGTCTGATGACTTCTTCATCTGAAAGAGGAACGGGTTTACTTCCGGGGCCTACAAAACCTGTTACACCTCGTGTGTTACGAATAACGTACCAAGCCTCGTCTGTCATCGAAAGTTCTTCATCTTCAAACTCACTCTTTTTCTTATAGATGCAAGCAACCTTAACCATAACATAACCGGGGAAAAGCTTACGCTCAACTTCACGCACCTTATCATCCTTGATTTCTGTTACTGTTTCGGTAGGAATTCTGACCTCAAAGATCTGATCCTGCATCTTGCGGTTTTCAACAACCGTAGTGATGTTTGACGCTACCTTGTTTTCGTAGCCTGAGTAGGTGTGCACTACAAACCATCTGGCGTTATCTGCCATTGTTACACCTCCTGTTACAACTGATTATTCTTCGGTCGCAGCTGTAGTTTCAGCCTCGTCCTCAGCTGTTGTTTCCTCAGCATTTGCAGCTGTGGTAACTTCTTCACTGTCATCCTTAGCCTTGGTTGTTTCCTCAGCCTCGTCACCTTCGTGATCATGATCGTGTTCTGTGGTTGTTTCTTCTACAGTTGTTTCCTCACCGAGAGCAAGGTTCTTAAGACCCTTGACACCAGCGGAAAGACCTGAGTCGATAGCAAGCACGATAAGTGTAACTATTGTTACAACGATCAGTACAATACCGGTATTCTTTAAGACAGTTTTGGCATCAGGCCACACGATTTTCTTAGCTTCACCTTTGAAGTCCTTGAAAAATTTCTTTGTGGTCTTGCCTGCACGGGCGAAGAAGTTTGGCTTGTCTGATTTCTTGTTACCCTTTGCAGCTTTTGCTACCTTTTCAGCAGCCTTGCTTTCATCAGTTGTGGCCTTATCAACCTTTGAATCCTGGGTGACTTTCTTTTCCTTGTCAGCCATTTCTCTTACCTCCCGCTCTTATTTTGTTTCTTTGTGGAGTGTGTGTTTCTTGCAGAATCTGCAATACTTGTTCATCTCCAACCTGTCAGGATTGTTCTTTTTGTTTTTCATTGTGTTGTAATTGCGCTGTTTGCACTCTGTGCAAGATAAAGTAATCTTTACTCTCATGAACGGCACCTCCATTATCGGAAATTTTAATCTGAAAAAAGGTACAACAGCCTTTTCTCAGACCTTAAGGCCTCCCTCTTATTCGGACACAAAAATAAAGCCCTCTTCAGAGGTAGTGCTATTCTATCACACAAAACCTCTATCGTCAAGGGCTTTTTCAAAATTTTTCGGTTAAAATAACGAATTTTTTTATATTTTTTCGTCTGTTTCGACAAAAGAGTAATACTATATTAATATATATCACTCCCCTGTACCAAAAAAATCAGTCGATAACTGTCATCTCTTTAATAGTTATGGGTGCAACAGGTGAAGCCTTCTCACCCATACTGTTATAGGTTCTGTATTCATCAAGGAAGCTGTCAACATTTTCCATACCATCGATAACCTTGCCGAAAGCTGCATAGTTGCCGTCAAGGAAGGTGCAGTCATCGCTGTAGCAGATGAAGAACTGGCTTGAAGCTGAGTTTGGCTGCATGGACCTTGCCATGGAAATAACGCCTCTTGTGTGTGAGAGGGTATTCTGTGTAAAGCCGTTTGCTGCAAATTCGCCACGGATGTTTTTGCCGCTACCTCCCATACCGGTACCTTCAGGATCGCCGCCCTGTGCCATGAAGTTGTCAACAACTCTGTGGAAGATTGTGCCGTTATAGAAGCCGCTGCCTGCAAGAGAGATGAAGTTTGCAACTGTTTCGGGTGCAAATTCGGGATAGAGCTCAATGGTGAATTCACCGTGATTTTCCATTGTTACTTTTACTTTTGACATAATTATAACTCCTTAGGGTGACGAATATAATCTGAACCCGTTTTTTACGGGCGGATTTCCGCCATTTCTTCGTTAAAATACTCGTAAATCCGGCAGGATTTACTGCGTTTGTGCCTTGATACGACAAAAATTCGCCTTATAAAAAATCTTATGACCCAAAAATGCGAATTTTTTTTGTTTTTTTGTGTGTTGAGGATGCCGACAGGCTGCCGCCTTTCAAATCCGAAACACCGAAAAGTCGCAAAAATTCACGCTTTTGGGCGAGCTCGGATTATATTCGTCACCCTATATTATAAAAGCGGTCACATAAGTAACCGCTTTATTCTTTTAGTTGTTACCAAAAATATTTCTGCCCTTGAAAACAGGAAGAACATCGCTTTCCTCTTCGTCAGGATCATCAAAGATTGAGCCTGACTTCTTGGGAGGTGTTTCAATAACATCGAATGCCTGTGTGGTTGCCGGGGCAGTCTGTGCAGGTGCTGCAGCAGGTGCTTCGGGTACAGGATCAAGAGGCATCTCAGGGAAAGTGGGAGCAACGGGAGCTTTGCCGTTTGCTGCGGCTGCTGCCTGCTCGAAAATTGAAACAAATGACTGACCGAATTTTGTTGATGCAAAATCAACAGCCTCTTTGCTCATTGAACCAAAAATTGTGTCTGATGTGGGAGCTGCCTGACTGATAAATTCAGGAGTGGGCTGTGCTGTGTGTGCAGGAGCTGCAGCTGCTTCTTCCTGTGCTTTTGCTGCTGTTGCGCCAAAGCCTGTTGCGATAACAGTGATAAGCATTTCGTCGCCCATATCCTCATCAAAGACTGAACCGAAGATGATGTTTGCATCAGGATGTGATGCATCGGAAATGAGTGAACCTGCCTGCTCGATCATATCAAGTGACATATCGCTTGAGCAGGTAACATTAATGATTACGCCGCTTGCGCCGTCGATAGCTGTTTCAAGAAGGGGACTTGTGATAGCCTGTCTTGTTGCTTCAGCTGCACAATCTGCACCTCTGCCACGGCCGATGCCCATATGAGCTCTGCCTGCATCCTTCATTACGCTCTTGATATCAGCAAAGTCGAGGTTGATATAACCGGGAACCTTGATTGTGTCTGAAATACTCTTAACGCCCTGCCAGAGAACATCGTTAGCCTTTGAGAAAGCATCCTTAACGCTGAGTGACTTATCACCGAGCAACTTAAGTCTCTCATTAGGAATAACAATAAGTGAGTCAACATACTTTTCGAGATCTCTGATGCCGTCCTCAGCCTGATCCATTCTCTTTCTGCCTTCAAACTTGAAGGGCTTTGTTACAATACCGACGGTGAGTGCACCGAGCTCTCTTGCCACTTCAGCAACAACGGGAGCTGCACCTGTGCCTGTACCGCCGCCCATACCGGCAGTGATAAAGACCATATCTGCACCTCTGAGTGCATCGGCAATAACATCACGGCTCTCTTCTGCAGCTTTCTTGCCAACAGCGGGATCACCGCCTGCACCCATGCAGCCTGTTACCTTTTCACCGATCTGTATTTTATGGGTAGCTTTGGAATTTTCAAGAATCTGTCTGTCAGTGTTGATTGAAAGGAACTCTACACCTACAATACCTGACTCAACCATTGAGTTGATAGCGTTACCGCCGCCGCCACCGACACCGACAACTCTGATCTGGTTATAGGAAATGTTTTCATTATCCATTATGAAGCCCATTTTACTTCCTCCTAAAATATTATAAAATGCTTAATATTCAAATATCATCATAATCTATTTGCCTTCTTGGAATAATAAAAGACACAATTAAAGATTATAACTTATTATTCAAGTTATTATATCACGTACTTTCAAAAATTACAATATCAAATCGGAATAAGATTTAATAATTTTTTGTAAAGTCGCAGAATTATGCATCCATGCTGCCCTGCATGAAATATGCACCTATGTCATATTTTGCATTGATGTAACCGGTTTTATTCTGAGCCTTGTTATCAAGCATAACTGTTTCTGCAACCGACAGCTTTGATGGAAGATTGCTGCTGTTGCCGAGATAAACTCTCAGACGTGATTTATATGTCAGGGTTATATCCCCTATGTCTTTGACATTGATAACACCGGTGTTGATAATCTCGTTGCTGTCAGCTGCAAGAGCAACCTGCATTGCAATTTCAAATTTCTCTGAATTTTCTTTAATGGGTTCAAATTTCTCGCCCACTGTATAGGTCTGCTCTGTCATGCCTTGTACAAGATACTGCCCCTTTGAGAGCTTCTTTTTCTTTTCAGAAACAACCTTGCCTGTTTTATCGACGCAGAAATATCTGCTTCCGTTTTTAATTATAAATCTTTCACTGGTTGAAACTACATTAAGCCTCAATGTGTCAGGCAGCTCATAGTCAACACCTATCACAGATATAAAAGGTAAAACAGTGGTTACGTTTTCGTTGACATCCTTTTCTCTGACCGTGAGCATATTTACACCCTCACTAAGCTGAGCTGCAGAAAGGATTTCTCCTTCAGAATAAACCTCGTCACCGTCTATAATTATATTGGCGATTTCTGCACCTTCACAGTAGGTATAGGTAAGAACAAAGAGTGTTGCAAAAAAGAAAAGAAATATAACTCCGAACACGGTGCTCAACTTTCTTTTTATAATCTTGCGTCTTGTGATTATACTTCTTGCTTCATCAACACTTTTTCCGCTTCTGACAAGCTTTAAAAAGGCTTTATTTGTCTTATCACGCTTTTTTGATGCATTCTTGAAAAGTCGGACTGAAAGAACTTTCGATAAATATTTATTACCGACTTTTTCAGCAGCTTTTGTTTTCCTCTTTTTTGCTTTCTGCATCGGATCTTCTCTGCCGCTGCTGATTGGTCTGTCAGCATCTGCTTTTGCTGCAGTAGGTTTTCTTCTCTTTTTTTGAGGTGTATCAGAAGCGGCAGCCTTTTGCTCAGGTCTTTTCTTTGGTGCTGCAGCACCTCTGTCAGAGCGCTGTGCAGTTTTACTCTCCGCAGTTTTCTTTGGAGCTTGTCCAGCATCTGCCTCTTTTCTCTCAGGCACATAGGCAGTATAATTTCCGCTTGCTGTAATAGGTGCCCACATATCTGATGTTATATTTTTAGGCTTCATTTTAACTGACTGATATGATGAAAATGCATCGTTTCTGTTGTCGCTCAAATTATACACCTGCCTTTCTTTTAATGTTTTGCCCAACTGCTGCAGGCTTATCTATGAAAACTCGGGCGACACCTGGTCGCCCTTGATTTATAATCAGACTTTAACTCTTTTTATATCGGCACCGAGTGCACTAAGGGACTTCTCAATATTTTCATAACCTCTGTCAATGTGGGATATCTGTTCAACAACTGTTGTGCCTGCTGCACTGAGTCCTGCCACAACCAAGGCTGCACCGCCTCTGAGGTCAGGTGAAATTACCTTTGCACCGTAAAGCTGCGCAGTACCGTCAATAATGGCAACCTTGCCTTCAATTTTAATTTTGGCACCCATTCTCTGAAGCTCCGGAATATGCTTGAAACGGTTTTCAAATATATTTTCCACAAGCACGCTTGTGCCTTTTGCTATACTGAGCACTGCCGTAACAGGTGCCTGAGCATCTGTGGGGAAGCCTGGATAAGGCATAGTCCTTATATCCAGCACGGCTTCGGGACGCTTGTGCATTTTTATTCTCAGACTGCTGCCCCTATTATTAATTTCACAGCCCATCTGCTCAAAAATCGGAATAACTGACATAAAAGACGATGTGTCTGTTTTTTTCAGAATCACATCACCTCCGCTTGCAGCCACTGCCGACATAAAGGTAAGTGAGGCTATTCTGTCTGAAATAACATGATGCTCACACTCGTGAAGCTCACTCACACCACTGATGGCAACCGTTCCGTGAGAGCCGATTTCGATATTGCAGCCGCAGGAATTGAGAAAATCTGCAAGATCCTTTATCTCAGGCTCTCTTGCTGCGTTGAGAATAACTGTTCTGCCCTCGGATAAAGCGCAGGCAAGCATAATGTTTTCTGTGGCACCGACACTGGGAAATGAAAGACTTACCACTCCCCCGACAATAGGCTTTTCTTTTGTGCAGATGAGTGTTCCGTGACACTCATCAACCTTAATGCCGAGAGTACGCAGTGAACTCAGATGCAAATCAATAGGCCGAAGACCTATATCACAGCCTCCGGGTGAAGACATAACAGCCTTGCCCATTCTGCCAAGCACCGAGCCGAGAAAAACTATAGACGAGCGCATTTCACGCATGAGTGTATCCGGTATATTATAGCACGATATTTCTCTTGAATCAACCATAAGCGTGTTATTTTCTTTTTTTACCTTACAGCCAAGATGCTTTAAAATTTTGATTGCTGCATCAATATCACTCAGGTCAGGGCAATTATGTATAACACTTTCGCCCTTAATAAGCACTGTGGCAGCAAGAATAGGCAATGCACTGTTTTTGGCACCCTGAACATCTATTTCGCCTGAAAGTCTTCTTCCGCCGCAAATAACAAGTTTTTCCACACAATCACCCTTTCACCCTATGTTATGCGAAAAAGTGATTTTTGGTGATTTATCTGCCTTATTTTATAAGAGAAAGAACTATATCTGCAATTTTTTCTTTAGCATTGAGGCTTGCCATCGCTTTGGCATTCTTTTCAATATCAAGTCTCTTTTCGCCGTCTTTAGTCAGGCTGTCAAACAAAGCCTGCATTTTTTCTTTTGTAAGCTCCTTTTCTTCAACAATAAGAGCTGCCCCCTTATTGACAAGAGCCATAGCATTGTGGTACTGATGGTTTTCAGCAACATTGGGTGACGGAATAAGTATTGATGCTTTACCGAGAGCCTGAAGCTCTGAAAGTGAGCTTGCACCTGCACGGCAGATAACCACATCGGCGGCGCTCATGCAAACATCCATATCACTGATATATTCACGCACCTCAACATTTGAGGCATTACCTACGCCCTTTTCCTTCAGCTTTTCGGGCACCCAAAGACCGTACTGACCCATTGCGTGAAGGAAATAGAGGTTTTTATTACTGTGATTGTCTGCAATGAGGTCAACCATAGCGTTGTTAATTGCCATTGCACCGAGAGAGCCGCCCATTGAAAGAATGAGAAGCTGATCGTCTCTTACACCAAGCTTAGCTCTTGAAAAATCTCTGTCAGCACGAAGCATTTCGCCACGGACAGGAAGGCCTGTAACAGTGGGCGCATTTTTGCACTGCATATATTTTTCGGCTTCACCTGCAGTGAGCATAACTCTGTCAACAACCTTTGCAAGGGTCTTGTTGGTGATGCCGGGATAAGCGTTTTGCTCATGTATTGCTGTTGGAATGCCCATTTTTGCCGCAGTTCTGACAACAGGTCCGCTGACATAGCCACCAAAGCCCACAACAACATCGGGCTTGAATTCCTTGAGTATCTTTTTAACGCTGAAGGTGCAGAAAAGAAGATAAAAAATTGTCTTTATATTTCTGATAATATTTTCAATACTGATTTTTCTTTGAAATCCCGATATTTTTATAGTTTTAAAGTCGTACCCTGCCGCAGGCACGAGCTTTGCTTCCATTTTATCCTTGGTACCCACAAAAAGGATTTCAGCCTCAGGGTATCTTTCTCTTATTTCGCCCGCTGTGGCAAGTGCAGGGTTGATATGTCCGCCTGTGCCGCCTGCTGCAAATAAAATTTTCATAAAAATCCACTCCTTTAATTATCCCTTATTCCTTTTCGAGAGATGAGTTTCTCGAAACTGACAGCACAACACCCATTTCAGCAAGAAGCACTATTATAGCCGTACCGCCGTAGCTGAAGAAAGGAAGTGCCATACCCGTGTTAGGGATAATATCCGTAACAACGGCCAAGTTTATAATAACCTGCAGAGCTATCTGAATCATTATGCCCATAACAACAAGTGAACCGAAATAGTCTTTGCATCTGATTGCAATTTTATAACCTCTGTAAATCATATAGGCAAAAAGGCAAAGTATAAAAGCTGCACCTAAAAAGCCCAGTTCTTCCACAACAACAGGGAAAATAAAGTCATTGTGAGGCTCTGCAATATAAAGTTGCTTTTGCTTGGAGTTGCCTAGACCCACACCGAAAAGTCCGCCCGAGCCTATGGCATAAAGTCCGTTGACCGTCTGTCGTCTTGCATCTATATAGTCCGGGTTATCCTTATCTAAGAAGGACATTATTCTGCTTTCGGCAAAACCGAAGCCCGAAAGAATATCCGGCTTTAAAAGTACCACTGTAACAGCAAGACCTATAATTCCGAGCACTATAGCAAAATATCTGCCACGTGTGCCGCTGAGCCATAAAATTGATATGCCCATAAGCATAATGAGTATTGCGGCACTGTAATGCTTTTCAAGAAGAACAAGCAAGCAATAAAAGCCGACACACACTGCAATAACAAAGCAGGCTGCCTTCTGACCTCTGACATGTTTAAAAAGAACCTTTTCAACTCTTGTCAGTCTGTCTTTTTCATAAGTCAACACTGTTTTTCTGCCTGCAGGAGTTCTGAGCTGCTTTTGAAAAATGCACATAAGATATGCCATGAGAAGAATAACGGCAAACTTAGCTATTTCAGATGGCTGAAACTGAAAGCCAAGAATGGTAACCCATCGGCTCGTATCCTGATCTCCGCTGCCCCAGTTGGCAATAAGAGCATAAAACAGCAATGCAACAGCCACAGCGTTGACAAGCAAGGTGACAGGTGAATTAAAAATTCTGTAGTCTATTTTGCTGATAATAATCATTACAATAAAGCCTAAAACAGCCTTTTGAAGCTGACTTGTAAAAAACACCGTTGCATTGCCTTTGTTATATTCAGCATAGACATAGCCTGCGGAAAACATCATAATAATACCGATTGTAAAAAGCAGCAGTACACAGCAAAGGAAGACGAAGTCAAAGCTTCCGTGTATAACATAGCCGTCATATAAATAGCGTATTCTTTCTTTTAACTTGCTCATGTAAATCCTCCTTTAACCGTTACTGCCTTTTATA
Organism: Clostridia bacterium; assembly: GCA_017452785.1. Lineage (GTDB taxonomy): Bacteria > Bacillota > Clostridia > Oscillospirales > Acutalibacteraceae > UBA6857. The sequence continues at coordinate 54,241 of JAFTLT010000009.1, read as the reverse complement.
AAGGGCAAGTTACATTTTTACTGTATAATTCATTATAATAACACCGACAGCGCAGCCGATAACACTCACAAGAGTGAAAATTGCAACTATCTTCTTTTCATTCCAGCCGCACATTTCAAAATGGTGATGAATTGGAGCCATCTTAAAGACCTTTTTGTGTCTTATTTTGATGCTGCCTATCTGAATAACATCACTAAGTGCCTCAATAACATAAACGATACCGACGGGAAGAAGAATAATGGGACACTCAACTGCATAAGCAAGAGCCACCACAAGACCGCCAAGGAACATTGAGCCCGTGTCGCCCATCATAACCTTTGCGGGATAATGGTTCCATATAAAGTAGCCTGCACAGCCGCCTGCAAGGGCTGCGCCTAAAATGCCAACAGATGTGCTGCTCATAATTATTGCCATAACTGCAAAGGCAACACCTACGGGGATGGTTACACCGCCACACAGACCGTCAATGCCGTCTGTGAAATTAACTGCGTTTATGCAGCCGTAAATGACACATGTGCCGAAAAGGAAGAAGAAAATCATGCCCGGCACACTGTCAAGAGCCACTTTGCCGTAAAAAGGAATAAACATGGCTGTGCTTTTGCTGACAGCAAGTGAAGCAAGATAACCGCCGATAATAAGAACCTGAGGAATTGTCTTCTGAATTTCTGTAAGACCTAAATTTCTCTTCTTAACAACCTTGATGTAGTCATCTGCAAAGCCAACAAGCGCAAAGCCTAAAGCCATAAGAAGACCTGTAACAAGGCGTGTCAGCTGCTGATTCTTAAGCTCTGTTACAGTGCTGAAAATCTCTGTCTTTGCACCGACACAAATCAGCATGGTAACAACAGTGGCAAAGATTATGCCGATAATAAACATAATGCCGCCCATTGTGGGTGTACCCTGCTTTTTTGCATGCCATTTAGGTCCTATATCTGTCAGGATATTCTGACCGAATTTCAGCTTGTGAAGCATGGGGATAAGCACATAGCCAAGCACTGCCGTGAGCGCAAAGGATATAGCAAATGAGATAATAATTGCTGTGATAATGTTCATTTAAAACATTCCCTTCTTTTTTTCTTTTATCTTAGGCTGTCAATTAAATCCAAAACTATTCTTCTCTCATCCATAGGAATTACTTCTTTTTCATTTTTCTGAGAGGTTTCGTGACCTTTTCCTGCCAAAAGAATAATATCATCCTTTTGTGCAATTTTCAAGGCGTATTCTATTGCTTTTTTTCTGTTTTCGTGGATATATACTGTTTTTTTACCGTTTTTGATGCCACTGAGAATATCGTCAATTATTGCAAGAGGCTTTTCACTGCGTGGGTTATCACTTGTAACAATGACAATGTCGCTGAGCTGTGAAGCAATACTCCCCATAAGAGGTCTTTTCTCTTTGTCTCTGTCGCCTCCGCAGCCGAAAACAGTAATTATTCTGTTATGCGAGAAATTTTTAAGAGTAAGCAGAACCTTTTTAAGGGAGTCAGGTGTGTGCGCATAGTCAATCATAATTTTATAAGGCACATCTGCTGCAATGAGCTCCATTCTGCCCTTCACTCCCCCAAAGCTGCGAAGTGCGTGAGCACAGCCTTCAAGTGACACATTGCACACATAGCCCGCCGCCACTGCCGCCAGTGAGTTCATAACATTGAATTTGCCCGGCATATTAATTTTGATGCGATGTATAAGATAGTCTGCCACAACAGCATAATCGCTGCCGTCCTGATTCATATTCTGACATTTGGCAACAAAATCTGCATCATTCTTTTCCATAGAATATGTTATTACTTTTCCCTTGCAGACTGCAGCAAATTCATCTTTATATTTATCGTCTACATTTATTATGCTGATATGACTGTTCCTGAAAAGCTCCTTTTTTGCCTCGACATAGTTTTCCATATTTTCGTGATAATCAAGGTGATCTTCAGATATGTTTGTCAGCACCGATATATAAAAATCTATGCCGTAAAGTCTTTTCTGGTGAAGCCCCTGAGAGGATGCCTCTATTACACAGTATTCTGCTCCCCACTCATAAAGAGCTCTGAGCATTTTGTGAAGCTCAAACGGGTCAGGTGTAGTCAGCTCTGAGGCTTTTTCTTCACAGCAGATATTGTTTTTAACCGTTCCCATAAGACCACACTTTTTGCCGCTTAAGCTAAGAACGGTATATATCATATTTGCCGTTGTGGTTTTGCCGTTTGTGCCTGTTACGCCTATCATTTTGATGTTTTTATGACAGTGACCGAAATAGGCGGCGCAAAGCTCTGCATAAGCTATGCGTGTGTCGTGTACCACAACACAGCTATCACATATTTTTTCCTCAGCCACAACAAGGTCAGCTCCGTTTTTAAGAGCCTCATTTACATATTCCTTAGCCGAATTATGGCACACAAATATACTACCCTCACTGCATTTGCGTGAATCATCGGTGATGAGTTTAATATCCTTGTTTTTAATTTCCGACTTTAAGTCACAAGAAGCAAAAAGCTGAGAAATTAACATGTTGTCCTCCCTGTATAATTCTGTTAATCAGTCATAATATTCTCTGACTTGAATGAAACGGTGATGCTTGAACCAAGGTCAATCTGTGTGCCTTTTTCAACACTCTGATTATAGGCTTTGACACCTGCTTCATCTGTAGGGCCTGAGAATTTTATATTAATTCCGTATTCGGCAGCAAGTGCATTGACCTGACTTACGGTTTTGCCCGTGAAATCAGGCACTTCAACCTTCTGAGGTGCACCGCTGTTTTCCGTATAGACAACTATTACGCCACCCTGAGGAATGCTCTGAAGACCTGCAGGCATCTGAGAGATAACCGTATCTCCGTCGCCTACCACTTTAATTTTGAGGTTTTCGCCTGCAGCAATGCTTTTGGCAGCACTGACGGTTTTGCCTATAAGCTCAGGTGTAGTTTTGCTGAGCTTAGCAAGCTCTTCGGGTGTATATTTTCTTTCAACATTAAGATATTCAAGTGTAGGTTCAAGAACCTGCTTTGCTATGGGAGCTGCCACTGAGCCACCGCTTCTGTAGCCGTCATGGGTGTTGTCAACACCAACAAGTATTGCCACCTCAGGGTCGTCTGCAGGTGCAAAGCAGATAAAGGATGCTACATATACTTCATCCTCTGCACTGTCGTCGAGCTTCTGAGCTGAAGCTGTTTTACCTGCCACCTGATAGCCGTCTATTCTGGCGTTTCTGCCGGTACCCTCACTGACAACAGCTGTCATCATTTCACGCACCTTAGCAGCAGTCTGCTCAGAGATTACCTTTCTTTTAACGGTAGGCTCTGTCTGTGAAACTATATTGCCGTCTTCATCAACAACACTGCCCACAAGGTAAGGCACCATAAGATTGCCGCCGTTTGCTATGGCACAGGTTGCTGTTATAAGCTGAATGGGACTTATTCTGAAGCCCTGACCGAAGGAGGTACTTGCAAGGTCAACCTTTGACATTTTGTCTTTTTTATGCACAACGCTGTAAGCCTCATTGGCAAGGTCAATGCCTGTTCTTTCAGTGAAGCCGAAAGCTTCAAAATATTTATAGTAAGTCTCAATTCCCAGCTTCTGACCGAGTGTGATAAAGAAGGTGTTGCAGGAATTCATAAGACCCTGTGTAATGGACTGTGAGCCGTGAGCCTTATAGTTAGCACAGTGATAGGTTGTGTCTGCAACTCTTGTGCTGCTTGTGCAGTTATAAATCTTATCTTCAATTGAACCGACAATGCCCTCTTCAAGTGCAGCACTTGCACAGAAAATCTTAAAGCTGGAACCGGGCTCATAGTTGCTTGTTACGCAAAAGCTGCTCCACTGCTCATAAAGCAGACGGCTGTATTCGGTTGAATATTCCTCAGTACCCTCCTCAAACTTTTTAAGAGTATCGGTATTTACATTTTCGTTCAGCACTCTCGGATTATTCAGATCGAAATCCGGTTTGTCGGCAAGAGCAAGAATTGCACCTGTGTCAACGTCCATCACAATGCCGTAAACACCGTCGCAGCTTATGCTGTCGTATGCCTGATTGAGAGCATTTTCAAGATAGTTCTGAATTTCATAGTCAATTGTCAGCACAATGCCGTTGCCTTCAATAGCATCATAATATGTCTTATATGGATTATCGAGCTCTCTGCCGGCAACATCTGTTGCAGTGAGTATTCTTCCGCTTTCACCCTGCAGGGTTTCGTCATAATAGGACTCAATGCCTGTTTCGCCTTTATTATCGGCATTGACAACACCTATAACTGTTGAAGCAAAGTTACCTTTTGCATATTCACGGTTTGAGTTGTTTTCAAAGTCAAAGAAATTTGCCGCATTAACCTTGAATTCATTATCGTCAAGAGTTTTGAAGAAGAAAAATTTAGTTACTTCCTTTTTATACTTAAACACATATTTCTTTGCAAAGAATTCCTCAAGCTCTATTCTTTCTGCACCTGAAACCTGCTTTTTAATAACCTGATAAACCGAATCCTCTTTTTTGAGCTTAGCTAATGTGTCCTCTCTGTCGACATCTAATATTCTTACAAGATTATCTGTAAGGTCATTATAAAATTCTTCCTGAAACTGCTGATACTCACGGAACTTTCTTTTTATTTCAGTGGGGTTCACGCTGAGTATCCAAGCAGCTGTGCTTGTAGCAAGAGGTGTCATGTTTCTGTCGTAGATGGTACCTCTTATAGGCTCAATAACAGTGTCAGTCAGCTGATTATCAGCAGCTATCTCTCTGTACTCCTCACCCTTGAAAATCATTATGCAGCCTATTGTGCCAAGGTTAAGCACTAAAATAAGCGCAATAAGCGTCCTGACTGCCCACTCTGCTCTTTTTGCAAAGGGTTTATCAGTACGCCTTTTAACCTGATTTTTATAAATGTTATTAAGCAGTTTTTTAATTAAACCTCTCATATGCACTCCTGTTTCTTCAAAGCATCTGCCTTGAGGTCGTTTTTTCAAAAAAGGACTGCGCAGCAATTTCTACTTCAGGCAGTCCTTTTCATCTTCATATTGATTTATATTCCGCCTATAGCTGTTAATATCATAAGATTTTGTTTTTTCGGCGTTTTTTATCAGTCTTTTGCGGAATAGATAACCTTGTTATTTGCTTCTGACATCAGATAGACCTCATTTTCAGCACTGACCTTGATAAGGCCTAACTTTTCAACAGCATATTTATCAATGTCAACACTTGCAACAAGAGAATTAAGCTCTGCCTTAAGCTCTTCATTCTTAGTCTGATGAATAAGCAAGTCATTCTTGACATCTGCAAGATCATGCTTTTTGTCACTGAGCATTACGCAGCTGTAACAAAAAACCGAAAAAACAACCAACGCAGCAGCAAGCACTGCTGAAACCTTATACGCCAGCTTATTAACTTCTTTTTCTCTTGCTATCTCTTTTGCAAGAGGATTAACTATAACCTCAAACTGAGGTTGCGGCCGTGTCTGCTGCTCTTTTTTTGGTTGAGTAGCAGCATTATAGTTGTAACCGTAATCGTACTTATAAGCAGTTTCTGCCATTGTTTTCACACCTCATCACTTTCAGATTTAACTTTCTTTGTTTTCTTCATCCGATTTTCTCTACGCTTCTGAGCGTTGCACTTCTTGAGCGCACATTGTTTTTCAGCTCCTCAGGTGAAGCTGTTTTCTTTTTGAAGGGTAACTTTCCTTCGGGGGTCTTGCCGCAAATACACACGGGTGCACTCGGCGGACATTCACAGCCTTTGCAGTAGCTCTGAAATGCTTTTTTTACTATTCTATCTTCAAGAGAGTGGAATGTAATGATAGCGAGTCTTCCGCCGTCATTTAAGCTATAAAACATATCATCAAGAGTTTCCTGCAGCTTTCTCAGCTCTGAATTTACCTCTATGCGAACGGCTTGGAAACTTCTTTTAGCCGGGTGGCCGCCTGTTCTTCTTGTGGCAGCAGGGATAGCGTTCTTGATAATTTCTGCAAGCTCAAAGGTTGTTTCAATGCTTTTATTCTGTCTCTCGTTTACTATGCTTCTTGCTATTCTTGAAGCGAACTTCTCTTCGCCGTAATCACGAAGAATTATCATTAAGTCTCTTTCGCTGTATGTATTGACAACATCATATGCCGACATACCCTCCTTTGACATTCTCATATCAAGCGGTGCATCACTGTTATAGGAGAAGCCTCTCTCAGCTGTGTCGAGCTGATGCGAAGAAACACCCAAATCAGCCATTATGCCGTCAACCTTATCTATGCCCAATGAGTCGAGTATCGCTTTCAAATTGGAAAAATTGTCGTGTACCACCGTAACTCTGGGGTCACTTCCTATTCGCTCTTTTATAACCTCAATTGCTTCCGGGTCCTGATCTATTGCGATAAGCCTTCCGTTTGCACCCAAGCGTTCAAGTACGCCACGGCTGTGACCTGCACCGCCGCATGTGCAATCGACATAAATTCCGTCAGGCTTAATACGGAGCGCATCCAGAGTTTCAAGGTATAAAACACTGATATGTAAAAAGTCCATTATCATTCCCCTTAAACTTCAACGTCGAGATAAGCGCCCTCAGCACGTCTCTGACAGCGGAGTTCATTTTCTTTAACATAGGATGAGTCTTCCATTTCAGAAGCCATTGCAAGTGATTCGCCGTATGCGTCATAAACCTCTGCACTCATTATTTCAACAAAATCGCCGTAGCCTGTAAGGATGCATTCCTTATTGAGCTTAGCTGCTCTGCTGAGAGATGCACCTATTACTATTCTGCCCTGTGCGTCACATGTGGCTTCACCCGTACCGAAAAACTTGGCATCACGTATTCTTCTTTTATTGAATTCATCCTTGGCACCTGCAAGTGCTTCCTCAACCTCTTTGAAAAACTGAGCCTTTGAATAAAGCTGAATTGAAGGAAACTTTGTACGCTTGACTTTATAGATGAATTCGCTGCCGAGAATAGCCCGGAATTTTGCAGGAACAAAAAGACGATTTTTTCCGTCAATATTATGTTCGTAGGTACCGACAAGCTCTAACAGAAAAATCATCCCCTTTCTTCCAAACTACTCCATCGAGCTCCGTTTCAAACCGTAAATCACCACTTAAAAGTTAATTTATGGGATTTTGCTCCACTTTTTTCTACTTCATTATAAACCTATGGGATTGAAAAGTCAACAGTATTTCGGGATAAATTTTATGTTTAACTGCGAATTTTAAGAATTTTTAAGCATAAAAAAAGAGCTCCTTGCAATTAAGCAGAGAGCTCTCTGAAATATTATGTTTTTTAACCCTTGGCTTCATACCAATCAGTGCCGGAATTGACATCGGAAAGGAGTCTGACTTTCATCTTGCAGGCGTTTTCCATTTCACGTCTGACTATTGCTTCAACCTGCTCTTTTTCTTCTATGGGACATTCAACAAGCAGCTCGTCATGCACCTGCATAATCAGCTTCGCTTTGAGTTTTTCTTTTTTAAGGCAGGCATAAACCTTAATCATGGCAATTTTGATTATATCTGCTGCGCTGCCCTGCACCGGCATATTTTTAGCTACTCTCTCACCGAAAGCCTGAAGCATTTTGTTGCTTGCTGTCAGCTCAGGCAGATAACGTCTTCTGCCGAACATAGTGCTGACATATCCGTCATCCCTTGCTTTTTCAACGGTGGTGGTGAGATATTTGTTAATTCCGCTGTAATGGTGCAGATAGCCTTTGATATAGCTGTCGGCTTCTTTTCTTGTTACACCTATATCTTTACTGAGTGAAAATGCACCTATGCCGTAAACTATTCCGAAATTGACCGCCTTTGCTCTGCTTCTCATAAGAGGAGTCACCATATGAAGCGGCATATTGAAAACCTGTGAGGCTGTTATGGTGTGTACGTCTTCACCCTTATTGAAACCCTCAAGCATTGCCTTGTCGTCAGCAAGATGTGCAAGCACTCTCAGCTCAATCTGCGAATAGTCGGCATCAACCAGCACATTGCCCTCATCGGCCGTGAAAAACTTTCTCATTTCTCTGCCTATTTCAGAGCGTACCGGAATATTCTGCAAATTCGGTTCTGTTGAGGAAATTCTGCCCGTTCTTGTTTCTGTTTGATTTAAAGTTGAACGGATTCTTCCGTCATCGTCTATCACCTTGAGCAGTCCCTCACAATAGGTTGACTTTAATTTTGCAAGAGTTCTGTACTGCAGGATATCTGCCACAACGGGATATTCGTCTGCAAGCTCCTCTAAAACCTCCGCATTGGTGGAATAACCGCTTTTTGTCTTTTTCTTGCAAGGAAGTCCCATTTTTTCAAAGAGAGCAACACCAAGCTGTTTAGGTGAATTTAGATTGAATTCAAAGCCTACTGCTTCATATATTTTTGCAGTGAGCTTGTCAATTCTCTCTGCCATGGTTTCGCCGAAAGCTTCAATGCCTTTCTTATCGACGAGGAAACCTATGTTTTCCATACTTGCAAGAACCTCAGCAAGAGGCATTTCAATTTCATTAAGGAGCATTTCCTGATTATTTTCTTTGATTTTTTCAAGAAGCAGACCGCAGAGTTCTTTAAGGCAGGCGACACCCAAAATAAGTTCCTTGCTATACTCCCCTTCTTTTATATCGGGAACAGCTGCACCGTATTCATCTGAAAGACGAAGCACATCATAGGAATTTGCCGAAGGGTTAAGAATGTAGCCTACAAGCTCGGTATCAGCCACAAGATTTTTTATTTCACAATTTTTCTGAAGCGCATATTTATAAAGATGTTTTGCGTCTGCAGTATATTTTTTCCATTCTCCCTGACAGAAGCTGTCAAAGAAATCAGCAAAATCAAAGCAATCCGCACTGACAACCTTGACCTCGTCACCGAATGAGAAGTACATTTCCTTTATGCTTTCGCCGTCATATTCAGTCAGAAAATATGCCTCACCCTCTTTTTTTAGCAGACCTAAAAGGGCGGGAAGGTCTCTTTCTTCACTCACAGCTATATTGCGTACTGAGGAAGTGTCAGGTGTGGGGGCAGTCATATTTTCACGGGTAAGACCGAGCTTTTCGATAATGCCGAACATTTCAAGTTTAACGAGCAAATTTATGGCATTGAAGTTGTCGATAGGCTTTAAGACATAGCTTTCAAGGTCGGTGTCAATGGGAGCTTCAAGACAGATAGTGCCGAGCTTACGACTGAGATAAGCACTGTCTTTATCGGCAATGAGCTTGTCATGAACGCCCTTTTTGATGTCGAGCTCGTCGATGTGCTCATAGATATAGTCGATAGTGCCGTATTTAGTGATGAGGTCACCTGCGGTTTTCTGACCGATGCCTGCAACGCCGGGAATATTATCAGAGGAGTCGCCCATGAGAGCCTTGATTTCTATCATACCCTTGGGCTCAACGCCGTATTCTTCCATAAGCTTTGCTCTGTCATAGATAGTTGTTACCGCCTTGCCCATTTTGGTTGCGGCAAGTAAAACACTTGTGTTGTCGCTGATAAGCTGCAAAGAGTCTCTGTCACCTGTTGCGATAAAGCACTTGTCGTCACCCTTGCACTGAGCCGAAAGAGTACCGAGAATGTCATCAGCCTCATAGCCTTCTTTTTCTACTATTGTGCAGCCGAGATAGCCGAGGAGTTCTTTGAGTATCGGCATCTGCGAGCGAAGCTCGTCGGGCATACCCTTTCTGCCTGCCTTATACGCATCATACATCTTATGCCTGAAGGTGGGCGCCTTAAGGTCAAAAGCGACAGCAATACCGTCAGGCTCACACTCCGCCTTGAGCCTTATGAGAATATTGAGAAAGCCGTAAATGGCATTGGTAAACTGCCCGTCCTTTGTGGTGAGCATTTTAATGCCGTAAAAGGCTCTGTTTGCAATACTGTTTCCGTCAATTACAAGAAGCTTCATAGTTTTACCTCTTTTCGTGTTCATTATCTTTTAGTATATCACAATAAACTCAAAAAGCAAAGTCAAAAGACAAAAATTGTTTCGTACGCGGGGAAGTTGCGCTAAGACACAAAAAGCACTCCGCCGAAGCAGAGTGCCATACCTTTTTATTTTACTGTTATAAGACCCTCAAATACTTCGCTGTATCCAAACTGAGAAACGGAAACATTGTATTCACCTTTTGGGGCATCTTCGGGAATGGTGAAAGTGTAGTTTTTTTCATATGTATAGCCTTTTTCAATAAACACTTCTCTGTCAGCTTCATCGTTACCTATTTCACTGTCTTGATTGAAATTATTATTATAAATTTCCACTCCCGTTACATCATTTAAGCATACACTGACAGATACCATTGGTGCATGAACTTTGATTAATCCCATAAATGGTCTGCCCACATTTTCACTGGTTATCATCAACTCAATAGTATCTCCTGCTTCATACTCATAAACCTGAGAGGGCACTTCGCAAGTAAATTTCATATTTACAGGTGCATCACCGTATAAAATACCGGCAAAGAAAAGAGAAATAGCAACCATGATGGTTTCAACATAGTAGAAGAAATCACTGATATACCAATCAAGTCTTCTCATAATATTCATAATTTACCTCCTGTATTTGTAATTTGTAATTATAGTATACAATAAGTTATATATTTTGTCAAGCAAAATATATCTTATAAAAAGATAATCTCATACCCTTTTATTCCCCTTCTTGCAATTCCCATTCATTTATGCTACAATACCACCGACTTATTTAAAAGGAATGATAAAATGAAAATTGGTAACATAGAAATAGACTCACGCACTGCAGCTCTTGCTCCCATGGCGGGAGTTGCCGACAGAGCCTTCCGTGAGATATGCCACGATTACGGCGCAAGCTATGTGGTCAGCGAAATGGTTTCAAGCAAGGGGCTTACAATGTGCGACAGAAAAAGCAAGTCTCTTTTGCTTCTCAGCGACAAGGAACGCCCTGCCGCCGCACAGATTTTCGGCTCTGACCCGAAGATTATGGCAGAAAGTGCCCTCGAATGCATGAAGTTTTCACCCGATGCCATAGATATAAACATGGGCTGTCCTGCACCCAAAATTGCAGGCAACGGTGGCGGAAGTGCACTGCTTAAAGACCCGGGTTTAGCCTCTGAAATTATGAAAGAGGTTCGACGGGCTGTCAACATACCTGTAACTGTCAAAATTCGTCTTGGTTGGGATAAAGACAGCATTAACTGCGTGGAAATGGCAAAGCGTGCTGAGGATGCAGGAATGGATGCAATAACCGTTCACGGCAGAACAAGAATGCAGATGTATGCTCCCCCTGTTGACCGCAAGATGATAGCAGAAGTGAAAAAGGCGGTTTCAATTCCTGTTATAGGAAACGGTGATATCACCGACGGCATCACAGCTGCACAGATGATTGAAGAAACAGGCTGCGACTATGTTATGGTTGGCAGAGGCGCTCTCGGCAGGCCTTGGGTTTTCAGCCAGATAAGCGCATATCTTCACGATGAGAGGGTACTCCCCGAACCACCCGTAAGCGAAAGAATGAGGGTTATGGTCAAGCACATTAAGCTCATCTGTGAATATAAAGGCGAAAGAGTCGGCATTAAAGAGGCAAGAAAACATGCAGCATGGTATATTAAAGGGATTAAAGGTGCTGCCGCATACAGACAGCAGGTTGGCATGCTCGAAAGTATCGGACAGCTTGAGGAGCTCGCTTATAAAATTATGATAGAAAATATGGGTATATAAACTCAAAGCGTGTAGAATTTTCTGCACGCTTTTAATTTGCAGATAAAACGAAAATCCACCGCCGAAGCGATGGATTTCGTTTTGAGAGGCTGATTAGAGGGCACATCCCAAATAAAGGATTATATTTTACACGATTAATCAATACCAAAGAGGCTCTTGAACCAGTTGATAATGCTCTGGAAGAATGCCTTGATCTTTGCGCCGAAGCTTGAATCGATTTCGTCGCCGCAAACGTCACACTTGTTGTCTTCGTTATCGTCTGTGTGAGCTGTCTTAGCAATAGCCTGAGTCTCAGTTGCGCCACAAGCACACTTGCGAACCTGTGTGCCTTCTGCATCACAAGTAGCTGCCTTAGTTACTGTCCATGCGCCGTAACTGTGAGCTGTCTTTGCAATAGCTTCTGTGTAGGTATCACCACAGCCTGGGCATGTGAAGGTCTTAACGCCTTCCTTTGAGCATGTAGCAGCTGTTGTTACCTTTGAAGTGTAGCTGTGAGCCTTCTTAGCGATTGTTTCAACCTTATTGTAATCACATCTTGAACAGGTTGTTGTCTTTGAGCCTTCAGCCTTACATGTTGAGTTAACTGTAACTGTGCTGAGGTCATGACCGAGAGCTTCGATTGCTGTGCCGCCTGATACTACATAGCCGCATTCTGCACACTTAACTGTTGCTTCAACGCCTGCTTCTGTACATGTAGCTGCTTTGCCGCCTTCTGTAACTGTAACAAGTTCTGCTGCTGCGTGATCCTGATCACACTTAGCGAAGAAGGGAAGGATGCCTGCTTCTCTTACAAGATTAAGAGCTGCGGGAACGAGGTCAGCCTTACGAGCATTGATGCTATCCATGTTGTTGGAAGCGATAACTGCATCGTTTTCTGCTGATGTGAAGTATTCCTGAACAGTGATTTCTGTGAACTTATCTGATGTAGCGTTTACATAGTCAGCAGCTACAACTGTACCGGGGAAGATAGAATCAACGATGTGCTGTGAAGCGTTGATGAGAGCTTCTGTTACTGAGCAATCAGCTGCAACGTCTTTTGTCTTAACCTTTGTTTCAAACAGACCAAGGAAGCCGTCGAGGTCGCCTTCAAGACCGTCATCGAAGAGGTAACCCATTACAAGGTTGCCGTCAAATGCGTAGTTTGCACTTGCGCAGTTTGAAGCGAGTGAGCCGAGAGGAAGGATAGCGTTAGCAACCTTTGAAATTGCATCGATTGTATCTGCAGGCTGTTCTGCACAAGCGATGATGATACCATTAGCAAGACCGTATACTCTTGTTACAAGAGCTGCGAGAGTTGCTTCCCAATCTGCACCCTTTTCAACACCGAGTTTAAATGCAACTGTGGGCATTTCAATGCCTGTTTCTGTTGCGATTGTTGCAAGAGCTTCGTTAGCGATTGAGTTAACGAGTGCTACGCCTTCTACTGCTGCTTCATAGATAACATCAACAAGCTTTGTCATGATGATGTCTTTACCTGCGCCGTCAGCTACTGAAGCTGCGTCTGTCTTAGCAGGAACTGTAAGAGCGAAGTCAACGCCTGCTTCTGCAAGAGTTGTGTTGAGGCTGGGGATGCACTTGCCGAGAGCGTAGTCAGCAAGAGCCACTGCCATAGCGTCAAGGTTTGTGAGATCACCGATAAGTGTGTGAATTTCTGTGATAGTTGCGTTTGAACCGTCGTCGATCATATCAAGACCGAGTGTGATAACTGAAACCCAAAGAGCTTCTACTGATGAGAAGTCGATAGCATAGAGAAGGTCAAGATCCATTTCGCCGAGCATAGCTGAAAGGTCGATGCCCACGCCTGCAAGCATTTCCTGAAGACCTTCGTCATTCATAACTTCTTCTGCTGCAGCCATCATATCGTTAGCCTTAGCACAGATTTTTTCGAGGTTAGCTGTGAAGTTTGTGTTGTCGCCGTCAACAAGAGCGAGTTCTGTCATACCGCTGTCGCTTACGAGCATATCAACAAGACCATAGAGGATGTGGTTAACCTGACCAACAGCACCGTCATATGCATCATAGTTGCCTGCGATGTCAAGAAGGTCTGCGTCAATAGCGAAATCTGTATCGATGAAGTCAAGGAGAGCCTTAGCATCGTCGATGTTGAGGTTACCGCTGAGATTGTCAACAACTACTGTAACAACAGGGTTGTCGATGTATGTGCCAACAGCTGTAGCTGCTGCTGAGTCAGCCATACTCTGTGCTAATGTTGCACCCATACCGCCGAGAGTAACTACGGGATCACTTACTACAACATTGCAGATAAATTCATCTTCTGTTGCATAGCCTTCATAGCTGATAGTAATATCTACAGCTTCAACTGATACAAGACTTGTATCCATACCCATACTTGTGAGTGCTGCTTCTGCTGCTTCCTGAGCTGCTGTGAGAGCAAGGCCTTCAGCATATTCTTCGATTTCTGCGAATGAGAGTTCGAGCTTAGAGATAATTTCTTCGCCCTGAGCTACTGTGATGCCGAATGACTCTGAGAGAGCCTTAGCGTTAGCTTCTGTCATAAGAGCTGCATATTCTTCTGTTACAGCTGTGCCTGCAAATGTCATGCCTTCGGGAAGCTGATCAGCCATGAGAGCCTGATTCTTCTCTGATGCATACATAAGAACGGGAACATCTTCTGAAGTGGGTCTGTAAACCTGAACTTCTTCGTCACAGTTTGCGCCTGTGTAGATTGTAGCTGTGGGAGCCTCGAAGTTAATGTCGAGAGCATCTGCCCATGTGATAGCGTTGCAAGCTGTTACAGCGCCTTCAGCGATTGTTACCTGATAGTAAGCGTCGCCGTCTTTGTAGTAAGCTGTGCCGCCTGAAATTTCTTCAAGGAGAGCAAGGTCAGTGTAAGTTGCGGTGAAGCCTGCGGGAACTGTTGCTGCTGCGCCAACTGTTGCTGTCTGACCGAGAGTTGTCTTGAGGAGAGTACGTACAACTGTATCCATAAGGTAGTTGTAGTATGTGTCAATCTTAACCTGATTGTCGCTCTGAACAAGTGCTACAAAGTTCTTAACGAGTGTGTAGATATCTGTTTTTCTGAGGTCGTAAGCTCTGAGAGTAGCAAGACCTTCAGCTGAAAAGATACCGTTTGTTTCGCAAAGACCTGAGAACCAAGCCATGATACCGTCATTGAGAGTATCGTCAAAGTTTTCGCCTTCGGGAATTGTGTAACCCATCTGGTCTGCAACCCACTTTGTGAACTTAGCCTGAATGTCATTGCCAACAAGGTAGTTGATGTAGAAATCATAGATTGCCTGCTCGTCAGTACCGTTAAGGGTTTCGATGTAATCGCCTACCTTACCGTAATCAAATACGTTACCGTAATCTGTTACAGCGCCGTTTTCGTCAACAACATAACCGTCCCAACGGAAAACCTTACCGAAGGTTTCGCTGTTATCAGCCATAAACTGGATAACGCCGTTGATGAAGCCGATAGCTGAACCAGCTTCTGCACGAGTGATGAGGTTAGTTGCATTGAGATTAGCGAAGTCGCCGCCGAGCTCTGCAAGGTAGCTCTTGTAGCCGATGATAGCATCAAGAGAGTCGATTGCGGGAATCTGGTCAGCGATGATATTGCCCATAGCATCTTCACCAAGGATAGCTTCGAATTCTTCAAAGCCGCCATTAGCGATAACGCCTGCAACGATATCTGCCTCAATGTCTTCTGTGTACTTAGCGATTTCTCTGTCAGCCCAATCAAGGATAACAGATGCCATCTGCTCTGCTGTCATATCTGCGATATAAGCTTCGTCGTTTGCTGCGACTGCGGCTCTATCGTAGTCTGAACTGTCTGCGGCGAAACCTGCGAAAGGCATTACGCCGAGAAGCATGATGACGGACAGTATTACTGCCAATGTTTTTTTCATGTGAATTACCTCCTTAATAAATTTACAGTTTGCGTTCACATTATTCACAAACTCGTCATACTTATCTTATCAAATGCCGAAAAAATAAACAAGTAACAAAATCATAACTTCTGTCAAAACTTAGACAAAAATATATGCTTTGTTACTTGTAAACTGTTGTATTTAACCAATTTGGTTGTTATAAGGGAATAATTCTCTCATTATATTGGTTATATAGGTCATGTTTTTTGCAAATGTTTCTTTATCATAATTAAGCAGATCAAAATAAAGAGCTGCTACACTGCCGTTAAGAGCAAACTCAAAGGTAGGCTTATTTTCCTCAAAATATTCCTTACCCCATCTCTCTGTCATAATTTTTTCAAAGTTACCCCAGATGATTTCGTTTCCCGATTCGGCAAAGTCCCAATAAGAGTTTTTGCCTGTGAAGTATTTCAGCATTTTAATGTCACTGTCGGAAAAAATCATGTTGCCGACATCAGGCTTTGCACTGTTTTCCAGAAAAATAAAAATCTGCTCAAAAAGCTTTTCAACTATATAGTCTCTGCATTTATCTTCAAAATCATCTATATCTTTATAGTATATATAAAAGCTCGCTCTGGAAACATCAGCCTTTTTGCAAAGAGATGAAACAGAGAGTTTTTCATCAGATTTGCTGACCCATTTTGCAAAAGTCTCATAAAGCTTTACTTCTATCTTACTCTCCATAATTCCCCCCCCGAAATTTGCGGAAGTCTACCAACCTCTTGCAAATATCTACAAACTCGGTATTAAGCTCTCTGTTTTCGAGAATATTTCTGACATAAACGCCAATAGCTGCAATAGCTATAAATCTGAGCCTGAATTCTATTTCCTCCGGTATTTTTCCGAAAGCAGGAATAAGATACTTCATAGCATTGACATAGATTGCCTCGAAGAAAAATCTACTTCCGTTTTTACCGGAAATAAGCCGGATGTATTTATCCTGACTTGCAAACACCTTAACTAATTCGTCATATACATCCACACCTTCAATAACTACCTTCTTAATGCACATTTCAATTAAACTGCTTGCCAGTCTGTCAGCAACCTTTTCGTGCATATCAAAGATGTCAACATAGTGCCTGTAAAAAGTAGTGCGGCTGACCCCTGCCTTTTCTATTATATCAGAAACAGTTATTTTGCTGTAATGGGTTGTTTCAAGCAAATCAAAATAGGCTTTTTCCATTTTTTCATAAGCAGATAATTTTCCGTTTCGGGGCACAGTCTCACCTCCTGAATTTCTTTAATAAACTGTAAATAAATTTTATCATACTTTTTATATAAAGCAAGTGCAATTAGACAAAAACGCACGAAATATAACACAAAAAAAGAAGCCTATGTGACTTCTTTGCTTATTATTCTTTTCCACCTTTATAATCTGCAAGGGCAATGCATATACAATAAACATCCTTTGCTCCTGCAGACAGCAACTCATTTGCACATTCACTGAGAGTTGCACCCGTTGTTTTTATATCGTCACATAGCAGCAGCACCTTACCCTCCACCTCGGCAGGGGTACGCACCGAAAACGAACCTTTAAGGTTTTCTTTTCTCTCCTGCCCCGTGAGTTTATGCTGTTTTTGCGTAGCCTTAGTTTTTGCAAGACAATCATTCAGTGGCAATGACAGCTCATATGCCAAAGCTTTAGCAAGAAGTCTTGACTGATTATAGCCTCTTTCTTTTTCTGCTGTTTTAGTCATGGGTGCAAAACACACACCGTCAAACTGCACATCAGCATAAACCTGCCTCACACGCTGAGCCATGGCAGCGGCAAAGTCCCCAACAAAGGAAAGCCTGCCACGAAACTTCATTGCATGAATTCTTTCTCTTATATCGCCTGTGTACATATACACTGCCGTAATATGCGGTAAGGTGGGATTGAATTCGCTTTCACAAAAGCAGCTGCCGTTTTCATATCCGCACTTTTCACAGAAAGCTTCACCTATTGCCGTGATGTTTTCTTCGCAGTGAGGGCAAAAATTATGAACTATAGGTATAATTTGACCGCATCTGTCGCACTTTTCGGGGAAGAAAATGCGTGAAAATCTGCTTTGATATTTCATGGGTTCACCTGCCACTGTTGATATATGAAAAGTGTAGCACAGTGCCGCTTGCAAATATACTCAATATATTAGGCATATTCAAAATTTTGAGTATGTTACTATTATGTCAGGTGATATTTATGATTAGCTATAAACCTTTTTATGAAACTTTATTAAAGAAAAAGATAACAGAATACAATCTTATATATAAGCAAGGCTTTTCTGCCAACACTTTTTATCGCATAAAAAAAGGAGAAGCAATAAGCACAAAAACTTTAGATGCGCTTTGCTATGCTCTTGATTGCGATGTCAGTGATATTATTAAGTTTGAAAAAGAATAATAAAAGCAGCCTTTTTGTTACCCGCAAAAATAAAATAAAAATTATGGAATTTTTTCAAAAAAAGGCTTGACTTTTTTGGCGAGACTCTGTATAATAGCCAAGTAACTTATCCGGGTGTGGCGAAGTTTGGTATCGCACTTGACTGGGGGTCAAGGGGCCGCAGGTTCAAGTCCTGTCACTCGGACCACAAAAGCTCCAATGAATGAAAATTCATTGGAGCTTTTGAACTAAGTGTGCCCTTTTGGCACGTTAAGTTACTTACGCAGTTAAGTGATGCTTTGCATCGTGAAGCATAGTTATATATATTTATCGGCACACTTAACTTCACATTCTGCCTCGGCAGAATACTTCACTGTGTGTTAACACGACTTCACTTCCGGCATTTTTGCCGGATTCTTCACTTTTGGAGGTTGTTTATGTCGGAAAGCAAATTAAGAACACAATCAATGGACTTTGCCGTGGAAATTATTGAATTGGTAAGAGATTAAAAAATAAAACGTGAATCTATTATATCCAATCAAATTGGAAGAAGTGGAACTTCAATTGGTGCCAACATAAGAGAAGCCCAATATGCTCACAGCAAAGCTGATTTCATTTCTAAATTGCAGATTGCTTTAAAAGAAGCAAATGAAACCGGTTATTGGCTTGAGTTGCTTTTTAAGACGGGATATTTAGAGGATACTGTTTATAAAAAGCTCAGTTCCGATTGTGCAAATATCAGAGTTATGCTCGTTTCGTCTATTCGCACATCAAAAGAAAACCTACAAAAAAACTGAACATTATCAAAGGAAATAATCTTATGAAAAAAAGCATTACCTACCCTAACCCATTTATAACCGAGCGTGCTGACCCTTACATCACCCACGGCAAAGACGGCTATTATTATTTCACCGCTTCATATCCTGCATTCGGCAGTGTACACAAAGGCTATGACAGAATTATTCTTCGCAGAAGCGAAACGGTTATGGGTCTTCGTGATGCAAGTGAGCACACTATATGGACTGCTCACAGTGAAGGTATTATGGCAAAGCACATATGGGCACCCGAAATCCACAACATTCTCGGCAAGTGGTATATCTTTTTTGCCGCAGGTGACAGCGATAACATCTGGAATATCAGACCCTATGTCCTCATGTGTGAGGGTGACCCCATAACCGATAAGTGGCAGGAGCTTGGCAAAATGCAGGCAAGCGTTGGCGACGAGGTGTCTTTCCGTAGTTTTTCACTTGATATGACCTGTTTTGAGCATAAAGGCAGGCACTATCTTATATGGGCAGAAATTATCGGTGACTCATCACTGTTTATGGCTGAGATTGACCCGACAGAACCCAATAAGCTCATCACAAAGCCCATACTTCTGACTAAACCCGAATACGATTGGGAAAAGGTTAAACACCGTGTCAATGAGGGTGCAAGTGTGCTTAAGACAGAAAACAAGATTTATGTTTTCTTTTCCGCTTCAGGTACCGGGGCAGAATACTGTATGGGTCAGCTTTATGCCGACACTGACAGCGACCTTATGGATATTTCCTCGTGGACAAAGCTCCCCCACCCTGTGCTCCAGACAGAAGACCTCCAAGGTGAAGCAGGTCCCGGTCACAACAGCTTTGTCACTGACGAAAACGGTGACTTGCTGCTTGTTTATCACTCACGCCCTGCATCACATCTTGAAGGCAAATGCGGCACCTATTGCGAGGAATCACTCTATGACCCCTGCCGTCATGCAAGAATTAAAAAGGTTGTTTTCGATGAAAAAGGAACTCCCATATTAAACAGATGATAAATTAACACTTCAGTGTTGATATTTCTATTGGCTTATGATAGAATGTATTCAGTAAAATTGACAGGTGAAAAAATATGAAACAAAAATTATTCAGCGAAAAGAATTACTCAAAAAAGTGCACAAACTGTGCTTACGGCACACTCACTGACGATAAAATGAACGTTCTCTGCCAGAAGAAGGGTGTTAAAGAGCCTGACGACTTCTGCAGAAAATATAAATACGATCCCTTAAAGCGTGTGCCTCAGAAAATCACTCTGAGAAGCGATTACACTGCTGAAGATTTTATGCTGTGAAAAACCATAGGTGACAATTATGTCACCTTTTTTCTTTATTTATGCAAGATTTTACCGTAAAAACGGAGTATATTAATGAGGGACGGAAAGGATGTGATATTTTGGAAGACAGCAAAATCATAGATTTGTTCTTTGAGCGCTCAGAGCAGGCACTGACTGAGCTGTCCGATAAATATGAAAAACTGTGCAAAAAGATTTCAATAAACATCCTCGGCAGTGAAGAGGATGCCCTTGAATGTATAAATGATTCTTATTTAGGCGTGTGGAATACTATACCCCCTCAGAAGCCCGATAATTTAAAGTTTTATCTGCTTCGCATTGTAAGAAACAATGCTATCAAACGCTTCAACAGAAACACTGCAAAGAAACGCAACAGCTTTTATGATGTGGCTTTACAAGAGCTTGAAGGTTGTCTGCCAAGCGAAGATACAATAGAAAAAACACTGCTATGCAATGAAATATCGGATTTGTTAAACAGTTTTCTCCAATCTCAGAATAAGGTTAACAGAATAATTTTTGTCAGACGATATTATTTCAGCGACAGTATAGGTGAAATAGCGAGAAGAGTAAATCTGACAGAAAACAATATTTCCGTAAGACTGAACAGAATGAGAAAGTCACTCAAGAATCATTTAGAGAAAGAAGGTATCAAAATATGAAAAAGGAGGATTTATCCGCTGCTATGAGTAACATAGATGTGACATTCATAGAGGAAGCGGAAAACTATGATATGACTAAAAGAAAAATAATCAAACGACCTTTAAGCCGCTTGGCAGTAGCAGCAATATTATTAGGCTGCCTTATCTTCAGCGGTGTAGCTTATGCAGGTGCTACCCTGACAGACTGGGAATCGGTAATAAGCTTTTTCGATGAAGACGGCAATGAAACTAAGGTTACTGTAAGTGACGAGGCATTTTTTAAAGAGTTACCCGACGGTTTGCCCGTACCCGGTGACGGTGAGCCCATGATAGCTATGACCAAAAATGAAGTTGAAGAATTATTAGGTTTTGAAATTTTAGGCAGTGAGCTTTCACCAAAAAGCACTGTGTTTAATTATGATGCAGAGGTAAACTTTAACAGTGACACGGTTGCAACGGTTAGTTTATGGTGTCCGGGTTTTATAAGCGAAAGTGAAACAAATCACATAAGCTACAAAGTAAACATACTTTCCACTGATGCTGAGGAAGGTTATATTCTGCCGTTTATTGAAGGTAAGGATGCTATGGGCGGTAAGGTTTATATGGAAACATACACTCTTGGAAACTTAGGTACAGATGCCGTAATATATACCTATGATTTGGATAATCGTACTAATGCCACCTTCGTATATGACAATATTTATTACACTGTATCAGCATACGAATACACCCTTGATGAATTTAAAGCTATACTCAATACACTCAGATAACTTCAAAGGACTGCTACTTATTTTCGTAGCAGTCCTGATTTTATTCATATTTACTTTTCAGTGGTTGTCTGTAAAGCAAACTTTTAAGTGCCTTCCAATTGAAGGGTATAACCGGATAAAGATAAGTGTAGCCTCCGAGAGTTTTTGTGAAGGCAATGACAAGGCACACCATAACAAGTCCTGCAATAAATCCCCATATTTTAAACAGCCCGCAAAGAATCAGTATAAGTGTTCTCGATATCTTTATAGCGTAGCCGAGTTCGAAGCTTGGCTGTGTGAAGTTGGAAATGGCAACAAAAGCCATAAAGAGAACTACCTCTGAAACGAACCAGCCTGAGCGCACCGCAAACTCGCCGAGTACCAAAGCACCGACAACGCTGAATGAACTGCTTAGAGCACTTGGTGTATTCAGTGACGCAAGCCTGAGGGTATCAATAACAAACTCAACAATTAAAAGCTGAGTTATCAGCGGTACGGTATATGGCTCCTCTATAAGCATAAACTTAAGAAAGTCGGGCAAAGTCTCGTGATATTCCGTTATGAGATACCAAATAGGAATGAACAGCAGTGAAAGAGTGAATACCATAGTTCTTATTATTCGGATAAATGTGCCGATAAAAGGGGGAAAATAGTAGTCGTTGATATCCTGAATGAAATCAAAAATGCCCGTAGGGATTATCATTGCCGAGGGTGAGCCGTCAGTGAGAATTATGATATTGCCGTCATATATGCAGGCAGCTGCCGCATCGGGTCTTTCAGTGTAGCGCACCTTTGGAAAAGGATTCCAGTGCTGACCCGGCATAAGACATTCCTTAAGGCTTTCCTGACTCATTGCAAGATTTTTCACTTTAATTGAACCCAGCTTTTTTATGAGAATATCAAGCTGCTTCTTATCCACAACATCGTCAAGATAACACACAACCACATCGGTTTTGCTTTCTGTGCCAACCTGAAATACTTTAAGCATCAGGTTAGTGTTACGGATTTTTCGTCTTATGAGTGCCGTGTTGAAAATAACAGTTTCAACAAAGCCCTCGTGGGAGCCCCTGAGCACCTTATCGGATTCAGGCTCCTGCACTGTTCTTGCAGGATAGGTTCTGCAGTCAATTATTACCCCTTTTGTGAAGCCTTCGACAATCATACCTATTGCGCCTGACAGTATGAATGTTATAAATTTTTCAAGGCTTTCTTCTGCGCTGGTTTCTATATAAGTAATATATGTGTCGCAAAACTCATCGGCATCACTTATATTGCTGAGCTGCTCTTCGGTCAGCTTGCTAAGATATTCCAGCTCCTTTTCGAGCATTTCATCTTTTATAAATCCGTCAATGCCATAGAGCGTTGCTTTTCTGCCGCCAATTTTAAGGCGCTTAATTATAATATCAAAGCTTTCCCCCACCCTAAGAGTTGTGTTGACAAGGTGGAGGTTGTCGTTATAGCTGTCAGTAAATTCTGTCATAATATCACCGACAGTAGTTTTTGCAAAGTTTTTATAATTATACTATTATATATATCTTTTCAGATTAATATGGACTCTGCCCTTTTTATTTTCACCAATCACTTCATAAAGCACAACTTTACCTTTTCCACGGAAAACAATTTTATCTCCCTGCTTAAGGGTAAAATCATTCTTTAAGCACTGTGAGGAATTAACATAAACGATTCCCTTGCTTATCGCTTCGGCAGCAGTACCTCTTGAAAGGTTAAAAGCAGCTGAAATTATATTATCCAGACGAAGTGAAGCAACAGAATAAAACTTTATCTCTGTTTTTTCGGTGCCCGCATTATATTTCTGCACTGACTGGATTTCGCCTTCAAGGGAGCCTCTGCCTGCCTTTTTAAGGTTTTCGCAAAGGAAAGACGCAATACTCTTAAGGCAGAAAATATCTGCGCCCTCATCGCTGACCTTTATATCACCTGTCATTTCACGCTTAATGCCAAGCCCCATAACAGAGCCGAGATAATCACGGTGTGAAAGGGTGGTAAATTTATCTTTTTTCAGTCTGAGAATGCAAAGAGGGTTTTCATCTTCATTCTCTTTCAGGTAATCTTCAATATCACCCACATCGTAAAATTTCGGCACAAACAAAGCTATGCGCCTTTCGGCATCCTCATAGCCGCCGTAATAAAAGGTAGTGACATATTCCGAAAACTGTCGCTCAGCTGTTTTCACTGTGCTGATTTCTTCAAGTGACATAAAGTTTGTGCTTGTTATTACCGAATTGTCGGCGCACTTTTCTTTCACATCAAGGGCATGTGAAAGAAGTATATCTTTTTCGTTCATTTTTTTCCTCAAACAGCTTCGGTCACAAGCTGAGCCTGTGACCGCTTATTTTTTATATAGCTTCAAAACCGTGAGCTTCTTTAAGAAGCATATCTTTGATTTTGAGAAGTCTTGTGGTGTTGCTTCTGTCAGCTTCTTCAAGCTTCATGGTTATATACTTTATTGTGTCCTCATAATCGGGAATCATAACATGCTCAAGGGCATTGACTCTGCGGCGTGTCTTTTCAATTTCAGTTGCCAGAAGCTGACATGTCTTTTCAATCTGTGCAAGACGAATCATATCGGGCATTATATCTGCAAAGTCTTTTACTGCATCGTCAAGGTCGCCACTTGTGAAAGCAAAACCGTAAGAGTAAATATCACCCTCATCTGCAGTTTTCATTTTCACATCATATTCGGGCACAATAACGCTCATAATGTTTTTGTCTTTAATTTCTATGCTCATTTTTTGCGATGGCATCATAAGAGCTACATCAAGGCTTTCATCACTCATATTGCTGCAGGAAAGAGCCATGTGGGTGTTTGCTCTTTTTATGGCATCTTCCACCTTTTTGCGAAGCTCTTTGTTTTCCCTGACAAGCTCAAGAAAACGCCTCATCAGTTCATCTCGTTTATCCTTGAGAAGCTTATGACCTCTGCGTGCGGTAACAAGCTTCTTTTTTAAATTTGTAAGCTCCATTCTTGTGGGATTCACATTCATTACCGCCACTTCATGTCACCTCTACTTTTCGATATAGTATTTATCGAGGAATTCATCGGAAATTCGTCTGAGTTCACTTCTCGGAAGTATGGAAAGAAGCTTCCAGCCGATATCGAGTGTCTCTTCAACACTTCTGTCGGTTTCAGAGCCCTGTGAAACATATTCCTTTTCAAAGGCATCGGCAAACTCGGCATAGAGCTTGTCTATATCCGTCAGAGCTGCTTCACCTAAGATAACCATAAGCTCCTTGCAGTCCTTGCCTCTTGCATAGGCTGAGAAAAGCTGATTCATTGTGCCTGAGTGGTCAGCTCTTGTCTTGCCCTCGCCTATACCCTTATCCTTAAGTCGTGAAAGTGAGGGAAGAACATCAATAGGAGGCACAACGCCCTTTCTGTGAAGTTCACGGGAAAGAATAATCTGACCCTCTGTGATATAGCCCGTAAGGTCGGGAATAGGATGCGTCTTGTCATCCTCTGGCATTGTGAGAATAGGAATAAGCGTAATGCTGCCCTTCTTGCCCTCTTGTCTGCCTGCTCTTTCATAAATCGAAGCAAGGTCAGTGTACATATATCCGGGGTAGCCACGTCTGCCGGGCACTTCTTTTCGTGCGGCTGAAACCTCACGCAGTGCATCGGCATAATTTGTGATGTCTGTTAAAATAACAAGCACGTGCATACCCTTGTCAAATGCAAGGTACTCTGCCGCTGTAAGAGCCATTTTCGGTGTGGCAATTCTTTCAATTGCAGGGTCGTTAGCAAGGTTTGAGAACATTACGGTTCTGTCAATTGCACCTGTTTCCTTGAAGGACTGCACAAAATAATCTGACTCCTCAAAGGTGATGCCCATGGCGGCAAAGACTACAGCAAACTCCTCATCTGTGCCGCGTACCTTTGCCTGACGGGCAATCTGTGCAGCAAGCTCAGCGTGGGGAAGACCCGAAGCTGAGAAAATAGGAAGCTTCTGTCCTCTGACAAGTGTGTTAAGACCGTCAATGGCACTGATGCCCGTCTGAATAAACTCCTGAGGGTAGCGTCTTGCAGCAGGGTTCATGGGAACACCGCCAACGTCCATTCTTTTTTCAGGGATGATTGAGGGGCCGCCGTCAATAGGTCTGCCAAGGCCGTCAAAAACTCTGCCAAGCATATCCTCTGAAACAGCAAGCTCCATCTGCTTTCCTAAAAATCTTATCTTGCTGTCGGCAAGGTTGATGCCTGCACTGCTCTCAAAAAGCTGAACGAGAACATCTGTGCCGTTGATTTCAAGAACCTTGCATCTTCTGCGCTCACCGTTTTTCAGCTCGATTTCGCCAAGCTCGTTATAGGCAACACCCTCAACGCTTTTGACAAGCATAAGAGGGCCTGCAACCTCGCTTATGGTTCTGTATTCCTTAGGCATCAGCTTCGCCTCCTTCTAACGAAAGCTCCTCAGTGAGCATATTTATAATTTCACCGAAATCCTTTTCTGTGTCTTCTTCTTTGACATATTTAAATCTGCCGATTTTTTCTCTGACAGGGAGCTTCACTATTGTTTCAATATCCATGCCCTTATCAAGAGCTTCTTTTGATTTTTCATAGTATTCGGTAACAAGCTTCATCATCATATACTGCTTTGAAGCTGATGTGTAAGTGTCAACCTCATGGAAAGCAAGCTGATGAAGAAAGTCTTCTCTTATTGAGCGTGCAGCTTCCATTTTAAGTCTGTCACCCCATGAGAGTGCATCCATACCGACGAGCTTCACCATTTCTTCAAGCTGAGCTTCATCTGAAAGCAAAGAAATGATTTTGCCTCTGAGGCTTGTCCACTCCTCATTTATATTTTCATTGAACCACTTGCCGAGGGAGTTTGCATAAAGTGAATAGCTTGTCAGCCAGTTAATTGCAGGGAAATGTCTCTTATAAGCAAGTGCTGAATCAAGCCCCCAGAAAACCTTTACAATTCTGAGTGTTGCCTGACTGACCGGCTCAGAAATATCACCGCCTGCAGGTGAAACTGCGCCGATAACACTAAGAGAGCCTTCTCTGCCGTCTCTGCCGAGAGATATGACTCTGCCGGCTCGCTCATAAAACTGTGCAAGTCTGCTGCCAAGATATGCTGGATAGCCTTCTTCACCGGGCATTTCTTCAAGTCTGCCCGACATTTCACGAAGAGCTTCTGCCCAGCGTGAGGTGGAGTCAGCCATAAGAGCAACATTATAGCCCATATCACGGAAATATTCCGCAATGGTGATGCCTGTGTAAATTGAAGCCTCACGTGCAGCAACAGGCATATCGGATGTATTAGCAATAAGTACCGTTCTTTCCATGAGGGATTTGCCTGTGTGAGGGTCAATAAGCTCAGGAAATTCATTCAGAACATCTGTCATTTCGTTTCCACGCTCACCGCAGCCGATATAAACAACTATATCTGCATCTGCCCACTTAGCAAGCTGATGCTGTGTAACAGTCTTGCCACTGCCAAAGGGGCCGGGAATAGCTGCAACGCCGCCCTTTGCTATGGGGAAAAGTGAGTCAACGACTCTCTGACCGGTGACAAGAGGTCTGTCGGGAGAGAGCTTTTTCTTATAGGGTCTGGGCACACGAACAGGCCACTTCTGTGTTATGCCGACACCGTGTTCAACACCCTTTTCATCAATAACAATTGCAACAACATCCTCTGCAGTGCAGGTGCCGCCGGTGATTTCCTTAATGATGCCGCCGAGCTTGGGTGAAAGCATAATCTTATGGCGTACCACGTCAGTTTCCTGCACATAGCCGATAACATCACCGCCATAGACTCTTTCACCGATTTCGACATTAGGCTCAAAAACCCACTGCCTTTCTCTGTCAAGAGCAGGAACATTTATGCCTCTTGTAAGGTTATTTCCTGCAACCTTCATTATTTCTGTCAGTGGTCTTTGTATACCGTCAAAAATATTACCTATAAGTCCGGGACCAAGCTCAACACTGAGAGGTTCATAGGTTGAAACTACCTTTTCGCCCGTCTTAAGCCCTGAAGTTTCTTCATAAACCTGAATTGAAGCCTTATCGCCGTGCATTTCGATAATCTCACCTAAAAGTCCCAATTCGCTGACTCTGACAACATCAAACATATTAGCCTGCTTCATGCCTGAAGCCACAACGAGGGGACCCGATATTTTAGTTATAACTGCATCGTTCATATAATCACCTTAATCAATCTGTGAGCCGACTGCCCTTTCAATAGATTTCAGCACACTGCTCATCCCTTTACCCGTGTTACCGCTGACACCGGGAATAAGAATTATTGCAGGCACTGTTTCCTCTGAATATTTATCAATTAAATCCTGTGTTTTTTCTGCAAGAGCTTCTGTTATAAAAATAACTGCATATTCCTGCTTTGCAAGACTTTTCAGCTTTTCCCTGCCCTCATCTTCAGAATAAACAGGATATGTTTCCATGCCGATAGATGAAAAGCCGTATACGCTTTCTCTGTCGCCTATAACTGCGATTTTATACATATAAAGCTCTCACCCTTTCTCTGACGGTGTTTTTATCTAAGCCTGCTTTGAGTGAAGTTAGAATTATTCTCACACTTTTGATTTCTGTCAGCTTGCCGTAATAATAAGCACAAACAGGGTCAAAACCAAAAGCAGTAAATTTTGCCTTTTTTATAATGCTGACTATTTCATCGTCACACTTTTTCTCATATTCGGCAGAGCTTTTAAGATAAGTCTCGCTAAGCTCACTATAGGAGGTTTTTCTGAGATATTCACTGAGAGCCTCAACTCCTGACAGTGAGGCTTTTATAAGGAAACCTCTGTCAAGACGGCAGCACTCACCTACTGCCAGCGACACAAAATCTTTGCCTTTTTTGGTTTTGGCGCAGCGATAAGCTGTTTTTATATTGGCAGTGTCACAAATAAATGCACACACCTCACCAATAAGTGATTTTTTGTTTTTCAGTGAATATTCTCTTAAAGTATTTATTGCAGCAGCATCTATTATAATGTCTGCATTCTGTCCGTTTTCTGTCAGACAGGCTGCTTTATAGCTTTTTTCTGCACACTCACCCATTATTCCGCCAATTTTATGGAACTCATGTGAGTTCACATAAGAGGTTAAAGCGGCGGTGTCAAGAGTAGCGGGATAAATATAAAGCTCTGACGCGTCCGCAGAAGTAAAGTGGCATTTGACAGCAACCTTTATGTTAAAGAAATCGTTGACCGTGCACAGAACCTTAAGCTCATTTTTGTCGGGAACACATTCACTCAGAAGCTTCCAGAGCTTTTTATTCTGATAGGCAATGCACTCATCTATTTGCGTCTGAGTTGTCAGCCACTTTTTTTCTGTGAGAATTTTCAGCGCAAGGTCAAAGCTGCCACACTCACAAAGCTCATCAATATCCTTTGCCGTGAGCATATATTTTTCATTTGCACGAAGCCTTGCAACGCAAAAAGCATAATCTGTGTCTCTCATTTTATGCCTCCCGAATTAAAACAAAGCTGTGCTGAGCATATCCTTAAGGCTATCCATATTTTCGTCAAAAACCGCCTTTAAGGTGCAGTTGATTTCGATATCGCCATAGTTTAATATGAAGCCGTTTTCTATATCGGCAGGAACTGTGCAAATATGCACTGCACCCTTTTCATATATTTCGGAGTTGATGCTCATTTCAAAATCGTCGGGCAGTCTGCCTATGTCATAGCCGCTGAGATGCATTACACATTCGCCTGTCTGCACATTTTTGATGCAGAGCTTTTTGAGCATAGAGAAATACTCCTCATCCGAAAACTTTTCAATTTCAAGATAGGCGGCAGATATAATATCGTTAAGTATGGCGTTTCTTATCTCAAGATATCTGTTTCTTGTTATAGACTCAGCGGCACTCTTTGACACAGCCTGCTTTCTCGTGGCAGTCTTTTGTGCCTCGGCAAGAATTTTGTCACTCTCTTTTTTTGCCTTGAGTCTTGCTTCGGTAATAATACCCTTGACCTCGGCAGATGCCTGTTTTAATATTTCATCGCAGTTTTTCTGTGACTCTGCAAGAATTTTTTCAATGATTTTGTCAAGACCTGTCATGAAGCCGTCTTCATCTCCTTGTCCTTAGATTTTTTCGCCTGCAAAATTAACCGAGTGTAATATTGTTAACAGCGATGAAGGAAACAAGAAGAGCGAGAACAGCATAAGTCTCAACAAGAGCAGCCATTGTCATACCTTTTGTGAGCTCTGTAGGCTTCTTTGCAATAAGTGAAACACCTGAAGCAGCAACTCTGCCCTGATAAATAGCTGAGAAAAAGCCAACGAGAGCTATAGGCATACAAGCGGCAAACACTGCAATTCCCTGCTGCCATGTCATTGCAACGGGAGCACCTGAAAGAACGCCTGTCTTAATGAAAACCATAAGAGCAATAAGAAAGCCGTAAAGTCCCTGAGTACCGGGAAGAATCTGCAAAATAAGTACTCTGCCGAACATTGAAGGATCCTCTGAAAGAAGACCCGCACCTGCTTCACCAACAATGCCAACACCTTTTGCTGAACCTACACCTGCAAAACCTGCAGCGCAAGCAGCACCTAAAATTGCCAAGAAAAGTCCGAGATTATCCATATTTGTTTTCCTCCTTGATTGTAAAGAATTTTGAATTGATTTTAAAGGGTGTAAATGTTCTGCCTGAACCTTCATAAAATTTTGAGAAAAACTCAACATACTGAAGTCTGCCTGTGTGAACATAAGTACCGATAAGATTTATTGCAATATTCACTGTGTGTCCGAAAATAAAAACTATTATAAACAGCACAATATTGCCCATCATTGCACCTAAAAGGTTAATTACATTTGCAATAACACCTGTAACAAGACTCAGTGCAAGAAGTCTCGAATAGGAAAGGATGTCACCAAGATAGCCTGAGGCCGCATTATAAAGTCCGTAAAGACCACCGCCCAACTTGCCTAAAATGTTCTTTGAGCTTCTGCCTGCAGTGAGCACTATAAGCACTGCACCAACGGAGAGTATCTTTATGCCGGCAGATTTGATATTTTCGGGTATTGTTGTAAAGAAGCCTGCACCGACTATTGCAAAGCCCACAACAAAAACCATGACGGGCAAGGTGTCACAAATTGCTCCGAGATAATTTTTATCTCTTATGAGCATATAGCCTCTTATAAGAAGTCCTGCAAAAAGGTGGAGTATGCCAAAAAGGAAGCAGTAAAGAAGAAGCTCAATACTGTTGGTCATGGGATCCATCCATATAGCAAGTGAGGGCACCTCTGTCGTGCCTAAAAATGTTTTGCAGACTGTTGGAATAAGATCACCGAAAAATCCACCGAACATTGCGCCCCAGAAAACAGTTGCTATTCCGCAGTAAAGAATCATATCCCCTGTCTTTTTCATGTTTCCTTTGAGTTTGAGTTTCTTTTTTGCAAAAATTGCAACTATGACCATAAGAAGTCCGTAGCCTGCATCACTGAGCATAAGACCGAATAAAGCGTAGTAGAAAAATGACATTACCGGGTTCGGGTCAACATCCTTGTTTGACGGCGGAGAATACATATTCGTCACGCCCTCAACACCTGCAGCGAAGCTGTTGTTTTTCAGCAGTACGGGAACATTTTCGTTTTCATAGTCAGGCTCATAAAGCTCCATTTGCGCTTTATAGTTATTTTCTATTTCAAACTTTATTTCCTCACTCACCGTTGCAGGAATATAGCCTTTGACATAAAACGCTTTTTGGGTTGAGGCAGCGTTTTCCATTGCAGTGTATTTGTCGATTTGTGCAGTATAGTAGTCACTGAGAAATCTTATTTCACTGTAATATGAGCCGTACTCTTTAATTTTCGCTGTAATTTCATCTATCTGCTTCTGAAGATTTTCTATTTCTTTTTTGCAGTCCTCAGCCGCCTTTGTGGGCAGCTTTGCCGCTATTTTATCGGGAATTATAAAGCCGAGCTCACGAAGCACCCTGTCGAGCTCTTCACTGCTTGAGTGATGGCACATAAACAAAGCACAGGTTAGCATTTTATCTTTTGACACAATTTCAATTTCAACGTCGTCAAGAGTTTCGCTATTCTCATTTATCAGCTCATAGAGCTCCTCTTTGCTGTATTCATTTTTAAATGTGCCTATAAAAATATTCGTTGTTACCGTTCTCTTGGATGCCATGGGAATGTCAAGACCTACCCATGGAGTGTAATAATCAATAAGCATCTGCTGTCTGACCGTTTCAGACCTTAGCTTTTCTGCTTCATCATAATATGAGAGTATTTCAGCACATTTAATAAACAGCTCTTCACTTTTGTCTGTCAGCAGCTTATAGTCGTTATATTCAATTTCTTTGCAATCGGTGAACTTTTCGATAAAGCTCTTTTTCAGCTCACATTTTTCTTCGAGTATTTCATATGCTCTTTTTACGGCAGCGTACTTTTTTTCAAGCTGCGAGACAATGCCTGAGGTTTTATATTTTATAAGTTCTTCATCTTCAGCATTTTCAAACTGAACCGAGCCTGTTTTTTGTAGGTATTCCACTATCTTTTTGCTTTCGCTCAGAAGTGAAATCAGCTCAAAACCCATGAGCTTAACTTTCGCCAAAATAACACCTCCTTTGCAATCGCCGTAAGCGATGCAGTAATATGATTTTACAAGGGATTATATTAATCCTTGAGCAGTTCCTCATAAATCATCTGAATTGCCGTTTCATACTGTTTTTCAGTGTCGGCAATTGATTTCTTTTCACGAAGCTCGGCAAGCTTTTCTGCCTGCTTTATCTGACCTTCGCTTTGATAAAGCGCTTCACTGAGAATAACCTTAGACTGATTTTTAGCCTGCTCGATTGAGGTTTTTATGATAATGTCAGCCTGAATTTTGGCATCACTTATCATCTTCTCTTTCTTTTTAAGAGCCTCCTGCTCCATTTCACGTCCTTTTGCTTCAGCAGCCAGAACACTTTTAATTAACTCAGCAGCCATTAAAAAGGACACCTCCGTTAATAATATAATTGCAGTTTGATATAGCGGCGGCAATAGCCTTATTTTCACCGCCGGACTTGTCCGCGTTCAATATCATGGAGGCAATCATCATAATAAACAGCAGCACTGTTATTATTGCCATTCTGATTATTTTTTCCGTCAGCTCTTTTGCAGGCTTCTTTTTGCGCTTGATTTCGGGCAGCTTTTCATAGTGTACCGCCTTCTTTTTTGCTGTGGCAGGTTTGCGCTTATAAACAGGAATTATATCAGGAATTTTGATTTCTTCTTTTAAGGAAACAACTTCGATTTCCTTTTCGGGTTCTCTCTCTATTTCCTCAACATCAGGGATAAGCACATCTTCCTCAGGCATTTCATAGCCGTCGCTGACGGAATAGACATCATTATACTTTGCCTCTTCAAAAGGCTTGTTGCTTAGTGCATTCTGCAGGTCGCTGAGCATCTGTTCGGGTGTAAAATATCTGTCGCTTGGCTTATATGCACAAGCCTTTGCGATAATCCTCTTGAGTTCAGGACTTGCAAGCTGAGGCTCAGGAAGAGGTACGCCTGCACTTCTTTTTTGCACACCCTCGTTAAGTGAATTGATTGTCACCTTGTTCGGGTACTCCTCACTGAAGGGGAGTCTGTTTCTGTTTGTCAGCATAAAGAGCACAAGGCCGAGAGCGTAGGTGTCAACTGTAGTATTAACATTGCCTGTCTTAATAAATTCGGGTGCCATATAATATTGTGAACGCTTATATGCAACACCTGTTTTTGCAGGCTCAAGAAGGCTGAATGTGCCGAAATCGCCAAGCTTGCAGATGCCGTTTCTGTCAAAAAGTATGTTTTCAGGCTTGAGATTGGGATAAATATAGTCACCGAAGCTGCGGCACTTGATAAGGCTCTTGCAAACACTGATGCCAAGACGCAGTGTTTCCTCAAGAGTAAAGGAAAACTCCTTGAGCAAATCAGAAAGTGAGCGCATTTCTTCCAACTTTAAAAGGATGAGCCTGCCCTTGCCGTCACTTGCCTTGCGAAGTTCAATATTTTCATATCTGACAAAATGCTTTCCGCCATCTTCTTCCATTATGGTTCTGACATTATTGGTAATGGTGGAAATAATTTTGCTGTAATACTCCTCGCTGTTTTCGCCCACACTATTATCGTCCTGAGCAAAAAGATTTTTCTTTTCCTCACGGTTTTCACCTAAGCGGATAATCTTAAGCACACTCTTTTCTCTTGTGCCGTCATATTTTTGTCTGTAGATGCTGAAAACTTTGCCGTCGGTACCCGTGCCGAGCTGTCTGTCAGTATACCATTCACCGAAAACAGGGTTAAGGGAATTTGACATATCCATTTCTCCTTCTTGCGAAAAATCGCCAATTTATCTATTTTTTCCGTTAAACAAGCGGGATAAGACATAATAAGACATTATAATCTAATATATTATAGCACAAACTACCACAGCTTGCCAACTGTATTTGCAACTTTTTTTCAAATATTATATTAAATACTTCTATTGACATTATTGATAGAAAATATTAAAATATGAGAGTAAGATTAAGAAAGGAAGCCTGTAAGGCGATTAAAGCTATGAGTGACGAACTTAATATGGATATGGACATTGTTTCCGTTGTTGATGATGACGGCAAAGAGCATCTTTTTGAGGAGCTCGACAGAATTGAGCTTGACGACGACAGAAGATATGTTGCCCTTGTGCCTATCTATGAGGATGAAACTCAGATTCTCGATGATGACGGTGATGTGCTTATCCTTAAGGTAATTGAAGAAAAAGGTGAAACCTATCTGGTACAGATTGAGGATGAAGAAGAGTTTAATGAAGTCGGAAATATTATTGAAGACAGACTCATTGAAAAATATGAAAAGCAAGATGCAGAATAATTGATTGCACTTCTGCCCTGTTCGTGTTCCCTATGATAGTTATAACCCAACACCCTATCTAAAGGAGAGACGCTTTGTCAGCGGATTGCAGACCTCCCGCATTGCGGACGAAGGGAGCGTGAACCTGACTCGCTATCACCATCCTGCTATAAGCAGGTTATACACGTCATAAAACGGCAGGGCGGGAGCGATTATAAATGATATAAATTCCTGACAGAATTTATGATATAGCCGTAGGCAATGATATACCTAAAGTATGATATATCCTTCGGATACAATTTATAATATTAAAATGGAATATATCATTAAAGACAGATAACCGCAGTTGTGCGGTTGTTTTTTTTATTCTATTATATACAGAAAAAACTCAGCGAAGATTTCTCCTCGCTGAGCTTTTAATTTTAAGTTTAAATTACTTAACCTTTACACTTACAGCTGCGCTTTCAAGACCTCTGATTGTTTCACCGTCTGCCTTTGCATAAGCTCTGACCTTGAAATAATATGTCTTGCCGCTTGAAAGTGACTTTGTGAATTTAACAACATCAGCCTTTGTGCCTGTGAGCTTCTTGTATGTGCCGTTTTTGCTTGTTGAATAGAATACTGTGTATCCGTCTTCACCTTTAAGGTTTGTCCATGAAAGTGTTACCTTACCCTTTGAGGTTGAGGTAGCCTTAACAGTTGCCTTACCGGGAGTCTGTGTGAAAGTCTTAGCAACGCCTGCCTTTGCGTGGATAACTGTGCCGTCATCAAGCTTGGTGTAAGCTGTAACTGCAATCTTATATTCAGCACCCATTTCAAGAGCCTTGCCGTTATAATCCTTAGTGAGAGTATATGATGTGCCTTCAACTGAAGCAGCTCTCTTACGTGTCTTGCCGTCAACAGTTTTATAGATATATACTCTGTAGCCTGTTGCGCCTTCAACCTCTGCCCATGTGAGCTTCATTGTGCCCTTCTGAGTAGCTGTTGTTTTGATTGATGAAGTCTTGCCTGCACCGATTGTGAATGTAAGAGTCTTTTCGCCTTCGTAGTTGCCCTTGAAGGTAACGTGAACCTTATAAACACCGCAGTCCTTCATTTCGTCTTCTGAATATGTGTATTCAAAATCTTCACCTGCAACAAGAGTTTCCTCTGATTCGTCAGTAACGATAACGCTGGGAGTTCTTGCCTTGCCGTTATATGTAACCTTTGTTGATGAAAGCTTGATGTTTGCAATCTTATCGATTGTGTCGATGATAACATCGCCGCAGTTCTGACATTCTGAAGTGATCTGACCGCCTGCTGAAACAGTAGCCTTGATTACATCTTCTGTATAGTTGTGACCTATGGGTGCAACTTCAATCTGCTCTGTGTAAACTGTCTTACACTTTTCGCAGTGTGAGCCGCCTGTATAGCCCTTTTCTGTGCAGGTGGGAGCAACTGCAGGCATTGAAACGATTACGCAACCGCCGCCGTTGCCGATTTCTTCTTTTTCAACGAGCTTACAGTTTGCACATTCTCTGTGCTGCTCGCCCTTTGTATTACATGTTGCTTCAACATCAACAATCCATGCGCCCCATGCATGCTCAAGCTTGGGAGCAACAGTCTGCTCTGTTACATCGCAACGTGAGCAGTCGAGGAAGTTCACGCCTTCCTTTTCACATGTTGCAGCTGTTGACTTATCAGCAACAAGAACCATATCGTGACCGAGTGCAGGGATTTCAAGCTGCTCCTGAACCCAAGCACCACAATCCTTACACTTGATGGCATCCTGAACACCTGAAAGTGTGCAGTCTGCAGGTGTACCCGTGATTGTTTCTGTGTTCTGATGTCCTGTTGCAGGAACTACGCCTGACTTTGTTTCTGTGCAGCGTGAACACTTATAATCATCAAGACCGTCTGTTGTGCAGGTTACCTTGATTGACTTACCTGAGTCAACCCAATCGTGACCGAGTGCTTCAATTACAAGAGCTTCTTTAACGATAGCACCGCACTTTTCGCAGATGATACCTGCTTCGTTACCTGCCGTTGTGCAGGTTGCAGCTACTGCAGGAACTGCTTTTTCTGTATGAGGAAGATTATCAATCTTTTCTGTTGCCTTCTTGCCGCATACTGTGCACGTAGCTTCCTTTACACCTGTTGCTGCGCAAGTGGGATCCTTTGTTACCTTCCACTCGCCGTATGTGTGCTCTGCAAGAGGAATAGCTTCCTGCTTCTGAGTTTCTTCACCGCAGTATTCGCACCACTTACCGTCTGTGAGACCTGCCTTCTGACATGTTGCGGCATAACCTGCCTTAACAACCTCTTTGTGACCGAGTGCAGGGATAGCTTCTTTTACTGTTTCCTTACAAACTGAGCATGTCTGAACCTTAACGCCGTCTTTTGTGCAGGTTGCATCTTCAAAAACAACCCACTTTGTTGCGCTTACTGTGTGGTCAAGCTTTTCGAGAACCTTTGGCTGCTTTTCATTACAAGCCTTACATACGCCTTCTGCCTTACCTGCAGCTTTACATGTAGCAGCTTCAATTGTCTTCCATTCAACATTGTGTGTGATGGGAGTTACTGTCTGTGTTGTTTCTGTGCAGCCTGTGCGTGAGCAAACCTTAACCTCAAGGCCCTGCTTCTTACATGTTGCTGCAACACTCTTTGTTGTGTCAACAACCATATCGTGGCCGAGAGCTTTAAGCTCTGTCTGTTCAACAAAAACTTCATTACAAACTGAGCAGTAGTAACCGTCAGCTATACCCTTTTCTGTGCAAGTGGGAGCTACGCCCTTCTTAACAGCTGTCTTGTGACCTGTTGAGTAGATTACTTCACAGCCTGAGATAACTGCTTCACATACTGAGCAAACCTTACCTGCCTTCTTGCCGTCTTTTTCGCAAGTTGCAGGAACTTCAGCAGCTGAAATCTCAGTGTGACCGAGCTTGGGAATGCTTTCTTTGATAGCCTGCTTGCACTTTGAGCAGGTCTTTGTCATTTCACCGTCAACTGTGCAAGTGGGAGCCTTTGTTGTAACAAAAGCTGAAAATTCGTGTGCTTCGGGGATGTCTGTAACATCTGTAGCGTTACAGTCCTTACGCTGACATTCCTTGAGGATATAACCCTTTTCATAGCATGTTGAGTCAACTGTCTTTGTTGTCTTCCAGATGTGGCCGAGAGGCTCAACCTTTGTCTGAGCAGTAACAACATATGTGCAGCCGAGACGGACACACTTCTTGCCTGCTGTAAGACCGTTAACTTCGCAAGTGGGCTCTGCTGCAGGAACATCCTGAACATCGTGACCAAGAGCCTTGAGAACTTCACAGCCTGAGAGGATTTCATTACAGCCTGAGCACTTTGTGCCTGCTGTGAGACCTTCTGTAAGACAAGTAGCAGCAATAGCCTGAACATTAACAGGAGTATGTATACCTGTTGCAGGAATTACCTTTGTTTCAAGAAGTTCATTACAGTTTGAGCAATAAACTCTTGCCACACCTACTGTACCACAGGTTGCAGCTGTTACAACTTCTTCTCTTGATGCTGCATGATTGCCTGCTGCACATTTAATGTCATCAGCAAGGCCTGCGCTTGCGCTCATGGGAACTGCTGAAGCAAACATCATAACTATCATAACTATTGAAAGTATTTTCTTCATAGTCTTGTTCATCTTTTTAAACCTCCGTTTAAAATATTTTTTGTATAGAAACTATATCATATTTGGTTATTTAAAGTCAATACTTGTTAAATAAAATCGACGTTAGAAACCAATTGTTAACTTTTTTGTTTTATTTAATTCGCACAGATTTCACATTACTGAATGAACCAAAAACAGTGCCGCAGTCTGTCTTTTTATAGGCTCTGACCTTGAAATAATAGGTTTTACCCTTTGTCAATGAGCCCACAGTGTAGCTGACAGAAGTGTTTTTAGTCACAGACTTTATCTTTTTATATGTGCCGTCCTTGGAGCTTGCCATATAAATCTGATATCCGTCGGCGGTTTCCTTACCCCATTTAAGCACAGCCTTACCCGCGTTCACACTTTTGGCACTTGTCAGCTCAACTGTCTGCGGCTTTATTGTGAGATAAAGGGTTTTGCTGCCCTTATATCTGCTGCCCTTAAAGGTAATTTTTATGTAATATTTGCCGGGGAGCTTTCTTCCGCTTTCATATTTGACTGTATAGTGCTTACCCTGTGTGAGAGTTGTGCCGGCTGAGTTTTTAACAGTTACCTTAGGAGTTCTTGTTTTGCCGTTATAAACCACTGAGGAGCTTGAGAGCTTAACTGATGAAGCCTTATAAATCTTCGTGGTTTTTGTTGTTTTACCGCAGAGAGTGCACTTATAAACAATCTTTCCGTCTTTTGAGGCAGTTGCTTTGGTTACGGTACTTTTGAGAGTGTGCTCACCCTTGAAGAGCTTGTCATAACTGTCACCGCAAGAACATTTATAAGTATATGCACCGTCACGAAGGCAGGTTGCCTTGCGAGTGAGAGACTTGCTGTATTCATGCTTATGCTCATAGGTATAAACAGGAACGGTAAGCATATCATTGCCGCTTCCTATTTCAATGCTCTGCCACTGAGCCTCGGTACCTGTGCAATAGACTGTTCTGAGATTATAGCAGTCTCTGAATGCATTGATGCCTATGCTTCTGACATTTTTGCCTATTATCACTGTTTCAAGGTTGCCGCAGCCACTGAAAGCACCGTCACCTATTTCTGTTACCGTGTCGGGTATTGCCGCA
The DNA here is from genome assembly GCA_017452785.1 of Clostridia bacterium. Classification (GTDB taxonomy): domain Bacteria; phylum Bacillota; class Clostridia; order Oscillospirales; family Acutalibacteraceae; genus UBA6857. The sequence continues at coordinate 15,375 of JAFTLT010000009.1, read as the reverse complement.
ACCGAGAGATAGTCGCAATAGCCGAAAGCGTTATTGCCTATAACCGTAACATTGGTCTGACCGAGGTTGATTTTTGTCAGATTAAAGCACATAAAGAAGGTCTGAGGTTTAATTTCCGTTAGCTTCTCAGGCAGAATAACCTCGTAAAGAGCTCCGCAAAGGTTAAATGCGTTTGCACCTATGCTTTCAATATTGTCACCCATGGTTACACTTGTTATGTTTCCGCAATAATAGAATGCGTTATCCCCTATTGCAGTTACAGGTATACCGCCGAGAGTATCAGGTATAACAATATCGCCCTCAAGGTTCATATCACAGTCGGTGATTGTTACCTTGCCCTCATTAATGGCATAAGTGTAAGGTCCCTCGTTCTCTGCCGAAGCATTAAACACGGCTAAAGCTGCAATAAGCATAACAAACAGAGCCGTTAGGGAAACTTTTCTGATTTTTACTTTCATCCGTTTCTCTCCTTTCATATACGGAAAGTTATATTTCATCATAAGGGAAAGCCTTATTATAGATTCTGACCTTGCCCTCATTATAAACTGCCGCCTTCTGACCTGAAAGTTCAGTCAAGTTACAGTGCATGCCGCCGTCAAGCACACCGTCGAGATAAATTTTGATAACGCCTGTTTTTTCTCTGACCGCCACAGCCTGCACCTTATCGTGCACCGTGGAGCGTGAAACTATATGAGAATAACCGACTTTAAAGTGTACCCTGCCGTCATCACCCACATAGAAGCTGACTTCATCGCCCTGACGCATAAGCATATGAGGCTCTTCACCGTCAAGCATAGCCTTAACAGTGAAAGCTCCCCTGCCATAAAGTCCCTCTGTAACAAGGAAATTTTCGTAATAATCAAAGGTTATATCGGCATTAAAATTATTACCCATAATATCACCGACACCTGATAATGTCAAGTGATTGAGTCTTTGGAAGCCTTCTTCAAAGGTGATAACCGCTGTCATATAGTCTTCAAGCAGCTCCACTGAGGATATTTTTTGGCTGCAGGTAATATTTTCTATATTAATAAGCTGATTGAATGTAACTTCGATTTTATTATGTGACAAAGGTGTAACATAAACAGCAGCCATATCCTTCTTTCGTCTGCCGAAATGAAGGATTTTTGTTTCATAGCCTGCAAGAGAAACATTAAGAGTGTCACCGTAGCTGTAGGCGTCGCCTAAAGCACTGCCCTTATAGGGAAGAAGCTGTGTCAGAGAAGCATACAGAAGGTCTTTTGTCACACCGATAGTCTCATTAAGGCAAAGAGTATAGCTTTTGGCTTCTGCGCTGCTGTTGCGAAGTGCAACAATGCCCTCAAGCTTATCAAAGCAGCTGTAGCCATAAACCTGTCCCTTAGAAGGTCTGCCGCCGAAAATAATTGAGTTAGACAGCACGTCAAGGTTATCCTCTATAAAGCGAAGCACACTGTAATTGATGCGCCACTTGGCTTCATTCATCATATTATAGCTGTAATAAAGCTCCCAGAAAGCCGTGCCACGCATTGCCATAGTGAAAAGGTATTCTCTGAATTCTTCATCGCTCATATTGACCTTTGCCTCGTTGCCGTAAACGGGATCATGGTTATAAAGACACCTTTGCGGGAATTGGAACTGTCTGTCTTTATAAAACTCAATATATCTCTCATCTCGGTATGAGAGCATTCTGTCTTTATCTGATGAAACGCCCTTTTTACCCTCAAAGCCCACATCGTTGCTTGTCTGAATCCACACTGAATTTGACCATTGCAAAAACCATGGACTCGGAGGAACATAGCTTGTGATATTAAGCCAGTAGTTACTGCCGCCTGTTCCATATAGCTTTTTGAAAATCTCAATCCACTTTTCCCACAGATCGGTGTAATAGTACATATTTCTGTTACCGCCTGTCATATGACCGTGATGTCTGCTTTTGCAGGGCTTCTGTGCAAAGCCGTCAATCTTCCAATAATTGAGATTGAATTTCTGCTGATAAAGAAGCATAAGTTCTGTGAGTCTTGCAAGATATTTGTCGCTTGCAACACAAATATCAAGTGACTGATTGTTGACGTATCCGTTACCTGAATGCTGAATATGCTTTGCAAACTTGATTGTATCGTTTGTATATCCGCCTCTCGGTCCTAACCACAAACCAAATTTTGAGCCCAGATTTTCAGCAAGTGCAGTGAAAGGATAAAGCTCATCGGGAAATTTTTCGTTAAAGCCCCAGAAGCCCTTTGAGTAGTCATTCCAGCCATCATCTGCAACATAGCTGTCAAGGGGTTTTTCACCTGTTTTTGTCATAGCCTTTTCGATTTTAAGGAATGAGTCATAAACATTCTCTCTTGTTATATTCAGCATATGGTCATACCATGAATTATATTGCCTTCTGAAAATGGTGGGCTTCGATATTGTTTTTATATAGTCAAAAAACGCTCTTTGCACCTGTTCAAAGATGCTGCTCTTGGCAGAGCCGATAACAGCCTCGTAGCTGTGATAAACCTTACCCTGAAAAAGATCTCTTAAATCCTTGCCGCTGTAGCATCTTATTGATGTAGTAAAATCCGAAATCTTATTAAGTGCAGCAGGAAATTCACAACCCATAAACACACTGTCGATATATATTGGCTGACCCATTTCAAGGGCATAGCCGGGTATATGTGAGCCTTTCTGATTGGGAATGCACCAGCATTTCAGTGCACCGTCAAACTTCATTGCCTCAAGGTCAATATAATCGAGAGCAAGAGGCTTATCCCCCATTTTATCAAACCTGATTTCTATAAATTTTCTGAAAAGTCCCTGATGCTTCATAGTCTCATAGACAAGAGCAATTTTCAGCTTACTGTCTTTTATGCGAACACTCTTGAAAGATATAACAAAGGTTTTGCAAGCAACAGAGTCTCTCTCATCGGTGCTTTCTATCTTAAGCTCAGAGCTTCTGACAGTACTGCTGCCGAAAATAGAGTTTTTAAAGCAGAGAAGAAACTCTTCGCTGCCTTCAAGAGCCTTTATGGTCTTGCCGCTTTCTTTATTAAGCAGCTCCCACGAAACTATTTTATCGCCTTTAAGTTTAAAAGATTTTTTCAGGTAATCATTTTCTATAATATACGTATCGGTTTTCATTTTTACCTCCTGAATTCAGTTCAGATTATGCTGTCAATCCACTCAATAACATCTTTGCAAACAGTGTCGAAGCAAGCACTTTCGTTCAGAATTTCATGGCGTGCATCTCTGTAAAGTATTTTTTTAACATTGGTTTTGCCGTTTGCCTTGAGCATATCGCAGACCTGATCAACACCCTTTGAATAATTGCCTACCGGATCCATTGCACCTGAAATAATGAGCACGGGAAGCTCTTTTGAAAGATTTGCGAACCATTCTTTTGATGAAACATATCCCAGAAGAGCGAACAAATCACCGTAGCCCGGTGCTGTAAAGAGAAAGCCGCAATATTTATCTGCAATATATTTATCGACCTCAAAGTTATCTCTTGAAAGCCAGTCGAAGGCTGTTCTGCCCTCAAACTTTGAATTATATGAGCCGAAGCCTATTTTGTCAATGAGCTTGCTTCTGTAATGGTCACCCTTAAGTTTAGTTATAAGCTTTGTAATAAGTATGCCTGCGCCTGCTGCAGGATTGGGGCCTGATGTGCCGCAATAGACAGCGCCGTCAATATCGGCAGAGTACTTAAGAGAATAAGCTCTTGCAACAAATGAACCCATCGAGTGACCAAAGAAGATATAAGGCTTGCCGGGGTTTTCACTCTTTGCAATTTCTGTAAGCTCGTGGCAATCCTCAACAAAGTGCTTCCAGCCGTCCTTTTCACCAAAATAGCCAAGCTCATTGTCGTTTCGTACACTGCCGCCGTGACCGAGATGGTCATTGATATAAAGTGCAATGCCGTTTTCACAAAGTACGCGGGCAAAATTTTCATATCTTTCAAGATGCTCCGCCATGCCGTGTGCCACCTGAAGCACAGCTTTTACTTCACCGTTTTTCGGAATGTAGGAAGCACAGTGAATATCAGCAAGACCTGAAACTGAAGGGAATGTAAACTCGTTCTTTAAATATGACATATTATCTCCTCCGATAAAATATATTTATACAGTGTAATTATATCATACTTCGGCAAAAACTTCATCACTTTCAGCAAAATACCCTTATGTCAAACTGAACAAAAATATGTCGCTTTTTTTGCCGTAAAAAACGAGGAAAATGGCAGAATTTTAAGTTAAATCCTTTTATCGGGACTCTAAATTAAAATTTGACGAACATTTGTCTTGACAAATCGATTTTATCGTGTATAATTGAAGCATAAACACAGAACGAATGTTCGTTATGGAGGTAATCATTATGGCAGCAACATTTTCAACTTTCACAACAATTTTTTTCTTTCTCGTTACACTCATCATTGTGGGTATTATCTTTGAAAAGCAGTTTATAGCTCTTGAGGATAAATTTGATGCATGGCTTGCTTCAAAAACTAAAACAAACAACAGAAAGACTCAACCCACCCGTACATCAAAGCAAAAAAAGACTGCTCCTTCAAAAGACAGCAAATACAGCGGTTTCGCCGCATAAGCATTAGCAGAGCATATATCTTGACTTTTATAGAGTTTTTAGATAAAATAAAATGAAAGATTGTTAAAAGTCAGGAGGCTTTATCCAATGACTGAAAGTAAAAATTACTGTATGGGGTGTATGAAAGAAATGCCGACAGGCGAAAGCATCTGCCCCCACTGCTCTTATAACGATTTATCCGTTCAGAGAGATCCCTTTCTTCACAAGCGCAGTGTTATAGCAGACCGCTATCTCATCGGCAAGGTTGAATCCTTTTCATCAGACTCAATAACCTACATTGGTCTTGATTTGCAGAGTGATAGCGTGGTAAGCGTTACGGAATTCTATCCTGAAAAAATAGTTTCACGCCCGCCTACTTCACCTCAGATAGCAATAAGAATAGGCTATGAGGAAATGTTCAGAATAACACTTCAGAGCTTTCTTGACCTTTGGAACGAGCTTAAGGAATTCAGCAAAGTTCCCTGCCTTCCTACAGTTACCGATGTGCTTCTTTATAACGGCACGGCATACGCAGTGAGTGAATATAAGGACTGCATAACTTTAGAGTCCTATTTTAAAGACAAACCTGCTTTATCACCTAAAAAAGCTCTCACATCATTAAAGCCTGTTATTTCTGCTTTGAAAAAACTTCACAACGCCGGCATAATTCACGGCAGCATATCCCCTAAGAGTGTATGTGTAGGTGCAGACGGAAAGCTTCATCTGACACGCTTTTCAATAAGACAATGCTATGGCAGCAGTGCTGAGCTTAGAACAAGGCCTGTTTCAGGCTTCACACCCTTTGAGCTTTACGGCGATATGCCTGATTTAAAAGAACACTCTGATGTTTACTCAATGACAGCACTTATTTACTACACTGTTACAGGTGCTGTTCCCGCAGATGCAACCAAGAGAGCTGTTAAGGATGAAATGGTACTCCCCTCCTCAGTTGCTGAAAAAATGACCAAAAGTCAAATTACTGCCATAGTCAAGGGCATGGCAGTTCATCCGCACAACAGACTCACCTCTATAGATGAGCTTATTAGGCTCCTTTACAGTGAACAGAAAACAAATGTCAAAGCACCTTCTGCAGCTACACCACAGAGCGCAAAGAAAAGGCCTGTCTCCAAAAAGGTTGAGCCCTCGTATGAAGCACAAAGAAAAGAAAAATATGCCAAGTCAGGCGCAAATGATTTGGTACCACTGATGATTAAAACCTTTGTCGGCGCAATTGTTGCTTTCAGCCTTATTTTCTCCGTTCTTTATACAACCGTTCTTTATAAGAGCATCGAAATTCCTCTTATGGATTCTATTTTCGGTGGCATTTCTTTCCTTCCGATGAATAAAGAAGATGCTCAGGATGTATTTAACGAAACCAATGTAACAACAACTGAACCAACATCAAACTATGATCGTTCCTATGTAAGTGTGCCTGATTTCAAGGTTCACACCTATGACAGAATTAAGAGTAACGAGGTTTTTAACCGCAATTTTGTCATTAAGTATAAAATGCAGCCAAGCAAAACCCACGAAAAAAACACTGTCATTTCACAGAGTCTTGCAGCAGGTGAAAGCGTTCTCAGCGGCACTGAAATTACACTTGTAATCAGTGAAGGTGTTGCTCAGATCGAGCTGCCAGATGTAATAGGCATGCCCTATCAGGCGGCAAAGGAAAAGCTCGAACATTCAGGCTTTGTTGTAAAGCAAGAGCTTAGCAAAAACAGTGGCGATGAAACTCCCGGTGAAGTTTATCTTATGAGTAAGGTTGCAGGTCTTGAATTTGACGAAGGCACAGAAATTGTTCTTTCAGTGTGGGACGAGGTTGAAGAAACCACCACAGAAGAAACAACAACCAAGAAAGAGACTACAACTAAAAAGCAAACTACAACAAAGAAAGAAACTACCACTAATAAGCCCACAACCACCAAGACTTCTGAAGAGGAATAAAATTCCTAAAGTTTTTTATAAAAAACTATTGACTTTCTCAAATGAATAGTATATAATAACTAAGCACTTGGGAAAGTGATATATCGCGGAGTGGAGCAACCCGGTAGCTCGTCGGGCTCATAACCCGGAGGTTGCAGGTTCAAATCCTGTCTCCGCAACCAGCTGAAAGTACTCACCTTATGGTGGGTACTTTATTTATTTACTGCAGACAATACACAAGAAATATATTGCTCAGAATCTGTTGGATTTAAGAGGAATTCCTGCTATAATACTATAAAAACAAATCAAAGGATGTGCAATTTTCCTATGGGTGATGCTATCAGAAACTTCATAAAAAAAGAGGCGGTGCTGTGCATTGCGGCAGTGTGTGCTGTAACAACAATGTTCTTTATTCCGCCTAACAAAGAATATCTCGGTTATATCGATTGGCGTGTGCTGTGCCTTTTAATGTGCCTTATGGCAGTGGTGGCAGGCTTTAAAAGCATAGGAGCATTCAAGGTGCTTACATATCAGCTGCTCTCACGCATTAAAAGCGGCAGAGTCCTCAGTGTGACGCTTGTGCTGCTCCCCTTCTTTTTGTCAATGCTGGTTACAAATGATGTTTCGCTCATTGTTTTTGTACCGTTTACTCTGGGACTTCTGAGCGAACTTGGATGCAAAAAGTCAGTAGTACCTCTTATAGTGCTGCAGACAGTGTCAGCCAACCTTGGCAGCATGGCAACACCTGTGGGAAACCCGCAGAATCTGTATCTTTACTCAGCTTATAATTTAGGTGCAAGCGACTTTTTCTCTTGCGTGCTGCCCCTGACGGCGGTGAGTCTTGTGGCACTGGTTGCTGCTTCTTGGCCGGTTTTGCCAAAGCACATTGCAGCAAAGAAGCCGACGAAGGAAACTATCAGCAGCAATAAAAATTTTCTCATTTATTCTGTACTTTTTATACTTTGCCTGCTGACGGTTTTTCGTGTGATTCCATATCTTGTTACTACCGTAATCGTCATGGCTGTTTTTCTTTTGATTGACAGAAAGCTGATTAAGGAAATTGACTTCATGCTGCTTCTGACTTTTATATGCTTCTTTATTGTTTCGGAAAACCTTGGCAGAGTTGAAGTTATCCGTGAGTTTTTGCAAAGTCTGTTGGAAAAAAGCACACTGCTCACTTCTGTGGGAGCAAGTCAGATAATCAGTAATGTGCCTGCGGCAATACTGCTATCCTCTTTCACTGACAATTGGCGTGAGCTGCTTGCGGGAGTGAATATCGGCGGTCTTGGCACACCTATAGCTTCACTTGCGAGTCTTATAACACTTAAACTCTATATGCGCTCTGAAAATGCAAAAGTGATGAAGTTCTTAGGAGTTTTCACAGTAGTTAATGTTGTAGGACTTGTACTGCTTTTGGTTTTTCAGTTTGTTATAAAATAACACGTTAACCCCACCGGTACACACCGATGGGGTCTTTTACACTCTGCTTTCCACAAACCACTTGCCGTCGTCCTCATATAAATAGGTCTGCTTGCCGCCGATATATATACTGTAGCGTATGGCAGTGCCGCCGACCTTGCTTGCACAGGCTCGCTGCACTTTTGTTACCTTATCAATCAGAAACTCTCTGCCGTCTTCCCATGTTACGCTTTTAGGGCGTACACTCCCCTGCTCATCTATCTCGGCAAGCACCTTGACAAAAACCTTTCTGCACTTCACTTGTCAACACCTTATTTCATGTTAATTCTGACCGGAAGCGGCGACTTTTTATTATCCATATCCGGTGCTTTTTCCTCTGTCATAAGACAGCAGTTAAACACAGCGTCTTTGCCAAATCGCTCACGAAGTGACATAACTGTGTCGTCAATTTTCTTTTGCTTTTCACTTTTTTTATATTCTCCGCTTAAATCAAGCTGCAAGGGTGCATTTTCTTCCTGCAGATTAATAGCCCTGACAGTAAGAGCCCTCACATCTCGCCGCCAGTTATAGTTCTTTTTAAACAGCTCAAGTGCCTTTTGGGCAAGCTCAAAGGCAGACTGGGTCGGTATGCCAATTTCACACTGACACCGCATATTACTCAGCTCGTTATCCCTTATGCCTATCTGCACGGCAGTTGCCTCTAATTTATCTTCTTTCAGACGCTTTGACACATTCTGAGCCAGAGCAAGAAAAACCTTCCACACCTCATCGTCGCTGACTAAATCAGCCTTGCAGGTGATGCCGTGGCCTATGCTTTTGATCTCTCTTTCCTGACCGTCAAAAGCAACAGCCGAAGTGTCAAGTCCGTTGGCATAACGCCACATATCCACACCGTGCACTCCGAAAACAAGCTTCATCCACTCGGCAGGTCTTGCAGCAAGATCACCAACAGTTTTTATGCCGTACCCGTGCAGCTTATTGGCAGTGTTTTTGCCCACACCCATAATAGAAGACACAGGCAGCGGCCAGACCATATCCTTATAATTTTCTTCGGTTATAGTTACAACCTCATCACAGCCGGCAAGGTCGCTGCCAAGCTTAGCAAAAATTTTATTGAAGGAAACTCCGATAGACACGGTGATGCCCAGTTCCTCTTTAAAGGCTTGCCTTATTTCGTCGGTTATTCGCTGTACACTGCCGAAAAGGAGAAGACTGCCTGTTATATCGCACCACGCCTCGTCAAGACCCATAGGCTCAATGCGGTCAGTGTAACGGCGATAAATCTCCTTTGCAAGGCGGGAATATTTATAGTAAATATCAAAATGAGGCTCCACCACAATAAGATCAGGGCATTTTCTTTTTGCCTGCCATATAGCCTCACCTGTTGTTACACCGCACTTTTTAGCTTCGGGAGTTTTTGCAAGGATAATGCCGTGACGGTTTTCCACACTGCCGCCAACTGCCACAGCCTTGCCCCTGAGCTCTGGGTTTAGACTGCACTCTATTGATGCATAGCAGGAATTCATATCCGAGTGTATTATTATCCTTTTCACCGCTTCACCCCCCCGAACATTTGTTCTGTTATTATTATACTACTGTGAGATTGGTTTGTCAATAGGGAAAATATGAGAAAAGAACCACCTTAAAAGGCAGTTCTTTTCTCATATAAAAAGGCACAATTATGAAAATATAATCAATTTACTATAATACCCTCTCCCATTTTTATAACTTTATCAATTTTACATTCTTCAGGTATAGTGCCGTGCAAAGCTATAACTATAATTTTCCCTTTTTCTTTAGCCAGAGAGATACTTTCTGCAGCTATCTTCAAATTTTCTTCGTCAAGAGCATTAAACGGCTCATCTAAAAGGATAACATCAGGATCTTCCATAAAAGCCTGACACAATGCTAAGCGTTGCTTCATTCCAAGGGAAAAAGTGCTTACTTTCTTATTTCTGACATCATAAAGATTAAACTTTTTCAGATATTCCTCTATAACATCATTATTAATTTTTTTATTGATACCAGCCAAATATTTAAGATTATATAATGCACTCTCATAAAAAAAGAAAGTTGGATTTTCTATAATCACTCCGAAACTGTAATCTTTATCAGTCTTTACTTCACCACTTGTAGGTTTAATCAGTCCGCAAATAAGTCTCAAAAGCATAGTTTTACCGCAACCGTTAAATCCTGTTATTGCAATACACTCGCCCTCATTCAATGTTAAGTTTATATTTTTAAGCACCTGCTTTCCTTTGAGTATTTTGCAGGCATTTATAATCTGAATCATAATTAAGACCTCCTTAAATATCATTTTTCACATTTATATGTTCATATTTTTTTGTCAAAGCCAAATAAAAAAAAGCAAGAATAAAAGCAGTCAGTGCTTTTATGGACAACCACATTGCAGGATTGCTTTCTATTGATCCAGAACCGACAATAAACAAAGAACAAACGCTTATATGAGCTGAAAGATACTGCATTGCAATTACTAACAAACAAATATAAAAATATGTCCATTTAACGGATAAGTGAAACCATAACATTAAATAGATGCACATTACCCATATCAAAAGAGTTAAATATAAACTTGACCATATTAATATCGCTTCTTTTAAATTAACACATCCTTGTAGTTGTCCTAAAATTATATCGCAAAATACTTTAATTAGAAAGACTACCGACATTGATTTTAATGTTCTTAAGACATTAACAGTGAAAACTTTATTTTTGTTTACCCTTGTTAAAACATAATTACTGATAATTAGTTGCTCATGCACAAGGCGAATAATTGTGCTTATAAATATAATACTCAAGCAAAAATTTAAAGCTAACAGAGCAAAATTAAATTTTTCCGTCTGCTGTATATAAGGATAAGCTATACTCAGAAGTGCATAAAAAGGCTCCTTCTTTGCAACACCTGTAACAGAAATGTTGAGCAAACAAAACAAAGGAAAATATACTATATACTTTTTGATTGCAAACACTCCTTTGTCTCTGATTTCTTGTAAAGATACATAAGTCCGAAAAGTGCAGTGCAAAAAATATAGATTTGAAGAATGGCATTCAGCAGTACATTCAAATCCAAATCTGCTGACACACCCATATCAACAGCATAAGTAACAACTAAAATCAAGTAATTAACACCGAATATGCTAAGCATACCAAAAATTGTTTTTCCTGACAAATAGTACCCGACATTGCTAATAGTATAACAGGAAAAAACAAACATAAAAAGCAAACACAAATATTTCATCCAAGAAAGTTCAATATCATTTTTATATCCAAAAATAAATCCTGATATTATAAAAGACATAAAAATATAAATTGATATACAAAGACTCAATATTATACCGTTTCTTAAAATATAGTAAAATATATTTTTTCCTAACCGCAAATAAATAAGAGGTTCAAAGACATGTATTTTAAAGAAAAATAAAAACGGAAAAACAAAAATAGTATAGATAAAAAAATATGTACTGCCTCTTGTAAAATACGGTAACATATACTCTCCTATCGTAACCGTTTCATACTGGGATGCATGAATAGCAAGATAGTATATTACTAAAAAAATTGTAATCAGGCTAATGGGCACTCCTATTTTTTTACTCATATGTAATCCCTCGAAAACTTTTTGATATTTACCACTATAAGCACAAACAGAATAGAAACATAGGTGACAATAGGAAGCAAAAGCTCTACTATTGCCGATGAGGCAAAGTCTGCATTGAAAACTGAAGACAAACCTTCCATTACGGCATATGCCTCAAAGTTTACTATAATCTTTGCAAAAACATCTGAAAGATTGCCCAATGTTTGAGCAGAAATCAAAGGGAAGAGTGCAAATGCCACCAACGGAAAGGCTTGAAGGGCATATTTGTTATTGATAAAAGTGCTGCATGTTGCTGCAATACCACTGACAAGAACAGCATATATTGATAATATGAAAGCCTGAACTGCTACAATAACTACAAAGGTGGTTACGCCAAAATCGTAACCGCCAAGAGAACCTCTTGTTCCTATACCGCCTATTATGAAAGCTAAAACAACTTCGATTAACACAGATGAAAAAACTACGGTGCATAAATATAAGCTTTGTGCCAAAAGAGTCGATAAAAGATAGGTCTTATATTTTTTTCTTGATACAACCATATTGCCAAATCCCGATGTGCGTTGATTAAGTAAAACAGGCGAAACAAATATACCAACCACTATATATAACACATAAACTGTTATTTCTGCGAAGTCTGAGTTAAACCAATACTCAAGCATATATTTCATACCGGTATAACTTTCTATAAGATTTGCAAGAGCATCACGGTTTAATGTTGAACTGAAATCTGTTTTATACATTTCCACCCAATCAAGCTCAGCTTTATATGTAACAATGAAACTGATAACAGCAAGCAAAGTTAAAACCAAAATAATTCCTATGGTTGCTTTGCTTTTTATAAGTCTTTTATATTCTTGCTTAAACATATTTTACCTCCAAAAATAAGTTCATGCCCGAAGAACTTACTTATAGATTAACAAATTAATACGGTCTAAACTGAATGCTTATTGTTTGATTGTCTGTAATTTGATTCCAGGCTGCTTGAAGTTCAGCGTAAAGCATTTCACCTTTTTGTCCGGTATTACCACCCAAACTACGTTCCCACTCGCCCGGTTCTGCTGTTATCAAATACACACTTCTGGTAATGTTGTTTTCGTCTCGCAGTTTAAATCTCGGATGCGAACTCATAGTTTTTGCAATAGTTTTGACAGCCACATATGGCTTGTCTGTTATTTTCTCCTCTTTCAAATCTTCTTTATCAATGGTTTGTGTTACACTGTTAGAATCATGATCGATTTCAAACACACCTACCGCAGACCAATTAATTGTATCTGCAGCTAAGGCTATTAACTGAAAACTAAACACCAAAACCAATGTAAGAATTAAAGATATTGCTTTTTTTGTTCTTATGTAACATTTTTTCCTCCTTTTGTTCAGGGCATGAACTTTTTTGAGCTACACGCTCATATATATAGTTCATAAACGAAAGAAAAGTAACGCTCATAATTTTTTAATAAAATATATTAATTAAATTCATAATAATTTCATTTTTGTTATCGCAACAAAAAAATGAATTTAACTCCTAACTTGGTAATGTAACTTTATAGTATATAACGACTGTAATTATAGCACTTACAGTAATATTTTCTCAATAAAAAAGGCTTCTCTGCCGAATCTGCTCGGTGGATATAAACATTCCGGCTAAACCACAGTTCCACGCGATTCATAATTCATAATTCATAATTTAAATCAGTGTTTAAAGCAAGCATTATAGAGCTTTGCCCACTTGTGAACGGCAACAACATCATAGCTCTTTGGCATTGCTGCTGTCACTGCTGTTACGGCACCGATATCCTTAATCATGCGAAGCACCTTCTTAAGAATGTCGGGACGGCCTGCAAGGCCCTTGATTTTTGCCTTTAAGGGTTCGGGATCTATCATATCCTTAACCATGGCAAAGAGACTTGTGGAGTCGGCTGAGATTGTCATATCATCTGCATTGAGGATGCCTGTAGCGAATATGTAATCGAGGTCTTCGGGTGCAAGGCGTGTGAGAAGCAGCTTGATTGATGCAAGAGGTGCAAGACCTGAGCCGAGCTTTGAATAGAATTCTCTCTGATATCTCCAGAGGGTCTTTGCACTGTAGCTTTCGGTTGTATCATCCATAATTGTCTTTGCAAGAATTGCCGATGCCTTCATGCTGTTTGCAATGCCTGAACCGATAATGGGCACCGTCATAAATGCGCTGTCACCGATAGCTGCATATCCGTCTGCAACAAGCACACCAAGAGGCTGTCTGACAGGAATTTCAACAAACTGTCCGCCACGAAGCTTCTTTTCACCAAGGTCAGGGAATTCAACTCTGAGGTCTTTGAGTGTTGCTTCAACCTCGTCCATATCAATCTTATTAAATCTGCCTATAAGCACGTCGGTGTAATCTCCGTCATCTGCAACCCAGCTTATACCGAGCTTGCCTTTATAGAACATAAGCACTCTGAAACGGTCTTCAATTTCGCCCACATCATTTTTTTCATAGAATGCACGGTAAACATAGAAGCGCTCATATTCAATAGCTTCATTCTGAATGCCGAGATGCTTGGGAAGATTGCTTCTCAGGGGTGAATTGATACCACAAGCGTCAATAACAAGGTCGCCTAAAAATTCGCCCTTATCAGTCTTGATGCCCACAACACGGTTTCCGAGCATAACAGGGCCTTCAATTTCACAGCCGTATTCAAATTTTGCTCCGCACTTTTCAGCATAAGAAATAAGGCATTTATAAATATCCTTTCTTTCCATCTGAATTTCCAGCTCATCTTCGGGCACATCCTGCACAAGGCGTGTTGTCAGTGAGGGACCGAAGAAGGTCATATTGTGCTTGAAATTATACATATCTCTGGGAGGCATATCCATGCCAACAGCACCGAATGCCTTCGGATCGAAGATATCTGTCCAGTCATGGCCCATTTTATCTGCCTTATTCTTTTCATAAATAGTAACATCATAGCCGTTTTTTGCAAGAATTGCACCGCAGGTGATGCCACCGTGACCTCCGCCTGCAATAATAATTTTCTTTGCCATATTTTTTTCTCCTTTTGTTTTGTTTTTACCATTATATAACATAGTAGGAAGAAATTCAAGTAAAAAAGCAAATCCCACCTGCAAAGAGATGACAAATAACGGCAAAGTACACCAAAAGAAAATACGGCAGGTATCAAGTGAGGGTTTATTTAGGCACTGATACCAAAAGCAATAAACTGTTAAATTATATTTACGTTTCTTCTGTCAAAGAGCAAATGGGACACAGCGATGTAAAAACCACTTTGGCAATATACACACATCTTGATAGTCAACATAAGAAAAAGAATGTATCAAAACTTAATGAATATCTTTCTGAAAGCATCGGGTAAACGGTGCTTTTTTAGTAAAGTTTGACACCCCTTTTGACACCCCTATATTCTCAAAAATACCCTATTTTATACCAAAATAGACTAAGTCGCTTATGCAAAAAATAAAAAATGAAAAAGCCCCGAAACCCTTATAAATACTGGGTTTGTGGGACTTTTTGACTTGGCAGGGGCAGAAGGGCTCGTTCTCGCCTGCCGGCTCGGTCGGTGCTTCTGCTTCGCAGAGGTCTCCACTGGAGACCCGCACCCCACGACACGCTCCGCGTGCCTCAGGTTCTGTTAGTGCTTTTAAAAAGAAGAACACCACCGAAGTGATGTTCTTTTTGGCAGGGGCAGAAGGGCTCGTTCTCGCCTGCCGGCTCGGTCGGTGCTTCTGCTTCGCAGAGGTCTCCACCGGAGACCCGCACCCACGACACGCTCCGCGTGCCTCAGGTTCTGTTAGTGCTTAAAAAAAGAAGAACACCACCGAAGTGATGTTCTTTTTGGCAGGGGCAGAAGGGCTCGTTCTCGCCTGCCGGCTCGGTC
>JAFTLT010000032.1 GCA_017452785.1 Clostridia bacterium | reverse complement strand
GTTAAGCTTCAGCTGAAGCTCCTCGATTTCGGCAGTCAGCTTTGCAATCTCTTCTTTTACCTCAGCAGTTTTCTTTGTGTAAGATTCTTTATCAATTTCACCCTCTGCCCTCATATCAATGAAATTACTGAGCTTTGTTCTGTGCCTTTCAACCTCTCTGCACTTTTTCTCGATGATAGCCTCATAATCCACATCATCCTCTTTGTCGTCAATGTGAGCTTCAAGCATTGAGTTGGCAAGGGCAAGCACCTTATCCTTTTCAGAAAGATAATTGCGGAAAATATAATTCGCCATCATCTGCAGCTTCCACTCGGGAATCATAGGCACACGGCAGATACCGTCGAGAGGTAAGCCCTTTTTCTTTCGGCTTTCATAAGAGCCTGTTCGCACCGAGTCATAGCATTGATAACCGATAATGGATTTATCTCCCTCTTTTCTCCAGAGCTTCGTATTGAATCTGTGACCGCATTCGCAGATAAGGAGCTTTCCCCATACTGTGGTTCTCGGTCTTTTGCCTGTTGTACTTCTTCTGCCTGTGTTGAGATTTTTCATCCGAGCTGTTTTGCTTGCCATAATTAATTGCACCCTTTCAAATTCTTCTTCAGATATAATCGGCTCATGTCTCCCTTTTACTTGTATCAGTTCAACCTCACCGTAATTCTTGATCTTTTTCTGTGTGAGATAGTCGGGAGTATACTCCTTGTGATAGGTTATGATTCCGCAATAGAATGTGTTTTTCAGCACGTGGCCTATCACGGTTTCATACCACCTTGTTTTGCCCATTGCAGTTTTTCTGCCTTGGCGTTCAAGCTCTTCCTTTATCTTGGTAAGGCCGTTGCCTGCAAGATACATATCATAAATGAGCCTGACCGTTTCAGCCTGCTCCGGGTCGATAATGAAATCTACCTTTTTCTTATTGTCGGGCAGAAGCTCCTGATGTCTTCTGTAGCCTAAGATATTTCCGTTGCCGTAGAATGTGCCGTTATTCATTGAGGTCTGCTGACCGCTTTTCACTCGCACCGAGGTTTTTCGGCTTTCATCCTGAGCAAGAGTCGCCATAATGGTAAGACGAAGCTCACCGTCACCGTCAAAGGTTTTGATATTGTCGTTTATGAAGAACACCTCAACGCCCTTTGCCTTCAGATCTCTTGTGTACTGCAAAGTGTCAACGGTATTTCTCGCAAAACGGGACACCTCACGGGTGATTATCATATCGAATTTTCGTGCCTTTGCATCACGAATCATTTTCATAAACTGCGGTCTTTTCTCGGCAGAGGTACCCGTGATACCCTCGTCAATATATCTGCCGACGAGCTCCCATTCAGGTCTTGCAGCAAGGATTGGCTCATACCAATCCAGCTGATTTTCGAGAGCCGAAATCTGTGCCTCGTGCTCCGTAGAAACACGGGCATAGATTACAACTCTGCGTTTACCGAAATCAGAATTTATCATGCACATTCCTCCTTTATCTGATTGTGATTTCCTTTTACAAATTCGGTTTCATCAACAATGTCCGCATATTCGCTTAAGATGTTGCGGAACATATACTCGGGAATTTTTCCGTCCCTGAACAACTGCTCAATAAGCTTCAAAGCCGCAAAGCAGTAATCAGGATTTTTTCTTAAATCATTTATATCAACTTTACTCATATAATTCCTCCTATACAAATGTGTGGATTACCGTGCATCTCGGTCACGGCTACGCTGACGCTGAAGATATTTGTAGTAATGCTCGCAAGCCTTTAGCACAAAATCTTCAAAGTCTTTATCTTTAACCTTAGGTGCGATTTTCTGTAGCTTTTCAATGGGCACCTTGCACATAGGCTTCTGATTCGGTTTTTCTGAAGCAAGTGTGTTTTCCATACTTTCGATAGTGAGTGTACCTTCATTGAAATCCCTGTGCATATGCCACGCCTGAGAATACGACGGTGTGCAGTCCAGCTCCTCAATTACACGGAGCAAGTCATACTGCATCTGCTCATCAAGGAACGAAAGCTCAACACCCACTGATAAAGCAATTTTGTCTTCGTCCATCATTTCAAGCAGTTCGGGGATGAGATAAGTCAGGCGGATATACCTTTGTACCTGTCTGCCGCTTTCGGTTTCGGACACATTCTCTCTTGACTTGTGGCCAACTTGTCCACAAGTTAAATCTGTTCTCTGTCCCTGATGGTTCATTGCGTCCATTTTCAACCTATAGGCAAATGCCTTTTCACTCGGCAAAATATGCTCTCTGTGAAGATTACTGTCCACAAGCATAATTGCCGCTTCATCACGAGTGACGGCATAAATTAAAGCAGGTACTGTTTCCAGCCCTGCTTTTACTGATGCTCTGAGTCTGCGATGACCTGAGATTATCTCATACTCATCGTCTGTGTTTTCGAGTGGTCTTACAACAATCGGTGAGATGACGCCCTTCTGCTGAATACTGTCAATCAGGTTATTCATCTCGTCATTGTCCAAGACCTTATAGGGATGTCCCTCAAAGGGACGGATTCTTTCTACCGGGATGTTTACCGGTGATTTTAAGTTATTATTCATTTATTTTCCTCCATAATAATATAATCTTTTACTTTCTTTTCTCTGCCTGCGTTCTTCTTCTGCAAGTCTTAAATACTTTTTCACAGAAAACTGT
>JAFTLT010000008.1 GCA_017452785.1 Clostridia bacterium | reverse complement strand
AGCGAGGGAACGTAGGAGGTCGCGATCATCAGAATAAAACCGAGTCCGCCGAGTCCCACAAGCACGGGCATCATTCGGAAAGGGTGGATATTCGCTTTTTTGTGGAGCAAATACATCGTGAAACAGGAAAGTGCCACGACCAAATACATAATGGAAACGCCGTGCTCTGCCTTACCAACAACCGCAGGGCCGGCAACGCCCATCAGTGCGGTAATGAACATAAGAAGATATGTACCCCACATCAGCTTTTTCGGTGCAGGAATGCCATCGCTCTTTTTCACGAACCGCGGCAAATGCTCCTTACCCGTAGGCATACGGAGAAAGAAAACAAACAAAAGCACAAGCGCCGCTACCATTCCGTAGCGGAAGGTAGAGAACGGGATGGATATCACCTCGTTCTGAACCAAAGCGATCAGGAACACCGCTATACCGTAGCCGAAGGTCAGATACTTGACGCTGCTTTTCTCGGAAAAGCAGTTGACCACAAGGAAGGTCTCAAAGCCGATCATCAGGCAGCAACAGAAGATTTGCAGGTAAATGTTAAAGCGCAGAGCATCCTCCGGCAGAGGTAGGAAGAAAGCGACTGCTGAAAGAAGCGCAACGCCCGTGGCAATGCGCTGAGTATACACGATAATCTTCGGCAAAAAGATCATCGTAAGGATACTGAGTATGTAACAAATCGCTGTCAGCGTGGTGCCGTAATCTATGTTGATGTCGATTGGAATTTTCCCATCCATTGCCGAGGACGGCTCAAGGAAATAAAAGATAAATCCCATCTGCCAAAAGCTGAACATAGAGAAACAGACGAGCCTCCACAGAGGGATCTCTATCCTCTTTTTCTGGTTTTCTATGAGAATCGGGTTGTTCATAAACCGCTCCTTTCTTAACTGCAAAAAATCATCGCCGAAGCGTAAAAATTTTTAAATTCTTTAAAAAACTTACCTAAATAGGTGGTTTTTCCCTAAAAACCCCCCAAACGGGGGGTGCAAAACGGACAAAAAAATCAATATAATCAAATCATAACAGTATATTTATTTATGTAGAATTATAGACTATTTTTTTCTCTTTTTCAAGAAGATGTTAGAAATACTACCCAAACGGGTAGCACGCGTGTCAAATCCTCCCATATCGGGCAGGTTACATCTCCGGTTAAACAAAGTATAATTATCATTGAAGAGGTGAAGTTATGGGCATACTGAATTATTTCAATTACATTGCGTTGGCAGAAGACGAGCATAAGCGGCTGCTTGAAATTTATCCCGAGCTGGAAAACCTGTCGAAACGTGAGCTTGAGGTTTTCGCTCAACTTCTTACCGACAAAACACAGGCACAGATAGCGGAAGAATTATACATTACCCATTCTTCGGTTCATTTTCACTGCAAAAACATATACAAAAAGCTTGGCATTTCCAGCCGAAAACAATTACTTATTAAGTACAAAGATTTATAAAGCAATTCAGACGAAAGGATGATAATTGTGAAGAAGTTAAACAAATTTTTAGCAACTGTTCTGGCAGTCGTAATGGTGCTGACTGCCGCACCTCTCAGCGGCTTCGTCGGTCTTGAGCTGCCGCCGCTGTTCAGCTTTACCGCAAGCGCCGAAGATGCTTCGGGCACCCTGGGCGAAAACGGCAATATAAGCTGGAGCTTTGACACCGAAACGGGCGTGCTCACCATCAGCGGTGAGGGTGCTATGACCGATTACTCCGCCGCAAGTGAAACTCCGTGGTACTCCTACGCAGGACTTCTTAGGTCTGTTGTTATTGAAGATGGTATCACAACCGTGGCTGATTATGCTTTCAAAGGTACTGCTTTAACGGAAGTTGTGCTTCCCTACAGCCTCGCTGAAGTCAGCAGTACCGCATTTGGAGATTGTTACTCACTCACAACCGTAACCTTTACGGGCACGCAGGAGGAATGGGACGCTCTTGACGTTCAGTTCCCCGACTCGACCCCTGAGGTTATCTGTGCAGGCAAGAGTGGCACTACCGGCAGCAATGCCACCTGGCGCTTCAACGGCGTAACGGGTGAGTTCACAGTCAGCGGTACAGGTACTATGTCCTATTATACCACATCAAACCCTGCTCCTTGGACTGATTTTCGTGATGAAATTGTGACGGTTACAATCGAAGAAGGTGTTAAAAATGTCAGCAGTACGTCATTTTACAGATGTACCTCTCTCAAATACGTTAACTTACCTGATACCGTTACTACTATCGGTGGCTGCGCATTCGAAAAAACGGCAATCGAAAGTATAGTTCTTCCCGACAGCGTTACACATATAGATAATGCGGCATTCCGTGGCTGTAAATTGCTTGAAAATGTAAAGCTTTCTGCTAATCTCAGAACCATTGAACTGTTTTCGTTTGATGATTGCGAATCACTTACAAGTCTGACGATTCCCGCAAGCGTCACAAGTATTGTTTGCAGTTTCAAGAGTTGTTCTTCGCTGACAGAGATTATAGTTGAAGAAGGCAACACGAATTACGTTTCTGATGAGTACGGTGTTCTTTATACTGCATCTTTTGCTGCACTTAAATCTTATCCGGTAGCATCGGTTCGGGAAAGCTATACCGTTAATGAGGCAACTGAGACAATTGCTAAAAATGCTTTTTCATACAATGAGAATCTCAAAACCGTAATTCTTCCCGAAGGTGTTGAAAAAATCCAAGGCGATGCATTTTACGGTTGTAAAATGCTTGAAACTGTCGTAATTCCCACAACTGTTACAACAATCGGAACAGAGACAGATGCGTTCGGCAATTGCACTTCGCTTAAAAACGTAACTTATAACGGCTCGGAGCACGAGTGGATGCTCATTTACGATAATGAACTGCAAAACCTTGACGGGGTTACTTATAACTTCCTCAGTCAGGCCGAAAACGGCGGACATCCCTACGAACTGATAACCGACATTGAGCCCACCGAGACACAGCACGGCGAAAAGGCTTACTCCTGCTCCTGCGGTCACTCTTACTCGGAGCTTCTGCATAACTATATCGTTGACCCCAATATGCCCGAAGTACCGCCGACCTGCGGCTCTAACGGCAAACGCTATTATATCTGTACTGTCTGCAATGACGAATATGCCGAAGTGCTTCCCAAGGGCGGTGAACACTCATACCAATGGGTGCTCGACCACGCTCCCACGGCAACCGAAAACGGTCTGAAGTGGCAGAGATGTATTTACTGCGGCACAAAAGCCGGCTGGTACATTCAGGCAACGGGCTTCGAATGGAGCGAGAGTCTTAACATCGACTTCCTCACGGGCGTTACCTACGGCATCAACCCCGGCACGAAGACGATGGATAATTACACTCAGATTGTGAACGAAGCCTATGTCTGGTTCTACGATACGGACGGCTATCTCGGCACAGGCACGCAGGTTAAGATTATGGAGGGCGACGTCGTCAAAGCGACCTACACGCTTCTCCTCTACGGCGACATCAACGGCGACGGCTTCTACGACGGTCAGGATGCAGTTCTGGCCTCCTGCCTTGCGAACGGAATGCTGACGAAAGAGGATGTCGGTGAGCTTGCCTTCCGCGCGGCTGACTGTAACCACGACGAAATTATAGACGAGCAGGATATATTAATTCTCAACGAGGCAGGCATACTTCTTGCCGAGGTTAACCAGTCGGGCGAAAGTCAGGAGGAGATGTATACCTCATCAGCTTATGCGGAATACGTTGAGCTTATTGACCAGACTCCCGAAGCAGAGGAGCTCCCCGAGGAGGATGTAATTGAAATTCCCGAGAAAGAGCCCCTGAGTCTTATTGAATTTATAATCAGCTTAATTAAAAAATTCTTTGAGACTATCTTTTCGTTCGTAATGTAATTATTAAATTATTCATAATAAAGGAGGCAAGATAATGGGATTTTTAGAAAGAGCAATCAGACGCGGCGTCAGTGATGCCGTAAGTAAGGCGGTGGGCAACGCAGTAAGACAAGCTGTTGAACCCACAGTGACGGATTTTGCAAACAAAACCGCACAGCATTTTGACAATGCGGCGCAGAATCACACACAGCAATCATCACATCCGACAAGCGGTTTAGAGGGCGCATTCTCAAACCTTGAACGTGCAGCGCAAAGCTACGCTACAAAAATGAGCGAAAACCTCAAGGTCTGCCCCAACTGCAACAAAGCGACGGATGCAGAAAAAACCTATTGCCCCGAATGCGGAAGCAAGCTGCCCGAAACAACTGTGGCACAGAGTGCAGTCTGCCCCAATTGTAATAAGCAGAACTCAATCGGCACAAAATTCTGTGAGGACTGCGGAACAAAGCTGCCTGCCGCTATTCAGCAAGAAGAGGCGGCTAAGGCAAACGACGATGCCGTTATGCTCGAATGGGACGAAAAAATGCCGCAATTCCCCAAGTGGAACTGTGGCGGCTGTAATTACGGAATTGAGTGCTACGAAGAAAATTATTTCTCTTTTTCAGCTGATTTCGGCGGTAACGATTTTGCTGCACGTCAGGCTGTTGACAGCTACAGAAGATTTCTTGTGCAGAACGGCTTTCATCAGGCAGGGCAGTATCCGAATATCGCACATCTCTATAAAAGAATTGACGGCACAGTTTATCACGTTGACACGGAGCATTGCTTTGAGGGCGACCCCGACTGTCCGACAATAGGCTTTGACACAAGAGAACCGCTTGGCGGATATGATTATGTTAAACCCGAACCCAAAAAACAGGTAGGTCTGAAAGGATTGTTCGGTTTTTAACAAAACCGTTCACATAATATGTTTTAAGGAGGCAAACACAGTGAAAAAGTTATTAGCTCTCCTGCTTGCGGCAGTATTGATTTTCAGCTTTGCTGCTTGCGGCGGAAAAGACGACCCCGAAAAAACCAAGGCGGACAATGATGAAAAAATTGATGCACAGGACGTTATCGACAAAGAGCTTGAAAAAGCCGAGGAGTTTGAATCCTTCAGCGTGGAAGCTGTGGAACACTACCTCAAAAAGGCTGTTGACATCAAGCTTTCAGACATCGAGCCTGATTGGGAATGGAAGCTCAAAAACAACTATTCAGCGTATGCCGATGACCCTGCATCAGGTACAGGTCATGCAGTAATCACCTTCACCAAAGCAGAGGGTGAGATTACTGATGATGAATTTAATGCGTGGCACAAAAAGGTGTTTGATGCTACCGCAAAGGTATCACAGGATGGCCACAACATCAGAGGCTATGAGTTCGCAGGTGACGGAGAGGATGCTCTCGGCGAGGTAACGCTCGAAAAAGCACTTAAGGGCTGGCTTATGAAGGGCTGGGCATTCAGAAAGAATGATAAGATTTATGTTGTCTATATCAGTGATGAATATGACAAAGACAAGAATAGTGAGCTCGGCAAGCTGTTCTACTATACCGGTGCAAAGGTTGATATTGCAGTAGGTTTACAGAAGAGTATGAGTGACACTATGGATGAAGCGGAAAAATATATTTCCGAGAATGAAGATGAAATCAAGGATGCCCTCAATGACTATTTGAATTAAACTTACGAACAAATTTAATTAAGGAGGAAAAAATTATGTTAACTTGTAAACAATGCGGCGCACAGGTAGAGGAAAATATGAAGCACTGCACATCCTGCGGCGCACCTATGGAAACACCTTCTCAGCAGAAGGAGCAGATTGATATTTCAGAAAAGCTGACTCAGCTCAACAACACGGCAGACACCACAGCGGAATACGATGCACAGGATATCGAAAAGAACAAGGTTATGGCTGTTCTCGCCTACATAATCTTCCTTATTCCGTTGCTTGCGGCCAAGGACTCAAAGTTTGCACGTTTCCACACCAATCAGGGTCTTGTACTTTTTATCGGAGGAATTCTCTCGTCAGTAATTGCCGCAATTCCCATCATTGGCTGGATAATTGCTCCAATCGCGGGTATTATAATTACTATTCTTGCGGTTATCGGTATCGTTAATGCCCTCGGCGGTAAAGCAAAAGAATTGCCGATAATCGGAAAATTCAAAATTCTGAAGTGATACCTTATAAGACATTATAAACGGATAATGAAATAACCTCCCATGGTATAATTTTAAAAACTATTATTACTTCTTCAACAAAGGAACGACTTGAGCAGTTAGAACAGCAAAAAACAGAATTAACAGTTCAGATTTCACAAGAAGAAATGGAAAGACCAATGCTCACCAAAGAGCAGATTATTGATTGGTTGAAAAGTCTCAAGAAATACGGCATTAAACGTTTGGAACATGAGCGAAAGCTTATAAACATTTTTGTTAATTCAGTTTATTTGTATGATGACAAAATAGTCATTAACTTCAACTATAAGGACGGCTCAAAAGCCGTCCGGACAGATGAAGTTAAAAATTTGTATCAAGTTCGGATTTACACGTATTAGTCGGACCATAGTGAGTATTCATAACACAAGTGAATACTCACTTTTCTTTTTTTACATTTCCTCATAGTTAAATAATATATATTCGTTATGTATCGAGCAGGTTTTGAGCCTGCTCTTTTTTTGTTATGCCGTGAGATATTCTACGGCAACGCCTTGTCTTGCTTCGAGGACTATATTTTCCTCTTTAACAGGATTTTCAATTACCCCGATAAAGCGATAATGTATTACAACTCTCTGTGTCTTGTTTTTACCCTTTCCCTCTGCCTCGTAAACATCAATGTGGTCAATGAGCTCGTGAATGAATAACATTGTAATTGCATCAATAAGAGATAAAAAACCGCCTCACTTGCAGTGAAACGGTTTTTGAATACATAAAATGCAGATGAGAAAAAGGCAAAAAGGAGATTATTTCTGAATCAGTATCAGATTTCATTAAAAACTCAATAATATAATGATACTCCAAGCCGTTTTTGTATTATCCCAAAGCTACCATACTGAAAACGAGCGCGAACAGTGCTACTGTTTCACAGAGGCCGACAACTGTGATGTACTGTGAGAAGCCTTTGCCTGTTTCTGCAAGAGCATCTGCACCTGCAGCACCTGCTTTACCCTGAACAAAAGCTGAAACAGCCATTGCAAGACCTGATGCAATACCGAGACCGAAAAGAAAAGCAGGGTCTGCGGTGGCTGATTTCATCTGTTGCATAAGAAGAAAGCCGTAAATAGTCTGTGTAAGGGGGGCACCTGCAAAAACCGTAAGAATGAAAGGTGCTGCCTTATTGCTCATATAACACTTTTTCCACGCACCGATTGATGCCTGACCTGCAATACCGATACCGATTGCAGAACCGATAGCGGCAATACCCATTGCTAACGCTGTACCTAATAAACCTAAATTCATAGTAATTCTCCTTTTTTAATCAATTTGTTCTTTAAATGGTTTGAATTTGTGTCCGCTCCAGGACATATCAAGATGTGATGAGAATTCCAAAGTGTTCAGTCTGATTCCGTGAACAATAACAGACAGAACATTCAGTATCATATTAAGTCCGTGTCCGAATACCAGAAGGACTATGGCAATTATCATAAACATAAAATTGCCAAGCAACGGACTTGCGAGTTCGTTTACAGTTGCAGATATCGCTGCACCTGCAAGACCGACTGCCCAAAGCCTTATATAAGAAACTATATCTGAGAAAACATTGACTACACCAAGCAAAACAGAAACAATGTTTTTCAGACTTTCGAGTATAGATTTACCGACACTACCCTCATAATTTGCAAACACAAAGCTCATAACAAATCCGACGATAACAAGTATAAGTGCAACTGTTCCCACAGGAACACCGCCGATTACGAGTCCGAAGCTGAAAACATCGGGATTGACAACGAAGCTCAGTACAACATAATAGATACCTACAAGCTGTAATATTGAACCGATATCACCGAGTATCTTAATTGATTTTCTGTTTCTTTTTGCAACCTTAAGATGTGCTATAACAAGCTGGATGAGAGCCAAAGAAAAACAGAAAATCTGCAAATTCTGTGCGGTTGTAAGACCGGCATCTCCTTTTGTCCAGAAAGGATACCATATTTTATCGGCATATACATTCGAGATGAACGGGATTGATAGCTTTTGAAGCCATTCGGGCAACTTCTCAGCCGGGAGACCGCCCCATGTGCAGGTTAATGTTCCCCAGAGTATTGTCGAAATACCGAAAAGACCAACTAACAGAAATGCGGGTGGAATTTCTTTCTTCGCTTTTGCAGATTTAATAATCAACACTGCAGCAACAGCTGAAATAAGCAGTCCGTAAACACCATCACCGAATATAATTCCGAAGAAAACGAGGATAAAGCCTAAGAACCAACCTGAAATGTCATACTCAAAATAACCCGGAACGGTGCCTAAAAAGTCAGTAAGCGGATAAATAAGGCTTACAAACTTATTGTTTTTAAGCTTTGTCGGAACATTATCCTCTTCAGTGGGATCCTCAATAAGAAGTCCCCAGAAATTATCTTTGGCAATTTCTTTAAGGTGAGGCAGATTTTCCTCTTCAACATATCCCGTAAAATATGCAACCGAAACATCATTTTTATCGTTCTCCGACAAGCTTTCATCTGTCATACCGGTGGCATATACCTCAAATTCAATATCCTTTTCGCAGGATTTAACAGTGTTCTTCATACCAGAGCTATATTCTGCATAGCCAGTTATTTTTTCATCAATTGATTCTGTTGCTTTGTTGATTTCTTCAAGCCTTTGTTTTATCTCTGCGGTGGAATTTTGCGGTAATTCAAAATGATAGCTTTTGAGTTTTTCTGCAGTTTCTTCACCCTTAACGCCGGATATAATCAGAGCAAACTTCACTGAATTTTTAGTTTTTTCTAAGCTAATGGTTTTTACTGTTTCAGGAATACTGTCATATTCAGCTATCGGCATTTCATAAAACGAAATATTAACACCTTCGTTTAACAAATCATTAATGTCGTCAGGGTTGACTTCGCCCCAGCCCTTAATTCGCTCAAGTTCGGAAATCAATAAATGCTGTTCATTCAGATAAGCTTTCTTTTTTTCAGCTAAAGAAGTTATTTCTTTTGCTGCTGAAACAGCTTCGGAAGCAGTTATGTCTTTTTGCTCAATATTCTTATTTTTCTTTTCGCTTAACAGAAAAACCGCACTTTCAAGCAGAGCAATCTGTTCTTTTAACTCGTCGATTTTTTTGCCGGAGCCTTCTGTTATTTCTATGTGAACAATTCCTGCTTTGCGGAGTTTTTTAAGAGCTTCTCTTTTTTTATCTCCCATAACAACAAGAGAAATTTTTTTCATCGGTACAATCATACAGCGTACACCTCCGTTCCCGAAGATGCTTCATCACGAGCGGCTATTTTGCGCTTTGAAATTTTTGAACGCACAACAGCGCTGACCTGCTGGTCTGCCATATAAATTGATATTTTTTTGATATTTGCCTGTGTTTCGGGGATTTTTACCTTTTCAAACAGGTTGACTCTTTGCGAAGTAGAAAGCAATTCTTTTTCTAAAAGCCTTACCTGTTCATCCAACACTTCCGCCTCTAAATCAAGCGACATTGCTTTTTCCATATGATTTGCGGCAATATCCACCCAAAGTGGTGTTTCATACAAATCATAATCGCCTCTGGAAAAGTCTGCACCCTCAAAAGTGGGAATCGTAACACCTGCAATGTTTCCCGTTCCTTTTCGGATGTTGCTTACAGTAATAATTCCGTCGGGGAAAGCACTTTCTTCGCTGAAAACAGCAATCCATGAAGAAAAACCTTTTTCTAAGCTTTCCCGTTCTTGTCTTACCGAGGCAGCCTTTGCTTCAATTATTCTTATTTCCGATTGAAGCTGTTGCTTTTTAAGTGTCAGTGTAGGCAAATATCTTTGATACATTTTAAGAGCATCTTTCTGTACCTTTAACTCATTTTTAGTTAATTTGATTTTTGCCAAAATTCAGTCCTCCTTACTTTACAGGCCAGAATTCATCTGTAAGGTCTGACTTAATTCCTGTTTCATCTTTTTGGAAACAATCTGCAAGAATCTGCCAACCGAGGTCAAGTGATTCCTCAAGTGTTAAATTAACCGACAAATCCATAAGCTTATTTTCAAAAAGCTGACCGTATTTCAATAATTTTTCATCCCAACGGTTCATAGAAAAGCCCATATTCTTCTTTTCCAATGTTTCTTTATAGGATGAATACAATCTGATCATAGAGTCCATAAGAATACGGTGATCCTTACGTGTTTTGCTGTTGACATTCTGTTTCAGTCGAGAAAGTGAACCGAAGGGTTCAATTCTTCCGCCTTTCAGATAATACTGACCTTCGGTAATATAGCCTGTATTATCGGGAACAGGGTGTGTAACGTCATCGCCCGGCATTGTAGTAACCGCAAGCACCGTGACAGAGCCTGAACTGTCAAAATCAACTGCTTTTTCATAACGTGAAGCAAGCTGAGAATAAAGGTCACCGGGATAGCCTCGGTTTGAGGGAACCTGTTCTTGTGTGATAGCAATTTCTTTCATTGCATCTGCAAAGTTTGTCATATCGGTGAGAAGCACCAATACATCCTTATCCTGCAACGCAAACTGTTCTGCAACAGCAAGCGCCATATCGGGAATCATAATACATTCAACAGTAGGGTCAGATGCCGTATGAATAAACATAACTGTTTTACTTAATGCACCGCCGTTTGAAAGTTCTTCCTTGAAGTAAAGAAAATCGTCATATTTAAGTCCCATGCCCCCAAGGACGATAACATCTGCTTCAGCCTGCAAGGCAATACGGGCAAGAAGCTGGTTGTAAGGTTCACCTGAAATTGAAAAAATCGGAAGCTTTTGTGAAACAACAAGTGTATTGAACATATCAATCATCGGGATATTTGTTCTCATCATTCTGTTTGCAAGAATTCGTTTTGTAGGGTTAACCGACGGACCGCCGATCGGTTTCATATTATCCGTAAGTGCCGGACCTTTATCTCTGGGTTCACCGGAGCCGTTAAAAATTCTGCCGAGAAGGTCATCGCTGAATGACACTCTCATATCGTGCCCTAAAAAGCGGACCTCGTCGCCGGTTGAAATACCCTGACCGCCGGCGAACACCTGTAATGAAACAATATCTCCGTCAATTTTATTGACCTGAGCGAGTGATTTGCCGAAACGTGTGTTTATCTGTGCCAATTCGTTGTAGCGTATGCCCTGAGCTTTAACGGTAATAACATTACCTGTAATTGATTCTATTTTGTTAAACACCTTGTTCATTATCACTCACCACCTTTCAGAAGAAGTTCTGCTTCACGGCTTAATCTGCCTTGACCGTTAGCGTAAATTGCGTCTATTTCAGCCTCTGCTTTGGCAAAGGCCTCACTTTCAAATTCGGTATAATTCCAGTCGATAAACTTCTGTCTCATACTATTGAAGAAGCTACGTGCATCATCCTTGCTGTCAAGAGCATATTCACTGCCGAGAATATACACAAGTTTATCTGTTACATAACGCTGACGCTCTTTGGTACAGTTTGCTTCAACGGAATCAAAAGAGTTCTGCTGAAGATAAACAGCATCAAGCATTTCTGCCTTCAGATATGCGGTGTAATCTTCAATACTTGTACCATCTTCACCGACAACCTTCATCATTGAACCGATTTCGTCTCCGTGAAGAAGAATATTTTTGCAGAAACCTGACTTCGCAGGGTCTGTAACCGGTTTGTATTTTGACCAAGAAATAAGCGGGTCTATTGCAGGGTATTTTCTCGCATCAGAGCGTTCGCGTGAAAGTCCGTGGAAGGCTCCGACGACCTTGAGAGTTGCCTGAGTAACCGGCTCTTCAAAGTTACCGCCTGCAGGAGAAACCGTACCGCCGATTGTAACGGAGCCCTTACTTCCGTCAGAAAGAAGTACACATCCTGCACGTTCATAGAATGCGGCAATATATGATTCAAGATATGCGGGGAAAGCCTCTTCGCCGGGAATCTCTTCAAGTCTGCCGGACATTTCACGCATTGCCTGAGCCCAACGTGATGTGGAGTCAGCAAGCATCAAAACATTGAGTCCCATCTGTCGGTAATACTCTGCAAGTGTTACTGCTGTATAAACCGAAGCTTCACGGGATGCAACAGGCATTGAAGAAGTGTTGCATACAATAATTGTTCTTTCCATAAGAGAACGTCCTGTTTTAGGGTCAGTAAGCTCAGGAAACTCTGTCAGCGTTTCAACGACCTCACCTGCACGTTCACCGCAGGCAGCAATAATAACGATATCAACATCTGCATATTTTGATGTTGTGTGCTGTAAAACTGTTTTTCCCGCACCGAAAGGACCGGGAGTGCAATAAGTTCCGCCCTTTGCGACAGGGAAGAAGGAGTCAATAAGACGAACCTTTGTTTCCATTGTTTCGACAGGGGCCAGTCTTTCACTGTAACACTTAATTGCACGCTTAACAGGCCACTTGAATGACATGGAAACAGAGATTTCTCTGCCTCTTTCATCAGTTAAAACCGCAATTTCTTCGTTTACCGTATATTCGCCTTTTTCTGCAACAGATTTCAATGTGTATATTCCGAGTAAATCAAAGGGAATGAATATTTTATGAGTAAAAGGTCCTTCGGGAACTGTACCTATATATTCACCGGCTCGAAGAATGTCCCCGACTTTTGCAGTGGGGGTGAATTCCCATTTTTTCTCGGAATCAAGTCCGTCCGCATAATTTCCTCTTTCAAGAAACCAGCCTGCCTGTTCAGCCAACACGGGCAGAGGATTCTGAAGCCCGTCGTAAATCTGACCCAGAAGCCCCGGACCCAACTGTGCTGAAAGCATTTCTCCGGTAAAATCAACCTCATCTCCGCACTTGATGCCGCCTGTCATTTCATAAACCTGTATCTGAGCGATATTTCCTCGTATGCGTATAACCTCACTCTTGAGTTTGGTATCATCAACATTAACATAGCAAATTTCATTCATCGAAACATTATTTTCAAACCTTACAGATACAAGGTTGCCGTTAATACTTACTACTTTACCTTTGTTTGCGGTCATTGTATAACCTCCGTTTTATCCTCACACATAATTGAATCATAGATTTTTCTGTATGCGGTCTCACCGCTATGTGTATCAAATTTTCTCATTCGCTCCAGGAGCTTCAGTTTAAGACAATAATAGAACACAAATTCTTCCGAAAAAGAATCCATTGGTCTCAGCGTTTCCAAAAACTCAAGACGGTATCGGTTGAGAAACTTTTCTGCCTCCATAGGACTTTCAATTTCAATAGCAGTGCGCACCGCCTGCAGAAGTCCTGCAGGAAAAGACTGCATTACTGTATCAAAATTTTTGTTCATCTTATCTGCACGAAGCTTCGCTAATGCAAGGCGAAGATTACGTTCACCTTCGTTCCATCTTTCAATCAGAGCAGATGATGATTTTTCATAAGCTCTTGATGGAATAAGAGTTATTCTGTTAAGTTCTTTAAAAGCCTTTTTTTCTAAGAATCGGCTGCACAACTCAAAAAATTGGTTTTCGGTAACAGGCATCTGTGTATTTTCACTTAAACCATCCAGAGAAGGCAGCTGAGATATCAGATAATACTCCGCCATAATTATTCAGCCTCTTTCAATAACGCAGTAATCTTAGGACTAAGATAGTTTGACAACATATCAGTAACAGCATCTTTTGAATAATCATAATATGCTCCGTCACCGTTTGCTGCAATTCGGAATCCGCCGTCAAAATTATCATTGGCTTTAAGCGTAACTCCGGTGAGAATTTTTGTTTTAAGCTCTGCCAAAAGAGATTCTTCAAGCTTCGCAAGATCATCACTGCTTAAAATTACGGATATATCAGTCGCATCGGGCTTCGATAGCCAGCATTCAACAGCTTTGACAATAAGCTGGGGCAGTGCATCTGAAGAATAAACCGATGAAACATTTTCTCCTATAATTGCGTTAAGCTCTTTCGTAACACTTTCCCTGAAGGATATAAGAAGATTACGACCGGCCTGGCGGATTGCATCTTCACCGGATTTTACGGTTCGCTCATTTTCATTTTTTGCGTCAGACATAATTTTATCTGCCTGTGTTTTTGCATCGGCAATGATTTTTTCTGCCTCTGCTTTGGCTGTTTCGAGTATTGTGGCAGCTTGAGCTTCAGCAGTTTCAACACCGTCTTTTTTAATTTGCTCAATAAGCTCCTGAAGTTGAATTTCCATTTAATGTTCTCCTTTTCAGTCAGTTTTTATTACAGTAATACGTTTTTTGCCAAAAAAACAAAAAGGAACCAACATCCTCTGCAGACAGCTGGTTCCAAAGTTTAAATATTTTTCACATTATATAATAGTATAAGTCAATTTGTCAAGATTATTTACAGAAAATTTAAAAGTATTTTTTAAATTTGTAAAAATCTTTCTCATTTTAAAATAACTACAAATTATTTCTCGTGATAGTGTGACTGCATTCTGCATAGAACATATCCACTCCAACAGATTTTACTCCTTCAGCTTCTTAATTATGCCTTGTGCTGTTTTCTTCTGATTCACAACCGTGTCAAGCATAATTTTTGCCTGCATATCAACTTCTGCGAGATACTATTTTTTATTATAAAAACCGTTTGTGTCAATTTTCAGGAGTTTTATTGCTTTGTTGATAAGGGTCGAAAAATCATTTCGAGTCAGCTTCATAACACCTTTTATAATAGGAGACACTTTAACTCCTGCCATAGCTTATGTATTTCTCCGTATCTGAGGAAATATATTAGAGTACGAAAGATAGAATATGTATTGCCGGAGAACTACTTGTGTTATGAACATCCGCACCATATTGAGTATTCATAAGGGATTTGACCTGTGAATACTCAATTTTTTTGCTTAAAATAGAGCTTAATATATATTTTTGTAGTTTTATGTATCGTCGCATTCCTTTCGGAGTGCGACTTTTTGTTATGCTGACTTTTCT
>JAFTLT010000031.1 GCA_017452785.1 Clostridia bacterium | reverse complement strand
TCTCGGGAGGATTAGCTTTTCGTGAAGACATGACTCCGGATGAGTTTCTGAAACTATTGAATATTTCTCAGGACAAGCAGAAATAGCCCATAAAATACGGTAACTGTATACACGTTTGGCACTAAACAAATCCAGTTAAAGGAGGCATTGCAATGACAGAGAAAGAATATAATCAACTGCTGGAAAGTCTGGAGCTTGACGAGGAGCAGCTGGAGCTGATCTCGGGAGGATTTTTTTTTGATAACATGACCCAACAAGAGTTTCTGAGACTCTTAAAGGTTCCTCAGGAGAAGCAGGATGAGCTCAACAAAAAATATGGTAAGAAAAGACCTTAAAAAGAGCACTGACCCCATATTGAACTGACCCCAAAAAGTTAGACAAACTTTTAAAAGAAAACTTATGCAAAGCGACTAAGAGAAATCTTGGTCGCTTTTGTTATGCAGCGTTGAGCCTGTATTCAACAGGTGACATACCATCAAGCTTAAGCTTGATGCGCTTTGTGTTGTACCAAGCGATGTATGAATGTAGTTCTGAAATGAAGTGCTCAACAGATGAGAATTCCTGTAAGTAGAGAAGTTCTGTTTTCAGCAATCCAAAGAAGTTTTCTGCACAAGCGTTGTCGAGACAGTTTCCCTTTCGTGACATACTTTGTCTTATGCCTTTGTCTTTCAACATTTTCTGGTACTGCTTGTGCTGATACTGCCAGCCCTGATCCGAATGCAAAATGAGTCTGGTGTTTTCCGGTATCTTTGCAAATGCTTTATTCAACATATCGGTCACTTGATTCAAATTAGGGTGGTAACTCAGGTTGTAGGACACAACCTCTCCGTTGAAAAGATCGATGATCGGTGACAGATACAGCTTGGTACCAAACAGAGCAAACTCTGTCACATCTGTGACCCATTTCTGATTTGGCTTATCCGCTTTGAAATCTCGTTCCAGAAGATTTGGCGCTATTCTGCCGACTTCACCTCTGAATGAGTTGTATTTCTTCATGCGAACGCAGCAGAATATACCAATTTTACGCATTAATCGCTGAACGGTCTTGTGGTTTATCCTATGCGTTTTTCTCAGTTCTTTCGTTATCCTGCGATAGCCATAGCGTCCTTTGCTTTCATCATATATCCTGCGTATATCCTCCTTGATCGCTGCATACTTATCCGGTTTCGGATCATTGAATTGCTTGCTGTAATAGTAATAGGTGCTGCGAGGGATTCCGGCAACATCAATGAGCAGACCTATCTTGTGTTCATGCCTCAGTTCCCAGATCACTTGTGCTTTTTCTCTTGCCGTACCCTTTCGGAAACCAAGGCATTCAATTTTTTTAAGTATGCATTCTCCGCACGAAGACGCTGTACCTCTGCTATGAGATCTTCTTCGACTTCTTTTTTCAGTTTTGGAGGACGACCTGTTGATTTGCGTCCACGACGTTCAACATAAAATCCTTCTTTACCTTCTTCAAGATAGATGCGCTCCCATTCGGCAGCACGTCTATGAGGTAATTCAAACTGTTTCTCTACTTCTCTATGACTTAACCTTTCTTTTTGCATCGTCTCCACGACCATAATCTTAAATTCAGGTGTGTATTTCTTGTTCGGCTTTCCTTTAGGCATAAAAATGCCCCCTTTCGTTAGATTTCAAATTGGTATATCTCTATTATACCACATTGTCTAACAAAATGGGAGCATTTCATCATAGCAGGGGTGCCGTTCATTTTTATCCGTTTACGATCTTTTCGCTCTCAAAGCACCTGCCGCCAAAAACGTTTTAATGCCTTGGAGCATCGTACAGGTGTTTTTTTGCTGAAATATCTATCACACGATGCTTTTATAGCAGTTTCTTTTTCATCTGACCCTTATTTCGGGGATATTTTTCAGGGCAAGGTCTTATTTTTTTCATAACGATAAGGGTGCGTGCATCGCCGTTCGGGAGGGTATAATCGCTGAGCTGTGCAACCTCTGCACCGAGGATTCTGACTGCGTTCTGAGCTTCTTTAAGCTCATCTCTTCCTGCTGAGCCTTTAAGTGCCGTGAACACTCCTCCGACCTTTAC